>CAZNPV010000048.1:0-24559 GCA_964575025.1 uncultured Mariniphaga sp.
TTAAAAAGAATTCAGTAAAAGAAACCGTTCTGTTTGATAAATACCAATTTATTTTTAATTTTGCGCGACTTAAAAAACCATTATTTAATTAAATACGTGTTTTATGATGAATCAATACGAAACCGTTTTCATAGCTACTCCCGTTTTATCTGAGCCACAGATGAAGGAAGCGGTAAAAAAATTCAGGGACATCATCACTTCCAACGGAGGGGAGATCGTCCATGAAGAGGATTGGGGCATGAAAAAACTGGCTTACCCCATCCAGCACAAATCCACAGGTTTTTATCATTTATTTGAGTTTAAAGCACAACCGGATATGATCGCCAAACTGGAAACTGAATTCCGGCGGGATGAACGCATTATCCGGTTCCTTACCGTGAAACTTGATAAATATGCGATTGCTTACAGCGAAAAAAGAAGAAATCTGATGAAACAAAAAAAGGAAGGAGGTTCAGAAGATGGCCAATAATCAGTCTGAAATAAGGTATCTGACGCCCCCGTCAGTTGAGATCAAAAAAAAGAAGTATTGCCGTTTTAAAAAGAATGGCATCAAATACGTGGATTATAAAGACCCTGAGTTTCTGAAAAAATTCCTCAATGAACAGGGAAAGATCTTACCCCGCCGGCTCACCGGCACGTCATTAAAATATCAACGCAAAGTATCCAGGGCCATCAAAAGAGCCCGGAACCTGGCGTTGCTTCCGTTTGTAACCGATTTGATGAAATAAAAGGAGAATACGGTATGGATATAATACTCTTACAGGATATAGAACCCCTGGGACAAAAGGACGACCTGGTAACAGTCAAGGACGGATATGCCCGTAACTACTTGATACCTAAAAAGATAGCTATTAAAGCCACTGCGTCAGCAAAAAAAATACTCGCGGAAAATAAAAAACAGCAGGCTTTCAAAGAAGAAAAACTGAAGAAAGAAGCAGAAGCGATTGCTGTAAAACTTGAAAACAAAAAGGTAAAAATCGGAGCCAAGACCAGTTCTTCAGGTAAAATTTTCGGATCAGTGAATTCCATTATGCTGGCTGAAGCGATCAACAAGAAGGGTTTTTCAATAGACCGCAAACAAATCCTTCTTCCCGATGACCACATCAAGGAGGTCGGGAAATATACGGCTAAAATCAAATTGCATAAAGAAGTAATTGTAGAATTGGAATTCGAAGTGGTTGGGGAATAAAAAAACCTGCTCTAAGGGGTTAAAAAGCCTTACATCGAAGGTCAAGAGTTGGAAAATCCGGCTTTTGACCTTTGCTTTTTAAAAAACTCCCCAAATAGTTCTGCCCCTTTAACGGGCGCAGAGATTTCCGGAGCTATGATTTTGCAGCTACGGTTTCAATTTCAATCAGGACATCCAGCGGAAGGCCTTTCACAGCAAAAGCAGCCCGTGCCGGCTGATCTGCAGGAAAGTATTTCCCATATACCTCATTCATAGCGGCAAAATCATCCATGGTACGCAGCAGGCATGTTGTTTTCACCACATCGGAATAACCATACCCGGCGGTTTTCAGAATTTCCCCGATATTTTTCATTGCCTGTGTGGTTTGTTCTTTGATGCCTCCTTCAACCACCGTTCCTGTTTCGGGATTCAGGGGCACCTGCCCCGACACATAGAGCATGCCGTTTGCTTCAACTGCCTGACTGTAAGGCCCTATAGCCTTAGGGGCTTTGCTGGTACTGATGATCTTTTTCATGGTTATTGAATGGTTCATTTGTAATGGTAATCCACGTCCTATCCGCGTGGTAATGTATTTTGCTTTGCCTGTATATGAATGGAGTCATTGTTTGTTATACCGAAGTCCGAAGTCCGAAGTCCGAAGACGGAAGACCGGAGACGGAAGACCGAAGTCCGAAGTCCGAAGACGGAAGTCAGGAGTAAAGAACACTTCGGTCTTCGGTCTTCGGTCTTCGGACTAAATAAACCCACCTTCTTTGAAGGTAGATTCTTTATTTTATCGGTAACTGCTATCGTAATGACTTCGCCGTTTATCAATTTTCAAATCTCTCAGCATCCCGGAATTGGCACTCAGGGTAAAGCTATAGCTTTTAAGGTACCCGAAAGGCACGAAGCTAAAGTTCATGCTCCAGCAGTGGAGATCCCGGTGTACATTAAAAGTGGTAAATGAAAATTCCCCGGCCATGATATCGTAATTGCTATTCATCGACATTCGCCATTTGGGTGTCAGGGACAGATTCCCGCTGAAGCTGACCGTCTGGGAAAACCGGCCTTTCTCATACGGATTAGGCCTGGTGTAATTAAAGTTATAATCAAACCGAATATCCCAGGGAACATCAAAATCGACATAGCCGAAATTCTGGTTGGTAGCTTTGGCTCCCAGCTCTTCTTCGTCCTTTTGATTGCTTCCTTGTTTCGAGGCAGATTCTTTCCCGATATCCCTGGAGCTGAAAGACATGCCGAAAGACAGATTCGCCCTGGTGAGCCTGCCCAGTTTGGCCAGTCCCCGGTTTTCACTCCAGGCATACCGGTTTACCCTTACCGCGCCTGTGCCTACCGAATCCATCACATAGGGATCGATAGTCCCTCCAAAATTCAGGCTGACCCCTTTAATGGTCGTTCGCCCCCGGATATTGATCAGGCTCAAATTCAGTGAATCCCTGATCAGATCATAGGAACCATTCAGACTCAGATTGTCAATAAGCTTTACTTTTTTGAATTTTTCTTGTGTACGGGTTGTATCCTGTGTGTCCAACACCTTCATTTCAAGATTGTTATTCACTGAGAAACTGATAGCTCCGGAGGCTCCCCGTGAAGGCGATCCACCATAAATCCCTCCTTCAAAACGGTCTCTGTACCGGACTTCCCCTCTTTCATTTATCTGAACAGGTACATAATACCCATATTTCTCCTTACCAAAATCAGGCCGGTAACTAAACGAGAAGGACGGAGTGAGTTTATGCCGGATTCCCCGTATTTTTGAATTCGTATTTTTGGGAATAAACATTCCGTAAATATTGGTTGAAGCACTGACATTGTACGAATAATCATAAATCCGGTTAAACCCACGCACTGTGTCCACATCCACACGGTTCGATTCTTCATCATAGGAATACTCCAGCGATTTAAAATACCATTTCTCGTTGAAACTGAAACCGGGAGAAAAATTCAGGTATTTAAAAAGATTGAAAGATGGCAATGAAATCGGCAGATTGTGCTTTATTCCGTTCTTCCAATCCGTTGCAAGAGAGGTATCAAACAGTTTATCTTCCCTGACGTTGGCTATGGAATTCCGGAAATTCGTTGAATAGTTAAATCCTAATTTTTCATACCATTTCATTTTTCCGCTTTGTTTTTTTCTTTTAAAGGGATAGATTTTCGACATCGAAAAGGTCATTTCCGGTAACGACAAGGTTATGGTTGAGTCCATTGAATTCTGGCTGTGCCTCATGTTTACCGACATATTAAAGGGTGTGTTTTCCCACCGTTTGGAGTATGAAATGCTGGAAGACTTTTGAGTTTGCAGATAATTCTCTGCCGTATAGGCTGTTGAATTTTGCTTATCGAAACCACTGGTTGAAAAATTAACACTTGCACTGAAATTACGACTGGGGTTTGCTTTGGGATCCTGGCTGTGGGACCAGTTGATCCTGAACTGAGGAGTCCGCTTGTAAGTATCCAGGCCCTTTTCGCCGGTCACATTTACATTGTAACTAAAATCAAAAGCACCCGAAAAACGGTATAAAAGTTTGTAATTGGTATGCAGTTTAGCCGCCCACGAGCTTTTTGAATAGATATCCCCTGTAAGGGCCAGGTCGAAATAATCATTGGCAGCCCAGTAATAGCCGCCATCCCTGAGAAAAAATCCCCGGTTTGCTTCTTCTCCATAGGAAGGGATAATAATTCCTGAAGAATAGGTCGTTGTATTTGGGAAAAAACCAAAAGGCAAAATTGGAAAATAAATCGGGAATCCTTCCAGTACCATATACGCCGGTCCGGTGACAATCTTATCGTCCCTGATCACCTTTGCCTTGGTCAGATGCAGGTAAAAATGAGGAGGAGTAGCGTCACAGGTAGTGTATTTCCCGTCCCTGAGGATAAATTCTTTATCTGAGATTTTTTTTGTTCGGTGGCTGTGAATAAATCCTTCGCCCTGTTTGGTTCTGACCTCAGTAATAATTCCTTTCTGTGTATCAAAATTGTAGCGGAGCGTTTTCGATTCATACTCCTCCCCTCCGTCCTGAAAAACCGGTTCCCCCTGCATAACTCCTGACGTATCAGGTAGCCCTTCGGCATATACTTCCCTGGAATCCAGGTCAAGAACAATATAGTCCGCTGTAAGCACAATATCCTGGTAGGTAACCTTGGCATTTTTATACAGGTATACCGTTTGTCCGTCGACGGAAAATACAATGGAATCAATAGCGTTATAGACAATAGGGGCCTCAATAAACGGAGCTTGTACTGAATCAACCGCAACTGAATCTGCAGCTATGGAGTCCTGGTTCTGAAGAACGGGTTCCCCGTAAAAAGCTGGTGTAGAAACAGTATCCGGAAAGTAACGGAAAACAGCATTGTCGGAATGGGTCTCCCGGGCTAACAGAACAGCAGGGAACAAGAGCAATATATGTATAATATAAAATTTTATCAAACCCGCATATCTTTTCCACGATTAGTGGCTGGTGGCAAAAATAAACATAAGGAAAATACAAAAGCGCTAATAAATGCAAAATAATTTTAATATTTCTATTTTTGTCAGAAACCGGAAAATGAACCTGCAAAACTATTTATCCTGTATAACGGTTGTAATTCTAATAATAGTGTTACAAGCTTTCACTCCGGTCCATTCTTCTGTATTTCCCCCTGACTCCCCTTCTCTGGATGTCGTTGTTATTGATCCGGGACATGGAGGGAAGGACTATGGCACCAGTATAGGAACGATCCGGGAGAAAGATATTGTGTTGGATATCGGGCTCCGGCTGGGACGTTACCTCAAGGAGGCGTTTCCGGAAATCCGGGTTGTTTACACCCGGGATAAGGATGTATTTGTTCCTTTGCATGAACGGGCCAAAACAGCCAACCGTGAGAAAGCAGATCTTTTCATATCCATTCACACCAATTATACAGCGATCCGGTCGGTTTCGGGTACAGAAACCTTTGTGCTGGGATACCACCGAAGCCAGGAAAACCTGGAAATAGCCAAAAAGGAAAATGCCGTCATCTTAATGGAAGATAACTATACAACCACATACGAAGGCTTCGATCCCAATGCAGCAGAATCCTATATCATGTTTGAAATGCTTCAGGATGAATACCTGGATCAAAGCCTTCAGTTTGCCTCCACGATCCAAAGACAGTTTACGACCCTGTCCAAACGGAGAGACCGGGGAGTCAAGCAGGCCGGATTCCTGGTGCTTCGCGAAACAACCATGCCGGGTGTACTGGTTGAAACAGGCTTTATCAGCAACGAAACAGAAAAAAAATTCCTAACCAGTGAATCCGGGAAAACCACTATTGCCCATAGCATCTTTGAAGCATTCTGCCTTTACAAAAAAATGATTGAGGAGAAAAGTCAATATTTGATGAATGTCAGCACCACAGAGAATCCGGAACACACTCCCAGGGATATCCTTACCGAAAAAACAGAAAGCCAACCGGAAGCCCTTCCTGAACAGACAACAACCGATGCGGACACTGAACAGGAACCCGGGAATATCTGGTTTAGCGTTCAGGTAGCCGCATCCGATCAGCCATGCGATCTGCAATCACCTCTTTTTAAAGGAGAACGTGACATCTTTGAAGTGAAATCAGGCAACTTCTATAAATACTGCATCGGTCATTTTAACAGCTATAGCGAGGCTTCCGAAAACAAAATCAGGTTGGGACAAAAATTCAGCGGTGCTTTTGTGGTCGCCTTCAGGGACCATACGGTACTATCCGTAAAAGATGCGTTGAAAGAAACAAAAAAGTAAATTATTGCCTAACTTTGTTCAAAAACACTGCATTATGAAAATCTCAAAATATGCCAAATTAGGAATCCTGATCGTCTTTTCCATCACCGTATTAATATGGGGATTAAGCTATTTGAAAGGACACGATTTTTTTAAATCAAGCAGCTATTACCACGTTATTTACGATCGGGTTGAAGGGCTTGCCCCGTCTGATGCAGTAACCTTAAACGGATACCAGGTGGGACAGGTTAAATCCATCCAGTTTACCAGGGACGGTTCAGGAAATCTCCTGGTGACCTTTTCCGTTGAAGGGGATTTAAAAATACCGGTACATTCCATTGCCCGCATTGTCAGCAGTGATATTATGGGAACCAAATCCATCAAGCTGATATACAATCCAAATGACATCGTGTACTCTCCCAACGACACCCTTCCCGGAGCCGTGGAAGGCGACCTTAAAGAACAGGTCAGCATGCAGGTTCTCCCTTTGAAATCAAAAGCAGAACAATTGCTGGCTACAATCGACTCAGCCATTACCATCCTTACCGTAATTTTTAACGAGGACGCACGGGATAACCTGTCTGAAAGTTTTGCAAACATCAATCAGACGATCTCAAACATCGAAGCAACATCGGTTCAGTTAAAAGAATTAATCGAACGGGAAAGTGAAAATGTAGGCCACATTGTTCAGAACATGAACGAGGTAACCGAAAATTTCAAAAACAAATCGGAAGAATTCAGTGCATTAATCGACAACCTCGCAGCGGTCAGTGATTCGCTGGCAGCAATACCCTACTCTCCTTTGGTACAGTCTGTTACAAATGCAGTCAACCAGGTAAAAGAAATTGTAGTCAAGCTGAATTCACCGGAAGGTACAGCCGGGAAGCTGTTAAATGATACCGAACTTTACGACAACCTGCTGGCGTTAACGGAAGAACTTGACAGGCTTTCACGCGATATCAGGCTCAATCCCAAACGCTATGTCAGCTTCTCAGCCCTGGATCTGGGAAAAGAGGTTTATATCACTCCCTCACCGGAAAATACCAGTGAAGAGATCGTTTTCAGGGTACACCTTACTTCCACACCCAATCCAATCCCCCTGGATTCCCCTATATTTGACGGACTGGGTACCGTTGATGAATCAATCTCCAGCGATGCCTACAATTATCGAGTAGGGGAAACCATTCATTACAATGAAATTCTGGATCTGTATGAAAAAGCAACTGACAATTTCCCCAGGGCAGAAATTATTGCATTCAAAAACGGGAAACAGATAAAACTGGAACGAGCCATACAACTATTGCAAAAATAAATCACATGGTTTGTTCATATCTTCATCCGACCATTTAAACAGATTGATATTTTTGTTTTTTCTATGTCCCCGCCTATCAACATATTAGACATATTCTACTGAATAACAGTATTTTAAAAAAATAAAAAATATTTTTGTTTTTAATCCTCTGATAAAGAAATTAATAGAAAGAAATTGAAAAAGTCAAGACCAAAATGATTTTTTTATATAGTTTTTTTTCACAATTTTTGTTATTGGGAAACCATTTGGGAAAATTTTTTTGTCGAACCTCTTAATCTTGCTTTACAAGATGAGTAAAGAGCATTGGATTGCATGGGATAAGTGTCTTTCAATTATTCGGGACAATGTCCCGTCGAGTAGTTACAAAACCTGGTTTGAGCCAATTGAACCGGTAAAACTTGAAGAAAAAGTACTGACCATCCAGGTTCCAAGTGCATTTTTTTACGAATATCTTGAAGAGCAGTTTATTGATATTTTACGCAAGACGCTTCGCAAAGTGTTGGGGTCAGGAGCCAAACTTGAATACAATGTAGTGATCGGCAACCACAAGAAAGATTCTCAATACACGGTAAAATACCCCACGGTAACCAGCAGTAGGCTGGATAACAAACCGTTAACAATACCTATGATACCGGAAGATCAAGCTGCCATAAAAAATCCTTTCATCATTCCCGGGATTCAGAAATTGCGTATCGATCCACAGCTGAAGCCTGACAATACGTTTGAAAATTTTGTTGAAGGGGACTGCAACCGGCTGGCCCGCAGCGCCGGCTATGCGGTTTCACAGAATCCGGGGGGTACGGCGTTTAATCCGCTGATGATCTATGGCAATTCCGGACTGGGGAAAACGCACCTGGCCCAGGCCATTGGCATTGAAGCCAAAGAAAAATACCCCGACAAAGTAGTTCTTTATGTAAACGCCAATAAATTTCAGACCCAGTTTACCGAAGCTACACGAAATAACAACCGGAACGATTTTCTGAATTTCTACCAGATGATCGATATCCTCATCCTGGACGATGTTCACGAATTTGCAGGCAAGGAAAAAACCCAGGAGACCTTTTTTCATATCTTTAATCAGTTGCACCAGTCGGGAAAACAGCTGGTCCTTACTTCCGATAAACCTCCGATTGAATTAAAAGGAATGGAACAAAGGCTTCTTTCGCGTTTTAAATGGGGATTAACAGCTGACCTGGTAGTTCCCGATTTTGAAACCCGGATGGAGATCCTGCGGCGAAAAACGTATAAGGACGGCATTGTACTGAGCATTGAGGTACTGGAATATATTGCGTCACACATCAACAACAATGTACGGGAGCTGGAAGGCGCCCTGGTGTCCCTCCTTGCTCAGTCGATGCTCAACAAAAAGGAAATAACCCTTGACCTGGCCAGTAAATTGATCAATAAACTGGTTAAGAACTCAAAACGCGAACTTTCCATTGAATACATTTCCAAGGTGGTCTGCGATTATTTCAATATGCCGGTTGAGTCGCTCCAGGTAAAAACCCGGAAAAGGGAAATTGTTCAGGCCAGGCAAATAGCCATGTTCTTCTCCAAAAGCCTGACCAAGTATTCACTGGCCAGCATTGGAGCCCAAATCGGGAACAAAGACCATGCGACCGTTTTGCATGCCTGTAAAACCGTCACAAACCTTAAGGATACAGACAAAAACTTCCGACAGTATGTCGAGGATATCGAAAAAAAACTAAAAATGTAAAAAGCAGGCCTGAAACCTGTTTTTTTTTATCACAGGTCTTGCCTCTGTCCCTGAAGGCAGGAAATGAGTATGTTGGTTGTTTCATCTCTCTCCCGCTTTGCGGGATCTCCCCTCAGGAAGGAAGAATACAGGGATCGGGGTGTTGTTTGAAAGAATTATTTAACCGCGAAGGACGCAACGGTTTCGCAAAGGGAGCAAAGAAATTCCCTGTTGATTGTAACTTCTCTGCGAACTTAGCGCAATCTTCGCTAACTCTGCGGTTAATAAATCCAATAACATAAACAATTATAACCGTATGAAAGATACGTATAAAACCCTTGCCGGTCCTTCGGAAGGAATCTTCAAAGACAAAGGCAGCAAATTTATAGCGTATGCTTTCCCGGTAACCGGAGAAGAAAAGGTTAAAACGATCCTCGAAGAGATCAGAAAAGAACACCACAAAGCCAGGCATCACTGCTATGCCTGGCGAATAGGAACCGGGGAAATATCCTACCGGGCCAACGATGACGGAGAACCCTCCTCCACAGCAGGAAAACCGATCCTCGGGCAGCTTCTGAGCCATGAACTGACCAATACACTGGTGGTGGTGGTCCGCTATTTCGGGGGAACCCTCCTGGGAGTAAGCGGATTGATCAATGCCTATAAAAATGCAACAGCCGAGGCCATCCGAAAGAACAAAATCCTTGTAAAAAAAATAGAAACTACCTTTGAAATCCGCTTTCCCTATCCCCTGCTTAACGAGGTCATGCAAATCATCAAATCCGAAAATATCAACACGGTTTTTACCGATTTCAGGGAGAGCTGCCTGATCCGCTTTACCGTAAGAAAAGGAGAAGCTAAAAGAATCGAAAGCATCTTTACCCGGTTGTTTGGAGTCGACATCAAAAAAATCACCGGATAAAGAAAACAGAAAAATGTTGATAATTTGATGATAACTACCAACCAAAATGAATCCTTATATTTCAGAATTCATTAATTTTGAAAACACGATGAAACGAGTACCCGGTAGGTACACCCCGATATCAGCCTATGGCTGACATCTCCCCTCAAAAGGGAAGATTACTAGAGAATTTTATGGATGAGGTGAGACGGGGCGGGAACCATGAGTCCTCTTTAATAATTATAAATATAGACGAATGAAATGCAGCAAACACCTTTTATTTCTTCAAAAAGGTGGTATATCACACCCAATAAATTTTCCCGTTTCCCTGTATTTCATCCTGTATTATATGAAGCGTGAAACAGTTCTGAAAAGAGCTGTTTTTTTTAAATGCAAAAAACCAACATATACCCATGGGAATGTTGGTTTTTTTTTGTTTGATAAAAAGGCAGGATTACCCCTCATAAAACAGGCACCCAATCACCATAGCACCGAAACCAAAAGAAAACCAGTAAAATATAAGTCACTTGCCCTCCAGTTCCGATTTGCATCGGGACCGGAATTGAGGAATTGATTGAGAAATAACGTAAAAAACATACAATTTTAATCACATGAAAAAAAAGGATTTGATATCAATTACCGATTATACCAGGGAGGAATACCTTCGTATTATGGAATTGGCCGGGGAATTTGAAAAAAATCCCAATCAGAATCTGTTGGCGGGGAAAGTGGTTGCTTCCCTCTTTTTTGAACCTTCCACACGGACCAGGCTGAGTTTCGAATCGGCCATTAACAGACTGGGAGGGAAAATTATCGGATTTGCCGATTCCGACAACCTGAGTGTAAAAAAAGGAGAGACCCTGCACGATACCATCCGGATGGTAAGCAGCTATGCCGATCTGATTGTCATACGGCATCCCCTCGAGGGATCGGCCCGGTATGCAGCTGAGATCTCCCCTGTACCGGTACTGAATGCAGGTGACGGGGCAAATCAACACCCCACCCAGACGCTGCTCGATATGTATTCAATTTTAAAAACCCAGCATACGTTTGACAACCTGAACATTTTTATCGTTGGCGACCTTAAATACGGAAGAACGGTGCATTCCCTGCTCATGGCCATGTCGCAGTTCGAAAATCCGATTTTTAATTTTATTGCTCCCGACGAACTTCAGATGCCCCAGGAATACAAATTATACCTCCGGGAAAAAGGAATCCGCTTCTTTGAACACAAAGAGTTTACGGAAATTATTTCGGAAGCCGATATCATTTACATGACCCGCGTCCAGAAAGAACGTTTCTCAGACCCTATCGAATACGAAAAGGTCAGGAATGTATACATCCTGCGGAATGCCATGCTGAACAATACCAAACCCAATCTGAGAATACTCCATCCCCTACCCCGCGTGAATGAAATTCATCCCGATGTGGACAAAAATGAAAAGGCCTACTATTTCGAACAGGCAAGGAACGGTGTTTTTACCCGGCAGGCGATAATAGCCCATACCATGAACCTAAAATGATCGGTCTGAAGTGTTCCTTACGCGTCAGATACGTTATTTATAACATTAAATTGAAACGAATGAAGAAGAAACTAAAAGTCAGCGCCATCAGAAACGGAACCGTGATCGACCACATTCCGGCAGGCAACCTTTTTAAGGTCATCGCTATTTTAGGACTGGACCAGGTGGAAGGCCAGATTACTTTTGGTACCAACCTCGACAGCGGGAAGTTGGGCCGGAAAGCAATTATAAAAGCTTCCGAAACTTATTTTGAAGACGATGATATAAACCGGATAGCCCTCATTGCCCCCCATGCAAAACTCAACATTATCAAAGATTATCAGGTCGTTGAAAAAAAGGTGGTTGAGATACCGGAAACCATACGTGGCATTGTGAAATGTTTCAATCCGCAGTGTATCACCAACAACGAAGAGATAACCACCTTTTTTCAGGTGGTTTCCAAAAATCCCATTGCCCTGAAATGCCGGTATTGTGAAAAGATTACCGGCAGTGACCAGCTCACAATGAAATAGAAAACCGGAAACACCAAAAATTTTAATTCAACATGGCCTCTGTTTTGAAGGTTTTCCTATATTTGCATCGCTGAATAAAAACACCAACCGTTCTTTTAAAAGAGCCCAGATGGCGGAATTGGTAGACGCGCTGGTTTCAGGGACCAGTGTCCTTTTGGACGTGCAGGTTCGAGTCCTGTTCTGGGCACCAGGTGAAAATTTATACCGTTATATTACAGAAAGATATAACGGTTTTTAAAATTTACCATACATTTATACATACAAAAAATCAATCTATCTTCTTTTTTAGGATAACAATTATAAATACTAAAACAAAATACATTTACAATATTATAAGAAATTTTGATAGTCATATGATTTTGGATGCAAATCCTGCTCCTGCTACTTCATAATTCAATTAAAGACCTGTAGTTTAACAAGTTATAAACTTTTCTGTTTTAAGACGGTACACATTCCAAAACTTACTCACCTTAAAAGTTTTGGTATGGAAAGCAACGTAATTTCACATGACTTACATAATCTCTTCTCCTGACAATACTCAGCAATATCATACCTGCCGTTGGTTCTCTGGAAAATATCCAAGCCTCTGCCGAGCATAATTTTCCAGCCGTTGTTCATGTCGATGGACCGGTCGTGGATTAACGGGTTAAATTCCCAGGTAAAGAATATGCCCAAAGGTTCCAGCGAATCGGCAATTTCCGCAAATGCCTTTTTCGTATCTTCCAGGTGAGGTTCTTCATTGAATGTAACCAGGTGCAGTTTGACTTCCGTGTCAACATCCTTTTTCTGAGCAACCAAACGTGCAAACTCCATCAGGTTTCTTATTTGATACGGAAAGCGAATGTAAGGGTCTGTCAATCGGATATCAGTCGCATCTACCAGGTATGCCCCAAACAGGTTGTCATAAGAGATACCCGACTGGTTATCGCGAATACGTTTCTGTACCGGTTCCAGTTGAATGCCCGGAGATTTGTTTTCTGATGGTTCTTCCTTTGCAGGTTCTTTAGTTTTTGTCTTTTGAACCCCAAAAACTTCTTCCACTTCAAGTGTTTCCACCTCCATTGCTACTCCGCTTGACAATACCTTATAGCTAAAGTCAACTTCTTCGAACGTTTCGTCCATCTTTACCAACTGCTGCTTCACCCTTTTCCGGTTTTCAATGGATACATCCAGTAAAATCCGGGCTTCCTCCTCAGTAAATTCCTCATTGGGGAAGATAACTTTCACCAACCCTGAGAATGTTTTTGCAACAGAGTCTTTGTCGCGGGTAGTAATGGAATCAGAAAGTTCAAAATATTTCCGGTATGTCTGGGTATGATCTTCTTTACGCAACTCTTTTAGAATTTCTGCCAGATAATCCACAATAAATCCATAACCTTCTGTAAACATCTCATTGCGGAGCTTCAAGACTTCCCAGCCAGGCAAATAAGAATGAATCCGATCAAGAAAAGCAGTATCGTAATACTCAGGCGGAAGCGCCTCAAACAGGTTGCTGTGCTTGAGCATATAAGGTACCGAATGGTCGGTGTTGCCCACAAAAACCATACTGGCAGAAGCGCCGTAAACCTGAGTACCCCGCGAAAAGTTTTTATTTGCCATATAGTTTTTCATAATGTCCACCAGTCCTTTGTCTGCCCGTTTGGATCTGCCTGCAAATTCATCGTAGGCAACCACATCCCAATAACCTACCAAACCAATTTCGCCGTTGCTGTTGTTTACAAACAGTTTGGCTTTCGTCACTTCACCACCGGAAATAAGGATTCCGTGTGGCGACATTTCGGAATAGATATGAGATTTCCCTGTACCTTTGGGTCCAAGTTCAACCAGGTTGTAATTGTTCTCAGCAAATGGAACCAGGCGACTTAACTGAAGCAGTTTCGAGCGTGTTGTAAACTCCTCCGGATTTAGACCCAGCGACTGCATCAAGGCATCAATCCACTCGTCTGTGGCAAAATTCTTTCGGGCTTCTTTAAATTCAACAACCGAAACATTGGCCACCTGGATGGGTTTCAGGCTTTCAATTATCCAGGGCGACCTGTCCCGCTCTTCCGTTTTAATGTAACCCATGGTAACAATACTCCAAACCCCGCCTGAAAGGAGCTTGCGATTACCCCGGAGAATCTCTTCTGAAATGGGGACTCTGTTAAGCCCAAGATTAGCAAACGATGCCTCATAAATATCTTTTTTATCGTTGAGGCTTACCGAAACCTTGTCGATAATACGGTGCGAGCCTTTATCCCGAATGGTGGACTTGATCAGTTGCGCTTCATCTCGGTGGACAAAGTGTTTTGAAATGATGCCCTTTACCGTTTCCACGCCGTGCAAAATGGTATCTTCATCATCGGTGGCACAGTATTGTCCCAACAGATATTCCAGTACGTAGGTGGGGACGATGGCATTGCCTTTAATCAGTTTCGTCAGGTCTTTGCGGACAACCTTTCCTGCAAAATACCGGTTGAGTTTATCGTTTACCGTTTCCATATCACCATTCGTCAAATTCGTTATCAATTCCAATGTTCAGGGTATAGTAAAATTCCTTGTAGGGATTCCATTTTGAGCTTCCTTCCACAGGGACTTCCAGCACCAGCTTCACCCGCTGGTTTTTGTATTTGTCTTTAGCTTTGTTACTGATGTGAAATACGTGCTTCACCTCCCTTTGCCTTTCGGTTCCTGCTGATGCATCAAAATTATAACTAAACTGGTCGCTTATGAGTTCGTTCTCTCCGGCATATAAGCCTGCCCTGATGGTTCGGGGCAAAACCACACTGCTTATCAGTTCTGCCTGCAAAAACGAAACCGCCAGTATATTGGTAGTAATTTTATCCGTTGATTTAATGATGTCAATTTCCACCGGGCGGGTTGTATCCTGGCGTTTTTTTGTGATTTTAATAACCGGAATCGTAATTTCCTGCAGCGATGCCCCACCATGTACATACCGGGCACCGGAGCCTTTTAACCGGAAGCGGTTAATAGATTTGGGGATAAGAACTTCTGCCTCTCCCTGCAAACCAAGTTGTTCTGACGTAAAGTGAACAGTCCCTTTATCGCCCTGGAGGTTTTTCCCAATTACAAACCGGCGTGATTCCTTCCAAATTTCCCCTTTAAATTCTGCAACTGAATAATCACTGTCATCAAGGCGGTTATTCTGGTAAATGAATCCATGGTCTGCTGTAATAAGCATATTGGTACCATTCATATTGGCAATCTTCTTCACCAGTTCCACCAGGAAATCCATCTCGTCCTGCACCGCTTCAAAGACTTTTTTCTCTGTGGTTTTTTCATCTCCGGTTTTATCCACACGGTTATGGAAGATGTAAATAACATCGTATCCTTTCACAAAGCTACGTCCCTCAGTTGCCGCATTCATCTTCATAAAATCCTCTGCATTAATAGCCGTGGCCTTGAATCCTTCCAGTTGATCCAGAACTTTATTCCTTCCGGCAATACCTAACGTAACGATGTCGTCCACCGAAACGGAATCGGTCCCTGCGGTAATTTCCAGTTTTTTGTTTGGCAATAGGGCAGCCATGCCCAGTTGGGTATAGGAGGGAATCCCGGTATAGACAAAATCGAGCGTTGATTTAAACCGCTGCTCTTTTTCCATAAGCCTTACATACTCTTCCCCACATTCGTACCTGAATCCGTCGGAAATAATGACAAACATCCGCAATCCCTTGCTTATGACTGACTTGATGTGCGTATTGAAGAACCGGCGTTGGGCATAGCGTTGCAACGTGTCCCATTTTTCCAGTTCGTTTACCACTTTTTGCCACTCGTTGTTTAGTGGGAGGAGCCAGTGGTTACTATAAACTTTCTCTATTTTTTGTGCCAGCGGTTCCAATACCCGGTTCTGGCTTGTTTTGCGGTAATGTTGAATAAATTTTCGGTAATACTGGTCGGCTTTGTACCACTCTTTTGCATAGTTGGAAACACCTTCGCTGAAAGATTCAATTTTTTCAGGCAATGAAGTTTTTACAAAGGCAAGCAACGAAGCTGCCTCCTTCAGCGCAGCATAAAACACGTTGTATTCGGAATACCAGTATTTGTTTTCCCTGTTTTTAACAATGTGTAACGTTTCATCGAGCGACCACGAGCCGTTACTGAGCTTGCTGCAAAGCCCTGAAATAATAATCTTGTCAGACAGCCGGAATAAATCGTCTTCGAGTAGCTTCTCCGGCTCTTCCTGTTGCATGGCAGATTCCATTTGGAGGTCAGCCGAAACCTTGTCTGAAAGCTTTCTGAAGGCATCCTGGTAGGAAATGGTATCTTTCCAAACAGAGAGCAGGATTTTACTTTCCCGGCTTATTTTTCCTGATTTCCCCACAACCGAGTTGGCATTGAATATTTCGAGAAGAAAATCATAAATACCGGGTTCGTCTGTTTCATAGTTGTACCTGTTTTTTACAAGGTTCCAGTAAAATTCGTGCAGATTAAACCGGGCAAGTTCCTTTTCTATCGAGTCGTCTTCTTGTGCAAAAGCATTGAAATGTGCCAGTAAAAAGCTCACACAGCTAACATCGGGTACGTTAAACACCACTGCAAGCATTTTTTCACGGATTGCATTTTCAGGATCTTCCGGGATCAGGAATTCTTTCAGCTTCTGCCGGCGTTCTTTCGATTTAAAAAATTCGATATGCTTTCCTACCAGTTCTTTCAGGTGCATAGGCAATTCCAGTTCCTGCAGGTACAATGCCTGCTGGTCAGTCTGAAACACGTAATTCGATAGTTCAATATCGAGCAGCCAGTTATCGGTCAGGTTGGGTTGCGCTTTCCTGAAGTACAACAGAAATTTCCGGTCAGGCTTTTCCTTCAGAATGCGGTATTTTATTTCAAACTCGTTATTCTTTATCTCCTGCTTTTCCACCCCCGGCAGCTCAATCGACAGGAACTGGTCAGTCAATTCCTGTTTTTCATCATACCAGAACACCACCCGGTGCTTTTGAAATAAACGTTGTAAAGCTTCTTCTATACGGTCCATTTATCTGATTTTATTACCAACCCTTTTACCAAGTTTGTTTATTTATTTGTTTGTTTATTTGTTTGTTACCAGTTAGTTAGTTAATTAGTTATTCCTTATGATATTAGTTCTATTACCAACTTTATTACCAATTTAAACATCTTTAGAATGATTATAAACTACATTATAGTCCAGCTTCCCTGCTTCCTTCCTCCACTGCGCTCCAGTATCCCCAGTTTTCTAAGTTTACCGATATTATTATCAATAGCAGTAGTACTAATACCAACCTTTGTACTTAAAGTATTTTGGGTAATATTAGGATTATCAGCTATCAAATCCATTATTTTCATCTGGTTTTTAGAAAGAACATCAATAAATTTTTCACGTTTTTTTGACCAGTTAACCGGCCTGTGTAACAGGATCGAAAACATACCGTCAAAATAGAAAGTTGGTTCCGGGAGTTCCGCATCAGCCATAAGATTTTTCATTCTTTGAATACCTGAACCCACCTGCTCTACCATGTCCATCCGGTTAAAAAGACCGAACACCAATGGATTTCTCGAAAAGCTTTTAGTTCCGAACTGTTCAGGTAAAATGGCACTCACCAGCCCGCCTGGGTTTGTTATTTCCACCCGGTTGTCAAAAATTTCAATCAGGATAGTTGCCCCTTTCTCATAGTAATCACGGTGCGAAAGAGCATTCACAATGGCTTCCCTGAAAACGGTTTCAGGAACTTCCCAGACTTCCTTTCTCGGACCAGAGCCCTGTCCTTCGATGTCGTATCCAACGTTAAGCTTTCCTTTTAGCCACTGCAATGCATTTTTGTACTGGTTGTAAAGCGGACCTCCAAATCGCTTGTCATCTGCAATAAAACGTTTGTCCTCCCCATTGTAAGCAACACAACGGGTGAACGCCTTTTCAATGTATTTTTGGGGTTCAGAACCGAAAAAAAGAACAGCTCCGTTTTTCACCTGGTTTTCGGAATCGAAAAGCCGAAAATTTTCGAATACCTGCTTCTGCGGTGTTGTAGGTGTTATCCCTGATTTTAATACGAACAGGTTATAAATTTCAGGATCAACCTCTTTGGAGATATCGAACCCAGGACATTGGGCTTCGTCGAAGAAAATTTTATCTGATTTCTGAAAAAATTCCCGCATTTCTTCCACCGTTGAAAGTTTCTGAGAGTTGGGTCCAATACGGACATAAATGGCGCCACTATACACATAAGGTTTTTGTGCACCGGAGGGCACTTCAATTACAAATATATTTCCTTCCGGCAGGGTGAAATCCATGAATTTACAACTAAGTTTAGGTGTAATATTACTTAAAGCATCCTGTATTTCTGAACGTATTTTGTTGTTAACAGAAACCCCGTGAATTGTGTTAAAGTCATCAACACCAATTAATACAAGTCCTCCTGCAGCATTGGCAAATGCACAAACTTCCTCTGCAATTTCCCTTTTCTTTGAAGGTACCGATTTTTTAAACTCCGCCTGGTAGCCTTCTCCCATCGAAATAATATTTTTCAGTTGCTCTTCTGTCATTGTCAGCTTTTCGTTTAAAAATAAGAATAAGCTTTGTCTTAGTTTAGCTTCTGGCAAAAAACTTAACTAACGGATATTTTTTTTAAACTTACCTGTTCGCAAACCAAACACGGTAGTCATCTATCAACTGGTAATTGGGAGAAGTTTTGTCAACCACTTCCAGTTTGCAAAGCGGAAAGGCATATTTGCTTCTGCCCACACTGACTTCAGCAATAATTCCGCGCAAATCTTCGAGATGAGGAAGCGATTTTATCGACACTTTCGCGCCTTCTTTTACCGGTCCGTAATCATCTGTTTCATCTACAATTGCAGCTACAGGAAAGTTGAGGGTTTCATCTAAGTGTTCTGCCCAGCGGAATAAACATTTCATTATATCATCCGGGTCTGTTCCCCGGAGAATTTTTCCTATTCTTTTACCTTCTTCTCCAAGATGTAACCAATAAAATTCATTTTCCAGTTTTTTCCGGACTTTTTTAACATCACTTTTTTTGTCGCGTGGTTTTGTTTTTTCCACATCCTTTTCATACAATACCATTATGGTCCAGTCGTATCCTTCGGTTTCCGACTGCCCGATGTACCACGAGGGAATTTTTTTTAAAGTTTGTGAATCCCACTCAATATTTACCAGGTTATGGTCAGGATTTGATGAGGAATCAATTATCAACACCCTGCCTTGCCATCCGCCGAGGTCCAACTTTTCAAAATCAGGGTCTTTAACTTCCTGTTTTACGATTACACTGTTGCCAGGTTTAAGCTTCATTTTTCTCAATATTGTGTGGGCTAAAGCCCGGTTATTGTAGTTTCACCTAATTAGTTTATGCTGACTGATGTTCGATTATTAAATATCGTCCATTTTGATTTTCTTTAAATACACATCTTTAATTTCTAATTATTCATAACATACTCAACAAAAGCACTCCCAAACTCAGTAATTAAGATATATGGTAAATCCGGATTTTCTCCTCCCAATGACATTACGGCAGCTTGACTTACATTAATTTCATACTCAATACTTTCACTCAGTTCAATTAAATTAGAACGCTCAAGGTCATTTAGAAGCATTCTGTATGTATTTTCCGGAATATGATGTGATAATTCATCATTCTTCAATTTTTCCACAATTTCAGAGAATTTCTTCAGTCCTTTTATTTCTTCTGAATAATTAAGCAAAAGTTGTAATAAATATATGTGCCCTAAAGTGAGGGAATCAATTAACCTGGTAAAAATAATTTTCTCATCAAAACTATAATGACTACCAAATTGGTTAAGAAGTGCTCTTTTAAGGAATTCATGTTTTTCTTCCTGGTGAGTTTTTGAGGCAATCACCATAGATTCTTTCAGCAATGATATGAATTCTTCATTTTCTTGCAGATCATCAAGGGAAATTTTTTCCTCTGAAAGTTTCATCAGGGCTTGAAAAACATTTTCGCACCACTCTTCAAAACGTTTTTGGTGAAACGAAGGTAAAACAAAATCAACCAAGGGATTTGCAAGTCCTAAAGTAATTGCTTTTGCAACATCTCTGCTGTACTCATGTGTCTGGTCTGCAAAATCTTTTCTGGGAGGTCTCAAATTATTTTTATCCATTATTTTTATGAATCAGGTTGAACAAGTAATTTTTTAAGTTCTTCAGCTATCTCATTTATACTGTAAATTGAACTGTTCAGCGCCTTTTTATTTGCTAAACTGGGACTGAATTTTTGCACTTCATCTTTGGTAACTTTATGCCAGATTGGAAGAATTACCTTAATACCGTTCATCTCCCGGTCAACTAATCCATCGAGTTCGTATTGTGTCCAATTTTTTTTAAAAAACGAATCTGAAAGAATCACAATACCATAGGTTGAATTTGCCAAGCCCAGGTCGATGGAACGTCTGAGACTATCGCCCCATTTTAGTTCAAATTCATCGTACCAAACATTTACTCCATCGTTTTGTAAGGTTTCAGCCAATGGCCTTACAAAATCTTCCTTATCTTCAGAAGCATGAGAAATAAAGACATCGTATTTTTTCGAGGCATCTACTGAATCATTTTCTCGAAGGGTAAGGCTTTCAGAAGCTAACTTCTTATGATTTTCGAGTTTCCTCGAAAGTTTTTCCTGAAATTCAAGTTGTTCACGTTTAATCCGCTTTCTCTCCTTTTCTTGTTCTTTTCCGAGGTCAATCTTATATTTTCTAAGCTGCTTATTTTTATCTGCAATTTTTTTTGACAGGTCAGCTTTTTTCTTCTCTATTTTTGCTAACTCAGATTCTTTAGAACGGATTTGATTCAATTTACTTTTAATCGTTGACGGAGATTTACTTTTGGAAGCCTGTGTAGCCAGACTATCGATATTTTTACTAATCCGAACCTCTTTATCTGTTTCACCGGACTTTTGCTTTTCCAGGTTAGCAATCTCCCGTTCTAAACGGTCAATGTTTGAAGTGATTGAATTAATGCTCATAGGTTATTATTTATCTTGTTTAGTCTCTTATCTCACTCGTATCAATCCAGTCAAACCCCCGCACCTTCTTCTTTGTTTTCGCGTCGTTTAAGCCGGTAACGGTTTTAACGGCTTTACCGAACTTGTTGTAGTTTACCAGCACGCCGTCGTCAAGGTTGATGGAGATGCGCTGCGTGGCGCGGGGATAGATGGTTTCGCGTTCGTATTCCTGTAGTTCGAGCAGGACTTTGTCGATGCGCTCGGTCTCTTTCAGCGCCTGGTTTTTCTCGGTTGCGGTGCCGGATATCTGTACCTGTTCCAGGTGCTGGCGGCGTGCACACAGTTTCTCCTGGTACTCGCGCAGGTAGTTGTTCAGCATCAGGTTAATGGTGTCGGGTGTGTAGCGGTGCATGTAAATGAGCGCGTTGAAAGCCCCGCCCGGTGACGAGAACAGCCAGTAGATGGGGCGTTTTTTGTACCGCCGGATGTGGTCGGTGTAAAAATCGCTGGCAAAGTAGCGGCGGATGTCTTTACCGAGGCACTCTTCCACAAACTGCAGGTTGCGGTCGAAGTGCTGTTCACCAAACGATGCTTTCAGGAATGCTTTGAACCGGGCAACGATGTCGTCTTCAAACCATTCGTCGTCCAATACAGGTATTATGTTGTCGTCGTCGGGAATAAAGGAAAGCCCCCCTTCCGTCCCCCCAAGTGGGGAAACTGGCTGGAGCATTTCATTGGAACCGTTGTTTTCGGATTCGTGCCGACTGCTCATCGGAGCTCGTCCCCCTTTGGAAAAGGGGGATTCAGGGGGATTTGTACTGTAATCATTTTCTTCTGGTTCCGCTGCGATGGGCTGTTCATTAAATCCTCCGTCTCGCTGGCGCTCGACACCTCCTTTGGAAAAGCCTGCCTGTCCGGTAGGCAGGGAGGACGCGTCCTGAACCACTTTCCAGTAGTCTTCGAGTGTTTCACCTTGATTGGCTAAAATCAACCCCGGCTTCTCCAGCGAGTAGCGCCCGAACATGCAACCTGCGGCGTAGGAAACAAACTGTGCCATCACCTCTTTTGTGATAAAAGGCAGCTTTATTTCCGGGTAGTTGAGTACTTTTAAGGTGCCCGGCTCGCGTTGCAGTTGTTTGTTGAGTTTTACCAGCGCTTTGCGGTCCAGCTCCTGCTGTAAAATGGTAATTTCTTGTAGCGGTACATCGGGTGTAAGTTCCTCCTGCAACCCGTAAATCTCAATAAACTGCCGGTTCAGTTCTTCTTCGTTTTGGTGCAACTGGAAAAACTGCTCGGTCCAGTGTTTTTTATAATCCTCGTAGGCTTCTTCAAGGGTTTTGCTTCCCTCTTCTGACTTCCTTCTTCCTACTTCCTTCACCAACTCATTCTTTTTAAAATCCCAGGAAGTTTCACGAGAGTCCCAATCATTTTTTGATATTTCTATTATAAGTTCAACTAATTTCGCAATTTTCCTTTTTATTTCGATACCAGCATTTTTAATAGGGAGTGATGCAATATTCCCCGTTTGAAAAGTTAATGTGGGGTTAATTACTTGTAAAATAAATCTCGATAATCTTGAATTTAAGTAACCTATTAAGTAATTAATTTCGATTTTATCTTTAGGAAAAATTGCTGGTCCTGCATCACTGAAAATCATTCCGGATTTTAAATAGCGAAATGCAGTAGAAGATGAAGATATCCTTGACCATGTTATTCCTTCTTTAAAAAAATATCTTGTGCCAAAAATTCTTCTTGACCAATGAGTTGTATTTGGATCACTTGCATTATTTACAACAGCATGTTTTATATCTTTTCCATCCTGTCCAAAATTTATCAAGTAAATATTATTTCCATACCATTTACGAAAATCACCTCCCTTGCCGTATGGATACCATTTTTCTCTAAATTTTTTTGTTTCATCGGTATTTTGAGCATTAGACTTTATGTTAAAATTCTCGGGTTCAAACCAAAATCTCAAAAATCTCTCATTATTTGTTGATGACATGCCTGATTTTGGTTTATAAAAATCCTTTAACGTGTTCAAATTAAATATTTCTAACATTTTCTCATTAATCCAATACCCAATCGGGCTTCCCGGAATTTTCTGAAAGTCGGTTTGGCTGGCGGTGTAAAACCATCCGCAGTCGGGGTTTTGGATGGCTTCGAGGGTTTTGGGCGCCTGGTTCTGGTGCCCGCGGAATTCGGAGAGTTTAATGTAGCTCCCCTTGTATTCCGGAACAAATTCATTCCGCAATATAAACGTACAAACTGGCACACAGGCGGGTTCAAAAGCGTTGTATTCCAGTTGTATCAGGCTGGAGAGGGTCATGTTTTTTATCATGAACTCCCGCAGTTTTTCGTAGGAGGAAATGAACATCCATACATACGGCGAAATGTACCCGATTAATCCCTCTTTTTTAGCCAGTCTGCTCACCTGGATTACAAATGAGGCAAACAGGTCGGATTTGGTGTCTTTGTAATTTTGCTCAATGTATTTTTTCAGTTCCGGTTCCATTGAGGAACCATTCAGGTAGGGCGGATTGGTTACCACCACATCGTATTGCCACGCCAGCAGTTCTGCCTGTTTTTTTAGTTGCAGGTTGGTTTCGCCAAACAGCGTGGTGGAGTCCACTTTAATTTTATTCACATACTCTTTATCCACCTGTATGAGCGAGCCCAGTACTTTGGCATTTTCAAACAGCGGGTCGCTCTCAATGTTCCGGTACGCCACAATATTGGGCATTACCGGCTTTTTCAGGAAACGGCGGTAATATTGACGTCCCTTCATCATCAGCGCAAAACCAGCAAGCTGTGCAGCACGTTCATCAATTTCGGCACCAAACAGGTTTTTGGTAATTATCAGCGCTGGTATTTCGCTGGGGTTGTAGCCTTCTTCCTCGTACATTTTGTAATACACATCAAACGCGTAAGTTAAAATGTGCCCGGAACCGCCACACGGGTCGAAAAAGGTTATTTCCTCCGGTGATTTGGCTTCACGTCTGAGCAACACACTTTCATTTTCCGGTTGAATGTAAAATTCGAGGCTTTCAGTTAGCCGCGTGTTGGGGCGCATCTCTTTCCACAGTTGTCCCAGCGTATTGTCCACCATGTAGCGCACAATCCAGTGCGGGGTAAACAACTGGGTTACCTGGGCAATTTCGTGCGCCTGGTATTTCTTTTTGGCATTTATCAGCCGGTCCTTCTCCTCCGAGATGTAAAACTGGTAGAGCCAGCCCAGCACTTCCACCTGTTGGCAATCGTCGGCGGGCATTCCGGTTACCACATCGTGCACAATGGAGAAATCGCTGGTGAGGTCGTCGGGCAGCAGCAGTTCGGTGTAGTCGTTTATGGCTTCAAACAAAAAGGGGAACACGCTGTGCAGGTGGTTGCAGGCGGCAATAAGCAGTTCGCGGTATGCTTCGTTCTGCGGGTTGGAGGCAGGCAGCCGTCCGTCTAACAGCCCGTAAATCTTTTTGGTGTCCGCCTTCCATTCGGCGGGTATATTACCCTGCTTGGCTTCGTTGAGCGCCTGGGGAAGAATGGTTCCCTCAGCAGGCGACACCACGCGGATTCCGGTGGGTTGGTAATCGTTGGCATCCATAAACCGCAGGGCAGCAAGGCGGTTAAACCAGGTGTAAGCCACACGCTCCACCAGTTGTACCCGGGAAGTGTGGCTCAGTTCTTTTTTCAGTTCGTTTATTTGCTTTGCCTGCTCGCGCAGCTCAGCGCTGTCGGTAGTCAGCACAAACTCCATTTTTGCAGCTACCTGGTCCAT
>CAZNPV010000049.1:0-22790 GCA_964575025.1 uncultured Mariniphaga sp.
CGACTTCGGTCTTCGGTCTCCGGTCTCCCGACTTCGGTCTCCGGTCTCCCGACTTTCTTCTTACTCTTTCTTTCTTCCGAAGTGATTATAAAAAACCACCTCTTCCAGGGGTTTTCTCTTTTTCACCGGAGGAGTATCATCGGGATATCCCAGCGGTAGCAAAGCAATGGGTTCCACATGCGATGGAAGGTTCAGTTGTTTTTTGCAGCCTTTCGCATTGAAATTACATACCCAGCAGGTCCCCAGTCCAAGATCAGCTGATTGCAGGGTCATGTGGTCTATCGCTATCGCTGCATCTACATCTGCAAAATCCTTCCCGTCAAGGCTCCTTTTCCAGGAAACGGAATGGTCGGCACACACCACAATCACCACCGGCGCTGTTTTAAACCAGTCACGATGATACAAAAGATTCAGCTTCTCCCTTTCCTCTTCAGAACGGATCACAATGAAATACCAGGGTTGATAATTAACAGCAGAAGGAGCAAGCCGTCCTGCTTCAAGAATGCTCATCAGTTTCTCTTCTTCTACCGGTTTGTTCCGGTAAATCCTTACAGAATAACGCTTCAGAATTAATGATGAAAAATCCATATACACACTTTTTTTATTTCTTATGAAACTACCTCTCTCCAGGAAGTTCCGGTTCTTTTTAAAATAAATTCGTTACCCTTCTGAAAAATTTGTGGTTGGTAAAATACAATATTATTTAATGGATCAAAATTTTAAAACCGTTTTTCCGGAAAAAATAAGCAACCAAATCCCTGTTTCAAGGAACGATTGATGCAAAAACATTTCGTATGTTCTATAACACCATCTCATTGTGTAACAGAAGAGTAAATTAGGCGTCTATTCTTTCGTAAAACAATAATCAGAAAACTTTATTTCCATTAAAAAAAACAAAAGTCATGAAAAAAATTAATTTGGTTTTGGTGATCGTCGTGTTAACCCTCCTTGTGAATGGTTCTGTGAATGCAACAGAACTCAGAAGAGGATTCAAAGAGTACAAAATCAGTCCTGTGGAAGATTTGTATCTGGGCAAACAGATTGAGAAGGCCTGGAAATTGTCTTACGGTACAGAAGAAGAACCGGTAACCATTGTTAAAAAGAAAAACCTGAACGGAACAAATTACATTGTTCGTTCAGCGTATTTTGAAGTAAATTTTCTTGCAGGACCTAATGGCTTTGGAGCTGTACCACTTAAAAGAAGCTGGTGCAAGGTCCACGGAAGCATTACCCGGGCAGTGATCAACCAGGAAGAATTACAACGGCATAAGGTAATAACTCCGAATCCGGTTGATGACAAAAAGGCATTGGGATTCATAGCCTGTTACTTGCCCGAACTGATCAATGACAACTACACACATCTTTTAAAGTAACAGTTTACGTATTGCTGCTTAAGGGGCTGTATTGTAAGATGCAGCCTCTTTTTTTATTTCTGGCCAGGAGGTATCTGGTTTTCAGAAAAATGGATTGGACAGAACTTTTTTTAGTAAAAAAATGTGGTTTGGCATGATAATTATAAAAAGAATGAATCGTTTTATAAGGTTAGCAAATTGACTACCTTTGTGTGGATTGATTTTTGGATTTTATTTACGGAACTATGGCATTTATCACACAAGTACTGGGAAAGATCCTGGGGAATAAATCAGAAAGAGATATTAAGGAAGCAATGCCTGTTGTTGATGCAATTAAATCTGAGTATGAAAGAGTTAAAGAGCTTTCAAACGATGAATTAAGGGCTGAATCTCTACGAATAAAAAGCATCATTCATGATCGTATCAAGCCGGAAGAGGATGAAATTGCCGGGTTGAAGGAGGACGTGGAAGAAGTTCAAATTCAGGAAAGCGAAAAAATCTATGAACGGATTGACAAACTCGAGGAGATAATTAATGATAAACTGGAAGAAGTACTGAATGAAGTACTTCCGGTAACGTTCGCCGTAGTGAAAGATACGGCACGCCGCTTTTTCGAGAATAAGGAGCTGGTAGTAACCGCTACGGAATTTGATAAAAACCTGGCAGCTGAACGAGCCAGCATTAAAGTGGAAGGAGATAAGGCCTTCTGGAAGAATAAATGGGTTGCAGGCGGAACAGAGATTACCTGGAACATGATCCATTATGATGTCCAGCTGATCGGAGGGATTGTACTTCATAAAGGCAATATTGCTGAAATGGCAACCGGTGAAGGAAAAACCCTGGTAGCTACCTTGCCGGTATTTCTGAATGCACTGGCAGGCAGGGGAGTGCATATTGTTACCGTCAACGACTATCTTTCCAGGCGGGATGCGGAATGGATGGGGCCTATTTTTGAATTTCACGGGTTGAGTGTCGACTGCATAGATAAACACCAACCCAATTCCGAAGCCCGCAGAAAAGCGTACAATTGCGACATTACCTTTGGCACAAACAATGAATTCGGATTTGATTACCTCCGGGACAACATGTCCATCAATCCGGAAGACCTGGTTCAACGAAAACATCATTATGCCATTGTTGATGAGGTGGATTCAGTACTGATCGATGATGCCCGGACTCCGTTGATCATATCAGGGCCGGTACCCAAAGGGGAAAACCAGCAATTTGAACAACTGAAACCCTATGTGGAGAAACTGTACAGGGCTCAACGCGATCTGGTGAATAGTATTTTTACCGATGCGAAAAAACTGCTGACAAAGGAAGATGCAACCCCGGAAGAGAAAAAGGAAGGGGCCCTGCTATTGCTCAGAGCCCACAAAGGACTGCCGAAAAATAAATCGTTGATTAAATTCCTCAGCGAAGAGGGCATGAAGGCTATCATGCAAAAAACGGAAAATTTCTATATGCAGGAAAACAGCAAAAACATGCATATAGTAACCGATCCCTTGTATTTTATCATTGAAGAAAAACAGAATTCAGTAGAACTTACCGATATAGGGATCGACCTGATATCGGAAGGCCTTGAAGATTCCGATTTTTTTATTCTGCCTGATATGGGGGGGGAAATGGCGGAACTGGAGAACTCAAAACTTGAACCGGAAGAAAAACTCGAAAAAAAGGATAAACTTCTTCAGGACTACGCTGTAAAATCGGAACGGGTCCACACGGTCAACCAGTTGCTCAAAGCCTACACGATGTTTGAAAAGGATGTGGAATATGTATTGATCGACAATAAGGTCAAGATCGTTGATGAGCAGACCGGCCGTATTATGGAAGGGCGAAGGTATTCCGATGGATTGCATCAGGCTATCGAGGCCAAGGAACGGGTTAAAGTAGAAGCTGCAACCCAGACATTTGCCACGATCACACTTCAGAATTACTTCAGGATGTACCACAAACTGGCAGGGATGACCGGTACTGCCGAAACAGAAGCAGGGGAATTCTGGGATATTTACAAGCTGGAGGTGGTGGTTATTCCGACCAACCGGCCGGTGATACGTGATGACCGTGAAGACCTGGTATATAAAACCAAACGTGAAAAATACAATGCAGTCATTGGCGAAATTCTTGATCTGAACAAAAAAGGTCGCCCGGTGCTGGTGGGAACGACTTCGGTTGAGATCTCTGAATTGTTAAGCCGGATGCTGAATATGAAGGGCATAAAACACAACGTCCTGAATGCCAAGCTCCACGCAAGGGAAGCTGAAATTGTGGCTGAAGCCGGAAGAACCGGAACGGTGACCATCGCTACCAATATGGCCGGACGAGGAACCGACATCAAACTAGCTCCCGAAGTGGTTAAAGCCGGAGGATTGGCGATTATCGGAACGGAAAGGCATGATTCCAGGCGCGTCGACCGGCAGTTGCGGGGACGTTCAGGAAGACAGGGAGACCCGGGATCTTCACAGTTTTACGTATCCCTCGAAGATGACCTGATGCGCCTCTTCGGGACAGACCGGATCTCCGGAATCATGGACCGTCTCGGGTTAAAAGAAGGCGAAGTGATCCAGCATTCCATGATCTCAAAATCCATAGAACGGGCCCAGAAAAAAGTGGAAGAGAATAACTTCGGAATCCGGAAAAGACTGCTTGAATACGACGACGTCATGAATTCCCAGCGGGAAGTCGTCTATAAAAAACGAAGGCATGCATTGTATGGCGAAAGACTGGAGGTAGATATACTCAATATGATGTATGACTCTGTTGAAGAGCTGGTGAATGAATATTACGGTTCCGGAATGTTTGAGGATTTTAACCTGGAACTGATGCGCCTGCTTTCGATCGAATCACCCGCAGATGAAGAGGAATTTGCCAAATTAAAACCGGATGAAATAATAACCCGTATTTATGAAGTAATGATCGGAAGCTATACACGAAAGGCCGAAACAATTGCCAAACAGGCCTATCCGGTAATTAAGGATGTGTATGAAAAGAAATCACACCAGTATACCAACATCGTTGTCCCGATCACCGATGGCAAAAAAGTGTACCAGATCGTCTGTAATCTTGAAAAAGCCTATAAAAACAAAGGAAAAGAACTGGTCAAAGCGTATCAGAAACAGATTGTCTTGCGGATCTTCGATGAAGCCTGGAAAGAACAACTGCGTGAAATGGACGACCTGAAACAATCTGTTCAGAATGCTACGTACGAGCAGAAAGATCCGTTGCTGATCTATAAATTTGAATCGTTTAACCTTTTCAAGCTGATGGTCGGGCAGGTGAATAAAGATATTGTTTCCACCCTGATGAAAGGATACATACCGTTATCAGATCCAAACCAGGTCAGGGAAGCAGAAGCACGTAGGCGGACGGATATGAGCCGCTACAGAACCCAGAAAAATGAATTGCCTGAATCCAATCCGATGGCTGGTGCCAACACCCAAACCCAGGAAAGAGCAAAACCCCAGCCTGTAAGGGTTGAAAAAAAGATCGGAAGAAATGACCCGTGCCCCTGCGGAAGCGGGAAAAAATATAAACATTGTCACGGCAGAGGAAAAGTTTAACCAAACGTTTTTAAAATTTACACAATGGCAGAAATTCTCAGCTTCATAAGATGGAATGTAGATCCTGAAATTTTCAGTATAGGTAACTTATCGGTACGTTGGTATGGATTGTTGTTTGCTTCGGGATTCCTGATTGGCTATTACATTGGTGAAAGGATGTTTAAGTGGGAAAAGATCAGTCAAAAGTGGCTTGACAGCCTTTTTATGTACCTGATTATAGCTACCATCATAGGCGCACGGTTGGGGCATGTATTTTTTTACGGGTGGGAATTCTATTCGCAGCATCCCGGAGAGATAATAAAAGTGTGGCATGGAGGACTGGCCAGCCATGGAGGGGCCATTGGCATTGTTGTGGCCTTGCTGATTCATTCAAAAGTGGTTACCAAACGTTCTGTGTTATGGACCCTTGACCGTGTGGTGGTTCCGACCGCTCTGGTGGGAGCAATGATCCGCACCGGAAACCTGATGAATTCAGAGATCTATGGCGTGGAGACAACTCTTCCCTGGGGATTTATTTTTGAACGCAACGGAGAGACAGTGGCCAAACATCCCACGCAGATCTATGAAACAATCTGTTATCTGGCTGGTTTTGCCCTGTTGATGTATATGTACTGGAAGACTCCTGCCAGGAACAAACCGGGCATGCTGCTTGGCGTATTTTTTATTATCGTATTCACATCCAGGTTCTTTATTGAATTCATCAAGGAAGACCAGGAGACATTTGAGGCAACCATGGCCTTAAATATGGGGCAGTGGCTGAGTATTCCTTTTGTGCTGGCCGGTATCTGGCTGTTGATCAGGGCTGTAAAAAAACCGGAAGCAATCTACACCAATTCCTGACGAACAGAGCGAAGCCCCTCCAACACCAGCATTGGACATCCCCCGATGAGATAAGAGATCACACATACACTACGCCCTGAAAGGGCAAAAGCATTCACTGAGCAAAGCCCTTCAAACATCAGCATTGGTCACCGCCCGATGAGATAATCGGTAACCCAATACCCAGAATAGTTTCATAGTTGGAGTATTTCATTTAATTTGCATAAAGGAAAATTATATTCCGGAAAAGGAAAACGGACTATGAAGAAACGAAAGCTCAGGGGGAAAGAAATAAAACGGATTGGTTATACCGATGACAAGGCGATAGCCCTTGCGCTGCAGATTGTACGCAAATTTTTAAAAAAGAAAAATAAAACGGAAGCATTGGAGCAACTTGAGAAAGTCCGACTATCGCCTGAGTCCTACCTGAAACACAATTATTTCAAAGAACTGGCCTTATTTCTTACCGGCCATATGCAGGAGTCCCAAAGGAAAAAACCACAGCTTCGCAGCAAACCGCATTCATTTAAGATTTACGGTGAAGCGTTCATTGATCCGGAAGCGATCCACCAGATGGAAACAGCCATGAAACTTCCTGTTGTCGTAAAAGGGGCCTTAATGGCCGATGCCCATGTAGGCTACGGATTGCCCATAGGAGGGGTGATTGCAACGTACAATTCGGTGATTCCTTACGGGGTGGGAATGGACATAGCCTGCCGGATGTGTATGTCGGTATTCCCGCTATCGCCGGAAATTATAATAACACAACGCAACAGGCTGAAAAACATCCTCCTGGAAAATACCCGTTTCGGACTGGCTGAATTTAAGGACATTGAAAAGCATGATATCCTTGAAAGAGAGGAATTCAGAGAGATCGCTTTCCTCAAATCCTTAAAAAAGAAATTTACCGAACAACTGGGCACATCCGGACACGGGAACCATTTTGTAGATATGGGCATTCTTGAATTAACAGAATCATGGCCTGAGGTTCCTTTGGAACCGGGACGCTATTTTGCTGTTCTTACCCATTCCGGGTCCCGGAATTTTGGTGCGGAGATTGCCAAACATTATACCCGCATTGCCAATGATACATTGGGCTTAACCGGAGAAGCCACGAAGCTGGCATGGCTGGAACTGGATTCGGAAGAGGGACAGGAATACTGGAAGGCAATGACACTGGCAGGCGATTATTCCGCTTTAAATCATCGGATCATTCATGAGAAACTGGCTGCCGCCCTGGGAGAAAAACCTCTTGCTGTATTTGAAAATCACCACAATTACGCCTGGAAAGAAAAACTCTCCGGCACTGAAGAACTGGTTATCCACCGCAAGGGAGCCACACCGGCAGGCCCGGGCGATATCGGGATCATACCGGGGACCATGGCTTCACCGGCTTACCTCGTGGCAGGAAAGGGGAATGAGGAATCGCTGAACTCGGCATCACACGGAGCAGGCAGACTTGTCTCAAGAAATAAAGCCAAAAAAATGTTCTCCCGGGAAGAAATTCAGGAGGTGCTGCTTAAAGAAGGCGTTGAACTGATGGGCGGCGGATTGGATGAAGCACCCATGGCGTATAAAAATATCGATGACGTCATGCTGGCCCAGGCAGATCTGGTAAAACCCCTGGCAAAATTCTATCCGAAGATCGTCCGTATGGAATGAGACATAAACTGCATTGAAAATAGAGGATAACCGGGAATAAAGTTTCATGCATCCATATATTTTTTATATTTATCCCAACAGGAACAATAAGAGATAACGAACAGGTGCCCGGAAAGAATTCCATCTCTTAAAAACCGGCAGATCAGGATCAGGGTGATTTCCATCTGTCACCTTTAATAATAGACAACAATAACCAGATGAAATATATAGGCGCGCATGTAAGTGCTTCCGGAGGTGTTGAAAACGCCCCTTTAAATGCCCATTCGATAGGAGCTACTGCTTTTGCTCTGTTTACTAAAAATCAGCGCCAGTGGGTGGCAAAACCTCTTACAGAAAAGAGTTGTGAAGCGTTTAAAGCCAACTGTGAAAAATATGGGTATAAACCTTTCCAGATATTGCCTCACGACAGTTATCTGATCAACCTGGGACATCCCGAACCGGAGGGACTGGAGAAATCGAGGAATGCCTTTATTGATGAGATGCAGCGATGTGAACAGCTTGGACTGGACAGGCTCAATTTTCATCCGGGAAGCCATCTGAACAAAATTTCTGTGGATCAATGCTTAGCTACCATAGCTGAATCGATCAACCGGGCACTGGAAAAAACCAAAGGCGTTACAGCCGTCATTGAAAATACCGCCGGCCAGGGAACAAACCTGGGGTACTCTTTTCAGCAGATCAGACAAATTATTGATCAGGTAGAGGATAAAGGCAGGGTAGGGGTTTGCATCGATACGGCCCATGCCTACTCGGCAGGTTATGACCTCCACACAAAGGAAAATTTTGAAAAAGTATTTGAAGAATTTGAGAATATCATAGGATTCCGTTATCTGAAGGGAATGCACCTGAATGATTCCAAAAAAGAATGGAACTCACGGGTTGATCGTCACGACAGTCTGGGAAAAGGCACTCTTGGCAGGGATGTTTTTATCCGGATTATGAACGATAAGCGTTTTGACGGAATCCCTCTGATCCTGGAAACTCCCGATGATACAATTTGGACGGAAGAAATTCAATGGCTTAAAAATATACAGAAATAAAAAACAAGTGAAAGAAACTGCTTATCTGAACGGACAATTTCTCTCAAGAGATAAGGCGCAGATTTCAGCCGACGACCGTGGATTTATTTTTGCCGACGGTGTGTATGAAGTCATCAAATATTATAACGGAATTCCTTTCCGGTTTGACGATCACATGCAGCGACTGCAAAACAGCCTCTCGAAGATCTCCCTTAATTTTGATTGTACCCTTCTTAAGGAGGTATTTTATACTTTGTTGGAAAGAAACAATATGCAGAAAAAACAGGCCGGTGTTTATTGTCAGATAACCCGGGGTGCGAATACGCGAATTCATTCCGTTCCCCCATATCCTTCGCCTACTGTTTATGCCTTTACTTTTGAACTTCCATCTCATACAGAAAACCTTCAGAACGGCATTAAAGTGATCACCCATGAAGACATCCGATGGCTCCGGTGTGACATTAAATCCATATCCTTGCTGCCTAACACAATGCTTTACAACCAGGCTGTTGAAAACGGAGCCGGGGAGTGTGTACTTATACGAAACGGAATAGTTACAGAAGCAACCCATTCAAGTGTACTGGCGGTAAAAAAGGATCAGGTAATTACCCATCCCTTAACAAATCTGATTTTACAGGGAATAACACGAAATGCAATCGAGGAAATATGTGCGAAAAAACACATTGATTTTATTGAAGAACCGATGAGCGAAGAGGGGCTTTTTGAAGTTGATGAAATCATGATCGCCAGCACAGGCAGTGAGATTACCCCGGTAGTGCAGGTGGATGACCGGGTGATAGGAAACAGAAAACCCGGGAAGGTGACTCAATTCCTCCAAAAGGAGTTTTTTAAAACGTTGGAATTTTAGTCTTTTAACTGTTCCAGCATGGCAATGGTCTTGTGTCCCAGTTCAGTTTTCCGGCGGATATGATCAAGGATTTCCCTTACAAATTTATTTTTTTCAAAGGTTCCTCTTACTTTTTCAAAATCCTGTTTTTTGACTTCGTGGTCTCCGTCAATTCCAAAGCCGGTCATTGAACTTAATGTAAATTCTTTGCGGGCATCTTCATACAGCATTTTATCCAGGCCCACAACACTTTCAATCCATATATGGATCAGTTCAATAAAGTCTTTTTTAGTAACCTGGCTTAGTTTTTTATGGTATTTCTTTTCGTAAAGGTCAAGTGCCCAGTCCCATTCATATTCATAATAATTCTGATGGATCTGTTTTACCGTTTCAGCCATTTTACGCATCGACTTTATTTTTTTATTCTCGACATCGGATAGTAACTTTTCAATTTCACTTTTGGGAGCAATCAGACCTGCCAGGTCGCTCCATTCTCCGGTACCGATGCTGTTTTTAGGGGTCAGGGATTTTTTCAGATCTTCGAATGTTTCTAAATCTGTACACCGGTTTAATCTTGAGACAACAGAATTGCCAAGGAATTTATGCAGGGCCATTTCATAGAGCTGGATGCCTCTTTCCAGGGCATTCTTTTTGATATAGGTTGTTTCCCAGGTGTATGTTTCGGTAAATACACCCGATATTTTTTTCAGGTCTTTTAATATTTTCTGGCCGTTTAACATTCTCTTAATAGTATAGGGACTCAGGAGGTTATAATTGATCTGGTCCAGAAAATCATTTCCTTTGCGTATATCCCTTCTGGGCCATTTCATTGCATCCCGGATGGTTCCGATGCTTCGCAGGTTGATACCAGGAGCCAGCCAGCTTTCGTCTTTATATTCAATAAAATAGGAGAAGGGCATATCGGTGGTATCGGAATTTTTATAATGTCTTCCCATTACCAGCGTGAAAGCACCGATTCTGGAGGGCCAGAGAAGATAGGAATCGCTGGTTGTTTTTGATCCCCGTTCAACCACACCGTGGTGTATAGGCCCCAATTTGTACATATGGTTGCTTTGGTTCGAACCACTTCCGGCATTCAGAAAGGAGAACATCCCGGCAATCAGTAAGGTCGATTTGTGATGGGTAACAGTATAAGGTCCTGCAAAAATAGAACAGGCTTCGCCGTTGAATCCCTGGCAGTTGGCAAAAAACAGCGAATGAACAGCTGAATAATGTTTGCTCAGAATACATCCCTGACCGACAAAACAATCACTCAGTACCACACTGTCGGTAATTTCAGACCCTGAAGAGATGATAAAATTATCCGCTACCACGTTATCCCCAAGAACAACCGGAGCTTCTTTGGTACTGTTAACAGAACCATTTTTCAGCCTGCTTACCCCGCTGATCCATGCATGATCCCCAACCGCTGTATCGATAATCTGTTTGGAGTTGATGATCCGGGAATAATCCCCTATAACACCTGTTTCCGAAATGATCTTTGCAGCATAATCGTTGATCATATTTTCCAGTTTCGTCACCAGCTCTGACCTGTGGCGATAAAAAGTAAGAATATAGGCTGTGTGGGATGATAATCGGTTGTATATCGGAATCTGCCTTCCGCCGGTTTCATCCAGCACGTTTACCCGAATCCCGTTCCCAAAGGATGATCGGTTCTCAACCGATAACAATTCGGTATTTTCTATCACTACATTGTTGCCAATCTTATAATTGGCCATGTAATTTTTAATGTTGCTGATGTAGGAATTATCGCCGATTTCACAATTGTGAATAACCGAGTTGCTGATCCCGGACTGTTTCTGAACCCCTCCGGAGAAATCCACTTTATCCTGAAAAATTCCCAGCTTTATTTTTCCTGAGAACGTAACATTGGAAATGTGCTCAGCCGTAAAACCTTTTTTTACTTCAATGTTTTCCCAGTGATCGCATCTGCATGCATTGCGCACTAGCTGTGCAATTTCCTGCCGGCTTAATTTTCTGTACTGTTCCATGGATATTTTTCTGTTAAAGGTAGGGATTATCCTATTTTTTCTTCTAAAACAATTTTCTGCTTTTCAAAGATACTTTTAAAACATTTCTTTTGAACATGTGAATAAATATAAAAACCGCTTAATTTGCCTTCCCCAATAATAACCAGCCTTGGGTCAGGCAATTTAGTGGATATATTTTTTACTTCTGAGAAATTGATGTTGTTTTCTTTTAACCATAGGGAAGTCCTCAGATCACCCATTCTGAGCCTTCGTCCTGCTCTTTCTTCCCTCTTAAACAGCGTAAGGGCATTTCTGTAATTTATTTGTGAAAAGTCTGACATAAGGACGCTGCTTTTAACTGGCAATTTATTACAACCTTTCTTTTCTTCAAATTAAAGCGGGCAATTTTCACCTGATTGTTAATAAAATGTCTTTTATAAACAACAGGAAGGCCCGGATAAAATAAAAAAGGCATATAACCCGATGGAAATATGCCTCTAAATATGATTAGGTCTCCCTTAAAATCTGAATCCGAGAGTCAGTAAAATTTGTTTGTTGCTGTTTTTGAGCGTACTATCTTCAAAATGAGGTTGGGGATTGTACAGGTTGTAGGTATCTACAGAATTTCTGAATGCGAGGTCAGTAAAAAAACCGCTGGTTCGGTATCCCAGTCCGAGTGAATAGATGGTATTGTCATCGCTGACACTGGTTTGATTTAAGCTGAAACCGGATTTAAACGGGGTGGGGTAGTGTTCCATTCCGGCCCTCAGGCTTACTTTTTGTGCAAACCGCAATTCCCCTCCCAGGCGCAGATTGAAAACATTTCTGAACGAGTTGGTGACTTCCCGGTTCAGGTCTGCCTGATCGGTTGAATGGTTCATGTTGTATTTCATGGAAGAATAATCAACCATTTCTCCGTCGATGCTGATGATGGCCATTTTATTGATTACCACAGCCCCACTCATGATGAACTTATAGGGAGTGTTTAGCTGGTAGTCGTATAAATCCAGCCCGTCATGGGTATGGGATTGCTGCAATTTCGATTCCATTGTCAATCTCATATCATCGTTCACCTGAAAAAATGTGGGTGTATGAAAAGCCAGTCCCAAACGGATTGCAGTAACGGGTTTGTAGATCGCTCCTATTTTCAGATTATATCCTGTACCCTTAATAAAATTATCTTCAAAATAGGTAAATGAATTATCGTCTTCAAGATATTCTGTATACTGTTTGTATTTGGATATATCGACATCCTGAATTCCAACCGTTCCGCCAATGTATAATTTGTGAGCAAAATTTAATCCTGCAGCCAGCAAATACTCTTTAATTCCTCCTTTATAGGAATAATTCATTTGCTGGTTCACCAATTCGTCTTCATACAGGATGCTGTAATATTGGTTGTCGGTATTTTCAACCGGATCGATCAGATAGGTTTCCCAGGCGAGTTTTGCCGGCCAGTCTCTGTATTCTATATCACCGATGGCATTTTGCAAATAGGAATTTGTAAGTCCCTCTGAATTTGCCCAGGAGACGATACCATCCAGGAAAGAGGTTGGTGAGTTGTCATAGTATCCCAGGGAGTTCTGGTTCATGTCCAGCACCTGGTTAAATCCAATTCCAAAGTTAATGCTTACGATTCCGCTTTCGCTTGAAAGCCCGGTATGGATGGTTCCTACGTACCCGATATTGTTAAACCCATGGGCATATTTATTATCGGAAAAATCCGTACCGGAAAGATCCATTTCTGAACGATTGAACCGTGCGGTTGGTGAAATGACCAGCTCATTGCTTAGGTAAAGGCCTATGCCAGCAGGATTTATGCTTAACGAAGTAAAATCACCTCCCAGGGCGCCAAAAGCATTTCCCATGGCTGCTGCTCTGGCTGTTCCGTTGATCTTCTGGGACGATAGCCGGTAGGCATCAGCCAGTGTCTGTGCATTCACCCAGAAAAGGGAGGTAAAAAACAATATCCCGGTTAATACTAGATGTTTCATGGTTTTTAAATTGTTTGTTTTTAAACTATAACGTTATACTCTATCGGGAGACGTTGTTCCTGATAAAATGGTTGCGGACTGTTTCTTTTAATTGTCACTGTTCCCGTGAACTGAAGATTTGTTTCTTATCATCTCCGGCCGCCTGATGAGCCTGAGCTCCTGCTGCCTCCTGATGAGCCTGAGCTCCTGCTGCCTCCTGAGGAACCCGAACTCCTGCTGCCTCCTGAGGAACCGCTTGAACGGATGCTTCCACCAGAGCTCCCTGAGGAACGGATGCTGCTTCCTGAACTGGAACGGGAACTACTGCTTGATCTGTAACTGCTACTGCTTCTGCTACTGCTTCCCGAGCTTCTTACTGCTCCTGAGGATCCGGAACCTGTACTTTTTGTGTAGGTTGAACTGGAACGGTAAGTTCTGCTGTAACTGGAACTGCTCCGGGGCGTTGCATCGTTTCGGCTGGAAGAGGAGCTGCGTGTAACTACCCGGGGGCTGCTATAAGTACCTGTGGATGCAGGCCGGGTATAGGTAGTCCCTTCCGTTTGCGAATTACGGACACCGGGCGTTTCACGGCCGGATATTCGTGTAGCAGAGGATGGATTGGTTGTTCTTACGCTTTTTATGTAGGTAGAGGTTTGCAGGGCTCCATCTGTGGTTGTATTGCTCCTGGCTTCAGACTGACCGGTTCTTGCATTGCCGGTATTGTCAACCGAAACACTGGTTCTTCTTCGTTCGGTTAAAACAGCCGCGTCTGTTGAGCCTGAGGTTCTTCGTATATTTGCCGTTTCGGCTGAAGAACGTACACTCCTTCCGGAAAGTGTGGATTCAGTACTTCTCTGACTGGTAGGATCTCCACTTTTATTTTCCAGCGATGATCTCCTGCTTTGGGCTACACTCATCTGCCTTGAATTCACTCCTTCACGGGTGTCATAATTGGAGAAGCTGCTTCTCCTGCCGTACCGTACATCGTCATCTCTCCTTGAAGCCTGGTAGGACGGATCATAATAGCCATGGTAATAACCGCTGTAGTACCCGCTGTAGTACCCCCCGTACCATGGATTATAATAGGAGTAATAATACGGATAACCATAACCATATCCCCAGTACCCGTATGGACGATAATATCCTCCATACCAGGAAGAATACGGGTATCCTCCCCAGCCCATGTAACTGTAGTAGGGGGAGTACCAACTGTCGTAAAACCACCAGTCGTTGTACCTCCAGTTATCCCAGTAATAGGGATCGTAAAAATAGGGATCGTGAAACCTCCGGATCCGGTAGGCAAAATCGATGTCTCCGGTGTCGTAGTAATTGTTGATAACCGTTTTTACTTCTTCGTCATCGTAATAGTGGGTCGTATCGCTTTCGGTTAGTTCGGTCTGCTCCATATTGTAATGCGCAGCATTGAAAGAACCTTCTGCATCGTCAAAAATATAGTTCGAGACGGTGTTGGAGCCATCCTCATTCTTTTTTAGTTCGCTGATTACGATATTTTCGCCGGATTTCTCCTGAGGCGGCGTTTCTGTCACGGATTCTTCTATGGTAACCGGAGGAGGTAATTCTCCCGGATTAAAATAGACATCATCATTATAGGGGTCAGTCGTAAGGGTAGTGATGGTACAGGAACCCAGTATTAGCCCCGATACAACCATAAACCATATTATCATCCGCATTTTCATAACTTGTCCTCCCGTTTATTTAAATCAATATTATTTTCTTATTTTGTCTCCGTTTTTCTTACTATAATTAGCAAAGTTTATACCAAAATAGTAAAAATGGCGAAGGAATTAACACCACGGGGAGAAAATTATTCACAGTGGTATCTTGATTTAGTTGTAAAGGCCGGGCTGGCAGAGAGTTCTGCTGTTCGAGGATGCATGGTTATTAAACCGTATGGATATGCCATCTGGGAGAAAATGCAACGACAGCTTGATGATATGTTTAAAGAGACCGGACATGAGAATGCTTATTTCCCTTTGTTTATACCAAAATCGTACTTCAGCAAGGAAGCCGATCATGTGAAGGGATTTGCAAAAGAATGCGCTATAGTAACGCATTACCGGTTAAAGAGCAATCCCTCAGGGACCGGGGTAGATGTCGATCCGGAAGCAAAACTGGAAGAAGAGCTGATTATCCGGCCTACATCGGAAACGATTATCTGGAATACCTACCGGAACTGGATCCATTCACACCGCGACCTTCCCCTGCTGATCAATCAATGGGCAAATGTAGTGCGCTGGGAGATGCGTACCCGGTTGTTTTTACGGACCGCTGAATTTCTCTGGCAGGAAGGACATACCGCACACGCCACAAAGGCAGAAGCAGTGGAAGAAACCAGGAAAATCCTCAATCTGTACGCTGACTTTGCTGAAAAATACATGGCGATGCCGGTTATTAAGGGATTAAAAACTGAAAACGAACGTTTTGCCGGAGCTGTAGATACCTATTCCCTTGAAGCATTGATGCAGGACGGAAAAGCCTTGCAATCGGGAACTTCTCATTTTCTCGGACAGAATTTTGCGAAAGCGTTTGATGTACGGTTTGCCAATAAAGAGGGGAAAGAAGAGTATGTATGGGCCACTTCCTGGGGGGTTTCAACCCGCCTGATTGGGGCTTTAATTATGGCGCATTCCGATGACAACGGATTGGTACTGCCTCCGAAACTGGCTCCTTACCAGGTAGTGATCGTTCCCATTTATAAAAAAGAAGAACAACGGAATCAAATATCCGCCATAGCAGCGAAGATCAGTGAAAAGCTTAAAACCAAAGGGATATCCGTGAGGTATGACGACAACGACAATAAAAAACCGGGTTGGAAGTTTGCCGAATACGAATTGAAAGGTGTACCGCTACGCTTTGCGATCGGACCCCGGGATCTGGAAAAAGGAACCGTAGAGGTAGCCCGCCGCGATACCCTGGAAAAAAAGGTCCTGCCGGTGGAGAACATTGAGCTTTACAGTGAAAACCTGCTTGCGGAGATCCAGGATTCAATTTATAACAAAGCACTGGTTTTCAGAAATAAAAATACCAGAAAAGTCGATTCCTACCAGGAATTTAAGGATCTACTGGCCGGACAGGCCGGGTTTATTCTGGCCCATTGGGATGGGACATCCGAAACAGAATTGAAAATAAAAGAAGAAACAAAGGCAACCATCCGTTGTATTCCGCTGAACGGGGAACCGGAAGAAGGAAAATGTATCTATTCGGGAAAACCTTCCCGGCAAAGAGTGCTTTTTGCCTTATCCTACTGATTAAGAGCAATAAAATTATTACCTTTCGAAGCAAATCCGGATTATGAGTGAAGAAAAAGAATTCCGAAACAGCCTGCTGGAGGTATTCTTACTTAAAACCTCTGTGAAACAGAAGGTGTATGAAAATACCTTACAGGCCTTTTTAATCCTCAGAAAAGTGTTAAAGCAGCTTGAAAAAGATTATATAAAGATCCTGGATGGCAAGGTTTCTGAAAAGGTATCCCCACGGTTCAGGGAAAAAGGGCCCTTTGAACTGGAATTCAGGATAGGGAGTGAAATGCTCATTTTCAGTATGCACTCCAATGTATTTGGATTTGACCGGAATCATCCGGTATGGAATTTACCCTACATCAAAGAGGATGAATCAAGAAGTTATTGCGGGATGATCCATATTTACAATTTCCTGAATGATTCTTTTAAATACAACCGCCCGAACGACCTGGGGTATCTGATCGCCCGGATTTATATCAATAAGGAGAAACATTTTTTTGTTGAAGGAAAAAGACAGTCGGAAGAATTGTTGAAAGATTTTTCACTGGATACCATTTCACCGGGTGTTCTTCGGCAGATCGTGGAGATTGCCATTCAGTACTCCATTCAGTTCGACCTGCTGGTTCCCCCCTATGAACAGGTTAAAATGGCAACCGTAGAACAGATGCTGGAAAAGATAAGCTACTCAAAAATGACCACAGGCAAAAGGGTTGGGTTTAGCTTCAATGTGGATGATATTTAAAAAGTATGGAAAAAGTTGTAGAAAGGTTTTTGCGTTACGCACAGATTCATACCACCTCAGACCCCGGAAGTGAAAGTTACCCGAGTACCCCGGGACAATTGACTCTTTTGGATTTGCTGGTAAATGAATTAAACTTGCAGGGTGTCACCGATGCATCCATCGATGACAACGGCTATGTTACCGGAACCATTCCTGCAAACACCGAAGGGAAATTCCCGGTCGTGGGATTTCTTGCACACGTGGATACTAGTCCGGATTTTAACGGAGAGAATGTTAAACCACAGATCATCAACCAATACGATGGCAAACCGGTCGTATTGAAAAACAACATAGTGATCAGTCCTGAGGATTTCCCGGAGTTAACCAATTATACCGGACAACAAATCATTACAGCTGACGGAACCACTCTTCTCGGAGCGGATGACAAAGCCGGAGTGGCGGAAATTATGACCGCTGCAGATCTGTTAATCAATGGGAAACAAATCAAACATGGAACCATAAAAATCGGATTTACACCGGACGAGGAAACAGGAAACGGTACCCGGTATTTTGATATAGATCGGTTCGGAGCTGATTTTGCCTACACCCTGGATGGCAGCGAAATCGGAGAACTGGAATTTGAAAATTTCAATGCGGCCTATGCAAAAATTACCGTGAAGGGCAAAAGTGTGCATCCGGGAACCGCAAAGAACAGTATGGTAAATGCTTCCCTGGTAGCGAATAAGCTGATCTCTCTTCTGCCACAAAATCAGCGACCTGAACATACCGAAAAATATGAAGGCTTTTTTCACCTGCTTTCAATTAACGGAAATGTGGAAAAGGCTGAACTCGAATACCTGATCCGTGATCACAATGCAGATAAATTTACCCATAAAAAGAAATTGCTGCAGGAGCTGGTCCGTTTTATAAACCGGGAATACCAAAACGATATGGTAACCCTCGATATGAGGGATCAGTACTACAACATGAAGGAAAAGATCGAACCGGTGATGTATGTGGTAGATCTTGCCCGGGAAGCAATGATCAAAGCGAACGTAAAACCAATTATTAAAGCCATACGCGGTGGTACTGATGGAGCCCGTTTATCCTATGCCGGTTTGCCATGTCCCAATCTTTTTACCGGTGGACATAATTTCCACGGCCCGTACGAATTTATCCCTGTTCCTTCTATGCTGAAAGCGGTGCAAGTGATTCTGAATATTTGCAGCCTGATACCGGAAATGAAAACATAATGCGCTCACAATTCATTGAATATTCCGAAAAAAACGGATTATTTCGTGCATCCGATAAAATCCTGGTTACCGTAAGCGGGGGAGTGGATTCCATGGTTCTGCTCCACCTTTTTGAAAACGCTGGAATTCGTTTTTCAGTTGCGCATTGTAATTTTCAGCTACGGGGCGAAGAATCGGATGGCGATGAGAAATTTATAAGGGAATATGCGGAGGAACACAATTTTCAACTTTTTACAAAACAATTCAACACCCGGGAATTTGCCCGTATAAACGGTATTTCCATAGAAATGGCAGCCCGCGAACTGCGGTATGAATATTTCAACAGTCTTTGCACCGATCAGGGCTTCCACTCCATAGCAACAGCTCATCATCAGGATGACCTGATTGAAACATTCTTTATTAACCTGATCCGGAAGACTGGAATCAAAGGACTGACCGGCATCAAACCCATAACCGGAAATATTATCAGACCTCTGTTATTCGCCAGCCGTACCATGATATATGAATACGCTGTGAAAATGAATATTCCCTTCAGGGAAGATTCAACCAACGTTCAGACCGATTATATACGGAATTATATCAGGCATAAAATAATCCCTGAATTTATTCATATAAATCCTGCCTTTCAGAAGAATATTGTCGCCAGCATCCATAATCTGAAAGATGTAGAAGAGGTTTATATCCACTCGATCCATGCCGGGAAGAAGCTGGTTTTACAAACCGAAGGGGATCATCCTGTGTTGTCGGTAAAAGATCTCCTGAACTACCCTTTCCCGCGGATTCTTCTTTATGAGATTCTAAAGGAATATAATTTCAATCCTGCCGTCATCCATGAGGTCTTTGCAGGAATCGGAGAAGAATCAGGAAAACAATATTTCTCCCCTACACACAGGGCTGTGAAAGACAGGGACAAGATTATCCTCACGGAGAATAAAGAGGAAAATCAATCGGTATTCTATATTGAAGAGGGCGATCTGGAGCTTTTTAAACCGTTGGATATCAGCATAAATATTTATGAAACCAACGATTTTATCCTTTCCGAAAACCGACAGGAAGCCTCTCTTGATTATGAAAAACTTGATTTTCCGTTGTGTATCAGAAAATGGAAAACAGGAGAATATTTCAGACCCCTTGGAATGAAAGGATTTAAAAAAATCAGTGATTTTTTTATTGATGAAAAACTCTCCATTCCTGAAAAAGAGAACACCTGGATCCTCTATTCAGGAAATAAAGTGGCCTGGATCATCGGACGACGAATTGATGACCGGTTTAAAATCACCCCCCAAACCAAAACCATATACAATCTGAAGATAAGGCAAAATAAAGAAAATATTGACATTTAAAATAGTAACATTCAATTGTATATATTCACTGAACCTGCGTAGGTCTTCCGATACTAAAGAAGTTTACGAAGCAATAAGTTCTTCGCTTCCAGTTACATTATTATCTGTATTAAATCGTACTTTGCATTTCTTTTTATTAAATGAATAACGAAATATTGCTGCCAGCCCTGTTTCTGAAGGCCTCTTTTCGGTTGGATGCACCATTACCTGTCCACCCATTTATTCCCAATTCTCCCATATCGTCGATCAGGCCATATCCTGAAGATTTTCAGGATGTTTATGATGCGTAAACATATTATGGTGAAAGACATGGCGCCTGATATGCCGACAGGAACTCCTGAATCAATTCTTTTGTGAGTAATTCCCTGTTTTTTTATCTCAAATCTCTCTTATGAAATGTATTGTTGAACTCTTCGCGGTTATAAAATTCGTCAACTATATTCGAACTGTGAATAGTGTTATCTCCCTTGTAATGGCGAACTACATTTAATTCGTACCCAAAATCAATAGCATCTCCTTTTTTAAACCGTTTGGTTTTCGCAAAAGTTGAGCTATCAATCTGGCTGGTATTCACCAATTTGTTTTTCTCATCAAAGCTTGCCATTCCAATAGGAATAATCAGGTGATTTTCTCCTTCCTTGTTTAAAAACTCATGTACACCGGTACTTACCCGATCTTGATAGGTATTATATCCTTCCTCAATCAAGGTTGTATCCACTTCAACATCGAGATAAACCACACGATTGGCAATTTTATTTACCAGCAAATGATCCACTTTCCCTATGGTGCGGTTATCTGCATCTTTAACATGCCAGCCTCTTACATCGCTATAATTTTCGGCCACTTTATAACCGGATAATTCGTCCAGATTAAAAAGATTTTTGTTTGTATCTGTCATCATTCTAATTTTTTAAGATTAATCAATTCATTTTTTGAAGAAGGTCAGAAGCCTTCGCAAAGTAATTCTTAACTGCATCTTTTTGATCAAGCGTAAGTACTCCCGGTTTTATTGATTCTGATGCACTTATTAATTCTTCAACTTCATCTGCCAAACCTGGATATTTTGCCTTTTGGATGTTTTGCAATACATGGGTTATAATATCATCCGCCTTTCTAATGTTATCCGCATGTGTTGTTTCAAAAGGATCTTGTGTAATCATTTCTGCATATTCCTTTGCCTTTTCTAAATCTGCCTGAACTTCATATCCAACCTCATTGGCTTTAGCATTTACAGCCTCAATTAGTTTTAATAGCGCTTCATTTGTATATGAATGGTCCAGACTCATCCTTTCCTTGCTGTTTTCTACAAAATTTACATAAGCCGCAACAGTGCTTTTATTTTCTTTTGTCCCTAAGAGACCAGGTTCGTTCGTAGGGGTGATGGAATCTTCTTCAGTTACTTCTTCAGTTACTGCCTCTGTATTTTTGCTGTTATCACGAAATACCAGGAAATAAACAAGCAATGCAGCTATTACAAAGCCTACTACCAGCCAAAGCCAAACCTGTTTTTTCTTTACAATCTTAATTTCTGCCATAATAATTTTCTAATAAAGAGTGAATATCTAATTGTGAATAATTAAGGTAAAGGTAAACACATTTAAACCGAAGAGTGTTACATAACTTTTATAAAAATTTACATCAATCACACATTTTAAAGAAGCAAGAGGAAAGGGCGAAAAGCAGAAAGACAAACCTGAAAGAGTTGAAAATGAATTTGTACTTGTGTGAATGATGTAAATCTTCCCGGGAATTCTGTAATATTACCGAAATCAAATTATGGTACTTTTGGATGGAATGAAAAGAAAAATAGGATTGAGAATTATTTTTGGTGTCGCAGCTTTTGTTTTGGTGGGGATTGTTTTAATAAAAGGGATGGCCGAACCCTGGATAGAGGAAAAAATTCAGGCTTCGTTCAATAAAAATTCCAGTGATTACCAGTTGAATATCGAAAAAGTTCACATTTCAATCTTTCCTTCGGGAATAGAACTTAAAAACATTATACTACGTTCAAAAAAAGAAAAGGAAGGAAAAACTGATTTAACCGGAGATATTGAATCAGTAAAATTCAAAGGTATCCATCTGATAAAAGCTCTTTTCAGAAAGGATATCGATATCAGGGAAGTTGATATTTTCAACAGCCGGATCATTGGAACGTTTGTTTTTCCGGAGAAACCCGGGCTGTCGAAAGTTTCGCCTTTAAACATCAGGATAGAAAACCTGGTTGTTGATAAGCTGGTTGTTGATTTAAAAGACAAATCAACGGCACAAGCTTATTCCCTGAAAGATGGCGTTTTAAAAGTATATGACATCAATGTTGAGAAACAGGACACATTATCGCCCTGTATTTTTGGTCAGTTTGATTTTGATGCGCCGGAATTCAAAACGGTAACACCCGACAGCCTGTACACGTTTTCAGCCGTTGGAATAAACAATGCTGCAACTTCAAATACTTTGACAGTTAACAGTTTTGCGGTTCAGCCAAATTATACCGAATACGAATTTACTGCCCTACATCAATTTGAAACAGATCGCATTGAAGGCAGATTCAGCCAGATATCCTTTTTTGATTTTTCTGCCGCAGACTACGTTAAATCAGGGAACCTGGCCGGTTCATTTATCGAAATCAGGGAAGTGAAGCTAAAGGTATTTCGCGATAAACGTAGAGAATTCCGGCATTTTGAAAAACCCTCATTCCAGGATATGATTTATAATTATCCCGGGACTTTGAACATTGATTCAATCGGTATTTTAAGCGGAAATATTGTTTATGCTGAACATGCTGAAAAGGCAATTGAAAAAGGGAGTATCCGTTTTAACGAAATTAACGCAACGATTTACAATATTAAAAACGATACAATCTACAAAACGGGAAAAGCTTATTTTAAATTAAACGCGAATGCGTTGTTGATGGGCAAAGGTGAAGTTGATATTTCATTGAAAGCCAGGCTTTATGACAACCAGAATACCTTTGCAGTAAATGGAATGCT
>CAZNPV010000050.1:0-20718 GCA_964575025.1 uncultured Mariniphaga sp.
ATTTATCGTACAATACCCAAACTAATATCCTGGAAAGCAGAAATTGAACAGCGGGCATACAGTGTAGCCAGGCAACTGTTTAAGGAGCAATTTTACTACGTACTTTATGATGTAACCCCACTGTATTTTGAGTCATTCAAAGCCGATAAAATTAAAGTACAGGGATTTAGCAAAGACAACAAATCACAGCAACCACAAATAGTGATAGGGCTGCTGGTTACGCAAGCAGGTTTTCCACTTGCCTACGACGTCTTTGCAGGCAATACCTTCGAGGAGAAGACCATGCTACCTGTGGTGGGAAGCTTTATTGCCAAACATCCCGGCACTAAACCCATAGTAGTGGCAGATGCCGCCATGCTCGATGATGACAGGCTGGCCGAGCTCAGGGAGAAAGGCTTATCCTATATTGCAGGTGCCAGGCTGGCCAATACCGATCTGGGTACGGTAAAGAAAATCCATGGCATTTTAAACGCGGTTAACGGGGCCATAACAAGGTTGCATTCCAAACAGGGTGATTTGATCTGCGACTTCTCCACTAAGCGCTACAGGAAGGAGCTAAATGACCTGAACAAGTTAGTTCAGAAGGCAGAGGGTCTGGTTGCTAAACAATCTTCAGGAGCCAAGGCTAAGTTCATAAAAAGGGTATCCAAAGAAAAAATCGAGCTTAACACTGCCCTGATTGAGAAAAGAAGGCTCTTGTTGGGAATTAAAAGATACTGTACAAATTTGCCCGAATCTCAACTACCAGCACAACAAGTCATTGAAAGATATCATCACCTGTGGCGTGTAGAACAGTCATTTAGAATGAGTAAGTATGATCTGGAAGCACGGCCTATATATCATCAGAAGGAAGATGCAATCAGGTCTCACGTTCTGATTTGCTTTCTGGCATTGATCATCGAAAAATACCTGAAGCTAACAACTCAAATGACCTTGAGAAACATAAGACTTCTAGTGTGGAATATTACCGAATCACATATACGTGATAGAATAACAGGGGATACTTTCAAGTTTACCTCCCCCGCTACAGAATTAATGCTAAGTCAATTAGAACCATTAGTGAAAAGGTGGAAACTTCTACCGCACTAATTGTCACAAGTCAGGACTTCGACGGAGGTGGTGGCCTGGATGGCTGCGCCGATGTCAGTGAATTCCCGAACATCACCCGCGAAATGCTGAAACGCGGTTACACTGAAGAAGAAATCATTAAAGTATGGGGCGGTAATTTCTTCCGGGTTTTTAAAGAAGTTGAACAGATCGCCGGGAAAGGATAAATCCAACCCGGCTATTGAACTACAATTTTCCGCTCCTCCCAAAAATTATCGGAATAGATTATAAAGTGATATATTCCTTTGCTTAGGTACGATACATTAAATTGCTCGGTTTGATTAACCTCAGGATTCTTTATTTCCCTGATCTCCATAACCTGACCTAACCCGTTTATAAGTTTAACCGATAATTTTTCAGGAGGGTTTGAGTCAATCCTGAACGTAAAAACACCTCTGTTAGGATTGGGCATGACCGAGTAGCTGAAATCATTCTGTACTATTTCATCAAGAACAGAATACCTGACATAAAAAGTATCCGAACTATAGCAACAGCCATTTTCATTGGTTGCTTCCAGATAATAATTGCCGGATTGATTGATTACAAATTCCTGATTTGTAGCTCCGGAGATTTCCCCATTTTCATCGTACCATTGATATGCTGCATATATCTCGTCAGATGTTAATGTATCCCCGTTGATTGAAAAAGTGGGTTTAAACGAAGGGTAAACTGTAAGATTTGTAATAATAATACTGTCGCAGCCATTTACTGAAACCAAATTTTCAGTATACTGCCCTGTGGTTGTCCAGCCTTTGTAGGATTCACCCTCGCATAGGGTTGTATCTACTGTTATTTGATAAATAGGGTGAACTGTAAGGATTGTAGTAATAATGCTATCGCAACCGGTAAGTGTTGTTAAAGTATCGTAATAAGTCCCGGATTCAGTCCATCCATTATATTCCTCTCCTTCACAAATCATTATATCCTCAGTTATTTCATAAACCGGATTCACTGAAAGATGTGTAACTACCGTACTGTCGCAGCCGGAAACAGATGTCAGGGTTTCAGTGTAAGTTCCTGCTTCGGTCCACCCTTTACAGGAATCACCTTCGCAAACAGTCTCATAAAGAATGATCTCGTATGTTGGTAATACTTCAACAATGGCTTCGCTGCTGCCTTCAGACCCCGATAGGTTTGAAACCAAACAGGTATACATCCCTGCTGTTGTATCGTTCACATTTTCAATGATATATTTTTTTTCATTGGCACCTTTAATCAACTTTCCCTCAAAAAACCACTGGTAATCAGGTTTGGGGATACCTGTTGCATCAACGGATAGTTCAGCTAAGCTGTTTTGGCAATAACTCCCACCTTGTGGCTGTTGGATAATCTCCGGCGCCAGGGGGGATTCAGAATCTTTCTCAAAAGCTCCGATATCAACTATCTCTTCTCCGTCACTATCGCCATCCCAGATACGGGACATGCCTGAAAAATCAGTTATAAAATCAATAAATTGATTGGATCCTGCGTCAATACAGGGAGAGTTCGGCCCCAGCCTGAAATCCCCTGATTCAGGAGAACGATACAATGGATCTTCAGAAATATTGTTGCTTCCGTTTATAACCGAACTTAAATCATTCAGGTTACACGACTCAAAAATCAGGCTGTCGCAAAGCCCGGTTGGCATCCCCGAAGCATTATTATCCCACAGGTTTGAATTATAAAAAAATACTTCATCGGCATCCATTTCAAATAATGTATTGTTTGACCAGAAATTTGTATTATAAAATTCTGTATGAACTCTGCTCTTTGTACCAGCACGTTTCGAATAAATTCCATACCTGTTCTGGAATACCAAATTATTGTATGAATTTAACCCGACATATGCTGATCTGATACCACTTACAGGTATCGCTGAAAAAGTAAAACCGTAAGAATATAAATATAATGCATATCCCTCATTTTTAGCAATTACTGAATTTTTCAATGTACATAAAACGGTGGAACTTCGACTTTGAGGAATCCATCCGGATGATGTGTAACCATGCCCGGAAAGTTCAATTCCATTTCCATCGTTGTATGATATAGATGAATTCTCTATCATTAATTCAGCTTTTCCATATGATTTATTGCCACTTGCTTCAGCCCTTATTCCTGTATTATTATTTGATATCTTGTTTCTATTCAAATAAATATATATTCTTTCATTATCACCATAAAGAAAAATTCCAGTTTCGTTTTCTCTTAAGCTTGAATTGCTAACATTCAAATATCCGTTACTCTGATTTACAGCAAATTCACAATTCTGAATGACAACATAATTAAAAGTTGCTGAGTCTTGAACATAAATTCCATCCCAGTTATTTTTCCCCGGCACCATTGTCATGAACCTGACAGAATCACCCTGGGAGCCAACCGCATGAAGCTTCCCGGTAACTGTCAATCGCGGCTTTTCTGGTTGATAATGATCTGCAATCAAGAGAACTCCCGGTTCAATGGTTAAAACTTTTCCGGAATCTACTTCGCATTTACATGTTAACAGGTAGATTCCACCAGCATATAACGTATCTTCTAACGAACCACATAATTCAACCGGTGCCATATCAGAATAAACGAAGGATACACCGGATTCATAAACAAGGGTATCCTGTTCAAAAATTATCTGCCTGATGCCTGATGTATTGGGAGGTGTTGTTAAAGTTATTAACGTATCAGTCCAATTTATATAATGGGTACACAACTGATCATCAAAACGAATTGCAGTTTGTCTTTTTTCATGACCGAAGAATACTCCTTCTATGATAAGTGTATCGCCTCCTGATGGCAAACCTGAATACCGGCTTAGATTTTTTATTATTGGAGGCTTATACACATAACATTTCTTTCCAAATCCATTCTTCTGATTTTTGTTTGTAACAAATATACTGACAGTGTCAGACAAATGAGGTGGCGTAATACAAACCAGGCTGTCCTGACTCCAATATAAGTATTCAAGTACTTCAGAGGTACCAAACAAAATGACCCCATTGCCTTTTTCTGCCAGAAAATTAGCTCCGTTGATAATTAAAGTATCTTTTCCGAAGATGCTTTCTTCCCTTGCAGATAAATTGGTTATCCTGGGTAAGTAGTTGGTTTGGGTTGCTTCATTGGTATTTCCATAGGCTCCAAGATTTACTCTATCCCCGTTTTCCTCCGGTTCATTACTCCAATCAGAATCAGGATCTCCCTGGTCTATCCCTGGAGAGGTTGGTTTTAAATGAAAATCCAGATTGTCTGAATCCACAAATTGCGGATCAAAATGATAAATCATGCCTTCACCCGCAATTAACCTCCCGTAATAATCCGGTAGGATATCCTCCTCTACCAATGAATAAGAAACATCTGCATTATCTCCGGACACATAAAATGATTTCTTATTATTCCAGAAAATACAATCAGTTACCTCGCATTTTGCCCTGTAAGCTTCTAAACCTTCATCTCCATTCCCTACTATAGATGAATTACTTATTTTTATAGTATAACCCCAGTGATCCTCACCCAAATAAATTCCCCTGTCGTGGTTAAATGCGATGATACAATTCCGGATTTCAGGACTGGACTCCTTTGCATAAATTCCGGAACCGTAATTATGAGTAATAATCAGATGGGGAAAAAGGGGATTCGGATTATTCGATGTAATTGCCGTACTTGCATAATGAATATTACAATATTCCAACGATGAATTTACCCCTGTATTTAAAAGATCGATTCCCCACCAGTACTCATCTGTTTCCTGAGCTGTAAATGTAATAGGTTCTTCACTTGAACCAATAGCAATCAATTTTCCTTTTACTGAAAAAGAAGCGTGAGATGTAAATTTTAATTCAATCCCCGGATCTATGATCAGTGAATCTTCCAATGGGATGGTTAGTTTTCCATTGACATAATAAGGGGAATATTCATATGGCAATCTGCCTGTCAGGATGGTACTGTCTGGAATGACAGATTTAAAAATCTTCAGGTTATGGTCGCAAACATCAAAAACGGAAGCATCCGAAACATCAGAAATACGGATATTAAAACTGTCACTTACAATATCAGGTATTCCCCATGAATAAAGGCTGTCGTTGGGAGTGTCTGAAACAATATCTCCCCAGGTTTCGCCTCCATCACTGGTGTATTCAAGTTTGACATTTGTCACATTGCTTTTCCAGATAATATCAAGGTTGTTTCCGGGCTGGTATCCTTCATATCCATTCGGTTTAAGAATAGTTAAAAATCCCTCAGAAGTTGATTCAGTCGCACCTAAATCTATCCGGCCAAGGTTAATCCTGCTGTTACCCAGAATATCTTTATCAGGAAGTGATAAACCGGTTGTATCAGGTACTCCGGAATTAATACAAGGTGAATAAAAGGAGAGTGAAAAATCGTTGTTTACATGCGGATCACACATATATATCATTCCCTCACAAACAGTTAACCTGTCAACTCCATCAAGGGATTCTTCCTGAACCAAAGAACAGCTTACTATTGTACGGGCATTGACAAGTCTGAAAGACCTGGAATTATCCCAGAAAATACAGTTTATAGCTTTACATCTGGCGCCCCACGTTGCCAATCCTACCGAACTGTTTCCTACAATGGTATTGTTTATGAGGTTTATGGTATCATACCGATCATAATAATAACCTAGGTTAAGACCAAGTCCTTGATTGTCAGCTATTATGCAATTCAAGATGTCAAGAGTAGAACCATCGTTGGTCAACTCCTCCTGATATACATGTCTAGTGTAAATTCCGGTATTCTTGTTATATACAACCGATGTATTCAGTAATATAGTTTTGGGTGTGTAAATATTTAAAGCACCTTCATAATAGTTTAAGTGATTGGCGTATTCAATTTCACAATATTCAAATAATGAATTTTGTGCACTTGTTATAATGATGCAGCCCCAGTATCCATCGTCTCCCTGTCGGGTAAAAGTTATCCGGTGTTCCGGTGTTCCCTGAGCCATTAATTTACCCAATACCTTCAGATAACCTACATCAACTGTATCATTATCTCCGGAATGTCTGATATCTGTTCCTGTTTTGAATTCAACTGTAACACCTGGTTCGATGATCAGTGAATCCTCCTCGGGTACAGTAGCCAGGCCCATAACAATGTAAGGTGAATGCTCAAGGATCCAGGTTCCTTTGACTTCAGTACTGTCTTCAATAATGATCTGACCAAAAGAAGTAAAAACCCAAAACAGAGCCGTTACAAAGACAATCAGTTTTTTCATGAGGTTGAAATTTAATCAGGAATGGCAAGTGTATAAATCTTTTATTTTGAGGTTTATACGCGTCCCTGAAAGGATAGTTTCATTACCCCCCATAAAAAGTCCTTTCCGAACCGGGAAACGTTCAGGATTTTCCGGTTTATTCTACTCAAAGCTGAATGAAACTGGGGGAACGAGCGGATTTTTTTAAATTTATCAGATAGGATTACAACTCCTCAAAGCCCCACAGTTTATTGATGGTATTCCACGGATAAAGCGTCGGTTTCACAAAATCTCTTCTAACAGCCGCAATTTTTTCTCCACGTATTTCAATTTCTTCCAGGGTTGCCGGTTTCATACCCGATTTCACAGCCCAGTCGAATGTTGGTATTTCATGTATTCCGAAACCCATTATGGCTGCACCTACCATGTCTGTTGCCAGTGGATTTGTGCCGGCAATGATAAGATTCATTCTCACCAGTTTTCCATCCGACGGGCCATCTCCTTCCATAGCGTATGAAGCATCGATCACGGTTAATCCCATTTTGCAGGCCCGTACCATATCGATGATCTCGTAAGCGATACCTTCCGAGCCTCTTTCAGCAGCCCTGTCGTGTAAAAACGACCGTACTGAATAATAGACACTGCCAGGGTAAACGCCAATCAGATTTTTCATCCCCAGCGTCACGGTAGCAAGCACATGGGTTTTCATCATGGGTACCGAACAAAGCAGATCGGTTTCAGCCACCGACCGGTGAAGGGTGATCGCATCATACATCAGACCGTTTGGCACTTCCACCTCGACGAGGTCGCCCGAATGCAGGTTGATTAACGGAATATTCAATTCTTTTGCCAGGCGGGTATATCCCAACTGGTCGAAAATATATTGCTGCATCGGATCCAGGATTTCCGTCTTTCTGGTCCGGTACTGCACATTCTTCTTGTAGTTAAATCCGGGAGCTGCAGCGGATCCTTCCCCGATGCAAACCTCTTTACCTGACCGGATCATTAATTTTGCCAGAGCTCTGACCACTTCAGGCTTTGTGGTAGCATGCGGATCGGAACTGACAAGATTGGGTTTCAGCATAATCCTGTTTTTATCAGCAAGAATCTGCCTGGTCCCCCCCAACAGATCCATTGCTTCTTCAACAGCACCTGCAAGATTACTCCGTCTTATTTTAACCACACTCACCACAGGCGTGTTGCTAAAAGGATACAAACCAGCCGCAATGGCTACCGATGCTGCAAGGCTTGTTTTAACAAAATCCCTGCGGCTTAATGGATGATCTTTCATTTTCCCGGATTAGATTTTTTTGAAAAGTACAAAAATTAACCCACCCTGATCATGAACAATCGGTAAAACCTGTTTTATTGTCGGTTTTTGAATCCGGCGCCGCCTCTTTCCTCTTTCTCCTGAACGAAGAAGGGATAAAAGTAAAGCTTGAGATGCCATATTTCCTGGCCAGTAGTTCGAGGCCCAGCAATGAAAAACCGCCACCCGGGAGCAGGGATACCGAAGCAAAAATTCCGATCCGTCCAACATCTTTTAATTGTTCTATGGCTGCCTTCACCTCTTCCTTTGAAGGAGGCGTTCTCCTATCTTTCAGATTCAGTTTATGTGCCAGGAGCCTGAAAAATAACTCAGCCATTTCGCTTGTTTCCCGGGCTTCATTTTCTGTTCCCTCGGCAATGGAACGCAGAGCTTTCACTGTTTCCTTAACATACCATCTGGCCTTTGCCTTTCTTAATCCTGCGCGGATATATGAAAAAAATGCCTTCATCGAACTCTCTTTTTACGAATCTTCGCGCATTGTCCCCGGAAGTTCTTTGGACGCTTTGGCACCCAGTTTTCTGAGTTTTTCCACCCTTCGGACCAGGTTACCGCTTCCCGTATGCAGTTTTCCCATGGCATCCTGGTACGTCTTTTGCGTGGAAGCCAGGCTGTTGCCTATTTTCTGCATGTCTTCCACAAATCCCACAAATTTATCATACAGGGCACCTCCCTGGTTTGCGATCTCCAGCGCATTCCTGGTTTGATTTTCCTGTTGCCATATAGAGGCTATGGTACGCAGCGTAGCCAGCAGGGTAGACGGGCTCACGATCACCACTTTCTGATCCCAGGCATAGGTAAACAACCCCTGGTCTTCCTGGATAGCCAGGCTGAAGGAAGATTCAATGGGTAAAAACATAAGAACAAAATCGGGCGAATTCAGGTTTCTGGCCTTCTGATAATGCTTCTCACTTAGGATCTTAATGTGCGCTTTTAACCGGATCAGATGCTCTTTTATAAACCGGTCCCGTTCCTTCTCTTCGGTGGCATTCACAGCCTGTTCGTAAGCAATCAGGGATACTTTGGAGTCTACAATAATATGTTTTTTATCCGGCAGGAAGACCACTATGTCAGGCTGCAACCTTTTGCCCTCGTCTGAAAGATCGCTGTATTGTTTTTTATATTCCACTCCTTCATTCAGTCCTGATCTTTCCAGGATCCGTTCCAGAACCACCTCTCCCCAGTTGCCCTGTTTTTTAACATCCCCTTTCAGGGCGTGGGTAAGGTTTCGTGCCTCTTCGCCAATCCGTACATTCAAATCAGACAGTTTTTTCAGTTCGGCTTTCAGGTCCACCTGGTCGTTCTTGCTTTTCAGATAGGTATCCTCCACCTTTTTCTCAAAAATCTCAAATTTTTCCTTTATGGGTTTCAGAATGTCCCCCATACTTTTCTGAGTGAATGCCGAAAATTCCGTGCTGTTCTGTTTCAGTATCTTATTGGCAATATTTTCAAATTCGGTGGTAAACTTTTTCTGCAGTTCTTCCATCTCTTTTTTCTGCAATTCCAGCTTTTCCAGAAGGTTGTGGTATTCCACATCGGCTCTGTCGACCCGTGACTTCAGGGTTTCGTTATGCTGTCTGATCCCCAGTAGCTCAGCTTCGGTTTTTTCCAGTCTTTCTGCTTTTTGAGCTTCCCGTTCTTCCAACGCAACGATCTTTCTCTCGGCCAGATTTTTTTCTTCGGTCAACTCATCTGTTCTGAGCTGCCACTCTTCCCTGCTCCGGCTGTATTTTTTCAGAAAGAAGATCTTCAGCATAAGATATCCAAGAACACCTCCTGCAACCAGTCCGCCCAAAAGAAACAATACTTCGGAATTCATGGGTTCCATGTTGTTTATTTAAGGAACTTTATATACAATCGAATTAATATTCATACCTGCACCAACCGATATAAAAACAATATACTCTCCCTTCCGGATGGAATGTCCATCCATTTCACCTTTCATAACAAGGTCATAAAGAATAGGAACCGTGGCTGTTGACGAGTTTCCCAGTCTGGAAATACTCATCGGCATAATATCTTCAGGAATTTTCCTCTTTTTGTACAGTTTAAAGAGTCCTTTGAGCATCGCCTCGTCCATTTTCTCGTTGGCCTGGTGGATCAGTATTTTTTTAATGTCGGTCAGTTCAATACCAGCTTTTTCAATGCTTTCTTTGACAATTTCAGGAACATAATTAATCGCATAGAGGTACAGTTTATGCCCCTGCATCTTAATAAACAGCTTTTCTCTTTCGATCTCCTGATTTTCTGAAGGACCGAGGGTGAGCATGCTGGCATATCGTATGGAATCGCTACGGCTGGCATGGGATATAATTCCGGTTGGTTTACGGCTTTTTTTGGCTTCCACAATCACTGCGCCGGCACCATCTGCATAGATCATTGAATCCCGATCGTGGGGATCCGAAATCCGTGAAAGAACATCGGCTCCCACAACAGCTCCCCGTTTATGTATCCCGCTTCTGATATAACAGTCTGCAATAATCATACTCTGTGTCCAGCCCGGGCAACCAGCAATCACATCGTGACAAATGCACCGGGGATTTTTGATTTTCAACTTTTCCTTCACTTTATTGGCCAGACTGGGAAGGATATCCGAACTGTTGCTTCCTTCACAGATATCGCCAAAATTATGGCCTACGATAATAAAATCCAGGTCTTCAGGATCCACTCCGGCCGAGTTGCAGGCATTTCGTATCGCTATAGCCGTTATGTCGGAAGTTACCTGGTCCGGGCGAACCCACCGGCGTTCCTCAATACCGGCAATCTTCCTGAATTTCTGAATAATCTCCTCGTTGGGTTTATTCAGTTTCTTCTTTGTCGAGGGATCGAAAAATGCATAGGAAAGAAAATGATCATTCGCAATTTTTAAATCAGGAATACAAGATCCTGAGCCAATAATTTTTGTATAATTTTTTTTCGCCATAGAATCGTTTAACTTAAATCTTCTGATTTTGCTTTTTTGTATTGTTTTAATTCAAACGTTTTCCCATCAAAAACGCCGTATGAAAAAAGGCTAATCCATTCTCCCAGCAGGATAAACCGGGATTTTTCTTTTAAGGGCATATCCACCATGAGGTGCCTGTGTCCGAAAACAAAAAAATCAAAAAACTCCCTTTTCAGCATATTTTCTGAAAAAATGTACAATCCTTCCTTCTCTTTTTTGAATTTTTCCCCGGTAATCCCTTTGGTCAGCCTGCTGTTTTTCGACCATTTGTGAGCCAGAGATAACGCAAAGTTGGGATGTAACCGGGAAAACATCCATTGCAGAGGCCGGTTTGTAAAAACCTTTTTCAACAACTTATATCCTTTATCGGTTGCATCCAGGCCATCTCCATGCGCCAGGAAAAATTTTTTACCCATCATCTCTGTCTTGTATTCCTTTCTATGGAGGATCAGATTCAATTCCCCGGGTAAATAATCGAAAACCCATACATCATGGTTTCCGGTAAAAAAATGAATCTCCACGCCAAGGTCTGATAGTTCGGCTATTTTGCCAAGAGCCCGGGTAAATCCCCGGGGTGCCACTTTTTTGTACTCATACCAGAAATCAAAAATATCCCCCATTAAAAACAACCCTGCGGCATCATGCTTGATCTCATCCATCCATTGCACAAACAACTTTTCGCGCTCCCGGTTATCCGTCAGGGCTTGTGCCCCCAAATGGATATCTGATATGAAATATACTTTCCCCCCGGACTTCAAAACTACTCTTTTAATTCAGGTACTGAGATACCGTTTCATACAGTTGCCTGCCTTTCAGCCCTTTCGCAATGATGACCCCTTCCCTGTCGAGGAAGTAATTATACGGTATTTCACGAATGTTATAGGTAATAACTGCCTTACTGCTTCCTTCCATATCTCCGACATTGATCCATTTCAGACGATCCTCCTCAATGCCATTGATCCATGCATCCCGGTCTGCATCTACGCTGACCTGGTATATTTCCAGTCCTTTGTTTCTGAATTCATCATACAGTTCAACCAGGGTTTGGTTCACAATCCGGGATCCCCGGTCGGCAACTGACCAGAACTGCAGCAACACATACTTCCCCTTAAGGGATGATAATGCCTGGTCCTGTCCTTCCGGGTCAGGCAAAACAATATCCGGACTGTTGGTTCCTTTTTCTTCAATCCATTTTTTTAAGTTCGCGGCCCTTTCGCTGTTAACCATCTCCAGGGTATTGGCATAGAGCACCTTAACATGCTCCGACTGTGGATATATGGAATGAAGTGCCGAAGCAACCGTTTTCAGGGGCTGGAGTTCGGTAATTACATACGTATCGTTGTCAAATTTCTGATAGAGGGCCAGAACACTTGCCATCGAAAAAGGATGCTCCTGGACAAACCGGGTTGAGAATTCAACCTGTTCATTCGCAATTTTCGATGAAGCCTCATCCAGTTGCGCCTTTAAGGCATCATAATTGGGGCGGCTCTGGAAGATCACTTTCAGCGAAGCAATCGAATCCAGTTTATGCTTGGTCGTGTGCAATCTGTCGGTCAGTTGTTTTACCTGAACCGAACCGGAGGAACCTTCAACCTGGTATTTTATGCCGAAATTTACTTCGTCGGCATACACCCGGATCGTTTCTGCTGAATCAGCCAGTAAAGTAATTATTTTATCTCTGTTCAGATAGAGCAGATAAAAAGCAGGAATCGATGTTTCCCCTTTCAACTTGAATTCACCTTTTTTGTCAATTTTTGCCGAATCGACCAGGAGCGATCCTGAAATGTGAAGTTCATCAAGGTAGATCATCCTGTTTTCGGCATGGGTAATTTTACCTTCTACGGTAAATTCATTCGATCTACTACAACCTACAGTAACAACAATCGCTGCAACAAAAAAGATGCCTATGCCCGTTTTATTCATCTATCGATCCATATTTGTTTCAGACAGCCGGTAAAATTAATAAAATCCTAGCGACATGGAATAATTGGGCACAAAGATATTATTTATATTTTTGGACTTTAATTTTTTAAGTGTGAAAATTCATACGGGGACAGATACATTCAGGGCGACCCATCCCGTAGTTACGATCGGGACCTATGATGGTGTGCATCTCGGGCACCGGATGATCCTGAAGCGACTCAACGAGATTGCCTCCGCAAAAGGAGGCGAGTCGGTTCTGTTTACTTTCCACCCGCACCCGAGACTTGTACTCTATCCCCTGGAACAAAACCTGAGGCTTCTGACTACCCTGAATGAAAGAAAAGAACTGCTGGAATCCCTTGGCATCAACCATTTGATTATCTATCCGTTTACGCGCAAATTCTCAGAACTGTCTTATCCTGAATTTGTAAAAAAGATCCTGGTTGATGCTTTGCATGCCCGCTACGTTGTTATAGGGTACGACCACCGTTTTGGCAAAAACCGGGAGGGGGGATTTCCCTATCTGAATCAATGCGCCAGGGAGTATGGTTTTGAAATGGAAAAACTGGATCCGCTCCTGATCGACAACAGAAGGGTCAGCTCTTCAGCCATACGCCAGGCCCTTGAAGAGGGAAACATAAACAAAGCCAACCGCTACCTTGGCTACCGGTTTACACTCCATGGAAGAGTAGTCGAAGGGGATAAAAGAGGCAGAAAAATCGGATTCCCAACAGCCAATATTGAATCATCCGATGTACATAAGATCATTCCGGGATATGGCGTGTATGCGGTTACGATAAAAATAGGAAAAACCCGGTATAACGGCATGTTAAATATTGGCACCCGCCCCACATTCTATAAAAATGCCGATAACCGAAGCATCGAAGTACATATTTTTGATTTTGACGAAAAAATCTACGGGAAAGATATCTCCCTCCGGTTTGAAAAGCGTATCCGTGAAGAACAAAAATTCAACCATCCCGATGAACTGGTAGCACAACTCCATAAGGACCGGGAGCTGGCATTAAAATACCTCACAAGAGGAGATTAATTTTTTATTAACCGGCAACTCACCGGCCGGTGATCGGAATATTCCATTTTTTTCTGCGAATAATTATAGGAATCATACCGTTCGCTGTGGAGAATATAATCGATGCGAAAGGAAGGTAATTTTCCGATATAGGTCTGGCCGATACCTTTCCCTGATTCCACATAGGCATCTTTCAGTTTTCCCCTCACTTTCCGGTAGGTATACGAAAAAGGGGTATCGTTAAAATCGCCACAGACCAGCACCGGATAGGGTGACCTGTCAATGTGTTCCCGGATTATGCGCGCCTGTTCAGCCCTCATCTGCGAAGCATGTTTAAGTTTCCCTGTCACTTTTCTCATTTCCTGCCGGCCTGCGGATTCGGTCAGATCGGGTGATTCCAGTATGGAATAATCTTCCGGGTCGATCCGGAAGGATTGAAGATGCACATTAAAAATACGAAGGGTATCTTCCCCGATCACCACATCGGTGGAAATGGCCATATTCCCGGAGTTTGCAAACCGTATCTCATTCATATGTGCGATCGGGTATCTGGTTATCGTTACCATCCCCCCGGCATGCGCCGTCCGGGCATACTGGTAATGTTCAGCAAACGCATACCGTTGAATCAGCGCCGGCAGATCAAAAATCTGGTATGAACGTAACCTTACCTCCTGAAGACAAACAATATCAGGAGATTGCTCTTCCAGAAAACCGATGATGCTGTCCGCTGTCTGCCGTGAAATTCCGGAACCCTGCTTTTCAAAATAATTGACATTATAGGAGATCACATCAATCCCGGACCTGTCACTCGTTTTGTCATCCCACTGAAGATAGCGCAGTACAAAAGTCCAGCCTGCCAATACAGCTACAAGCGACAGAAAAAGATAGCGGGGTTTCAGTACAATCCAAACCACCACAAACAAAAGGTTGATCCATAAAAGATAGGGATAGATAAGTCCGAATACAAAGGAAATCCAGAAAATGTCCGCAGGGATATACACAAACAGATAAGAAGCGATCAATACTATAACCGCCAGAATATTCAGTCCCAGTATGGTTCTCAGCAATCCTTTTTTCAAAATAATCCCTTGTCAAATGATAGACCAAGATAACAAATAACTTCCTTTTTTTTATTTATTACAATCAATTTCCCTGACACCGGAAATACGATTCATAAGGGTTCCTCTTCCCATCCGGGCAGCCCTGTGCAGATATTCCGGCAAGGGTTCTGCAGGGCATCCAACAGAATAGAACAGCTGATCGGCTGTTACCGGATCCACAGCAATGATCTGTAATCCGGCATCCGGTATATTCCTGTTCCCGGTATCGATAATATTGATCGCCGGTTTCAGGTATAAAAGCAGTTCGGCCATGAGAAGGTCTCTTTCGTATGGTACCTCCCGGTTCCAGATACATCCCAGAAGATTTTCCATGGCGCCCAAATACCGGTTATCCTGTTTTATTCCGGAAGCCACATTGATAAATACATCGGCTTCCAGCAGGGCATGATGTACTTTCACGGAAGGTTCCCGCTGTGCATTTCCGGATGCCACCCGGGAGTAGAACATTTCGTGGTTGGCAGGCAGAACGCGGGCTTCCAGGTCCTTGGCTATTCGTTCGATCCCGCTGTTTTTGTAACATTTGGTCCAGGAGTCCTTCGTATGGTCAAAGACATCAATCGTTAAGGCTTCCGCCTCATAACACTGTCTGATCAACGCTTCTACCAGTTCAGGATCGGTGTTCCAGCCTGTCTCCGGCGGCTTGTCAAACGCCATTGTAGGCTTGATCACCACACGGTGCCCCTCTTTCACAAACCGCCGGATCCCCCCGCATGCCCTGATTCCCTGGCGGAACCTTTCCGACGGGGATCCGTTACGCAAGATTACAGCATCTTCACGGGGTGCCTGTACTGCCCGGCTCCCCATCCTTCCTGCCACCGCACCGGCAGCAAGAACAGCTTTTATAAAATTTCGTCGTTTCATTTTTTCCGGGCTCTTACCATTCGCGGTTTCCCGTTGATATCATTTTCAATCTCTATATTTCTGAATTCTCCCCTTAACAAGACCTGTATTTCTTCTCCCATTTTTTCATTGATCTCCAGGAACAGCCAGCCTTCGGAATGAAGATTTTTCCTGGCGAGGGCAACAATCATCCGGTACTGTTTCAGGGGATCGTCATCCGGCACAAACAATGCATCTTCGGGTTCCCAGGCCAGTACATTTTCCTCCATCCGGGTTTTTTCACTCTCCCTGACATAGGGAGGATTGCTGATAAAGACATCGAACCTTCTTCCGGGAAACAGATCCGGGTCCCGGACATCCGCCACATAAAAATCCACATGTACCTTATTCAGGAGTGCATTCCTGCATGCTGTTTTTATAGCCTCCTCAGAAATATCCACAGCGGTTACGTTCACTTCCGGCCTGAATTTTTTCACCGCGATGGCAATGCATCCGCTCCCTGTTCCGATATCCAGAATGTGTGCCCCGGGGGCATGTTCTGTTCTCAACAGCCAGTCCACCAGCTCCTCCGTTTCCGGTCTGGGTATCAGCACCGACGGATTTACGTTAAAAGGCAAGTTGTAAAATTCGGTTTCACCCAGAATATACTGAATAGGCTCGTACCGCTTCAACCGATTTATGATCTGCTCCACTTGCTCCCGTTCCCTGTCGTTCAGTCTTCTGAAACGCTTCATCGCCAGGTCTGTGAACGAAAGACCACCCGTTGATTCCATGATGAGCCGGACCAATCCCGGGACCTCCTTTTCCGGATAGAGCGAAACCAATTCTTTGGTAATATATGTAATTGTTGCCTGCAATGTACTATTTTTGACAAAGGTAATCTTTCTTTGTTTATGGACATTCACGAAAAATATATGCATCGTTGTATTGAGCTGGCACGACTGGGAGCCGGTACCGTATCGCCCAATCCGATGGTAGGCTGCGTGATCGTATTTCAGGGAAAGATCCTCGGGGAAGGATACCACCAACAATGCGGGGAAGCCCACGCCGAAGTAAATGCCATCCGTGCTGTGAAAAACCAGCACCTGCTCAGCCAAAGCACCCTCTATGTGACACTGGAACCCTGCTCTCATTTCGGGAAAACACCCCCCTGTACCGACCGGATCCTTTCCGCAAAAATACCCAATGTAGCAATCGGCATTCCCGATCCCTATGAGAAAGTGGCTGGAAAAGGAATTCAAAAACTGCGTAAGGCCGGGGTAAATGTACAAACAGGAATCCTGGAACCCGAATGCCTCGACTTAAACAAACGGTTTATTACCTTCCATACGAAAAAACGTCCGTATATTCTTTTAAAATGGGCCCAATCCCTGGACGCTTTTATAGACGTCGAGCGTGATCCCGGACAGTACGGTGAACCCACATGGATCACGGGGGAAACCGCCCTGAGGCTGGTACACAAAATACGAAGCGAAGAGGATGCGATCCTGGTAGGAACCCGAACCGCTGAAAAAGATAATCCTTCCTTAACGGTATACAACTGGGCCGGAAGAAATCCTGTACGTATACTACTGGATCGATCCCTCCGCCTGAACAGGAAGCTGAAACTCTTTGACAACACAGCCCCCACCCTGGTTTTTAATTCCCTTGCGTCGGAAATACAGGGGAATACCCGTTATATACAGATCGATTTCTCCGGAAATTTTCTTCCCCACCTGTTGCAGGAACTATACACTTTGAACATACAATCCGTACTCATTGAGGGGGGAAGAAGAACACTTCAGGGATTTATCCATGCAGGACTCTGGGACGAAGCGCTTATTTTTACCGGCAATAAACTGTTCTGCAAAGGGATTCCGGCACCTGTCATCCAGGGAAAACTCATTGCTGAGGAACAGCTGGATGGCGACTGGCTGAAACAGGTAAAAAACCCGGATCCGTCAGGCATATAAAATTCCCCTGAAATTTTATCAGGCGGCAAGCTCCAGGCAAGGATCCCATCCCTGTTCACCTATAAATCAGACTCACATGAGGTCCTGTTCCGTAAAGGATCGGTATATTTAACCGGTGCTCCACATACTGGAAATAATAAAAAAGCTTATGATTTAAGTCAAAGCCATAATCTGTTCCGTATTGATACCCTACAATTGGTTCAAAGAAGGATCCCCCGTTTGGATCCACGACACGGTTATTCCAGGCGGATACATACTGTTTATTCCACGATTCATAGTAATCCTGTGAACGGTAAAGAGACGGGCTGTTATTTATAACATACCATGTCTCAAACCGGTTATCAAACGTGATCAGTTCATACTCCACACTGTCGGCTGCTGTTTCCTGATCCTCTGGAGAAACCACTTTTACGATCCCTTTTGGCCCTGAACAGGCTCCGATCAAAACAAGCACCATTCCAAAAAATAACATTCTGTACACCATGGCTGATTTATTGTTTTATTTGTAATGTTTATACGAAAACAGACTACCAATTGTTTTTGTTCCTGTTTTTTCAGATATTGTCGATACCATTTTATACGCTATGGGAATCTTTGACCAATTCATGCCGGATTACGTACAGCTTGTCTCCGCTGTATTTCTGATCACTTCAATTGCCATAGCCGTCATTATTGTTCTGGAAAAACGATCGCCTTTCAAAACAGCAGCCTGGATCCTAATCCTGGTATTAATACCCATTTTCGGGCTGATCTTTTACCTGTTTTTTGGCCAGGACTACCGCAAAAGAAAGATTTTCTCCAGAAAGGGATTGTACGAACTCGGGAAGTTACGGATCCGGATCTCGAAACAACTCAGGGATATCAACAAAAGAAATTTCAACCTTCATCAGATTTCTCCTGAAAAAGAGAATCTTATTTCTCTTCTCCTGAAGAATTCCAACGCCCTGCTTACTACGGGGAACAGCGTTGAGATCCTTAACAACGGCGAAGAGACCTTCCGGGAAATCTTTGCATCCATTCAGAATGCCAGAAGCCACATCCACCTGGAATATTACATCATTGCCGACGATGCTACAGGCAAAAGGCTGAAACAACTGCTGATCCAGAAAAGCCGGGAAGGCGTTGAAGTGAGGGTGATTGTGGATGATGTGGGAAGCTGGGGATTAAAAAATCGTTTTTTCAGGGAACTCACCGAAGCAGGAGTAAAGATCCATCCGTTTATGAAGGTACGGTTTCCCCGTCTCACCTCCAAAGTAAATTTCCGGAACCACCGGAAAATTGCTGTCATTGATGGCCAGACAGGCTTCACCGGAGGGCTGAATTTTGCCGACCGCTACCTGCACGGAACCCCGAAAACCGGACCCTGGCGTGATATACATCTTAAAATTCAGGGTGATGCAGTAGCCTGCCTGCAGGTTATCTTTGCCGCCGACTGGTTCTTTGTATCCCAACAAAATCTTACCGGAACACAGTATTATACCCCCTTTACGGATCAACCAGGGGTCCCTGTTCAGATCGCTTCCAGCGGACCCGATTCAGACTGGGAATCCATAGGGCAGGCTCTCTTTGCCGCTATAACCAGAGCCAAAAAATCGGTGTATATCACAACCCCCTACCTGGTCCCTCCCCAATATATTGCCATAGCGCTGAAAACTGCTGCCCTGAGCGGCATCGACGTACGAATTATTATTCCTGAAAAAACAGACGCCCGGATCTCCAAATGGTGCTCCTTCTCCTTTGTACAGGAGCTGCTCGAAGCAGGAGTGCGAATGTACTTCTACCAAAAAGGATTTATCCATAGCAAAGTGCTGATCGTGGATGCTGAAATGGCTTCCGTAGGAACTACAAACCTCGACTTCAGAAGCATCGAAACCAACTTTGAAGTGAATGCTTTTATTTACGATAAAAAATTCTCGAAAAAGCTGGAATCTGTATTTAGAAGGGATCTGGCTGACAGCCGTGAAATAAAACTGGTTGAATGGAAACAACGTAAATGGCATAAAAAACTCCGGGAATCCATTGCGCATATTTTCAGCCCGATGCTTTGACCGGACTGTAGAACCTGAAAAAGCAATCCACTTACTGCTTCCCTTCAAAAAGGGACTATGCGGATGCCCTCAAAGGGTGTGTTTTTGTGGAAATTCCCCGGTTAGAAAACCAATGAAACGGAAAAATTCAAAGAAAGAGTAAACCGGATTGCTTTCTGTTTTGTTTACACAGGTAGAACGATCAACAAAGAAAGATCAGAAACAAATAATACGAGTATGGCAAAAGAAGAAGTACAGGTTACATGGCTTGATAAGATGGCTTTTGAAGCCGGAATCAACGGACATAAAATAACCATAGATGCAGATCCCGCAGCAGGGGGCGAAGATCTGGGCCCGCGGCCAAAACCCTTTGTGCTGGCTGCCCTGGGGGGCTGCACCGGAATGGATGTAGTCTCCATCCTGAAAAAAATGCGCGTGGATGTGAAAGGGTTGAATGTAAAAGTGGAAGGCGAACTGGCCGAAGAACACCCGAAAACCTTTTTGAAAATGCATGTGATCTATGAATTCACCGGTACGAACCTTCCCATGGATAAATTGCAAAAAGCCGTCAGCCTGAGCGAGGAAAGGTACTGCGGAGTAACTGCCCTCTATAAAAAAGCCATTCCGGTAACCTCGGAAATCAAAGTGGTGGAAGATCAATAGAGATCAATATGGATCAATATGGATCAGTATAGATCAGTATAGATCAGTATGGATCAGTAAAGATCAATAGATCAATGGATCAATGGATCAATGGGATCAATATAGATTTTCAGATTCCCGGATTCTCAGACTTAAAAGAGTCAGGAATCAAGAACCAGGAACCAAGAGTGAATTCTCTTTGCTGATTCAGTCCCAAGTGATTTGCATTTGATTTATACTGATATCCTTTGCCGTCCGCTTTAGCGGACGGATCAAGGGCAATTAGAAGAATCGGGGCTTCAGCCCCTTTGCTGGCGCGGATTTGCAATCCGTGCCTCAGCCTTAAAGGCTGAAAACGAGAATATTAAAAATAAAATAGTATTGCTTTCAGCAATGGCGGAAGATAGGGAAGATCAATAGAGATCAATATGGATCAGTATGGATCAATATGGATCAATATGGATCAATATAGATCAGAGAAACCAATGAAATTCTGTTGTAATGGTTGTACGCTTCGCGTTGTCATGGTTATGGCTCAGGAGTCGTTAAACCGTCAACTGACAACCGTCAACCGTCAACTGACAACAGGATCAATATGGATCAATATGGATCAATATAGATCA
>CAZNPV010000050.1:20818-22766 GCA_964575025.1 uncultured Mariniphaga sp.
TTGTACGCTTCGCGTTGTCATGGTTATGGCTCAGGAGTCGTTAAACCGTCAACTGTCAACTGACAACCGTCAACCGTCAACTGATTACCTTTCCACTGTTCCACCTCTCCACCTTATCACTTTCCCTCTTCCAGGCTACTTTTTTGCCGGTGTTGAAAACGGTGGAGGCGTAATATCCAGTGTCTTTTCGTGCTGAAGCATTTTAAGCAGTTCTTCCACGGCCCGTTCCAGTTGGGGATCTTTTCCTTTTGCGAGGGATTGGGCATCCTGGCGTACTTCGATATCGGGTCCGATTCCTTTGTTTTCAGCGACCCATTCGTTTTTCAGGGGATCGAACACGGCATTGACCGGAGCTGTGAGGTATCCGCCGTCGACCATGGTGTAATGAACGGAGGAAGCGACCAGTCCGCCCCAGGTTCTTGTTCCGATGAGGGGTCCGGCTTCCATGCGGCGGAATACCCAGGGAAAGAAGTCGCCTCCCGAGCCTGACATTTCATTGATCAGCAACACTTTCGGACCTGTAATTCCTGCCGGCAGCCGCAAGGGTTTCCCTCCCGGGGCTTCGTTGGTCAGGGCAGCCCTCGGTTTTCGGGTCATCAGGTCGACCATATAGTCGTCAAGCAGGCCTCCTCCGTTAAACCGTTCATCGATCACTGCGCCCTCTTTATCCTGCTGGGCAAAGAAATAGCGGTTAAAAGAGATCAATCCAGCGCCTCCGGTATTGGGAACCCATACGTAGGCCAGCCTGCCGTCCGAGAGACTATCGACCAGGCGCCTGTTTTCTTCCACCCAGGCACGCTGGCGCAAGGCGTTTTCACTGCGGATGGGCTCTACGATCACTTCCCGGGAATCTTCAAAGGAGGGATTCTCATGGATATGAAGTACCGTCTGAATTCCGGCGGTACCCTCCAGGAGGCGGTACGGATCGTCGCTGCCTGTCAGCTCCCTGCCATTAACTCCGGTCAGGTAATCGCCTATTTTTACCTCTATTCCCGGACGGTCGAGGGGACTCGACAATCCGGGATTCCAGCTTTCGGTGGTATAGATCCGGGTGATCTGCCACCGGTCCTCCGAGAGGGCCAGGTCGGCACCCAACAACCCGGTAGGGGTAGATTTCACGTCGGGGTAGTCCCCGCCTCCTACAAAACTGTGGCCTACCGACATCTCACCATTCATCTGGTCCAGGATATAGGTCAGATCCGCACGGTGCCGGACATGCGGCACCAGGGGAGCATACCGTTCGTACACCCCCTCCCAGTCGCGGCCATGCATATTGGGATCATAAAAATAGTCGCGCTCATAGCGCCAGGCTTCCTCAAAGATCTGCTTCCATTCCGACAGCCGGTCCAGGCGCATTCTCAGGCGTACGGTGAGCATCTCCCCGTCATCCCCTTTGGGTTTGGATGTATCCATCACCTTCCAGTTGCTTCCTACCTGTGCCAGCATCTTTTTTCCGTCTTTGGTTACGGACACCTGGCTTGCTCCGCTTACAAATTCTTTGGCTTCCCGTTCTTCCAGGGAAAATTTATGCAGCACCATGCCCCGGCTTCCGGGTTTCTGTTCCCCGATGAAAACCACTCCTTCCGGACCATGCACGATCGTCCGGTAATTGCCTTCAGGCATAGGAAGGGCTATGGTCCGCCGTTCCATCCGGCCAAAATCGATCGCTATCTTCTCTTTTTCCTCATTCGCCTTCTCTTCGTCCTCCTCTTTTTTCTTTTTATCCGAAGATTTCTTATCCTCTTTTTCATCCGGTTTTTCCTCCTTTACCGGTTCTTCTTCATCGCTTCTGGGAGCAAAGGGCGACGGATCCTCCATTCTCAGGTTAATCACATACACGGCATAATCAGGATCGGCATTCATGGAGCTGGTATTGGCCCATCCTGATCCCAGGGCAAGTTCTGTGCTGGCCAGGAAATACAAGTGTTTCCCGTCGAGGTCCCATGCC
>CAZNPV010000051.1:0-22686 GCA_964575025.1 uncultured Mariniphaga sp.
GTCCTTCATCCTTATCCGATACAGGATTGGGACCTGCCATCACGTTCCATTTCAGATTCCCGGGATCGTAATTCTCACCCGAGAACCACATGGGGAGATTGCTGTCTAACCAGTTCAGCCGGGTACTGATCCAGTTCTTCATCCAATTAACCTCCGCCTCATACGAAGGGCCAACGTAAAAGTTGGGCCAGACATACTGATTGATAATCCTCCACTTCTGAAAATTCCTGACCCGGGCTGAGGATATCCGTTCTGTCAGGCTGTCTACAACAAAGAAGATCCGATCCCTGGATAACTTCCCGGCACGTAATTCGTCCCATCGTTCGGTCATTCTCAGACAGAAGTACGGATCTGTACGCATCATTTCCCACCAGAAGGGATTTTCCCACTGGTCATACCCCAGGTCGGATGCAAACTGAAATCCATATTCAGACCAGGCATGATAATAATCTGCATTTCCATAACCTAAGTTGATATCCCACAACGGGCCGATGTTTAGCCGGTCGTTTTTGTCCTTATATAAAAAAGTACTCAACCGGTAAGCATCCACATTTTTTGTAAACTCCGACATGATCAGGTAGTCAATAAATGAGGTTATATCAATGTATTTCCGGTAACCGGTTTCGTAACTGAAATCGTTTTCACTCAGGGTTCTTTCAAACTCGTAGATATAATCAGAGATATATTCCTGCTGTTCCGGCCTTATCTTTTCCTCTTTAGGGTATTCATACTGATAGTAGGTGTTCGAACCGTTTTTATTCGGAAAGGAAGAATAAAAACCGCTGCCTCCGCCTCCGGTCAGTTTATCAATCTTTATAATGTATCCTCCGGTGAGTTCCTCCCCTTCAATATCCTCCATTTTTAAGTTGGCTATATCCACCCGGTATTTATCCCGTTTTATCTTCTCCATCAGGACGTAAACTCCCTGGTATTCATCGTTTACGATCAGTTCGACATACCGGCACCGGGGTGAATAATGCCCCAGGGCTCCATCCAGAACAAAAGTTAATACATTTCGTATCAACGTTTTATCGGAGTAAGGAGCATACAGAATCCAGTCCTCTTCTTCGGGCATACCCAGCAGCGAAGCATCCATGTCTGCCCCCTCCGAATCACGCAATTCAAGGCCATAGGACTTCTTCGGAAACATCTGGGAGGAAGAGCCTCTTATTTCAATGGCTATGTTTCCGTTGTAATGAGCAAAAGGATCAGTTATCCGGTTTTCCTGTTGCCCTTCATTCCAGATAATCCCCATGCGGGCATTAATTTTGGGGTCATCAGGAATCTCCCTGCCGTCGGTATTGATAACCACAATGGGAAGACTGGAGGTAACCAGGTTGACCTGCTGAGCCTGAACCTTCCATCCGGCACACAACATCAGCATCCCTGTAATAAAGATCTTCATCTTGCTCATGCGTCTCAGGGTATGTGTATTCATTTACATAAAAGAGAGAATTTAAATCGCTCAATCAGTTTCCTGTTCTGTAAGATATTGCTTTCTTACTCACTTCCGGGAATGTTCCCTTACAGTTCCCTGATCCAGATATTTCTGTAACTAACCGGATTCCCGTGTTCCTGCAGCAGGATACTTCCTTTTCCGTGTTTTTCCACAAAATATTCGGGTACTCCGATATATTGTGTAGGGCCTCTCAACTCCACGGCGTTTTGTATCAATACTCCGTTATGGAGCACCGTCAAGCGTGGCGGGACCAGGAATAAACCATCCTCCTTAAATACCGGAGCATTGAAAACAATATCGTATGTTTGCCATTCGCCCGGGGGCTTGCAGGCATTCACCAGGGGAGCATACTGTTTGTAAATGCTTCCGGCCTGACCGTTCCGGTAGGTTCTGTTCCCGTAACTATCGAGCACCTGCACTTCGTAGCGTTCCTGGATGTACACCCCGCTGTTTCCTCTTCCCTGGCCTGATCCTTTCACTTCGGCCGGCGCACGCCATTCGATGTGAAGCTGAAAATCTCCGAATTCCCGTTTTGTTTTAATGCCCCCGCCGAGGGCAACGGTCAGCACTCCGTTTTCCACCCTCCAGTGAGGCACGGAATCCCGTTCCCCAACCCACTCTTCAGCCAGGTTGGTTCCATCAAAAAGGATGATCGCATCCGAAGGGGCATCCCCCGGATTCTCTCCGGGAGTGATTACCGGAACCTCAGGAGTCCAGATCTCTGTCATCTCAGGTTTCATAGGCATGGGTTCAGGAAACTTCTCCTGAGCAAAAATCATCCCCCCGATGCTCATCCAAACAAGTACAAAAAAAATCTTCTTCATTTGCATATAATTAATTTATAATATTGATTATCCTGTTTATTAATTTTTCAAACAACGGAGTCAGCCGCATGGCTGACAGAAGGGTGATCCAACCCTTCCTTATAATCCCAGTTCATCCATTATGTCTTCAATCTTTTTTTCAGCCAGTTGTTCTGCCCTGTCAAATTCCTTCCGGGAGGAAAGATCTCCTTTTACCTCAAAGTAAAACTTGATTTTTGGTTCTGTTCCGGAAGGCCTGACCGACATTTTTGTCCCGTTTTTGGTAAAAAACTGCAACACATTGGAGGGCACTTCCTGATGGATCGGAAGCTCTTCCCCGGTCAGAAAATTTTTCTCTTTCAATATGGAGTAGTCTTTCATGCGCACCATCTCCGAGCCCCCCAACCGGGAAGGAGGGTTTCCGCGGAGAGAATCCATGATCTGCTGAATTTCGTCGGCTCCTGATTTTCCCTTGCGAACCACATATTTCATTTTTTCCTTTGAATAGCCGTATTCGAGGTAAATATCCTGCAGCAGTTCATACAGTGTTTTTCCCTTGCTGATTGCCCAGGCGGTAATCTCGGCCATCAGGGCACAGGAGGAAACCGCATCTTTGTCGCGGACAAAATCGGCCGGCATGAAACCGAAACTCTCTTCCCCGCCCCCGATGTATCTTTTCTTTCCTTCCAGATCGCGGATGATCCCGGCAATAAATTTAAATCCGGTATATACATCATAGTACTCCACGTTATTTATCCGGGCTATTTCGGCTATCAGCTCTGTGGTAACAATCGTTTTCACAATGTATTCATTGCCTTTCATCATTCCCTTTTCTTTCATTTTGGTAATGATATAATAGATAAAAAGCAATGCTGTCTGGTTTCCGTTAATGATGACAAACTCTCCCTTATTGTTTTTTGTGGCAACGCCGATGCGGTCTGCATCGGGGTCTGTAGCCATTACCACATCGGCATCTGTTTGCTGTGCTTTTTCGATGGCCATTTTCATGGCTGCTTCTTCCTCGGGATTGGGTGAAACCACGGTCGGAAAATCTCCGCTCACCACATCCTGTTCAGGGACATTGTACAGGTTGGTAAAACCGAATGCCCGGAGGGCTTCCGGAACCAATTTAACCCCTGTGCCATGAATGGGGGTATATACAATTTTTATGTCATGGTACTTTTTGACAATCTCCGGCGACAGGGAGACGGTTTTTACCTTGTCAATAAACTTTTTATCGATCTCCTCCCCGATAAGGGTGATCCGTTCGTTGGGTCCGTCAAACCGGATCATTTCCGGGGTGATGGTTTTCACCTCCTTTACGATATTCACATCGTGGGGAGCTATAATCTGTGAACCATCGTCCCAGTAAGCTTTGTAGCCATTGTATTCTTTGGGATTGTGTGAAGCGGTGATGATAATTCCGCTCTGGCACCCCAGTTCCCGTATGGCAAATGAAAGCTCAGGCGTAGGCCTCAGGCTTTCGAACAGATACACGCTGATCCCGTTGGCTGCAAAAATACCGGCGCTGGTTTCCGCAAAAAACCGGCTGTTGTTCCGGCAGTCGTAACCAATCGCCACTTTGATCTCCGCTAAATCGGGAAAACTCCGTCTCAGATAATTGCTTAATCCCTGGGTTGCAGCACCTACCGTATATTTATTCATCCGGTTGGTGCCGGCTCCCATGATGCCGCGCAGGCCTCCGGTGCCAAATTCCAGTTGTTTATAAAACGAATCGATCAGCTCGTTTTTATCGTCGGCATCCAGCATCCGCTGCACCTGCTTCCGGGTATCGGTATCGTATGTTTCCGAAAGCCATTCCCGGGCTATCTGTGTAACTTCGTTCAGTAATTCTTTATTTGCCATTGTTCTTTTCTTTTAACTTTTGAATACATTCTGCCAGGCTCACCCGCCATCCGGGTATAGTAAGTTTATAGGCCTTTTTGATTTTTGATTTATCGAGGATACTGTAATGCGGCCTGTATGCTTTGCTTTTAAATTCAGCCGATCCCACCGGTGTTAGCGGACAGGGGATCCCGGCCATTTCCAGAATAGCCTGGGCAAAGTCGTACCAACTGCAGGCTCCTTCGTTTGAGTAGTGATAAATTCCCGGAACAAACCCATTCTCCGTTTTTTCTGTCCGGTCCACAATATCCAGGATCGCCCGGGCCAGATCGCGTGCATACGTAGGGGTTCCGATCTGGTCGGATACCACAGACAACGATTCTTTTTCGCGGCCGAGCCGCAGGATCGTTTTCACAAAATTCCTCCCGTAAACGGAGTATAGCCAGGAAGTCCGCACAATAAGGGTTTCCGGATTACCCTCCAGGCATCTTATTTCTCCCTGCCGTTTTGTTTTGCCATAGACACTCTGCGGATGCACCGGATCATCTTCACGGTAGGGACGATACCCTTTCCCGTCGTATACATAATCGGTCGATATATGAATCATCCGGGCCTGGTATTGATTGCAGGCTTCTGCTAATATTCCGGGAGCTGTGGCATTGATCCGTTCCGCATCACCGGCTTCGTCTTCCGCCTGATCAACCGCTGTGTAGGCCGCACAATTAATCAACCAGCCGGGTTTTCGCTTTTCAAAATAAGCATGAACCGCCCTGCGGTCCGTAATATCCAGGGTATCAATATCGGTACCGTAAATCTCCAACTCCGGATAAAAATCCTTCAGGTCGGAGATTTCCTTCCCCAGCTGGCCATAGGCTCCTGTAAGTAAAATCTTCATCTCCTAAAAATAAAATTCCGTTCTGCATTTTCAAAATCCGGGGCTTGTTTATCTTTTTCGGAAACGATCTGTTTGTTTTCAGGTATCTGCCAGTCAATATTCAAGAAAGGATCCCGGTAAGAAATCCCCCGTTCATATTCTCTGGAATACAGCCTGTCGCATTTATAGGCCAGGACCACTTTGTTGCTGAGCACGGCAAATCCGTGTGCAAACCCCCGGGGCACAAACAGCTGTTGTTTATTTTTCCCTGTCAGTTCAAAACCCAGCCATTTCCCGAAGGTTGGGGATCCTTCCCGAAGGTCGACTACCACATCGTATACCCTGCCCCGGATCACCCGTACCAGCTTGGCCTGTGCATAGGGCTCCAGCTGATAATGCAACCCCCGGATTACACCGTACCCTGATTTTGATTCGTTATCCTGAACAAACGGATTGGCAAGACCCGCCTCACGGTATTTTTCGTACTGATACGATTCAAAAAAATAACCCCGCGGATCCGCATGCACATCCGGTTCAATGAGCAATAATCCCTCTATCCCGGTTTTAATGAACTTCATTTGACCCTGTAATTTTGTTTCTTCTGTGTTTTCTGTGACTTCCCGAAGGTCGGGTATTTTTTTCTGCTTCCGCTGCTAATACGAAACAATCTGATTCTTTGCCAATCGTTTAAGGTATTTCCCATACTGGTTTTTACTCATTGGTTCAGCCAGTTCAAGCAGTTGATCTTTGTCGATAAACCCTTTTTTAAAGGCAATCTCTTCGATGCAGGAAACTTTTAAACCCTGGCGTTGTTCGATGGTGGCAATAAAGTTGGATGCCTGCAACAAACTATCGTGGGTACCTGTATCAAGCCAGGCAAACCCCCGTCCCAGCAAATTGACTTTCAGTTTTTTCTCTGCGAGATAGAGTTTGTTAAGGTCGGTAATCTCCAGTTCACCCCGTTTCGAAGGGTTCAGACTTTTCGCCTTTTTCACCACGTCGCTGGAATAAAAATAGAGGCCGGTAACCGCATAATTGGACCTGGGCCTGGCTGGTTTCTCCTCGATGCTGATCACGTTTCCCTGGTCATCAAATTCCACCACTCCGTATCTTTCGGGATCGTTCACATAATAACCAAAAACCATGGCTCCTTCTTCCAGTTGTGCTGCTTCTTCAAGGATCCTGCGGAAGTTATACCCATAGAAAATATTATCACCCAGGATCATACATACATTATCCTCCCCGATGAACTCTTCACCCAGGATAAAAGCCTGTGCCAATCCGTCGGGTGAAGGCTGGATTTTATAGGAGATATGCAATCCCAGCTGGGATCCCCCTCCAAACAAAGCCTGGTATAAATGAATATCCGCCGGGGTCGAGATGATCAGTATTTCCCGGATCCCGGCCAGCATCAATACCGATAAGGGATAATAGATCATCGGCTTATCATAGACCGGGATAATCTGTTTCGAAATGCTCGTGGTGATGGGATACAACCGGGTGCCGGCTCCTCCTGCAAGAATAATTCCTTTCATTTGTTATGTTTCTTTAAATTAGACAGTTTTTCTTCCAATGCTTATATAGGTAAAATGATTGGCAGCCATCTCCTGGGGGTCATAGATATTGCGTCCGTCGAAGATCAGCTTGTTTTTCAGCAATCTTGCGAGCACCTTCAGATCTGGCATTCTGAATTCGGGCCATTCTGTCACAAGCAACAGGGCATCGGCATCGATACAGGCTTCATATTCATCATTGGCATACTGCACGGTACTACCCAGAATTTTCCGGGCCTCTGCGACCGCTACCGGATCGTATGCCACCACGCTGGCACCGGCTTTCAGCAATTGGCTGATAACCACCAGCGAGGGAGCTTCCCGCATATCGTCGGTTTTCGGTTTAAAGGAAAGCCCCCAGACCGCAAACTGCAATCCTTTTATTTGGCCCCCAAAATGGCTGATTACTTTCCGAGACAATATCATTTTCTGCCTGTGATTTATGGCCTCTGCAGCTTTTAAGATATCCATGGAATACCCTGCGTCGGCAGCCGTTTTGATCAGGGCTTTTACATCTTTCGGGAAACAACTCCCGCCATACCCAATCCCCGGATAGATAAACTGGTTCCCAATCCTCGGGTCGGAACCAATTCCTTTCCGGACCATGCCGGCATCGGCCCCCACCCGTTCACACAGGTTGGCGATGTCATTCATAAAGCTGATCTTCGTGGCCAGCATGGCATTGGCAGCATATTTGGTCATTTCCGATGACAAAATATCCATATAAATCACCGGATGGCCGTTTAACACAAAGGGCTTGTACAGTTTTCCGATGACCTGCTTTGCTTTTTCCGAATCCACACCCACAATAATCCGGTCGGGTTTAAGGAAATCATTGACGGCATTGCCTTCCTTGAGAAACTCCGGATTGGAAGCTACATCGAAGGGAATGAGTTTATTCCTTTTTTGCAGTTCCCCGGCAATGGCATCCTTCACTTTCAGGGAAGTTCCCACAGGCACCGTACTCTTTGTAACCACTACCATATAATGATCCATATAGCTTCCCAGGTCTTTCGCTACCCCCAGGACATGTTTCAGGTCAGCACTGCCGTCTTCTCCGGGGGGTGTTCCCACAGCAATCATTACAACTTCTGCATCAAGTAAGGCTTCTTTCAGGTTGTTGGTGAATATCAACCGTCCTTTGGTAACATTCCTTTTGACCAGGGGCTCGAGTCCCGGTTCATAAATCGGAATGATCCCCTTTTGCAACCGTCCCAATTTTTCTGTGTCAATATCCACACATGCAACCTCTACCCCGGATTCGGCATAACAGGCCCCCGAAACCAATCCGACATACCCGGTACCAACTACAACAATCTTCATCTGTTCAGTATCTTTTATTTTCAAAGGGAATCCCTACACTCAACGGGAATCCCCTTCCTTTGTTAACCGTAAAATTACCAATTTAATACATCCGGTAAAGGTATATCTTTTATATAGATTACCAATTTATTCTGATGCCCTGCCTGCCACCCAAACGGCAAATAAATCAACAATCCGGGAAATTTCCGGTTCCGGGTTTAAAGATATTTTGTTCTCCGTATTTTCCGGCTGTTTTTTATCAGGAATCTTTTTGGTTTTTTGGTTTTAGTAATGTTGCGTAACATATCATAAAAGGAGTTGAGCACAAAAGCATTTTATTGAATGCTCCAAACACGAATTATTTGCTCAAAACCTTTGAAATGAAACATTTTAGTTTTATTTTTGCGCGCTATTACAGATAATATAATGTCTAACTTATTAATTTATTTACATTTACAATTACATGACTGAAACTAAAAAAGAAAATCCGGAACCACAAAAACCTGAAAAAGAAGGTCAGGAAGAGGTTCATAATGAACAAATAGCTGAAACAGCGAAAGAACAGGCCGATGAGCTGAAAGATGAAACGGTAGAAGAGTCCTTGGAAGAGAAGGATGAAACAAAAGATGCTGGAGAAGAAACGGCGGAAGAGAAGGATGAAATGAAAGAAGCCACTGAAGAAACGGCTGAAGAAAAAGAAGAAACACAAGCTACCCCGGAAGAAACGGCAGAAGCAAAGGAAGATACGAAAGCTACCACAGAAGAAGGGGCAGAAGCAAAGGAAGAAACACAGGAAACGGTTGAAGAAACAACCGAAACCCCTGAGGAAACAAAAGAATCAACAGAGGAAACGGAAGAAGGCAAAAAGGAAGCCGAAGCAATTGAAAAGCAGGCACCGGAAGCCGCTCCTGACAAACCACAGCCGGAAGCCCCCACAGCGGAAGCCAATAAGGATTTTGACTGGGCCGGGTTTGAAGAAAATACCGATGTGTATTCATCGAAACAACGCGACGAGTTGGCCGAACTCTACAACAATACCCTTTCCACTGTCCAGGAAAAAGAGGTCATGGAAGGTACCGTCATTTCCATGAACAAACGCGAAGTGGTGGTCGATATAGGCTATAAATCAGACGGCATTGTGAACCTGAACGAATTCCGTTACAATCCCGACCTGAAAGTGGGCGATACCGTAGATGTCTATGTAGAAAGCCTGGAAGATAAAAAAGGACAAATGATCCTTTCGCATAAAAAAGCCAGGGCAGTAAAGTCATGGGACCGCGTAAATGAAGCACTCGACAAGGATGAGATTATCAAAGGGTACATCAAGTGCCGCACCAAAGGAGGAATGATTGTGGATGTCTTCGGAATTGAAGCCTTCCTCCCGGGATCGCAGATCGATGTAAAACCGATCAGGGATTACGATATCTATGTTGGGAAAACCATGGAATTTAAGGTAGTGAAGATCAACCATGAATTCCGGAATGTTGTGGTATCCCACAAAGCACTCATTGAAGCCGAACTGGAACAACAGAAAAAAGAGATCATTTCGAAGCTTGAAAAAGGACAGGTACTGGAAGGAACGGTCAAGAACATTACTTCGTACGGAGTCTTTATAGACCTTGGAGGAGTAGACGGATTGATTCACATCACCGACCTTTCCTGGGGCAGAATTTCGCATCCGAATGAAATTGTGGAACTGGATCAGAAACTGAATGTGGTGATCCTCGATTTCGATGACGATAAAAAGCGGATCGCTTTGGGGCTGAAACAGCTGACACCCCACCCATGGGATAAACTGGATGAAAACCTGAAGGTGGGCGATACCGTCAAAGGGAAAGTGGTTGTTCTGGCTGATTACGGTGCTTTTGTGGAAATTGCACCCGGTGTGGAAGGACTGATCCATGTTTCCGAAATGTCGTGGAGTCAGCACCTGCGCAGTGCCCAGGATTTCCTGAAAGTAGGCGATGAAATAGATGCCAGCATCCTGACCCTGGACCGCGAAGAACGAAAAATGTCGTTGGGCATCAAACAACTGAAACCAGACCCATGGGAAACCATCGAAGAAAAGTACGGAACTGGCTCAAAACATACCGCTACGGTGCGTAACTTCACAAACTTCGGTGTATTTGTTGAAATTGAAGAAGGCGTGGACGGATTGATCCATATATCAGATCTGAGCTGGACGAAAAAAATCAAACACCCATCCGAATTTACATCCATCGGCGAACCCATTGAGGTGGTTGTCCTGGATATTGATAAAGACAACCGCAGACTAAGCCTTGGGCATAAACAACTGGAAGAAAATCCATGGGATGTATTCGAAACCATCTTTACCACCGATTCAATCCATGAAGGAACCGTTGTGGAACTGATGGATAAAGGAGCCGTTATTGCCCTCCCCTACGGAGTGGAAGGGTTTGCTACTCCCCGCCATCTTGTGAAAGAAGACGGCAGCAAAGTTAAACTGGACGAAAAACTTGAATTTAAAGTGATCGAATTCAACAAATCGGCAAAACGGATCATCGTGTCCCACTCACGGATATACGAAGACCTCCAGAAAACAGAAAGCCATTCAAAGAAAAAAACACAGGGCAAAACAACCAAAAAAGCCAAAAAGGTTGTCAGCGAAAATATCGAAAGAACTACACTGGGCGATATCTCCGAACTCGCTGCTTTGAAATCTCAAATGCTGGCCAATGAAAAAAAAGACGTGAAAAAACAGGCCGAGAAAAAGAAGGGGAAGAAAGAGGAAAAGGCTGAGGGTAAGGGTGAGGATAAGGTAAAGGCTGAGGTAAAGGCTAAGGCTAAGGCTGAGGATAAGGTTGAGGCTGAGAAAAAGGCTGAGGTTGAGGATAAGGTTAAGGCTGAGGTAAAGGCTGAGGGTGAGGATAAGGATAAGGCTGAGGTAAAGGCTGAGGCTGAGGCTGAGGATAAGGCTGAGGTAAAGGCTAAGGCTGAGAAGAAGGTTAAGGCTGAGAAGAAGGAAGAAAAGAAGGAAGAAAAGAAGAAAGAGGAGAAGATTGAAGAGAAGAAAGAGGAGAAGAAAAAAGAACCTTCGAAAAAGGATAAGGACAAATAATGCATTTATCATAGATTTTCGTATATTGTCGTATGGCTTTTGAAATTAAGAAAAACGACAAGTATACCCTCATAAAAGTAACCGACGGGAAGCTGGATGCGTCCAATGCTCAGGAGCTTAAATCGGAGTTTGTGATGTTAAACAGCAAAGGAGAAAAGCACATTGTCCTGGACCTTACCGAATGCAACTATTGTGATTCTTCGGGGTTGCGTGCTGTTCTGATAGGCAACAGGCTTTGTGCAGATGCCATCGGCACGTTTATCGTCAGCAATCTTCAGCCGGAAGTGGAAAACCTCATGCGGTTATCCCTGCTTCATACCGTTCTGTTGATTACGAAAACCGTAGAGGAAGCAGTAGCCTTGTTACAAAAAAAAGCAACCCTTTGATAAAGGCGGAACCGTTTCATGGCATTTAAAATAACCATACTGGGTAGCAGTTCAGCGATACCCACGGCGGTAAAATATCCGACCGCTCAGGTATTGAATGCAGAGGAACAGTTTTTTCTGATTGACTGCGGTGAAGGCACCCAGATCCAGCTGAGGAAATACCGGTTCAAACTGGCACGCTTTCATCGTATTTTTATCTCGCACCTCCATGGGGATCACTATTTCGGCCTCATAGGGCTTATATCCACGTTATCGTTGCTGGGTAATAATAACGATATCCATGTATATGCCCCACCCGAACTGAAAACCCTCATCAAAGGGCAACTTGCCTGCATACGCGGGGATCTGGGATTTTCAGTTTTTTTTCACCCCCTGGCCTTTCACGAACCACAAATCATCCTGGATGAAGAAAAATTGGTTGTCACCTCGTTTCCGCTCAGGCACTCTGTACCTACCTGTGGCTTTTTATTCAGGGAAAAACAGAAACTCCCGAATATGCGAAAAGAGAGGATCAGCCAATACAAAATCCCGATCAAAGAGATCCGGAAAATAAAAGAAGGAGCAGATTTTATAACCGAAAGCGGTCAGGTGATCCTGCATGAAGAACTGACAATTCCTCCCAGTCCTCCCCGCTCCTATGCCTTCTGTACGGACACGGCCTATCATGAACCGGTGATTGACATAATCAGGAACGTTGATCTGTTATACCATGAATCTACCTTTCAGAACGATAAAAGGGAGATGGCCAGGGAGGCGTTGCATTCAACGGCTGAACAAGCCGCAACCATTGCCCTCAAAGCCGGGGTCAAAAGGCTGCTGATCGGGCATTTCTCCAACCGGTATAAAAAAACCGATGGATTCCTGAAAGAGGCACGCGCAGTTTTCCCAAAAACCTTTCTGGCCACCGAAGGCAAAACATTCCCAATCAAACAGGAGCACCCGGATTCTCCTCCTCAAAAAAGCGGCTGTTAAAATTTATAAGGTAGAGTTTTACGGTAGGCCGGGTAAAAGCAGTATACATCCACCGCAGGTATTCTTTGTTGATCCGTTCTTCGGTAACATACCCCGGATCAATAAATACCGCTTTCCATTGCCCCCCCTGGGCTTTATGACAGGTTACAGCATACGCAAACTTAACCTGTAACGCATTGAACCAGGGATTATCCCGTATTTTCGTCCACAATTCCCTTTTATTTTTTACCTCCGGGTAATCCAGGCTGACTGCATGGTACAGTTTTTTTGATTCCCCGGTGGGAAGCGAGGCGGATTCCAGTCCGATGGTATCCAGCATAATTTTACAATCGAACTCTACATCCTGATAATCGATAAATGCCAACCGGACATCGGCAAACCGGAATCCATAAATCTCCTCAACCCCGTAGATCGTTTCGATCTTTGCGATATCACCGTTGGCAATAAAATCCATCTCTTCATTTTCAGCCATCCAGAAATAGTTATTTTTAACCACCATCAGCAGGTCTCCCCTGCTTATCTCATCCTCCCTGAAAAGAATCGTATTGCGTATGCCTTTGTTATAGAGGTTGGCTCTTTTGTTTGACCTGGTAACCACAATGGTTTCAAAGATTCCGTACCGGTCGTAACATTCTGAAATCTTCCCGGCCAGGAATTCTCCTGAGATCCGTTCAATATCGTTATACCCTTTCAAACGGATTGGGAAGAATCCTTCCATGCCGGTTTTTTCTTCGATCCGTTTTCTCAAAGCCGAAGCATTTATAAGAATTCCTGATTTTTCGGATTGGCGGGCCACCTCAGTCAAACAGGTTTCACCGGTTCCGAATCCGTACTTTTTGAGTTCTTCCACTTCCAGGGCCGGACTTAATTCCAGGCCTACAGGGGGTAACTGTGCGGTATCTCCTACAAGCAGTAACCGGCAATTTTCACCCGAATAGACATATTCCACCAGGTCGTCGAGCAAGCGGCCTGTACCGAAGCTGGGGATCTCACCTGCCTGGTTGGAAATCATGGAGGCTTCATCCACAATAAAATAGGTGTTCTTATGCAGATTTCTGTCAAGGACAAATTTCCCCAGCCCATCGGCCTGGGATTTCTGCCGGTATATTTTTTTATGAATTGTAAAGGCCGGATGGGCTGTATACCCCGACAGGACTTTCGCAGCCCGCCCGGTGGGAGCCAGCAGAACACTTCTGATCCGGCATTTTAAAAGAGCCCTGACAACCACCGCCAGCATGGACGTTTTCCCGGTTCCTGCAAAGCCTTTGATTATAAAAATTTCATTTTCCTCAGGCGAACTGATAAAACCGGCAAGCTTTTTGATGAGCGTAACCTGGCTCCGGGTCGGGGTAAAACCAAGTTCACCGGTTAACACAGACTGAATGTGATTTTTAATCATACAGGCTAAATTAATATTCCTTAAAGGAAAGTAATTTATTTTTTTTCTTAAATTTGCAGGCAACCGAATAAACTAACAAAATCATAATACAATGAGAACAGTAATTCAGATTGTCCTTATTATCGCAGCATTGGCTCTTGCTTATCTCATTTACAGCAGTATCCAAAGGCCACTGGACTTTGAAAAGGCAAAAACCGAAAGGTACAATGACGTTATTGAAAAACTGAAAGATATCCGCAAAGCCCAGGTTGCGTACAAAGATGCGTATGGCAAATACACAGGAAGCTGGGACACATTGATCAATTTTATCAAATACGACTCCGTAAAACTGGTTCGTAAAATCGGGATGATCACCGATAGCATGGTGGAAGAAGGGATTAATGAGAAAAAAGCACTGAAACTCGGGCTCATTATCAGGGATACAATCAAAGAAAGCGTACTCACTTCTATCTTCTCGGAAGACTACCCGGTGGATGAACTGCCTTACGTACCCAACATCGATGAAAAGGTAGAATTTCTCATGGGGGCTACCATATTCACCACAGGATCAGGAATCAAAGTACCGATTTTCCAGGCAAAAGCCCATAACAACAATATTCTCAAGGGACTGGATGAGCAACTGATCATTAACCTGAACGATGAGAGGAGGGTACAGGGTAAATACCCGGGCCTTTCTGTGGGCTCCCTGACCGAAGCTAATAACAACGCAGGAAACTGGGAATAAAACCCATGTATGAAATAAACTGTACGGACGAAACATTTGATCCGGATTATACAACGGAATACCTACTATCCATCCAGGTAAGCCTGGATGGATTTTCTTTTTGTATAAGGGACGAAATCCGTAAAATACACCTCGTTTTTAAACATCTCCCGCTGCAGATCAGCAACTATTCTTTCCTGCTCCGAAAGACCAAAGAGATCCTTGCCAGGGAAGAGGCCCTGAACAAAAAATACAAAAAAACCATAATCCGTATGAGTTCCCCGCGGGTTACAGCCATCCCTGCTAGCTGGGAAGTTTCTGCTGAAGAATTGTTTGCCCTGAATTTTGATCGGCTCAAAGATGAGAAGATCCTCTCCTTTACCGATGATTCATTATCTGTAAAGGTAGCCTTTGGTTTTCCTGAGAAGATGTACAACCTGTTCAATTCACATTTTGATCATCCGGTTATCAGCCATCAGGTGCAGACACTGGCAGGGCTTGTTGCCCGAAAAGCTACCTCCGGACATTCAGAAGCCCTGCTGTCGTTCAGCAAACGCTTTTTCACTCTCCTCATCACCCGGAATCAGAAACTGGCTTTTATCAACTCTTTCTTTTATAAAAACCACATGGACGTCATCTATTATATCCTCCATGTATTTGAATCAGAAAAGATCGGTGTAAAAGAAACTGCTGTTTTTCTTCTGGGAGAAACGGATGAAGAATCACCCCTGGCCGGATTCTTAAAAAACAGATTCGAACGTGTGGAATTTTTATCCTATACGGGAGAATATAAAAGCAGTTACACCTTTTCCCTGTTTCCTCAGCACAGGTTCTTATCCGTCATTCATCCGGAACCATGAGAATCATCGGGGGAATATACAGGGGGCGGATACTGAATCCGGGGAAAAAATTCAGGGCCCGTCCCACCACGGACCTGGCCAAAGAAGGACTTTTTAATATCCTGGAGAACCGGATCTCTTTTCAGGAGATCAAAGTCCTGGATCTTTTTGGCGGAACCGGAAGCATCAGCCTGGAGTTTGCCAGCCGGGGCTGTGAGGACATTACCCTCATTGAGAAAGATCCCATACATTATGTATATATAACAAAAACACTGAAGAAACTGGCAATTTCCGCGGTTACCCCTTTTAAAACAGACGCATTCAGATACCTAAAAAATTGCAGCCTTAAATACGACGTTGTTTTTGCAGACCCTCCATACAACCTGAAAGAACTAGCCAGCCTTCCGGATCTGGTCTTTGCATCCGGAATTCTTTCACCCGGTTCACTGTTTATTCTGGAACACCCAAAAACCTATAGTTTCTGTCAGCTTCCTTTTTTTACTGAACAGAGGAATTACGGAAGTGTCCGGTTCAGTTTCTTCCGGCAGGAATAACCGTTCTCTCCCCCATTCATTCATCCGGAAAACCTGTATGTTTTTTTTCATTTCACTATTGCAGAGAAAAAAAGAAAGTATATATTTGCATCACTTTACGAAAAGAGATTTAATAAGGAATAAAATTGGTAAAGGTGGCGTAGTTCAGTTGGTTAGAATGCCGGCCTGTCACGCCGGAGGTCGCGAGTTCGAGTCTCGTCGTCACCGCACAAAAAAGCTGCTCTGAAAAGGGCAGCTTTTTTATTATACCTGGATGAGGTTTGTACTGATTAATTCTGATTCCCCTTGCCATGAATAGGCTGTCAGAATCTTTGTTCCGGTAACGCAGGAATCCACGCAGCAGATATTCTTCCGTACAATGAACGGGCCATTCCCCCGGCAGTAATGACCGAAAAAAACAACCGGGGCATCCTGGTCATACCTCCCTGTTTCCCGGATTATTTCCGGAGGAATGGTATATTCGGGCAATTCCATCTTGCTTTCAAAAGAGAGTTCATTGAACGTTTTGCCTTCCGGGTCTTCCCACCATTTCATGCGATACGACCGTATGGAAGCTCCTTTGGAATTCCGGATGCTCAGGTCCCGGGGCAGGGTAAAATAGATCCCCTTTGTGGTTTGCCATACACTTCTGCCTTCGGGGGACCCGGGATCATCGTATATTTTTCGGAGGAGACTTTTTTTTATTCCGCTTTCCGAAAGGGTTTCCTTCAGGAAGTTTATATTTTCATCTTTCCAGCAGGCATGAACGACCCTGAAATGTTCATTTTCAAAAAACAGGGGAAGGGTACGCATCCACTTGCGGTGGCTTTTCCACTCTTCTTTATCATCCCGGAAGGCTTTCACTGTTTTATAGTAACCTGATATATTCCTCTGAATCAAGTGATTCCCGTATTCATCCTTCAGCTGCCGTATCAAGGCATTCAGTTCGTGATTCCCCAGCAGGGCCGTGGCATTTCCTGCTTCTGCCATCCCCCGGATGATCGATAAGGCTTCCCTGATCTCCGGACCCCGGTTGATGAAATCACCAACAAAAACGGCCGTGGAAGAAGGATGGCTATAGGTACCGTTCCTTTTTTTATATCCCAGTTTCTTCAGCAGTTTCTTTAAAAGGGTAGCATACCCATGAACATCTCCAATGATATCATACATCGTGGTTTCTTTTATAAACAAAGTACAAAAAAAGAGACTATCTGAAAAGTCATTGGATTCATCAACCGCAAAGTTCGCCAGGAATGCGCAAAGTCCGCAGAGAATTCACAATCAACAGGAAATTACTTTGCGTACTTTGCGTAATCTTTGTGTCCTTTGTGGTTATATTTCTTATCAGACAGCCTCTTTAAATTATTTTTAGCAGCAAAACGTCTACCAGAAATAAGCATAGAAGATCAATATAACCGCAATGATCACGGCAGAATTGATCACATCCCATTTTGAATAGCTTGCTCTTACTTCAGCCCTTTGTGCTGCGGAGGATGATCCAACTGTAAGGCCCTGAATTGCAACAGGATCTTTTGCTTTGGTAAAATAGCTGATCACAATCATCAGCACCACGACAATTCCGAACAACCATGCTTCGTAATGATAGGTATTCATGTCGATAAACAGGTTGTAAATGAAGGTTCCTTCGGTAACACTCCCTTCAAATATATTAATCGCCAGCCGGATCATTCCCAGTACGAATCCGGTCATCAGTCCCCAAAAACCTGCAGCCGGGGTGGTCCGTTTCGACAGGATCCCGAGGAGGAATACCGCAGCGATTCCCGGTGCGAGCAATGACTGGACTTCCTGGAGGTACTCGTACAATACTTTTCCCAGCCCTTTCATTACCGGAATCCATAATATTCCGAGCAACACAATAACCACCGTAGCTATTTTGCCTACTACCACATAATGCTTTTCGGTAGCGTCGGGTCGGTATTTCTTATAAAAATCGACGGTAAACAGCATAGCCGAAGAATTAAAGAGGGAAGCCAGTGAGCTCATCAGGGCAGCAAGAATTCCTCCGATGACGATGCCCTTGAACCCGATGGGCAACAACTCTGTCACCAGGGTTGAAAAAGCGGCATCATTGTTTGCGAGGGTTATCAGTCCCTTTTCATTCAGGGCATAGGCTATCATCCCCGGAATTAAAAAGATAAAGACCGGAGTAAGTTTCAGATAGGCTCCGAAAATAGCTCCGCGGCGTGCTTGTTTCATATCGCGGCCTGAAAGTACGCGCTGGACAATAAACTGATCGGTACACCAATACCAGAATCCAATGAGTGCCGATCCCAGGATCACGCCGGTCCAGGGGAAATCCGGGTCGTTATGGGATCGCATGAGGTTTGTCATCTCATCGCCGTGGACGGTTACATTCGCCCTGCAGATTTCCATCAGTTCATTCCATCCTCCTACCTTAATCAGGCCCAGGATCAAAATAGCTATCGAACCGATCAGCAATATAGGGGTTTGCAGAACAGATGTGTAGAGAACAGCTTTCATGCCTCCAAAGGTGGTATACAGGCCGGTAAGCACAACAAGTCCTATGGCACTGACCCAGAAAAAATCAACCTCATAGCCCCAGAAGGAAATAAAGGAAATATTAAATACATCTTTGAAAACCACTCCTCCTGCATAGACCGTAACCGCTACCTTGGTAAGTACATAGCTGACCATGGAAATAATGGATAGGAAGGAACGGGACTGGGGATTGTACCGCCTTTCAAGAAATTCGGGCATGGTAAAAACCTTGCTGCGGGCATAAAAAGGCACGAACAACCACCCCAGCAAAAGGATCACCCACCCATGCATCTCCCAGTGAGCCATAGCCATTCCGGTTTCAGCACCCGTACCGGCAAGTCCTACCAAATGCTCCGAGCCAATGTTGGATGCAAAAATAGAAGCCCCGATAGCAATCCATGTGGCATCCCGCCCGGCCAGAAAATAATCGGAAGTATCTTTGTCTTTTTTCCGTAAAACCCAGAAAATAATTCCTACAAGTCCCAGAACAAAAAATCCTAAAACAATCCAGTCAATAGTTGTCATGATTCATATTTTAATCAGGTTCGTATTTTTGTTTCAGTTTAGCTTCTAAAAATAGCGTTATTTTCTAAAATTCCTTACAATTTAAACATCAAAATAGCGGGTTACGTCCGTATTTTTGATCCTTTTTGCGCGAAGAATATCAGGTAGAGATAAAAAATAAACAGGCAGCTTATCGCGACAAGTAAACCCAGGCTGTTCTGGACAGCTCCCATAAGGGGCATCAGGATTGCAGCGCCAATCACAGCGGTGGAAATTACTCCGGAGGCAACTTTTGCCAGTGGCCCGAGATCTTCCAGGGCCAGGTTATATATCGTAGGCCACATGATGGAATGGAACAATCCGGTTCCCAGGAACAGCCATAAAGCAACCATGCCGGCATTGGCTCCCAGTAACAGCGAAACAGCCACCATTAAAACACCCCCGAAAGCACACAGGGTTAGAATGCTCCGGGCTGTAAACCTGCGCAAAATGAAAATACCTGCTAACCGGCCTACCATCAGTCCACCCCAGTAATATTTCAACCAATCGGTACGCTGGGTGGCAGTCAGATCAATACCAAGCTCCTTGCTGTAATCGGCAAAAAAGCTGGGTATCCCGATTTCAATGCCCATATAAAAGAAAATAGCCAGCGATCCCAGCCATACATGCGGGTATTTAAACGCATTGGATTTGTATTTTCTGGGCTTCACCGCCTGGTCCTGATCCTCTTCCTCGATTTCCGGGAGTTTCAAAAAGAAAAGAATAATCAGAATCACCGCAGCAATGATCCCCAGAATAATAAATGGCTTCTGGACCTGCGTGGGTTGGCTGCTGCCCGATTCTCCGGTATCGGCAATGATCAGCATGGATACAAAAATGGGAGCGATCACTGTGGCTACAGAGTTCAGTGCATTGGTAAGAGTCAGGCGGCTGGCCGCTGTTTTTTCAGGCCCCAGGGCATTTACATACGGGTTGGCTACAACCTGCAGAATAACGATTCCAATGGCAAAAACCGCTACGCCCGAAAGAAAGGGAACATACCCTGCCGCTACCAGGGGAATACAGATGAATATCCCCAGGGTAACAAGCGCCATGGCCGTTATCACCCCTTTTTTATACCCAATCCGGTGAATGAGAAATCCCACCGGAATGGACAAAGCGTAGGCTCCGTAAAAGAAGGAGTTAGGCAATTGTTTCAGTACCTTTCCGTTGGGTAAAGCGTCCAGGTTAAATGCATCCTTCAGAAAGTCAATCATCGAATTGTTCATGGTTGTCATGAAACCAATCAGGAAAAACAGGGCTGCCATGACAATCAGCGGAAACAAATACTTATTCTTACTCATGGTTCAAAGTTTAGATTATTTATTGTGTACATTATAATTCCAGTTTAACAGCTCCTTTGGGGCGAATAAACAAGTTATGGCATTTTCCTTTTCCATATACATGTTCCAGGGTCGAAACGTACTTCTCCAGTAAATTCTGAGGCACAAAAGCCTGTATGGTACCTCCGAATCCCCCTCCATGAACGCGCCAGGCACCTTCTCCCTTCAGTACCATTTCACTCAAAGCCAGGGCTAATGAGACGACCTGTTCCTTTTTATGTATGACATCGAAAATATTCTGATTGTACATAAAGGAGCTGTATCCCGATTCGACGACCATTTGGAGGAATGCCCGGAAATCGTTGTTTTCGAGTGCTGATACCTGGTCTGCCACCCGTTGGTTGTCTCCCTGGAAATGGTAAGCACGGAGGATAGCCCGGTCGCCGGTTTTTTTCCGTATTTCGGGTATTTTCTCCACGATCTGTTCCAGGGTAACCTGCCGCAACACTTCAGCCCCCAGTTCCGCAGCTACCGACTTCATCTCATTGGGCAGGGAAGCATACTCCGCCTGGGCTGCCGGATCGTCGTGGCCCCCTCCCACATCGGTAATCACCAGGGAATATCCGGTGGACACAAAATCAAAATCAATCTTCTTAACCACCGGATCAGCCGGATTCTTAAAATCAATGGTTATAAGTCCTCCTACGGAACAGGCTGTCTGATCCATTAATCCACACGGCTTCCCGAAAAAATTGTTTTCCGCCCACTGGCCGATAAGGGCATTCTCAACCTTGCTCATTTTATCGTTGTTGAAGAGGCTGTTGACAATTTCGCCAATAAGGACTTCAAAGGATGCGGAAGAACTTAACCCGGATCCCTTGGGAACCCTTCCTTCTATGCAGGCATCAAACCCCCCTGCCGCATAACCAAATTCCCTCATGCGCGTAATTACCCCCTGTACCAGAGCCGATGAAGTAAAAAAGTTCTCCTCATCGGGTTTCATGTGGTTCAGATCCACCACAAAAGAAGGGTATCCCTCCGATTCAATACGGATAAAATTCGTATCGTTCTTAGCTGCCACGGCAATATTGTCGAGGTTCACCGCACCTGCCAGCACACGCCCGTAATTGTGGTCGGTATGATTTCCGCCAATCTCTGTGCGTCCCGGGGAGCTGTATAACTCCACATTCTCAGAGCCAAATGTTTTTTCAAACTTGTTCATCAGGCGAATATACCTGTCGGCCTGTTCCTTCAGGACCACCGGATCGGCTCCGTACAACTCCTGAAACAAAGGATGATTTCCGTTGTTAATTTTTTTTGTCAGTTCCTTAATTGATGCCATTACTCCTGGATTTTATTGAATAAATTACGTATTGTTTTTATAATGAATATCCGGTAAATCGCGCAACCGTATGGCGGCCTGTTCTGCTGTAATATCCCTTTGCGGTGTTGCCAGCATTTCATACCCCACCATAAACTTTTTCACGGTAGCGGATCGCAGCAACGGGGGATAGAAATGCATGTGCAGATGCCATCCGGGATAGTTCCTGCCGTCGGTTGGAGCCTGGTGTACCCCTGCCGAATAAGCAAACGAAACTTCAAAGAGATTGTCGTACCGGACCGTAAGTTTTTTATAGATGTCGGCCAGCCCGGTTTTTTCCTCATCGGTCAGATCCAGGATGTTCTGAACCGGTCTGCGGCTGATAAGCATTGTTTCAAACGGCCAGGTAGCCCAGAAAGGCACTAATCCTACAAAAGAATCGTTCTCCACCACCAGCCGTTCCTTCTTCTCCAGCTCAGCTTTTACATAGTCGCCTAACAGGGTGGTACCATGCTTCTGATAATACGCCTCCTGAGTTTTCGTCTCTTTTGCAGGTTCCACAGGAACCGAGGAAGAAGACCAGATCTGCCCGTGAGGATGCGGATTGGAGCATCCCATGATCGCTCCTTTGTTTTCAAAAATCTGTACATAATGAATAAAATCTTTGCTTCCCAGCTCTTCAAACTCACGGCACCACAGATCCACCACTTCCCGTATTTGCGGAACAGACATCTCAGGTATGGTCAGGTTGTGTTTTTCATTAAAACAAAGGACCCGGCATATGCCCCGTTCACTTTTAACTCTGAAAAGGCCCTCACCCATATAGCCTTCCGGGGTATCCTCCAGCAGGGCACTGAAATCATTGGTGAATACATAGGTTCCTTTGTAATCCGGATTGGTTTTCCCTCCTGCCCTTTCATTCCCGGGACATAAATAACAGGACGGATCGTAGGGAGGCTTTTTCTCCTGTACCGGTTTCTCCACCTGACCCTGCCAGGGCCGTTTGGACCGGTGAGGCGAAACCAAAATCCATTCTCCGGTTAACGGATTAAATCGCTTATGGGGACAATCTCCAATCGTAAAACTGCTCATTTTGTTTGATTCACTGAAGATCTTTACTCGCTATTCCTATTGCTTCTCTGAAAAAAAACCTATTTATCCGGGATCTTTTGCCAGCCTTTTTCAACCGACAGATACTGGTCAGGAACAAATATATAATTAATTTACTTTTATTAAAACAGCTAATGAATGGCATGAGACAAAAAGGTTCAG
>CAZNPV010000052.1:0-22238 GCA_964575025.1 uncultured Mariniphaga sp.
AATCAGGAAATAAATACTTTTGTGTATGCCCCGGCTGTTGATCATAGGAATTATTATTGCAGGAATTGTATCCACAGTTTCAGGGCAAAATTTTCTGCAAACCAATACGCCCGTTGACAACAAAGCAACAAGCCTTTACCTGAAATTTGAAAGCACTGGCTTCTTCAAAAACAATGAATTTAAAAGTTCCCTGGTTGATGGCTATACACTGACCGGCAACTGGATCAGGCCCAAACTGGTATACCTGCCTTCGGAAAAGATCCAGCTGGAACTGGGGTGGCACTACCTGCGGTTTAACGGAGCTGAAAAGGCGACCTACAGCCTCCCCTGGTTTTCAGCCCGGATACGTTTTCTGAAAAACTGGCAATTCATTCTCGGAAATCTTACCAACAGCCATAATCACCAACTCATCAAGCCACTCTGGGAACCGGAACGTTTTTTAACCGATAAACCCGAAGCAGGCTTTCAGCTCCTCCATTATTCCAGCCGGTTCCAATTCGATGGCTGGCTGAACTGGGAACAATTCATCAGCGAAGGAGACCCTTTTCAGGAACACTTCACCGCCGGAATATCAGCCGAAGCAACCCTTTTCCGTTCTAAAAATATAAGCCTTTCCATTCCCCTGCAGGCATTGTTCCACCACCGCGGAGGTGAAATCGACACCAGCCCCCTCCGGGTCCAAACCCTGACAAATACTGCAACCGGCCTGAAAACGGATATCCCGTTAACCGGATTCTTCAGGCAAATAAACCTCTCAGCATACGTTACTGCTTTCAACGACAGTAAAAAAAATGCCGAACTCCCCTTCGATAAAGGCAGTGGGTTGTTTCTGTCCGGTTCAGTAACCTCAAAAGCCGGCCGGATTGGCCTCGATTACTGGAATGCGGAAAAATACTTCGGGATCAAAGGAATGGATTTGCTACAGGTGGTTCATGGAATTCATCCTTCGTATGCCGGAACGAACCTGAAAAAAGAAATGATCCTGCTTTTTTATGAAATCCAAAAAGAACTCTGCGAAGGAGTTATCCTTGGGGCAAGGCTGGAAGGCTGGTACGAACCGGAACCAGGCTACTTTTCAAACACCACCGCCTTGTATGTTGTTGTCAACAAAGATTTTTTTATTAAAGAATTTTGATACTTAGTCACTCCCTTACACAAAATGAGGGCGTGACTATGATCCTTTTCCTGAATTACATTGATCTGCTGTCAGAAACATGCATGGCTACAAACCGCCAGGGTTTGCTGACCCAGGGCTCTCCGGCATAATGAATGCCCACCCGGGGTACTTTCCTGTAAGGCAAGGCAATCCCACTCTCTTCGAGCCATATTCTTTCCGATGTTTCCAGGCACTCTCCGTAAAAAGATTGATCGAGAAGCAACTCCCTTCCTACCCTCCCGGGGCCGGAAATCCCTTCAAGACCACGGATCAGTACAGCCGATGGATCCCCTTCCCCGCCGGTGACAAAATTCAACATCCAGTACATTCCATAAATCAGGTACACATAAACGTTCCCTCCCGTACGGAACATGATTTCAGAACGACGGGTCCTACCTTTGCTGGCATGGCAGGCCAGATCTTCGAAACCCCGGTAGGCTTCCGTTTCCGTGATGATAAATTTTCTGACAGAACCATCTTCATATTTCCTGATTAGCTCTTTCCCCAAAAGCTCCGGAGCCACATCCAGGACCTCACGAATAAAAAAATCTTTTGTAAGCCGTTTGTTTTTCATTCTACGCATCGCCAACTGAAATCAGGTAATAGCCGGCGGTAGTAAAAAAATCCCGCAGCCAGGGAACAGAAGATACCAAACGGTTTTGTTTTCTGGGTCTTAGTTTGAATTTCACTTCGTAATTGGGATTGAATAAATAGAGCCTTCTGTTAAGAACCTTGTAGCCGTATTTTTTGAGGATCCGCTCAAACCGTTCAATGGAGATTCCGGTTTCTTTGACTTCCAGGAGGCCCCGGACTTTATTCTGTGGTTCCCCGAAAAGCCTTAATACCCCTTTGTATAAAAAACCTGGCAACAGATGGAACCATGGCAGTTTCGAAAGGATTTTGCTTTTGCACATCTGCTGGTGGCCTCCAAAGGGATTCTGCCATGGTGGAAAACCAAAAAAAACGACACTTCCGGAATGAAGAAATTGCTTCAGGTACCCCATGAATTTTTCCTGGTTAGGGATATGTTCGATCACATCCCGCAAAATAACCACATCGAAAACCCCCAGATCGCTCCGCTGGTAAATATCCGCACAAATCAGGGTAAGGTTTTGGTATTTGGGATGTTCCCTGAAAAATTCATGGGCCAGGTCAATCTTCCCGGCCGAAAGGTCGATTCCGGTGATCGTACAACCAAGATCCATAAAAGGTTTCAGGTTTCCTCCTTCACCGCAGCCAATTTCCAGTACCGACGTTCCAGGGGTGATCTTTTTAAACATTTCAATATAAGGGATCACATGTTTTCGGGTGGTGTAAACCTGCTCTTTAAAATATTGATCCCTTTTTGTATGCCTTTCGTACATTGTAAAATGCCAAAATTAACCAACCTGTTCCCTGGATTCCGTTTCTTTTCTCCGCCTCCGGTATTTTCGTATTTCCATTCCCAGATAACCTGCAAGGATGAACAGCAACAAGACAGAGCTGGCATAGGATATTTTATTTCCTACATAGTAAGATCGGGGCTCAAACCGAAATTCAATGGTATGGTTTCCCGCAGGTACAACCAGGGCTCTCAATACATAATTTACCCGGAAATGAGGGACTTTCTCTTCATCGATGTAGGCATTCCATCCATCCTCATAATAGATTTCGGAGAAGACCACCAGCTGTTCTGATCCGGCATTAAAGTCGTATTTCAGGTAATTCGGCTGATATTCTGTGAGTACGATACCTCCCCGGTAATCCTTTGAGAACGATTTACCACCGACAAATTTCTCAAACCGTTTATCCATTATAGCTGTCGTCCCGGAGTTGAAATTTTTCACAGCAGCGATCTCCTCATCGGCATTTTCCACAATCCTGTAAGTGTCTATAAACCAGGCATTGCCCAGTGCTTCCGGATTTCGTAAGGGGGGTTGGTTCGTATCCACAATGATATAGCGGGTATTGAGCATGTTCAAAACCGGCAGGGACATAAATACCGAATCGACAGGTTTACCGGCCTGCATGCCGGTAGCCATTTGCTGCATTTCGGGAAATATAGCGTTCTCAATCAATTCCTGGTAACGGCGCAGTTTCGCTGCATGGTAACCGCCTACATTTTTATGGTAATACGATGCCCGGGCATTCATAAAGGCATCCTGACGGTAAGGCAGAACCCGGTAACTTAAATCGTTATCTTTTAAAATTTCGCTGTCGGCCACCGTTTCAGGAAAAGGATTCTCAACCTGTCTTTTGCTGGTAAAATGGCCGTTGTTCAGATACCGTTTATCGACAAACCAAAGGTCAGCCAGGATTAAAATCCCGAGGATGGCAATCAACGCTTTTGACTGGAGTTTTTTCAGATGCCAACCATACAGGGCCCCTGCAGCCAGGGCGATAAAAATAAACGAACGAAATGCATCCGAGCGGAGCATATGCCGGCGGTCAGCCACTACAGCATCGATCAGCCAATCGGGATAACGTCCGGTATCGGCAGGGGAAGAAAAATCACCGGCAATGCCCGGAAGTACGGCAAAAATCAACGTGATGCCCCCGGTAAGAAGGAGAGCCCATTTAAATCCGCGAAAGAAATCTTTGCGATCCACCCCCCCTTTCAGAATTTCATTGAGCCCCATGAATCCCAGCAAGGGAACACAAAACTCCACAATGACAAGCATAATGGTAGGAGCCCTGAATTTATTATAGAATGGAACGTATCGGAGGAAAAAGTCGGTAAGCACCATAAAATTCTGCCCCCAGGCCAGGAACAACGAAAGCAACGAGGCAGCCACCAGCCACCATTTAATCGGCCCTTTTACGAGGAATAGCCCCAGAACAAAAAGAAAAACCACGATGGCTCCAGGATAAACCGGTCCGGCTGTGGGGGGCTGATCGCCATGGTACATGCTTACAGCCCGGAGATTCTGCCGGGCATTTTGTGTGTTCCGCTGCAAAACGCTGTAGCTCTCCGAATTAACCCCCGGATTGATCTGGCTTCCGCCTCCCATATAATCCGGGATCAGAAAAGTAAGCGTTTCATCAATGCCCAGGCTGTACTGAACCACATAGTCTTTATCCAGCCCGGAGGTTTGATTATCCCTGTTGTGTGTCAGCTCTGAAGGCCCCCGGATGGTATGTTTTGAATACTGATAGGTCGCATAAAGCCTTGAAAAATTCATCCCTGTGGCAATTACAGCACCCAGAATAAGAAAAGCCAGGCTTCCGGTAAATCCCGGGAGCTCTTTTTTCTTTATGGCATAAACCAGCTGAACGATCACCAGAATCACCGCAGTGATAAAAGCATAATAGGTGATCTGCAGGTGATTCGCAAGGATATTCAGCGATAACCCGAGTGTAAAAAGAATGAATCCCGGAATGCGTTTCCCCTGGAAGGTCATCAGCATTCCGGCAAACATAGGCGCCATATACCCTATGGCATATGCTTTGGTATTGTGCCCCGCCCCGATTATGATCAGAAAATAGGAAGAAAAACCATAGGCAATAGCTCCTGCCAGACTTTGCCACCTGCCAACCCCGAGCGACAACAGAAGGATATAAAAACCAAGTATGTAGAGCATCAGCATGGAGGCAGGATGGAATGCTTTGCGGATCACTCCCTGAATGAACCGTGCCAGATTCCCCGGATAGGACACCGCAATCATATATCCTGGCATCCCACTGAACAGTGCATTGGTCCATAACGCTTCCTTACCGGTCTCTTCACGGAAATCTGTTAACTCCTTCGATGACCCCCTGAAATGCGTTATATCCGATTGTTCAAGAACTTTCCCTTCAAGCTGGGGATAAAAATAAATCATAGAAATGACAATGATTACCAATACGATAATCAGATGTGATAGAATACTTTTCGGAAATTTTATTCCCGCCATGTTTTTGTTTTTTAAAATAAAATTCAAATATAATTAAAGTAAATGAAGCCGGATAGGGATATGGAGCGTAAGTAGAAAAAAACTCCTGCCGCTGAAACTGCAATTTCCATAACAAACAGATTGCCGGTAGATGGATACGTAATGACAGGGTGTTTTGAACTTCCGGGTCAAACCGGTTAAATCTTCAGAAAAACGAGCTCTCTGATCAGAGAACCTGACAGCAATCCCTGGATCCGCATCAATACCTTATCCCCGGTAATACAACCTCCAGGCATTTCGTTACCGATTCAGATACAGACATCTCATTGGTTTTTATTTCCAGATCCGGATTAACCGGGTTTTCGAAGGGCGAATCAATTCCGGTAAAATTTTTGATCAGCCCTTTTCTTGCCTTCCTGTACAATCCTTTGGTATCCCGTTGTTCACATACTTCAACCGGTGCATTCACAAAAATTTCGATCACATTTGACCTGCCGATGATCTGAAAGGCATGCTCCCTTATTTTCACAGTAGGCGTAATAAAGGCATTGATGCAGATGATGCCGCAATTCAAAAAAAGTTTCGAAACCTCGGCAATTCTCCGGATATTTTCAGCCCGGTCTACCTCTGAAAAGGCTAGATTATTGTTCAATCCCATGCGGATATTATCGCCATCCAGTATCTGCGTCAGGAATCCCCTTCCGTTAAGTTCCATTTCAATATTCCGGGCCAGGGTTGTTTTACCGGCTCCTGACAACCCGACCAACCATATCACTTTGGAACGCTGATTTAGCAGCTTTTCCTTGTCTTCCCGGTTCAGGATCTTATGAAAAACCGGGTGGATATTTTTATCTGCCATGGTTTTTAATTGTTCGTTTTATTCGTTTAAATTCAGTCGTTGATAAAGTAAAAATAAATTTTTAAGTCCTTTTATCCATCAGCGTAAAGCTATAAACCAGGGGTTTAATAAACGCTCTTTATTGTAAACCAGTTCCTCATCTGCCCCGGTCTGCACGACTTTGGCCCCGGAGGCCCTGACTACTGCGTGGCCGGCAGCCGTATCCCACTCCATGGTGGGTCCAAAACGGGGGTATACATCCGCCCGTCCCTCAGCTATCATGCACAGTTTTAACGAACTGCCTTTCGATACGATTTCAATATTTCCATATTTACGGCGTTGTTCTTCTATATACGCTTTCGTTTCCGGCGATATATGGGAGCGGCTGGCAACAATCCTGTAGGGGTTGGTTTTTCCCTGTAACGGCAGTTTTTTTACAAACTCCGAACATCCGGAAAAAGACCAGTCCCGGCATCCCTTTTCCGATGCTTTTTCTATTTTATACGCTCCTGAATGCACTTCTCCGATGTAAATTATATCCGGTACCGGGGCATAAACGATACCCATAACCGGAAGGCCTTGTTCAATCAGGGCAATATTTACGGTAAACTCGCCATTTTTTTTGATAAATTCTTTGGTACCATCCAACGGATCCACCAGCCAGAATGTATTCCAGTTTTTGCGAACCGTCCATGGGATATTCTTTCCCTCCTCGCTTAACAAAGGATAATCTGTTTTCAGTAATTCTTTTGAAATAATCCGGTGAGCCTGTTGATCCGCCTGGGTTATGGGTGACCGGTCGGTTTTGTACTCCACATTGAAATCCGTTGTATAGATATGCATTATGGCTTCACCTGCCTTCAATGCAGTTTCAATCAACAGAGTGCTATATTCTTCGTTTTTCATAAAATCCGTATTCTGTTCCCGGAAGGCAAATATAGATGTTTTAACGGGTTAATCCGGTTCATATTGCCTGGTTAAAAACACACAACCATCCATACACGAAGGGATTTTACCATTCTTTATTCCAACATCCATCATATTTGCTAATTTTGAAACCGGATTAACGCATATGGGAATCATCATCAGGCAATCGATTAAGGGGAGCTTTTGGTCCTACCTGGGTCTCATTCTGGGGTACATCAACCTTGGTATCATTATGCCCCAGGTTATGGAAACCGATCAAATTGGTCTTATACAACTCTTTGCTGCGATATCAATCCTTTTTTCCCAGTTCGCAACCCTTGGATTTCCTTCCGTCATAAACCGTATGTTCCCAATTTTCCGAAACAGGGCAAAAGGGAATAACGGCTTTTTATTTCTTGCTCTGGCTACCGGATTGCTGGGTTTTCTGCTCAGTATTGTTGCGTTTTTCGTTCTCAAACCCCACATTATTGAATCCAATCTGGAGAAATCTCCCCTTATTCTGGAATATCTGGGATTATTGCTTCCCCTGGTTTTTTTCCGGATCCTTTTTGTCTTGCTTGATAATTACAACAAAGTTCTCTATGATACCGTCACTGGTACTTTCTGGAATGAATTTATCCATAAGTTACTTAACCTTTTGTTGGTTGTTTTTTTCGCACTCAGCTGGATTAATTTCCGGCAATTTTTCTTTGGGTATATTGTTTCCCTGAGTCTTCCCGCGATTCCGTTAATTTTAGTTCTGATAAAAAGATCACAGTTTAGCCTCAGGCCTGATTTCAACTTCCTGACAAAGCCGCTTTTCCGGGAAATAGCGGTTATCAGTGCATTCGGACTGATAAACGGGTTCAGCGGAATTCTTACTACCAATATTGACAAGATTTTTATCAACCAATACCTTTCCCTTGATCAGGTTGGAATATTTGGAGTTTGTGCGCTTTTTGCCACGGTGATCAATATCCCTTCCAGAGCCACTCAGAAAATTTCCACTGCCATCATTGCACAGGCATGGAAAGAAGACAACAAAAAGCATATTCAGGAAATATACGCCAAAGCCAGTATCAATCAAACCATTATCGGGTCTTTCATTCTTACCTTGCTAATGGTAAACCTGAACAATGTTTTCGAAATTTTACCCGATGTATACAGCCAGGGAAAAGGGGTCCTGATCATTTATGCTATTGGCGTATTGATCAATGTTTCAAATACCAATGGCGGAGCCATTATCGGAACCTCGAAATATTATAAAGCATTATCCTATATTATTGTTCTTCAGATTGGAGTGGCTGTTTTGCTGAATATGTTTTTAATTCCTCGATTTGGCATTACGGGTGCAGCGCTGGCGGTTCTGTTGACATTCGTATTCAGAACCCTGGCAATTATGGGTTTCCTGAAAATAAAAACAGGTCTCTTTTGCTATCGTTTTAACCATTTGATTGTTGCAGGACTCATACTGGCAATCACCCTGGCTGACTTATGGTTGCCGGAACTGAACAGTCTGGTCCTGAATATTTTATTCAAAAGTGGAATAGCAGGATTGCTTTATCTGTTTTTCATTCTTAAGTTTAAAATTTCAGAGGATATTACGCTGTTATTAACTCAGATTTATAACCGTATCCTAAAATTTGTAAAAAATGGTTAGTTTACCCTTATTCAGAAATCGTTAAAATGAGAGTTTTTATTTTATGCACAGGAAGAAGCGGTTCCATGACATTTGTAAAAGCATGCAAGCATATTACAAATTATACCTCCGGACATGAAACATTATCCAGGGAAACCGGAGAAAAAAGATTTTCATATCCCGAAAATCATATCGAATCGGATAATCGATTAAGTTGGTTTCTGGGACAACTTGATGCAAAATTCGGTGATTCAGCATATTATGTACATCTGATTCGCGATAAAACAAAAACCGTTGAAAGCCACAACAGAAGATGGAATGACAGGAACAGCATCATTAAGACTTTTGCCGAAGGAATTTTAAAAACACCGGTTGAAAAACTAAACAACGAAAAAAAATTACAGATCAGCAACGATTACTACGACTGTGTAAACGCAAACATCAGCATGTTCCTGAAAGATAAAAGTTTAAAACAGGTTGTTCACATTGAAACGATGAAAGAAGATTTTAAAATTTTTTGGGAAAGAATCGGTGCAACCGGAAATGTAGAAAAGGCAATGAAAGAATTTGACATGCATTACAATCAATCGAATTCAAATATCAAATATACACTCCGGTACCGTCTGAAACTCTTTATGTTACAAACATACAGAAAACTCAGCCGGTTAAAAAGATAAATGGGTTACCGTTCGGCATACACTGCATAAATCCGGGGTACAAAATTACGCAGGATTGGTCTGATGCCTCTGATCTTTGTTGGAATGATCCATTTTTCCCTGTGTTTTATCTTCCAACCGCTTTTATTCACAAGCCAGTCAAACTGCCAGTCTTCAAATTCGTGGTAATGACAATCCCGGGGATTCTTATCATTTCTATAGGCTGAAGCAAACCATAAGCGCAGTGGAACCGTAGCAATTAACTTCTTCCCCGGAAGATTCTTAAGTAGAGGAAAAGGGGATACCAAATGCTCTAATATCTCAAGGGCCAGCACCGCATCAGCTTCATACGAACGGAGCATCTCAGGATGGATGTCAAGGTCCGTCTGATCTGTATTAACTGCCTTAAATCCATGCTCTGTTAATATGCTTGTAAAAGGGTTCAGTACACCAAGGTCCAGAATCTTTTCTTCCGGAGAAATAAATTCTGAAACAAGTTGCATCGTTTTTTTATAGCGCAAATCCGGAAATGAATGTTCATACATGGCTGATGACTTTTAAATTATTATAATAGCCGACTAATTCTTTACAGGTAATATCCAGATTAAAATAATTCCGTATAAAAGAAACTCCGTTTTCCCCGCACCGTTTTGAAAAATCAGGATCGTGATAAAATTTTAACACCCCGGAGGCAAACGCATCTGCATCTTCTGCCTTATGAATCAATCCTGCATCAGCTGCCTGTACAATATTTTTCTGTGCGGGACAATCACTGACCAGGACAGGCACTCCCATGGACATATACTGGAATATTTTGTTTGCCAGCGTTGTATCATGGTGTAGATTTCGTGTTAAGGGGGAAATACAAACATCGCTGGCAAGAATATAACTTTGAAACAAATCCATAGGCAAAAAGCCTTCAAATGAAATATTTTCCTCAATCTGGTATTCCCCTGACATTCTTTTCAGGTTGGCATCGTTGGTGCTTTTTCCTAAAATTACCAGTTTAATATTCGGGATCGAACGTTTTAATTTCTTCATCGCCTTTAGGACGGTTTCCAATCCTCTTCGTACCCCGGTTTCCCCAATATAGAGTAAAACATAATCGTTTCCGAAACGTTTGATGATATCCTTATTCACTTCGTATTTCTCATAAAAAGAGGGAGAAACGGTATTGGGGAAAACAATGACTTTCCTTTCAGGAATTTTGTACTTTGAGCTTATGTGTTGCCTGGATTCATTGGTTACAACGATAACTTCGTCATATTTTTGAACCAATCGCTCTTCCCATTTTTTCCATATCGAAGGGTAAATTAAAACGTTCCCCGGAAAAGAATTCACATGCTCATAATATTTCATTATTTCAGGCCTGTTTTCATGTAAATCAAGAATCGTATGTACAGGCAGGTTCTTTGATGCTTTTAATACGATATTTCCAATCCGCATATCGTGAACATGCACTGCATCAAAATTTCCCTCCATAAGGAATTTTCTGATTTTCCCCTTTATCATCCATTTATAAACCGGCAGGGTAAAAGCCAGGGCTGAGAATTTTCTGTGTAGTTTTGTTGTTTTCATCCGGTTCACCTGAATGCCATGGATTGTCTCAGAGGAAGACAATCCCTTATAATCAAAGCAAAACAGATGAATCGAGTGTCCGTTTTTCAGCAAAGCGAGTGCCTCATTCTGAACCCTTGGATCAAATGGATACTCTTCATCCAGAATCATTGCAATTTTCATTCGATTAGAATTGTCTGTTTATAAAGGTATCAGATGGAACTTCCCTACTTAAAATCGTTGTTTTTTGTGGCATTTTTTTTTCTTTCTTCGTTCTGTTTCAAAAATACTACTTTTACGGAATAATTGCTTTAAGATGCAATTTATAGACCATCAACCGGTTATATTATTATGCAAAAAATACACATGTCCGACCTGTATGGCCAGTATCTCACCATGAAAGAAGAAATTGATCCGGCCATTCAGGAGGTTATAAAATCAACCCGGTTTATAAAAAGCGGGAAAGTACTTGATTTTGAGAAAAAGCTTTCTGCGTATTTAAACACCCATGTAATTGCCTGTGGCAATGGAACCGATGCCCTTCAAATGGCATTCATGGCCCTGGAATTAAAGCCTGGCGATGAAGTCATTACCACCCCGTTCACCTTTATTGCCACGGTGGAAGTACTGGCTCTGCTCGGATTAAAGCCGGTATTTGTGGATGCCTTGCCCGGCACATTCAATATCGACGAAAACAAAATTGAAAGTGCCATTTCTTCAAAAACCAGGGCATTGCTTCCCGTCCACCTGTTCGGTCAATGTGCCAACCTGGAAACCATGATGCATATAGCCCGGAAAAACAACCTGATCCTTGTTGAAGATGCCTGCCAGGCGTTGGGTACAGAGTACATCTTCAAAAACAACAAACGGATAAAAGCAGGTACCGCAGGAAGAATCGGATGCAACTCTTTTTTCCCTTCAAAAAATCTGGGGGCCTTTGGCGATGGAGGTGCTGTTTATTGCAGCGACAATCAGCTGGCTTCCGTAATCCGGTCCATTGCCAATCACGGACAGTCAGAAAAATACCATTACGACCGGATCGGAATAAATTCAAGGTTGGACAGTATGCAGGCTGCCATTCTGGAAGTAAAACTGAAATACCTGGACAAACATATTCAGGCACGCCAAAAAGCAGCGGATTATTATGATTCCAAACTAAAAGACCTTGAAGAAATAAAGATCCCGCAAAGAGCAACCTACAGCACCCATACCTTTCACCAATACACCATCCGGACTAAAAAAAGGGATGATCTGAAAGCTTCCCTTCAAAAAGAAGGCATTCCTTCCATGATCTATTATCCAAAACCGCTGCATTTACACAAAGCATATCAGTATCTGGGCTACAAAGAAGGAGATTTCCCTGTGGCGGAGAAACTCTCAAAAACGGTGCTGTCTCTTCCGATGCACACAGAACTTAGGGAAGAACAACTGGAGTTCATTACAAACAAAATAATTCGTTATTTTCGTGGCTGAATTTTTAAAATGGAATTACACCAATAACATTTTCACCCTTAAATCATATACAAGTGAAACGATTCGCGTTAATAGGAGCTGCAGGATACATCGCTGAAAGGCACATGAGAGCGATTAAGGAAACCGGAAATATCCTGGTATGTGCATCCGACAAGTTTGATGTTATGGGCAGAATGGACAGCTATTTCCCGGATGCTGTTTTTTTTCTCGAACAGGAAAACCTGGATCAATACATCGATGACTTAAAACGTGAAGGCCGGGCCATTGACTATGTAAGCATCTGTACTCCAAACTATATGCACCCATCCCACATACGATCCGCCTTGCGGAACGGGGCCTTTGCGATTTGTGAAAAACCCCTGGTGATTTATCCCCGGGATATGCATATTATTAGTGACATTGAAGCCGAAACCGGCAAAAAAGTATATACCATCCTTCAACTGCGTTATCATCCTGCCATCCTGGAACTTAAGAAGGATATAGAACAGGGAGGAAACAAAACATACGATATTGACCTTACCTACATTACTACCCGGGGGGATTGGTACCGGAAAAGCTGGAAAGGGGAGGTTAAAAAATCGGGAGGCATCGCTACCAATATCGGAATCCATTTTTTTGACATGATAACCTGGATTTTCGGAAAGGTGAAAAAAAATACGGTTCACCTGTACAATCCCGAAAAAGCAGCAGGGGTTCTGCAACTTGAAAAGGCCAGAGTCCGTTGGTTTCTTAGCCTCGATTACCGCGACCTGCCAAAACAGGCCATCGAAAAAAACATGCGTACCTACCGTTCCATTACGGTTGAAGGAAACGAAATCGAATTTAGTGGCGGCTTTACGGACCTTCATACCACAACCTACAGAGATATTCTGAACGGCAAGGGATTCGGAATAGAAGACGCCAAAGAAAGCATCATCTTAACCGATGTGATCCGAAACAGCAAACCGGTCGGACGTAAGGGCGATTATCACCCCTTTCTTAAAAAATAAACTACCCTGACTCCAGGATACGAACCAACTCTCCGGTTAGTTGAAACCGTGAATACGCTGCTATTTTTTCTTTCTTGGGGAATTCCCTGAAACCGGATGTCGATCTCTCAATCAGAAACTCCGAAATTCCCTTGCTGTCATTGTAACCAAATGTGGACCCTGTATTGGTCTCTGACAATATGTTCGCCGCATCCCCGTCAAACGGACCAATGCATAACACCGGCTTCATCGTTGCAATGTATTCAAACAATTTACCCGTAACAATGCCTGCATTGTTGGGTACATCCGGAATGATTAACAGCAAGATGTCGGATGAAACCATGTAAGCTATAGCCTTTGCATGATCAACATATCCAATAACCTCCAGGTGATGGGTAAATCCTGCATCACAAAAGGTTTGATACAAAGCATCGGAAAGAGTACCTATAAATCTGATTTTTAGTCTTTTTCGCATCTCTTCCGGCAACATCAACAATCCCTTTATGAATCCATGAATGGTATACTTTTCTGAAATAGTCCCCACATACGATATTGTTAGGCTTTCGTTGGACACGAAAGCATTTGTCTTCGTAAAATCATCCGTATCAAAGCCATTGGGAATAACGTGAATTTTATTTCCGATGCCCTCTTTTTTCCTGCTGAAGATCCTTTGAAGGTCTCTGCTTACCGTTATTACCTGATCCGCACAGGATAATACACGTTTCTCATACTTTTTATTTAGCGCGGTAGCAAAAAAGGAGGGATACAATTGGTTGTAATAATAAATATCGACCCAGGGATCGCGCAGATCCGCAACCCATTTAATTCCCAACTTTCTTTTTAATGTCAATCCGATCAACTGGGTCGAATGCGGGGGACTGGAAGTAATGACACAATGAATATGATTCTTTTTTATCAATTCCTTTGCTTTGTTCACCGCGAATTTTTTCCATCCTCTTCTTGGATCAGGAATAAAAAAGTTGCCCCGGATCCATTTCAGCACTTTTTCCTTGAAGGTATCTTTTGATTGGTTGGCAAAACCGCCAAAGGGTACTTCCTTGTTTTGTGAGGCCTTTTTATAAAGAGTATACAATTCAAAGGTGGGTGTTTTATGAATTTCAATTTCAGAACTTATTTCCCCCATAAGGCTTTCATCTATTTGGGGATAAGTCGCTTTTGAAGGATCAACGGTTAACACAACCGGAGTCCAGCCATGTTGAGGAAGGTACTTTACAAATTTCAACCATCGCTGAACCCCGGCTCCTCCGCTCGGAGGCCAGTAATATGTTATGATCAGGACTTTTTTCATTGTTCTCAGGTACAGATACAAAAATAGGAATATTATCGGGTTTTGAGGAATAAACAGAAACAGCAAAGAGAAGGCAGCCTACTAGGATTGTTTTTAAATCCTCAGGTCTTCCGGCCTTTAACCTGCATTTCTTCCCCCCTGCCATGCACAGGGTAAAGAATACCGGAGGGTATTTGTTCTAAAAAAAAATACCGAAGATGTTAAACATTGATTATGTTTGTGTACAAAACCGATAACCATGTGTGTATTTATCCATCCTACCTCGGTAATTGAACCAGGGGCTCGTATTGGCCCGGGAACAAAAATATGGCATTTCTGTCATGTTATGGGGGATGCCCTTATTGGCGAACAGTGCATTCTGGGACAAAATGTTTTTATCGGGAACAATGTACAGATTGGCAATGGAGTAAAAATCCAGAACAATGTTTCTGTTTACGAAGGAGTAATTCTGGAAGACGATGTTTTTGCCGGTCCTTCGGTTGTCTTCACCAACGTGATGAATCCCCGGAGTCCGGTTGAACGAAAAGCGGAATTCAAAACCACGGTAGTTCAAAAAGGAGCCTCCCTGGGGGCCAATGCAACGATACTCTGTGGAATCACCATCGGTTGTTATGCATTCATCGGAGCCGGGGCGGTAGTTACCCGGGATGTTCCGCAATATGCCCTGGTAACCGGTAATCCTGCCCGGCAAACCGGCTGGATGAGCGAAGCCGGAGCCAAACTGAACTTCAAAAACGGAAAAGCAACCTGTACCATCAGCCAGGATAACTATGTACTGAAAAACCACACCGTATTCAAAATTAACCCCTGAGCAATAGAAATTCATTCAACAACTGGAATCTCCAAGGGAGTACAGCCATTGAAAAGCAACCCGATACCTGGTGTTTACAGAATCTTATTTAACAAGTCTTTAAAGCGCACCTGTTTCCCAATGATTTCCCCGATTTGAGGGATGGCTACTCTTTCCTGTTCCATGCTATCGCGGTACCGGATAGTAACCGTATGATCCGTAGTGGTTTGGTGATCGACGGTCACACAAAAGGGTGTTCCAATGGCATCCTGGCGACGGTATCGTCTTCCGATGGAATCTTTTTCATCGTACCGGCAGTTAAAATCAAACTTCAGGGTTTCGATAATCTTCCTGGATATTTCGGGTAGACCGTCTTTTTTAACCAGCGGCAGAACAGCCAGCTTCAGGGGAGCCAGCACCGGCGGAATTTTCATTACCACCCGGATATCTGTTTTCCCGTTGGTTTCCACCTCTTCTTCACAATAGGAGGCTGAGATCACCTGAAGGAACATCCGGTCCAGACCAATGGATGTTTCCACAACATACGGGATATACGACTTGTTGATTTCGGGGTCGAAGTACTGAATTTTTTTGCCTGAATATTTCTGGTGTTGCGAAAGGTCGAAATCGGTGCGCGAATGGATGCCCTCTACTTCTTTATAGCCAAACGGGAATTTGAATTCCACATCGACGGCAGCGTTGGCATAATGGGCCAGTTTTTCGTGTTCATGGAACCGGTAGTTCTCATCGCCAAAACCCAGCGCTTTGTGCCATTTCATGCGGATATCCTTCCATTTTTCGAACCACCCGAGCTCGGTACCGGGACGAACGAAGTACTGCATTTCCATCTGCTCAAATTCGCGCATTCGGAAGATGAACTGGCGGGCTACAATTTCGTTGCGGAAGGCTTTTCCGATCTGAGCGATCCCAAAAGGAATTTTCATTCGCCCGGTTTTCTGAACATTGAGGTAATTCACGAAAATTCCCTGGGCAGTTTCCGGACGCAGGAAAATCCTGGAAGCTCCTTCAGATGTCGATCCCACTTCGGTAGAAAACATCAGGTTAAACTGCCTGATACCGGTCCAGTTTCGTGTACCCGAAATGGGGCAAACAATTCCTTCATCTTCAATAATCTGTTTTAATTCAGCAAGGTCATTATCATTCAGAGCTTTGGAAAATCGTTCATGCAGGGTATCGTATTTCTCCTGGTTGGCAAGTACCCGCGGATTGGTTTCACGGAACTGCTTTTCATCAAACGCATCGCCAAACCTTCGGGCTGCTTTGGCAATCTCCTTAAGGATCTTTTCTTCATATTTGGCCAGCTGATCCTCAATCAGCATATCGGCACGGTATCTTTTTTTCGAATCCTTGTTGTCAATGAGGGGATCGTTAAAAGCATCTACATGCCCCGAGGCTTTCCAGACCGTAGGATGCATAAAAATAGCCGAGTCGAGTCCTACCACATTTTCATGAAGCAGAACCATGCTGTCCCACCAGTATTTTTTTATGTTGTTCTTGAGTTCTACACCATTCTGTCCATAATCATACACCGCACCCAACCCATCATAAATATCACTGGAAGGAAATACAAAACCGTATTCCTTGCAATGGGCAATCACTTTTCTGAAGATATCTTCCTGAGCCATACTTCTGATTTTCAAAATAACGGGGACAAAAATAAGTGAATATCTGAGAACAGCAGTCGAAACGAGCATAAATTATTGTTACTCCACCTCTTCAAAATCAACATATTCGCCTTCCTGGGAGGATTTGCCGGATTGATTTCTCTGATTTCTTTCAATGGTAACATCCCCTTCGCGCCTGCCCTGACGTTGTTGTTCACGGTTTTGTTCTTTCATTTTCTCCTGCATGTTTTTTACTCCCTTATGAATAAGGTAGGGTAGAATATACCGTGAAAACAGACGGATGACAAAGTAAATAATTGCAATGACAAAGATCGTCCTCACAAGATTTACCGCATAAGCTATTACCGCTATATACATGCCTTCTCCTATTTAATGGTTCAGTAACAGATTAATTCCAAGCTGCAAATTTAAGTTTTTTACAGAAGAAGGAGAAAATAAGGCTACTATATTGTCGGTAACCACATAAAAATGCATAATCGGGGAGGTATAACTCCACCCAAAACCCGGATTAATATAACGGCCCCGGATAATGGAATTGGAAAATATCAAGGTGGAATTGTCCGAAAAAGAAGCCTTTGCGGCAAGGGTTGCTACAGGGTAAACAGAATTTTTGAGAATACAAAGTTTCCCGGAGAAACCCACCTCCCATTTCCTGTCAATACGATAATTTCCGCCCAGATATAGGTTCACAGGCAGCGGTATTACCCGTGCATCCGTAGATTCCGAATGCGTCATAAATGGAATCGAATCGCGAAATGCTTTTCGAAACAAATAGGAATCTTCGGGCCCTATAACCTGTGTCAATGATTCTTTTTCATACTCCAGGCTATTTGCAGCATGCACAAGATAATTATTTTTTGAAAAATGGAGGAATCCTAAATCGGTCACACTTGCTGAAAAACGGAATCTTTCATTGTATTGGTACCGGATGCCCAGATCAGCTGCCACGCCCAGGTTCCGGAAATTAAAAAAATAATCGGCAGGGATCACCTCGCTTTTTAACCGCTCCGATTGATCAACAGTATCCTTCTCATAGCTTACAGGCCCTGAAATATATATTTCACCCGAAGGCCTGATATAGAGTTTCTCGACTGCCGGGGATGTCTGTATCTGAAAAGCAAGCTCCTCAGCTTCCATATGGATCCTGCCAAATAGTATTTTCAAAGCGGCTCCACCGGTAAGTTTATTCGTCACCTTCCTTGATATACCCAATCCAAACTCCCGGTATTGCATAATGTCAAAAGAAAAAATGCCCAGGTCCGTATCCGTACCCTCTTCATAGTAAGGTTTTGTACCCTCCATAAAAAACTTTACAAGCTTTTTATCAAACTGCCCCTGGAACCAGGCTTTTTCATTCATAAAAAATGAATACTGATTTTTCTTGTTTCGTATTCCGAAATAGAACATCAACGCGTCAGCCTTAATGTTTACAGCATTCTGACCGGAAAGCACATCATAAAATGAGTTTAGATCCATTTTTGCTGTATCGGAGGAAAATAGGCTATTCCCTTTGCTGTATAAATTCTTCAGCTTAAAATCGTTATGAAATCCGATGGAGATCCCTGAGATCACAGGAAGGCCTAAAACCAGATCATCATCCGGTGCGAATGCCGGATTCATCAGGGCAGCTCCCGGAGCATCTTCCATAAAATAGAAGGTTTGGCTGTTCTGAGCCCCCGTGTGGTATAAAAACAGGCCGAAGGTGGCCAGCAATGCTATTTTTCGGAACCAGTTCAATCTTATCCCTATCATATAAATCGATCCGGCATTCAGTAATTCACCGGAATACAAATTTACAATAAATAACAAGGAAGCTACGGAAAACAAAGGACAAAAAAAAAAGACGGAACAATCCGTCTTAGATTTTATATTATTCTGGATTCATTGCTGTGTTATGATCCTTCCTGTTATCTTTTTTTTACATTCCCTCCGGAAGAACTGTTTTTATTTATCTGTTGGGGATTCCCGGAATAAATAACGTTGCCTCCACTGGAAGCTTTCCCGTCCAGTTCTTTTTCCACGGTAATAAAAATATTTGCTCCGCTGCTGGCTTTTGCCTGGCACACTTCAGTTACCAGTCCTTCCGCTTTTACATTGGATCCGGCAGAAGCATGTACACTGATTTCACGGGCTGTTCCTTCCAGAAAAATATTCGCTCCTGCCGATGCAGAAACTTCCAGCTTGTCGGCTGTTATTTCCAGTTTTATATTGCTTCCGGCAGAAGCCGACAAATCCATATTCCCGGCACGAAGAGCATGTTCGGAATACACATTGCTTCCGGCAAATGCGTTAACTTCCTCTAACACGGGCACGGTCACGAAAACTTTCAGGGAAGTCGATTCACGGATCCTTCTACGTGCCGATACTTTTAATATGCTGTCATCAACATCTGTTTCAATAATATCAAGCAGATTTTCATCCGCCTCAACAACTACCTTCTCCTTTTCCCCCTGTGAAATATAAACATTCACGCCCCGGGAAGCTTTAAGTCCGTTAAAACCTGTAACCGCACGTTCCTCCTCAACCACCTTTCCGTTGCCCTTTTCCGAAGGACCCCAAAAGATACAGGACGTAAACAGAAAAACAGGTAAAACAGCAGCCAAAAAAATAAAACCAGCTTTCTTCATAGCAGATCGATTCTGTAATTTACAACTCAAAATTATAAATTAACCAGGGAGATTCATTCATTTTTTCGTTGAACCAGGGATTCCGGTCGGTAAAATCGCTATTCCGAACAAAAAAAATATACCAAAAACAGATTCCGGAGGGAAGGAATTACACCTGTTCCCGCATTAATTCAGGAATTTTAACACGGTTTAACGCGAATGACCCCCTATAAAGAGTAGTGATTCATGATGAGATTTTATACTTTTGTGGGTTTAAATAACTTAAACACGTTATGAAGCGTAAGAAATTATCACTTATCATCCTGATCATCCTGGTAACCGGTATCGGATTAATCAGTTTTAACAACGACCAGAGGAACTTTGCCATTGCAAAGAACCTGGACATCTACTACACCTTGTTTAACGAGTTGAATACTTTTTATGTAGATGAAATCGATCCGGACAAACTGATCAAAACCAGTATCAACCAGATGCTGGTATCGCTGGATCCGTATACCAATTACATTCCGGAAGAGGATATGGAAGAGTTCCGTTTAAATACCACCGGGGAATATGCGGGTATAGGAGCTGTTATAAGCAAACAGAACGGGCAGATTGTCATATCAGAACCCTATGAGGGATACCCGGCACAGAAAAACGGTATTAAAGCCGGTGATATTATCCTTGAGGTTGCCGGCAAATCAACGGAGAATATGACGACTGAAGATGTAAGCAATTTGTTAAAAGGCCCGGCACGAATGCCGGTCACCGTGAAATTGAAAAGACCGGGAGAGAAAAAACCCTTTGAAGTGGAGATCATCCGGGAAAAGATATCCCTGGATGCGGTTCCTTATTATGGAATGTTGGATGAAACCACAGGATACATCCGGTTATCCAATTTTACCCCGGGCTGCTCCGGAGAAGTCCGCAAGGCTTATCAGGAACTGAAAGCCCAGTACCAACCCACTTCTTTGGTGCTGGATCTGCGGTCCAATCCCGGAGGGCTCTTAATGGAAGCAGTTCGCATCATGAACCTTTTTGTCCCTGCCGGTGAAGTAATTGTCCGCACCAAAGGCAAAGTGAAACAATGGGACCATACGTACAGGGCCAGCGACCCCCCTCTTGACACAACAATCCACCTGGCCGTGCTGGTAAACCGAAACTCCGCCTCTGCCTCTGAGATCATTGCCGGTGCGATGCAGGACCTTGACCGGGGCCTTGTGTTTGGCACCAAAACTTTTGGCAAAGGACTGGTACAAACAACCCGGGATCTCAGCTATAACTCAAAACTGAAAGTCACAACAGCCAAATATTACATCCCCAGCGGGCGATGCATACAAGTTCTTGATTATTCCCATCGAAACGAGGATGGCAGTGTGGGGTCGCTACCCGACTCCCTGATTTCAGAGTACACAACAAAAAACGGAAGAATCGTCTATGACGGAGGAGGAGTTGCCCCGGATGTTCCTGTAGAACCCCAACAGCTAAGTACGCTAAGTTATGAACTGGTACGCCGGTTTTTAATCTTTGACTACGCAACCTGGTATGCAAACAACCATAAAACCATAGCAAGCCCTGAAGAATTCAGAATTACCGATGACATCTATTCCGGATTTATTGCCTTCGTAAAAGAACACAATTTTGATTATGAATCACAATCCCAAAAGGCAATCAGGGAGTTAATGGAAACCGCCACAAAAGAAAAATACTATGATTCAGCAATCGAAGAATTTAAGGCCCTGGAAACAAAACTGACTCCGGAACTGGAAACCGATCTCAGAAGATTCAGACCCGAGATTTCTGAATTACTGGAAGATGAAATCGTATCCCGTTACTATTACCAGAAAGGAGCGATCAGGGCTGCTATTGACGAAGATAGAGTCATTGAAAAAGCCAGAGAGGTTTTGAACAACCCAACGGTTCTTGCGGGTTATTTTAAACCGGAAACGGTCATAAAATCGAACTAACATTATGGAAGAAATACGAGCCTCCGGGTGCTGCCTCCGGGGGTTTATATCCCCGGGTGCCAGCTTAAAAGACAGCCTTCACAATTTCTTTTACATTGTCTGAAATCCCGTAGGTATAAATATGCATCGACGGGACATTGTTTGCCACCAGATCTTTCGCCTGATAAATCGCCCATTCGGTACCTACCTTGCGGGCATCCTTGTTGTCTTTGCATTTTGCCAGTTCGGTTGCCAGTTCCTGGGGCAGGTCGATGCTGAAAATTTTCGGAAGTACCGTTAGCTGGTTTTTCAGATTGACCGGTTTAATGCCCGGGATAATCGGTACGTAAATGCCTGCTTCCCGGCACCGGCCCACAAAATCGTAATATACCCGGTTGTCAAAAAACATCTGGGTAACAATATAGTCGGCACCGGTATCCACTTTCTTTTTCAGAAAAGCCAGGTCGATATCCATATTCGGGGCTTCAAAATGTTTTTCCGGATAACCAGCCACCCCAATGCAAAAATCAAGCGGTGTAGTATTTTTCAGGTCTTCTTCGAGGTATTTCCCTTTTTTCAGATCGGCAATCTGGGCTACCAGTTCACTGGCATTGGAATGCCCGTTCGGTTCAGGCTTGAAAACATGCTGGCTTTGGATCCCGTCACCGCGCAGGGCCAGTACATTCCCGATTCCAAGGAAATGAAGATCAATGAGAACATGCTCGGTTTCGCTTTTTGTAAACCCACCACATAAAATATGCGGAACAACCGGGATGTTGTATTTGTACTGTATGGAAGCGGCAATCGCTACTGTGCCGGGGCGTTTCCTTACAGTGCGCTTCACAATGGACCCATCGGGCATTTCCTTGAATTCAACCTCATCACGGTGGGTAGTAA
>CAZNPV010000053.1:0-20778 GCA_964575025.1 uncultured Mariniphaga sp.
AGTCGGGAGTCTGAAGACCAAGGAGGAACGTTTTCAATCAGAAGCAAGAAATACATTTCCTTGATCTATCTCCGGTTTTTGAGGTATTTTTCAAGCCTGTTCATTCCTTCCTTCAGGTTTTCCAGCGAATTGGCATAGGAAAAACGAAGGAATCCCTCCCCGTTTTTGCCAAAATCGATTCCGGGAGTTACCCCCACATGAGCGTTTTCCAGGATTTCAAAAGCCAGCTTGTAGCTGCTGGGTGACAAATGCCGGGCATTGACAAACACATAGAACGCCCCGGTAGGTTCCACTTTGATGTCAAATCCCAGTTCAGGCAGCCGGCTTAACATAAATCTGCGGCGTTCATTGTAGGTCTCTTTCATCCGGGCAACATCTGCACCGGCGTTCCTCAGGGCAGCAATACCAGCCCGTTGTTCGGCAGAGCCGGCGCATATAAACAGGTTTTGCTGGATCTTCTGCATCGTTCGCAAATATTCTTTTGGAGCTACCACGTACCCTAAACGCAATCCCGTCATGGCATAGAGTTTCGAAAAACCGTTCAACACAAAAGCGGAATCTGTAAATTCCAGGATGGAACGAGCTCGTCCCTCGTATACCAATCCGTGGTATATTTCATCCGATATAATCGCAATGCCGGTTTCAGCCAGTTCCTTCATCACCTCAGGAGACATCAGATTGCCGGTGGGATTCATCGGGCTATTGATGATGATCCCCCTGGTTTTTCCGGAGATATACTTTTTTATTTCGGACGGGTGGTACTGAAAACCATCTTCTTCATACACCGGTACAGTTATCCCTTTTGCCCCTATGAAGCGGATAAAATTCTGATAACAGGAATACCCGGGATCGGAATGAATCATTTCATCTCCGGTATCACACAAAACTGCTAAGGAGAGCAATATCGCCGGTGAAGAGCCTGAAGTAACAATGATCTGCTCCGGAGATATACTCACCCCATATTGCTTTTTGTAATTCCGGGCAATTTCTTCCCTGAGTTCGGGATCTCCAAGGCTGTGTGTGTAATGGGTACGTCCTTCAGAAAAAGCCTTGCTGACAGCTTCGGAAACACAGGAGGGAACATCAAAGTCGGGTTCTCCCACTTCCATATGGACCACATGGATCCCCCTGCGTTCCATTTCAGCTGCTTTTTCAAGCACCTCCATCACTATAAAGGGGGAAATTCCGGTTGCTTTCGGACTGATCATGGTTTTATTTTGAATCCGATGGTAAAAATAACCAGCCTGGGTATGGGAAACAATGATATAACTACTTTTTCAGCTGGTTTAGTTCATCCAGGAAAAGAATGGATTCATAGTTTTTGAATTGTATGAAATCCGCTGCAGATTTTTGTCCGGGATATGGGGCATAGTAATGGTCAGGACGCCCGTTGCGCCATACCAGGACATACGAAATCCCTGCGCCGTTCTCTTCCAATGCTTTTAACATAACTCCGGTCCAGTAGTTTTCCATGGGGATGGTTTCGAGTCCTGTTTCGGAGAATGTAGCTACCTTATTTTTCTCTCTGGCAAGACCTGTTACTGTTTGCAGCTCCGCAGCAAAAACCTCCGGTTTCTGATGCGGTGAATGGTAATCATCAAATCCCAGTATATCCACATATTCATCCCCTGGATAGAAATTCAGGTATTCCTCTTCGGTGTTGAAGCGGTCTGTCGAATAGCACCAGATCAGGTTATTTACGCCCTTTTCCTTTTCAAGGTATTGTTTGGTAAACTGCCATAACGAATGGTAATCATAAGGTCTCACATTGTTTCCGCCCCACCAGAACCAGCTGCCGGTGACTTCATGGTAGGGTCTGAAAACAATCGGGACCTGCACCCCATCGCTGGTTTTCAGCTCTTTGAAGAATGCGGCGGCTTTATCCAGTTGTTTTTTGAAGTATGTATGATGGCTCCCCCCCGGCAAAATATGGATTACAGCTTCGTCGGTATCCCAACTGTCGGATTGGTTCACAGGATTTCGCATATGCCAGCTAATGGTATTGATCCCTCCCATTTCATGCACCTGGATGATCCATTTTTTCATCTTATCAAACCGGACACTGTCAATGTTTCTCTCTTCACCGATATGCGCTATATCCCATCCAAAGACTGCCGGATAGGAACCGGTTACCTCTTTTACATCAGAGCGGTTTTCCTCAGCCCACCAGCCTATGCCGTAAGCCAGGTCATCCTGATGCCCGAACAGGGTATACTTTTCGGCAAGTTCAGCCATCGTCCTGTAGAGGGTACGGGTTTCTTTGGTTGCGGAAGAATGGGTCAGTTCAGGTTTCGTCGTACACGAAACCATACAAATTAATAAACAGACGGAAAAATAAACAGTGGTTTTCATAGATACGGTTTAAGGACTCAAATGTAGGGATTTTAGCCGGATTAAACCAGTCTCAATGAACGGAACAGGCCCCTGTTTTTCGTTCCCAGGGTCAGAGGTATCTGCGGGCTGCCGACAATGCCTGGGCACTGTACCCTCCGCCGAAGATAAATGCATGATTGAGCATATGGTAAATCTGATACAACAAATTTCTTTCTCTCCAATCGGGCAGCAGGGGATTCATTTCGTTGTATCCCTCCCAAAAAGGCTGTGAAAACCCTCCGAACATCATCATGATGCCCATTTCCATTTCCCGGTCGGCATAATAGGAAGCAGGATCGATCAGGGCCGGTCCCTTTTGTGTAAACAGATAGTTGCCCGACCATAAATCACCATGGATCAGGGCTGGCCTGCTTTCGGGAGGAATCAGATCCGGAAGTTTTTCAACCAGTTTTTCATAGGCTTTCAATGCGCCGGGATCCATTCCTCTTTTCTGCCGGATCAGGGTTACCATATGCCAAAGCCGCTGCCGACCGAAAAAATCGCTCCACCTGCTGTTCCAACGGTTGTCCTGGATGGTATCGCCACAGTAGGTATCGTGGTAAAAACCGAATTTTTCAGCTTTTATCGTATGAAGGATGGCCAGGCCTCTGCCCAGGTTCCGGTTTCCATCCATGCCTGCCGATGCAGGCTCAAGGTATTCAAGCAGAATAAAAGCGGGATGGTCGTCCGGTTCGTTCACCAGGATCACTTCGGGTATTTTCAGGTAGGGATTATCTTCTTTTGCAAGCTCCCGGAGACTTTCAGCCTCCCGGATGAATACATCCGGGGCACACTGACTGTTCCATTTCAGGAAAAAAGTACCTGCGGAGGTTTCCAGCCTGGAAGCATGATTGATACACCCTCCCCCCAATGGAGAATCCGATTGAATCTCAATCTCCTTTCTGAATTGTTCCGAGAGCCTTTTTTGTACTGAATCAAGGACTGTACCCATACACTGCTTTTTTATTCCCTGAAGGATGACTCATTCTGGCTGCTAATTTACGAACCTTTCGCCGGAAAGAAAAAATCTTTGTACGATGCAAGATGGGCTTTATACCATTTGGGATTGCGGATCCGTTTCCAGAGGCCCAACCGTTCATCTTTTCTGTAAATGGCTTTCAGAGGAAGCGTTGCATACCGACAGATCCGGAACATAAGATAGATAACGATGCGGTATACCTTGTAGGGAAAGCGGTTGTTGCGGAAGAAAAAATTAAACCGGAACATAAAAACCTGAACCTGCCGGTTTTTTGTATAGTCTAGCCCCCCGGGGGAGTCCATGATTTTGGATGTCAATGCAAGCCAGGCGTTGGAAAGTTTTCTGTAATTACCGAACGCTTCCAGTACTTCCCGGGGATTCTCCAGGGCTGAAAGTTTCAGAAGGTCATACATCTGCCTGAGCAGTACCACCCCATATACATACGCTTTATCGTTGATTTGAGCGTTTAAGGCATTATGGATGATCAGATCCCTGGTACAAGGGACACAAGCTTCCCATTCCCCGGGAAGTTTCTGCTTGTGCTTCATCACTTCAGCGGCTGAAAATTTGCTGTCATTCGACGGATTGATCAGCCGCCTGTGGATTTCTAGTGCAGCCGGTAATTCGGCATGGGTCAGACGAGGGTAATGTTTGGCCTTTTGATGATAGGGGGGGTAATACTCCACCAGGGGTTTATATCCTTCCTTGCACAATAATTCAGCCGCTTGCAACAGCTCATTTTCTTCCACCAGAAAATCGATATCTCCCATCATGCGTTCGCCAACATCTTCATACAGAGAAATTGCCAGATGGGCTGCTCCTTTGAGAAAAACCGGATGTATGGAATGCCGGTTCAGCAGAGCGGAGATCGTTTTTATTTGCTCAAGGATCTGTATATTGCGTTCCCTGTTTAGCCGGGTCAGATATTCCATATATTCCACAAGATCGGCCGGAAGTTCTCCCAGCAACGAAGCCTTTTTCAGATTCAGGAAGAAGGCAGGCAGGACCAGTTGGCCGCTGGTCATCCAGACCACTTGTTCCCAGTTAATTCTACCTTTTCGTATCTCCTGCTGAATGGAAACAGCTTTTTCAGGGTGCTGCCCGAGAGTCAGGCATTTTCCAATAAAAAGAAGGGCTTCAGGATAGTTCATGTTTTGCTCAATTCACAAAAAAGCCCGGAGAATTTCCCGGGCCTGATGTGTTATTCCACCTAACATTTCTGTTTATTTTACTTTATCAACCACAGCTTTAAAAGCATCGGGATGGTTCATGGCCAGATCGGCCAGAACCTTCCGGTTGATTTCAATGTTGTTCTTCTTCAATAAGCCCATGAATTGGGAATAGGACAACCCATACATACGGACTCCGGCATTAATACGCTGTATCCACAACGCACGGAATGTTCTTTTTTTCGTTTTGCGGTCACGGTAAGCATATTGCAATCCCTTTTCGTAGGTATTTTTTGCTACCGTCCACACATTTTTACGTGATCCGAAATAACCTCTTGTCCTTTTTAATAATCTTTTTCTTCGGGCACGTGATGCTAACTTATTTACACTTCTTGGCATACTTTTCTGTTTTTTGGCAATAAGCGCTCCGACGACACGGAATCTTTAGTGCTTGATTACCTGGTTTATAACTCATTTACTTTTCCCACTGGAAACCTTTATTTCATATTCAAAAGCATTTTTACGCTCTTCTCGTTGGTTTTATCAATGATTGCCCATTTACCAAGGTTCCGTTTACGTTTTTTGCTTTTTTTTGTCAGAATATGGCTTTTATACGCATGTTTCCTTTTAATTTTTCCTGTTCCGGTAAGCCTGAATCTTTTTTTGGCTCCGGAATTAGTTTTCATCTTCGGCATTTCCTGCTAATTTTAATTTCTCAAAGAACTTTATTTATTTTTTTGGTGAAATAACCATTATCATTCGTTTTCCTTCCAGTTTAGGCAGTTGTTCCACTTTTCCCAGATCTTCCAGTTCGCTGGCCAGGCGCAACAAGAGGATTTCCCCCTGTTCCTTAAACAAAATCGATCGCCCCTTAAAAAATACGTAGGCTTTCACTTTTGCCCCGTCTTTCAGAAACTTCTCAGCGTGCCTTAGTTTAAACTGGAAATCATGATCATCGGTATTGGGACCGAAGCGGATCTCTTTGACCACGACCTTCACCGATTTTGCTTTCATCAGTTTTTGTTTCTTTTTCTGCTGATAAAGAAACTTTGAATAATCAATAATTTTACATACCGGAGGATCCGCTTTGGGCGAAATCTCCACCAGATCGAGGCTCAACTGATCGGCTATCTTCAGGGCTTCCCGCAAGGGATAAATGCCAGGTTCGTCGATATTATCCCCTACCAGACGTACCTTGGGAGACACAATTTTATGATTGATTCTGTGTTGCGGACCGGTATCGACCCTTCGTCCCCTGTAATTCCTTGGATTGTTTCTTCGTACAGCTATATCTAATTCCTCCTATATTATAAGTTTGTTAATTCTTTTAGTTGTTCGTTTTCTTCTTCCTTTACCCTTTTGACAAACTCCTCCGGCTTCATAACTCCCTGATCTCCCAGTCCTTGCCGACGCACTGAAACGGTACCTTCGGATGATTCCTTTTCACCGACAATCAGGAGGTAAGGAGTATGTTTCAATTCATTGTCCCGTATCTTCCTACCAATCTTTTCATTACGGTCGTCAACAACGGTGCGAATATCGCAATTATTTAGAAAAATTAAAACTTTTTTTGCATAATCGTTCATCTTTTCACTTATTGGCAGGATTACGGCCTGTTCAGGGGCCAGCCAAAGCGGGAATTTTCCGGCTGTATGTTCAATGAGAACAGCCACAAAACGTTCCATGGACCCAAAGGGAGCCCGGTGAATCATTATTGGGCGGTGTTTCTTGTTATCGGCTCCGGTATATTCCAGGTTGAAGCGTTCCGGAAGGTTGTAGTCCACCTGAATGGTTCCAAGCTGCCAGCTCCGGCCCAGGGCATCCTTGATCATAAAATCGAGCTTGGGCCCGTAAAATGCAGCTTCCCCTTTTACGGTCACCGTATTCAATCCTTTTTCTTCGCACACTTCAATGATAGCCTGTTCTGCTTTATCCCAGTTTTCCGGTGTGCCGATATACTTTTCTGAATCTTCCGGATCGCGGAGAGAGATCTGTGTAACATAATCCTCAAACTGCAAAGCCTTGAAAATAATAAAAACAATATCGATCACCTTTTTAAATTCCTCTTTAAGCTGATCGGGGCTACAAAAAATATGGGCATCATCCTGTGTGAAACCTCTGACCCTTGTCAGCCCGTGCAGTTCCCCGCTCTGTTCATACCGGTATACGGTTCCGAATTCCGCCATACGTATGGGAAGATCTTTATAGGAACGGGGCCTGGCTTTGTAGATCTCACAATGGTGAGGGCAGTTCATGGGCTTCAACATATACTCTTCGCCTTCGGCAGGAGTTTTGATGGTCCGGAATGAATCCTGGCCGTATTTCTGATAATGACCGGATATTTTGTAGAGTTTCACATCGCCAATGTGGGGCGTGATCACCTGCTCGTACCCATATTTCTTTTGTACCTTTTTCAGGAAATTTTCCAGCAGTTCCCTTAAAAGAGCACCTTTGGGCATCCAGAGCGGAAGCCCCTGTCCTACTGATTCAGAAAAGGTAAACAAATCCATTTCTTTCCCTATCTTCCGGTGGTCTCTTTTTTTTGCTTCTTCGATCAGTGTAAGGTATTCATCCAGCATTTTTTGTTTAGGGAACGAAACCCCATAAATCCGGGTAAGCATTCTGTTTTTCTCATCCCCCCGCCAGTAGGCACCTGCTATGGACATAAGCTTTATAGCTTTTACAGGGCTGGTATCCGGCAGGTGGGGTCCCCTGCAAAGGTCGGCAAACTGACCTTGTTTGTATAGGGTTATGGTACCGTCTTCCAGCTCCTCAATGAGTTCTGTTTTCAGGTCATCTCCTTTTTCTTTGAACAGCGCCAATGCCTCGTTTTTGGTAATTTCCCTGCGTACGATTGGATTTTTTTGGCGTGCCAATTCCAACATCTTGTTTTCTATCTTTTCCAGGTCTTTCTCGGCCAGCTGTTGTCCGTCGGGAAGCTCCACATCGTAATAAAAACCGGTATCGATACTCGGGCCAATTCCGAACCGGGTACCCGGGTACAACGATTCAATGGCCTCAGCCATCAGGTGGGCTGATGAATGCCAGAAAGTCTCTTTTCCCTCCCGGTCATCCCATATATGCAGTTTGATCTTCGCATCACCCCCTATTCCCCGCGTCAGATCCCACACTTCGTCGTTGACTGTTACTGACAATACATCCTTTGCCAGCCGGTTGGATATCGACCGGGCTATCTCCAGTCCGGTGATTCCTTCCGGATATTCTCTGATACTCTTGTCGGGAAATGTAATTTTTATCATCCTTATCCAGAATCTTATTTTATTAAGGGTGCAAAGATATATAATCTTGTAAGGAATACAACAGGTCCAGATCCTATTATTTTGCTTTAACCAGTTTGGCTGCCCGGTCTCTTACCGAGGGATTCTTCTGACCGGGAAAGAGCGGCAATTCAATAATGCCATCCTCCCCGCAGGCAACAACGACCCGATTTTCCCATGCTCCGTTTTCCGGATTAAACCATGACAGTTCATAGGCTGTTCCCGGGTTAAATCCTCTCAGTTCCGGTAAAACCGAAAGATTCTCAAAATAGAGCAGGGCAAAATCTTTTTCCGGAGTTCGCATCATATACGACCATCCATCCAGTCCTGTTGGAGGGCTTCCGGGGGCTTTCCGGGGATGTAAATCCTCTGCTGCCGGTTCCAAAAACCGGTATTTAATCCCTTCTGACAAGACAAATTTTTTCAGGTGTTGCATGTAGTTCCCCGACCGGTAATTCAAAGCTTCCCAGATATGCGGCCGGAAGCCTTTGGGTTCACCCGTAGTGGTTATGTCGTAGGCTGCTGTTCCATGCACATGTCCTGATAATCCACCGGAAAGTACAGATCCGTACATTTGGGCCCGTGAGAAATAGTTATCCCTGCCGGAATCAGCAGGAGGTCGTTCACCCCCCGGCCTGTTAATCACATGGTCCCACCCTGTATAATAGGGTTCAAAGTTGATGGCCGGATAAGGAGGCTCCAGGTGAAACAACGTATCGAGGGCTCCTGAAACCCTGTGATCACGGGGCTTGTTGCCCACACTGTGCAGGGTCAGCCAGGGACAGGCACCGGCATGACCGAACTGACGGTAGGTCGAGTTATTGATCAGAGTGGTGTAAAGCTCTGTGAACGGGGGTTTCCCGTACTTCATCAGGTGATAGGTCAATGCTTCGTTGAATTCATCTGCTGTGAGACTGTAATCCGCAGGAATCCAATCCAGGTGAATGCCACTGAAAATAATGTTCCAGGCACCGTACCGGGATACCAGGTACTGAACAAAACGGGCATAGGATTCCTTAAAATTGAAATAGGCATTCCATGAAGGGCATGCATCCCGCCTGACTGTTTCAAGCAACGGTACAAACCCCTGTTCCGACAAATGTTTTATTTTTTTATCCAGGCTTTGAAAATATTCCGGAACGATCCGGTTAAAATCGGCTACTCCCGGATGGTCCTCCGACAATAAAAAGGACAGGTTTCCGCTTTCATCCCGCATATCTTTTGCCGTCAATTGGGCATCATCTGTGAAGTATCCGAATTTTTCCCAGGCATTCCGCAGGTATATTCCGTTTTCATCGGCATAGGTAGCAGGATGAGTGTCGGCCTCCCAGTTGGGAAAGCAGGAAATCATGCTCACTGAATTAAAACCTTGTTTTTTGCGGAAAGCTACTGCATCCTCAAAGCCTATACCGGGTCCGGGGATGTATTTCTCAGGCGTTTCTGCCTCACGGAAAGGCAATCGCCAGGTGCTGCCTGCCAGCCAGGTATCCCCTACAAGAAAAAAAGGTGTTCCGTCGGCATATTGAAGGGCATGACCGTTGGGTGTTGGTTTTACGAAACCGCGCCGGTTGGAATTTACTTCTTTTTCCTGTTCACTCCAGGGAACCACATTGAACTGCCCCGAGAATCCATTGATTCCCTGGTCATCCGGTTGATCCGATCCGGATTTCCAATGCCATACGCCCGGCCTGGTGGCTACCAAACGTACTTTATAGGTCCTTCCCCCATCCCAGAAACCATAGATTCTTTCGAAAAAACCGGGCCCCTCAAAGTCAACCCAGCAGGTAACATCCGTATAATAATTGGCATAATCCAAAGCAGCTGTAAACACAATTTCCTGCATTTCCCAGGGATGAATATCCTTTTGTCCGGAAACATCCTTCCCGCAAATCGCCAGGATGAATGCCACGGGAAAGAGGTAGTTGAATAATAACTTCATTCTAATGATGTTTAAAATTTATTGGATTTATTAACCGCAATGCCCGCAAAGAATGCGCCGGGTTCGCAAAGCATTTGTAATCAACATAAAAATTCGTTGCTCCCTTTGCGGAACCGTTGTGTTCTTCGCGGTTAAAATATTTTTTCAAACCTCCCCCTTCCTGAATCCCGATTCAGATTACACAATACAGGAGAGGGGTGAATAAAACCATTCCTGGCTCCTGCACCAGCCAATCGCCAAATTATTGATCCTTTCACTCCGGACCGAAAAATACCAAAGATTTTTCGAAAACAACAAACGGAATAAAAAACTTTTCAAAACGTACTGTTTAAAAATATTATCCTATATTTGCAATCTCAGTCAACATTACGACCATGAAATTTACGATTCATACGATTGCCCCGATTATTCCTGTCCTATCATAACAGGAACCGTAGCCGAGTGTTAATTTCTCTTTTTAATCATCTTTTATAGCGTATTATCATGTCTGGCAAAAAGTTACCCTATTTGTCATGGTCGAAATTAAAAAAAATCGATGCAAAGCAATTCTGGAGAGATTGCAAGGAAGCGATAGCAGGGACCGAAAGGGATTTCACCAAAACCAGTCCCGGTAAAGCCATTATGATCCTGGCCATCCCCATGGTTCTTGAGATGGCTATGGAATCGGTGTTTGCCATTGTTGATATTTTCTTTGTTTCAAAGCTGGGCACCAATGCGGTTGCCACGGTGGGTATTACTGAATCGGTAATGACCATCGTCTATGCCCTTGGAGCGGGTTTGAGTGTAGCTACCACAGCCCTTGTATCACGGAGGATCGGCGAAAAGAAAAAAAAGGAAGCCTCCCTGGTTGCTTTTCAGGCGATCATGGCAGGATTCATTGTGTCGCTGGTCATATCCGTTCCGGGAATAGTGTATGCAAAGCCTTTCCTGAGAATCATGGGAGCCACGGAGCAGATGATCCAGGAGTATTTCTGGTATCCGGCTCTGATGTTTGGAGGCAATATGGTAATCATGCTCCTGTTTATCATCAATGCTGTATTCCGGAGCTCCGGTGATGCAGCGATCTCCATGCGTATTATGTGGATTGCCAATATAATCAACATGATACTGGATCCTTTGTTGATTTTTGGACTGGGTCCCTTCCCGGAGCTGGGTATTATGGGAGCTGCTTTGGCAACCAACATCGGCAGGGCTCTGGCTGTCCTGTATCAGTTTGTTATCTTATTCAGCGGGAAGCACCGGATACGGCTCTACCTGAGCAGCATAAAACTTAAGATACAGGTTATGGTTAAACTGCTGAAGGTCTCAGCAGGCGGCATCATGCAAAACCTCATAGCCACCGCAAGCTGGATTCTGCTGGTACGCATTATTTCATCCTCGGGTCCCGATGCCCTGGCAGGTTATACCATCGCCATCCGGATCATACTGTTCATCCTGCTTCCTGCCTCGGGATTGAGCAATGCTGCTTCCACACTGGTGGGGCAAAACCTGGGAGCCGGACAACCTGACAAAGCAGAAAAGGCAGTATGGTTAGCCGGTTATATAAACATGATCTTAATGGGAATCGTCGGTCTTATCCTTGTCCTGGCACCGGAACCTGCCATACGGCTGTTTATTGATACTCCGGAGGTCGTTTCCAACGGGGTTAAATGCCTGCGGATTATTAGTTACGGATTCATCCTTTACGGACTTGGAATGGCTATGTTCCAGGGATTTAACGGCAGTGGGGATACCATTACGCCAACCATAGCAAATTTTTTCTGCTTTTGGATCATCGAAATACCCCTTGCCTATTTTCTTTCCATCACATTGGATATGGGTATCACGGGGGCATCAATAGCGATTGTCATCGCTGAATCTCTGCTGGCCCTGACCGGTCTTGTCCTGTTCAAACGGGGAAAATGGAAGCTCCGGAAAGTGTAATGGGAAAGCATCAAGAACCAGGAACCAAGAATCAAGAATCAGGAGCCAAGACTCCTCAGTATCCAAAATACAGCATCCAGTAACCAGTCCCGCTCCGTTTCACTCAGCCCCGAAAAATCGGGGCAGGCAGGGATTCCTGCCTGTCGGCAGACAGGAGTTCCACCAACGGAATTCGCTTCGCAAGCTCGCAAATTCCGGGTGTCACTAATATCCAGAATCAAGTATCAAGTATCAAGCATCAAGGAAGTTTCGTCATAGTCATTAACCCATGTATTTTCAGTGCATAGGAGTCATTTAGTTCTTCTCCAGCAACAGTGTTTCCGTCGGAATGTCGCAAACGGAAGATGGTCCGAAATACTGGATTGGCCCGGGATATACGAAATGGGTTCCATGGGCCCACTCACCCCGTTTGGACACAAAGTACTTAAAGGGAGCTCCTTTCAGGTTAACCAGGGCTTTCTGGATAACCGGTTTTTGTTGCGCTTTTCTGCGTTCGACATTCATCATCATGGTAATGGGGACTCCCCCGGTAATCCATTCACTGGAAGGGGCTGTCAGGTTTCTCACAGAGGTCATGTAGCCTGTTTTTTTATGAGCAATCAGTCCGGAAGCAGTATACCCCAATGCATAGGTATAATCGGCATCAAAATTGGATGGTGCGGCACAACGCCCTTCGTAACCGAAAAAGTGATACTGGATCCCGAACTTACCGACATATTTACCACTCCTGGTCATCTGTTGAAGTTTGGATTTCACCATTTCCCCCAGCAATTTTTCTGTTTCAATCATTGATACCTGAACGTTCCCATGCGGATCACGGTCCAGAGTGAGCTGGGTCCGGATTCCGGATGGCAGGGAATTGAAGACTTTGGCTGATTTTTTCGTCAACTGGCTGGCCACCCATTCATTTCTGCGTGACTTTTTTAACATCTTGAATTCTTTCTCCAGCTCTGATCCTTCTGCCAAAAGTTCATTCAATTCACGGATCAGGATGCTCATTTCCGGGATATACTCAATCAATCCCTCAGGGATCAGAGCTACTCCGAAATTATTGCCATCTTCGGCCCGTGCGGCGATAACGGCTGCCATATGTTCCACAATGTCATCCAGGGTCTGATTCCTGTCAGCAACTTCTTCCGAAATCAAGGTGATGTTGGGCTGTGTTTTTAAGGCACATTCAAGCGCTATATGAGAAGCTGAGCGCCCCATGAGTTTTATGAAATGCCAGTATTTTTTTGCCGAATTGGCATCCCTCTGTATGTTCCCTATAAGCCCGGAGTAAACCTTGGTCGCGGTATCAAAACCAAAGGACGCTTCGATCATTCCGTTTTTCAGGTCACCATCGATGGTCTTCGGGCAACCTATCACCTGAACGCCTGTTTTGTTTGCAGCGTAATATTCAGCCAGTATAGCAGCATTGGTATTTGAATCATCGCCTCCGATGATAACGAGTGCAGTAATATCAAGGTCTTTGAGTATTTCCAGGCTTTTGTCAAACTGTTCCGTCTCGTCGAGTTTGGTTCTCCCTGAACCAATGATATCAAATCCTCCTGTATTCCGGTACGCATCAACAATCTCAGCCGTCAGTTCCATGTATCTATGATCCATCAGTCCTTCAGGCCCCCCCAGAAAACCGTATAGTCTGCTTCGGGAATGTACCGCCTTTATTCCGTCGAAAAGCCCGGAAATAACGTTATGCCCTCCGGGTGCCTGCCCTCCGGAAAGAACTACCCCCACATTCACGGGAGGAAAATCAATTTTCTTTGTTCCCTTCTCAAAAGTGATAATCGGAAGACCATAGGTAGCAGGAAACAACCTGGCAATCTCATCCTGATTTGCCGCCGACCGGGTTTTCTCTCCTTCAACTAATTTCACAATCCCCCTGATTGATTCAGGGATTTTGGGTTGATAATTCGCCCTTTCACGCTGAAGTGCACTTATTTTTGTCATTTTTACTAATTAATGCAGTTTAAACAAGGAGGTAAAATTATATTAAAATGACTAAATAAACGACTCCATTTATTTAAGAGGGGGATATTTAAAGATTATTTAAATCCATTTTCATCCCATACCCATCCATGGATGAAAGATCCGGGTTCATCCTTTGTCCCATTGCATCAATCTCTAAATCCATAGAATTGACCTTCACATCCAGTTTTATATGATGTTCCGAACGGTTAATGAATGCATAAAACTTTTCGGGTACCTACCCTTAATTTGTCAGGAAGTCAAGAACATTGCCGGCACCTCCTGAAGGAGCTCCCCTGTAAAATTCTGTAAAGCCGCAGTGGGTACAGGACACCGCTGTAAACCGGCGGTTCTGAATATTGAAATACCTGGAAAAACCTGAACCGGTGGTCCTTATTTCGTCCATTTCTGCTTTCCGGTTCCCGCACTTGGGGCAGTGATATGATTTTTGTTGATTCATGGTTTTGATTGTAAAGTATTATATTTAATAGGTACAAAAAATCCTTTTTGATTACACGTTCAAGTGCCTTTTTTATCCTTTTCGTTCAAACGTTTCGATTCTTTCAACGCTTTGTGAATAATCCACTCCAAATGCCCGTTAATGCTGCGAAATTCATCGGCAGCCCATTTTTCCACTGCCTGCATCATCTCCGGGTCAATCCTCAACACAAATGATCTCTTTTTAGTCATATTTTCTATTTCTCGGGTTTCATCAGTTTTTCCATAGCATGTGCTATAGCCTGCTTCTTCTGTGTGCCGATCAATAATCTTTTGCCATTGGTCAGGTGCAATTGCAGTGCGGTATTTCCTGCAACAATGAAAGCCTGTCCATATTTACGCTTTCTTTTCATTCCATATCCCCCAAATTCGCGGATTGCTTTGAATGTAAGGATCTCATACTTTACCACTTCCTCAGGGCTGATCCATTTTCCCCGGGGGTACAAAGGGGGGTAACAAACCCATATTCCCCTTGAATTAATTTTCGTTATAAGTTTTGTTTTTCCCAATACGAAAAGAATGATCAGCATCATCAGCACCGAAGCTATACCGGTTGCAATCAATCCTTCAGTAGTCATCGGGTTTTCCCCGAAAGGTTCTTGTAAGACCTCCGACACATAAATTCCGTACAAAAACGGAATTAGAACAGCCAATGTGGCAGCTCCGGGGATCACCCAGAGCCACCATTGATTGTGTCTTTGTTCTTCTGAAAAATATACTTTTTCCATCTACTACTGGTACAATGATCCGGTATTCACTACCGGCTGAGCTTCTTTATCACCACACAGCACAACCATCAGGTTGCTTACCATAGTGGCCTTTTTCTCTTCATCCAGGTCGACAATTCCTTTCTTACTCAGTTCATCCAGGGCCATTTCCACCATACTTACTGCACCCTCCACAATTTTATAGCGGGCAGCAACGATGGCAGTTGCCTGTTGCCTTTTTAACATAGCCTGGGCAATCTCCTGGGCATAAGCAATATAATTTATCCGGGCTTCAATCACATAAATTCCTGCAATCTCAAGGCGCTCCCTGATCTCATTTTCCAACTTTTCATTGACAATCTCACCTCCGTCACGCAAGGTAATCTTTGCGTTCTCATCCTCAATGTTATCGTAGGGATACATCCCTGCAAGCATACGTAACGCTGCTTCACTCTGCACAACTACAAAATGCTCGTATTCATCCACACCAAAGGCCGCTTTGTAGGTATCTTCAACTTTCCAGACCAGAACCAACCCGATCATAATGGGATTGCCGATTTTGTCGTTCACCTTTATGGTATCGCTGTCGAAATTCCGCGCACGCAACGAAAATTTCTTCCGCACATAAAAGGGATTGACCCAGCAAAAACCATTCTTCTTAATGGTCCCTTTGTAGGCCCCGAAAAGAACCAACACACAACTATGGTTCGGATCAACAACCGTAAAACCAATAGCCATAAAAATAAAGAGGACTATCAGGATAACCGAAGGAAATATGAATCCCCTCATAAATCCTAAAACAATCAGGGCCAGAATTACCAGTTCGATAACCAGAAAAATGTAGCCCGACAAAGGTGAGTATTTTTTCTCCATGATTTAAAATTTAAATTAATATAATATCAAAATGATATCACAAATGTAGGTTATTATTTTATAAAAGTCAATACCTGAGCAAAAAAAAAAGCCTGAAGAAAATTCTTCAGGCTTTTTTTTGAAAGATATCGTCAATTTAAATTCATTTCAACCACTCCGGCATTTTTCGTTTCCAGTACTTCGTAGGAGCGGGCAAAATTCAAAATACGATCTACAGAACTTTTCTCCGGACTAAAATTTTCGATATCCAGTGACATTAATAATTCTTCGGTTTCCGCATCCAATGTAAATTTTTCAGCTTCCGTTTCAAAATCATTAATCAAATACGTAAAAAAAGTAGAGTTATTCCTCATAGGCGTTTAAAAATTATAGTTTGAATCAATAACGGCCTATGGGAAGGAATATTGTGTTAAAAAGCGTTAAATCTTAGTAAGATTAAGATTCTTTTTTTCAACCAGTTTACGCAGGTTAATCAATGCATACCGCATTCTCCCGAGGGCTGTATTTATACTGACTCCGGTCTGATCGGCAATTTCTTTAAAGCTAAGACCTAAATAATGCCGCATAAAAATAACTTGTTGCTGATCTGCGGGTAGTTCCGTTATCAGTTCCTTTACTTCAGATAAGATCTGGTCGTAAACCAATCGGTCTTCAATATTTTCTTCAGAGAATTTCGGAGAATTAAAGATATCCACTTCGGAGGCATCATTTGAAACCGTACCATTCAGTTTAACTTTTCTGAAATGATCGATAACGAGGTTATGGGCGATACGCAGAACCCAGGAAACGAATTTTCCGTTTTCTGTATACTTTCCGTGTTTTAAGGAACGGATGACTTTAATGAACGTATCCTGAAATATGTCTTCAGCCAGTTCCTGGTTTTTAACAATTAGAAGGATATAAGAAAAAACCCTGTTTTTATGCCGGTTTATTAATACTTCGATGGAATTTTGACCTCCTTCTATAAAATTCTTTACGAGCTCGTTGTCGCTCCGTAAATCTGCTTTATACATTACTTTCTATTTAGTTGTATGTAAATAAAAAAGTAAAGTTTCTGCTATAGGCGATCGTTTTAATGGATATTTATAATTTTGTCACCAGCAAAAGTGTTATTTTTTTTTGTAAAACACAAATTATTCATAAAAAACTTACCGGAGGGATGGCAAAAGCAGGGGCGGTTAACGAAGTAATTGAAATACAAGGAGCAAGGGTCCATAATCTAAAGAACCTGAGCCTTAAGATTCCACGGGGCCGTTTCATTGTCATGACGGGTGTTTCGGGTTCAGGAAAATCTTCTCTGGCATTTGATACTCTTTTTGCTGAAGGCCAGAGGCGCTATGTAGAAAGTCTTTCGGCCTATGCACGACAGTTTCTTGGAAGGATCAGCAAGCCGGATGTAGATTTTATAAAAGGCATTCCGCCGGCCATAGCGATCGAACAGAAGGCAAACACCCGCAATCCCCGTTCCACAGTAGGGACTTCCACAGAAATATATGATTACCTGAAATTGCTGTATGCACGCATCGGGAGGACCTATTCGCCAAAGTCAGGGAAAGAAGTGACCCGACACGATGTTACGGATGTGGTCAACTTTCTCTCTACATTTCCTCAAGGTACCCGGTTTCTGATTGGTTCACCCCTTCAGGAAAAAAACGGCAGATCGATCCTCGAAGAAGCCAGGTTATTGCTGCAGCAAGGATTCAGCCGTATTGAGATCGGCGATATGATTTATCCTATTGAAGAGCTGCTTGCTTCAGAAAATAAACCGGAAGGCAAACAACCCTGCAATGTGGTTATTGACAGGCTTTCCATTCAGGACAACCAGGATACACTGAGCCGGATTGCCGATTCGGTTCAAACAGCTTTTTATGAGGGAAATGGTCAATGTCTGATTAAAGTATACCAGCCGGATGCCATTTTAACAGAAACCTTTAGCAATCGTTTTGAAGCAGACGGGATAGAATTCGAGGAACCTTCGGTATATATGTTCAGTTTTAATAATCCGGTAGGTGCCTGCCCCACCTGTGAGGGATATGGCAAAGTGATCGGCATCGATGAAGACCTGGTTATTCCCAACAAATCCTTGTCGGTATATCAGGATGCGATAGCCTGCTGGAGGGGCGAAAAAATGCAAAAATGGAAAAACCGGCTTATCTACCATGCCGATAAATTCGGCTTCCCGATTCACAAACCCTACTATCAGCTTACAGAAGAACAGCGGCATCTGTTGTGGACAGGAAACCGGTATTTTGCCGGTCTGAACCGGTTTTTCAGCTACCTGGAAGAAAAAAGCTACAAAATCCAATACCGGGTAATGTTATCGCGTTACAGGGGAAAGACAACCTGTCCGGAATGCAGGGGAAGCCGGTTAAAAAAAGAAGCAGGCTACGTAAAAGTAGCGGGTCAATCCATACAGGAACTGGTTTTGATGCCGGTGTATGAATTACAGGAATTCTTCAGGGGTATCCGGTTGCCGGAACATGATTCCGTGATTGCAGACAGGCTTCTGACCGAAATCCGGAACCGGCTTGCATACCTTATGGATGTCGGTCTGGGCTACCTCACCCTGAACCGTCTTTCCTCCACCCTTTCCGGAGGAGAGTCGCAACGCATTAACCTGGCCACTTCCCTGGGAAGCAGCCTGGTAGGATCGTTGTATATTCTTGATGAACCAAGCATTGGTTTGCATCCGAGGGATACAGCCCGCCTGATCGGGGTACTCTCCAAACTGCAGAAAACAGGGAATACGGTCCTGGTAGTTGAACACGACGAAGATATCATACGCGCTGCCGACCATATTGTGGATATCGGACCCTTTGCCGGGGTCCATGGAGGAGAGCTGGTTTTTCAGGGAACCCATGAAGAACTCACAAAGCATCCCGTTAGCCTGACAACCCAATACCTGACCGGCAAAGAAAAAATCCCGGTTCCCCGATATCGCCGCAAATGGAATAATTATCTTGAGGTGATCGGAGCCCGTGAGAACAATCTCAAAAATATCCGGGTTAAATTCCCGCTAAACACCTTAACCTGTGTAACCGGTGTCAGTGGATCCGGGAAATCTTCGCTGGTTCGTAAGATCCTTTATCCGGCCCTGACAAAAATCCTGGGGGGGTACGGCGAAAAAACCGGTCAACATGATGCAGTGCTGGGGGACCTGAAACAAATTACAGCCGTTGAATTTGTAAGCCAGGCACCGATCGGAAAATCTTCCCGTTCCAACCCGGTAACGTATCTGAAAGCCTACGATGAAATAAGGCAACTCTTTGCACAACAACCTGCTGCCAGATACCAGGGATTCAAACCATCGTTTTTCTCATTTAATGTAGATGGAGGACGTTGCGAGGAATGCCAGGGCGAAGGAATCATTAAAGTGGAAATGCAATTCCTGGCAGATGTATACCTGGTTTGCGAAAGCTGCGGAGGAAAAAGGTTCAAAGAAGAAATACTGGAAGTACGATACCGTGAAAAAAATATCGATGACATCCTTGGTATGACCGTCAATGAAGCAATTGATTTTTTCAAAGAAGGAAAATCTTCAATAGAGAAAAAGATCACCAAAAAGTTACAACCCCTTCAGGATGTCGGACTGGGATATGTTACCCTGGGGCAGTCATCCAGTACCTTGTCAGGAGGTGAAAGCCAACGGGTCAAACTGGCCTCCTTTCTGGCAAAAGAAAAAGACTCCCCTACCCTTTTTATGTTTGATGAACCCACTACAGGCCTTCATTTCCATGACATTCGCAAATTGCTCGATTCCCTGAATGCTTTGATCGCCCGCGGACATAGTGTTCTGATCATTGAACATAACATGGAAATCATCAAATCAGCCGACTGGATCATTGACCTGGGACCTGAAGGAGGCGATAAAGGGGGAACTGTAATTTTTGAAGGAACCCCCGAAAACCTGATAAAAAGAACAGACTCCCCTACCGGGAGGGCCTTAAAAGAAAAAATGCAACCTGTTTAGCTCTTCTCATGGTACACCAAAACAGGTTTATGAAAATGGGTTATCACATATTTGGTTTCATCGGATGTGAAAACCTGTTCAAAAAAACCTTTCTTTTCTTTCAGAACAACAAGCAGATCGGGATTCTCATCATCTATAAATTCTTCTACTCCCTTCACGAACTCTTTGCAGGTTTTTAACCTGAAATCGATTTTTTCATCCGGAAGGATATTATTAACGATAGCCTGAAAACCTTCCCATTTCAGTTTTTCTTCAAAATTGAAATTTCTTTCATTATGAAGGACGGTCATCCTGAATTTTTCTGTTTCTCCCAGGACAGAATACAGATGTTTTAGTGCAGTAAGATCCTCCTCATGATAACTGGTTGCATACATCCCATGGCTTATTTCGGTCTTTTTTTGTTCTGCCGGAAGGATCAACACCGGGCAATCAACTTCTTCGATCAGGTCCGGGTACTCTACGGATCCCTCTGATGCATCGGTATAACTCTGATGGTTGCTGATCATGAGCAACAACTCCGGATCTTTTTTCAGTTCATCCCGGATCAGGTCAATGCGGTTTATTTCAGTGGACTTAAACTCGAAGGGTATTTTAACCGTGTTATGTTTCATATACTCAGCCACCAACTCTTTCATTTTGGCTTCAGCCACATCAAATTCTTTTCGCACAGTTCTTTCCACTGCCACTAAATTTGCCTCTACCGGACCCGACGCTGTGATCATGTACGAATTCTTCATCCACTCAAAATCAGATACATATACTATTTTCAAATGCCGTTGGGTACGGTTACTAAATGAAAATGCAAAGGATATAAGATTCTCAACATCCTTATACGAATCGAGCAATAATAAATTAGTTTTCATGTGGTTATATTTTTAAAATATGAATAATCATAATCTCAATCCGGCGCAAAACGCCTTACATACGTTAAATCAGCCCGGGAAAAACCGTCTTCCTTTGTATTTTGAAACCATACAAACAACTTTTTCCTGCTGATCTACCTTACATACCTTTCTTTGTTTATTAATAACGTATCAAATTCAAAGAGGTTTCACAATTTATTTACAAATTCCGTGTTTTCTATTTGATTGGTTTATTAGT
>CAZNPV010000054.1:0-20706 GCA_964575025.1 uncultured Mariniphaga sp.
AGCAACCAGCAACCAGCAACCAGCAACCAGCAACCAGCAACCAGCAACCAGCAACTGACAACCGTCAACCGTCAACCGTCAACCGACAACCGTCAACTGATAACTGACAACCGACAACCGACAACAACTGTTGCACTGTTCCACTTTTTTCAATTTTCAGAATTCCATTTTTTATTAAATTCCTCAATCTCTTGTTGGTATTTCTTTATTATCTCCTCCCATTCCTGCTGTTGTTTTTCATTCTCAAAGAATTGCAACTCCCTGTCCGGGAAGCTGCGGTAGAATTCCTCCATAAAATTTCTGAATCCGTTGAAGGGAAAGTCAGAGTACATACGGGGTTGCCAAAAAGTACTGTCTTTCCAGTAAAAACGGTTTAGCGAATCGGGATGATCCGTAAAAAGTTCAAAAAACCGATCCTGAAAGAGCGGATCGTCGAAGTGTTCAAAAAACTTCTGATGTTCTCTGAAGAATTCCTGTTCCCACAGGTCGTTGAACGGATCAAAACGGGCTACTGAATCGGAGAAAAAATGACGGATCAGGTCGTCGGGATCTGCAAACAGGCCGGGAGGAGAGAATGGATCCCGGCCATGGGGAAATACCATCATGGTATCGCCATGCCATTCAAAGGTATAGGTCGAATCATACCGGATCAGGTTTCCGTTTTCATCGTATTCGCGATGGACACTGATCTGTTCATCCGGTTGTTCCGGAAAGGTGTCCTTTTCTTTCTGTGCCTGTGAAATTAAAGGCAACACACAAAGTGCCAGCAAGGTTAAAAATCCTGGTTTCAATGTTTTCTGATTTTTTACATCGGTTGATGCAAAAATAACCAACCATTCAATAAAAAAAGTTTAAAATATTTTAAATAATATAAAAGCAATCCTCAGGTTTATTGACGATTAAATAGAAAAACCATAACAGGAAATCCGGATAATTTTCCGGGATTTCCTGCTTCCTTACCGATCATTCAGAAAAGTGAGGGAAGTTGTTATCTTTTTTTTGCAGGTTTCTGTAATCCCCAGCCGATGTCAAGCCCTTTCTCATATTGACCCATAGCGCGGAAGCTCATGCCCATGCTGGAGAATCCTCCATCGTGATACAGATTTTGCATGGTTACCTTTTTCGCAAGGTCTGAAAAGAGGGTAATGCAGTAGTTCGCACATTCTTCTGCATTGGCATTTCCCAGGGGGGACATCCGATCGGAAAAATCAAGCAGCTGCCTGAGGCCATAGACCCCACTGCCGGCTGTGGTGATCGTAGGGGATTGTGAAACGGTATTGATCCTGACATTTCTTTCCCGTCCGTAAATATATCCGAAGCTTCTGGCAATGGATTCGAGCAGTGCTTTGGCATCGGCCATATCGTTGTACCCGTAAAAAGTACGTTGGGCAGCTACATAGGTTAAAGCCAGTACGGAACCCCATTCATTTATGGCATCCAGCTTCCAGGCACTCTGAAGCAACTTGTGAAAGGATACCGCTGAAATATCCAGGGTTTTGCTGAAATACCCGTAATCAAGATCGGAATACATTCTTTTTTTACGGACATTCGGTGACATCCCTATGGAGTGGAGGATGAAGTCTATCTTTCCCCCGAGAAGATCCATGGATTTAGTCAGCAGATTTTCAAGATCTTCAACCCGGGTGGCGTCAGCCGCAATAACTTCTGTATGGCATTTTTCAGCAAGCTTCCCCGTATCACCCATTCGAAGGGCAACTTCCGTGTTGGTCAGGGTGAAAAGAGCCCCTTCGTCAAAGGCTCGTTCTGCAACCTTCCAGGCAATGGATTCTGAATTCAGGGCACCGAAGATGATTCCCTTTTTTCCTTGTAATAAATGATAGCTCATAGTGATGCATTAACAAGTAACAGACTGGCAAAAGTACATTTTTCCGGTTAAATAGTATAAACCTCTCCTGAAGGCAGATTCCTCCTGAACCCGGGAATTGGTATATTCAGGTTAATTCATACGGTTTTTCTGAATGTTTTGTTTTTTGTTTCCCATTTCCATATTTTTATAGATAAATAATCTAACAAACTCAATCATGAATAAAACGTTGAATAAAATGGCAGGAGGTTTCATCCTGCTAAGCTTTATGGTACAGGTTTCGTGTACGCATCATGAGCCCACGGATCTCACGGCAACTGCGTTTATTCCGTTGCCGGTCCGTGTAGAAGCTACGGGCGATGTTTTCAGGCTGACTTCAGGGGTGAAGATCTATGCTCAGGGGGAATTGGCGTCATCTGCTCAGTTCCTGGCTTCTGAGCTTGAGGGAATTATTGGTACCAAACCGGTAGTGAAGCTATCGGCTGATCCTCCACGGCGGGGGATTTATCTTTCGGATTCAGGTGCAGATGATGAAAGCTATGAACTACAAATCGAAAAAAAACGGGTTTCTCTTACCGGATCACCGGCCGGGCGTTTTTATGGCATACAGACATTTCTTCAGACGCTTCCGGCGGCAAGATCCGAAGGGGTTGTGTACATACCTACGGGGGTTGTCAACGACCAGCCTTACTATGCCTACCGGGGGGCTATGCTTGATGTGGCACGTCATTTCTTCCCTGTGGAGGATGTCAAAAAGTATATGGATTATCTGGCTATGTACAAGATGAATGTCTTGCATCTGCATCTTTCCGATGATCAGGGCTGGCGTATAGAAATCAAATCCTGGCCTGATCTGACGGTCATCGGGGGAAGTAGCGAAGTTGGAGGAGGCGAAGGAGGATATTATACCCAGGAAGAGTTCAGGGATTTGGTGCAATATGCCGTTGACAGGCATATCACCATCGTTCCGGAGATTGATATGCCGGGCCATACCAATGCAGCCCTTGCATCGTATGCCGAACTCAATTGTGACGGGAAAGCAACCGAATTATATACAGGCACCCGCGTTGGATTCAGCACGCTCTGCATCGACAAGGAAATTACCTATCAGTTTGTGGATGATGTAGTCCGGGAGATTGCTGAGATGACACCGGGTCCGTATTTTCACATGGGGGGCGATGAATCGCATTCCACGCCCCTGGAAGATTATATCCCTTTTGTCGAACGAGTCCAGGATATTGTTGTTTCATACAACAAGAAAGTTATTGGCTGGGATGAGATTGCCCATAGTGATCTGGCTGAAGGAGCTATTGTTCAGTTCTGGGCCAATGAGGAAAATACAGCCATGGGCATTGAAAAAGGGGCAAAGGTGATCATGTCACCGGCTAAACGGGCGTACATAGATATGAAATATGATTCCACCACCGTTCTCGGTTTAGCCTGGGCTGCCTATATTGAAGTCGATGACGGATATACCTGGGATCCTGAGAATTATTCCCCGGCCATCAAACGGGAGAACATTCTGGGTGTTGAAACACCCCTCTGGTCCGAAACCGTAACCAATTTAAAGGAGGTGGAATATATGATTTTCCCCAGGCTTCCGGGATATGCCGAAATAGGCTGGACAGCTCCGGACCAACGCATCTGGGAGGAATATAAATTCAGACTGGCTGCCCATGGTGAACGGTTTGAAGCTTTGGATATTACCTATTACAGATCGCCCCTTGTTCCCTGGAAAGAGTAAAGACTATGCCCCGGTTTATTGGTAAAAAAAAGGAAGAAATCGGATTATCCCCCGGAGCCCTCCACTTCAGAGGAGTCCGAAAAATGGAAAAACCCCTGATTCGGGTGATTGATTTTGATCAGAATAACGTGTCTGAGTTCCGGTATGATACCGTTAAAGAAATCCTGAAGTTTAAGGAAACAGAGACTACTACCTGGATAAACATTGATGGAATTCATGACCGGCAGTTGATGCAGGAAATTGCCGATGGTTTCGCAATCGATAGGGTCATCCTGGATGATGTGATGAATACCGGACTACGGCCTGTGTTAATAGAACATGATAACGCTGTTTTTATTTCGCTGAAAATGCTGAATCCACAGCAGTCAGAGGAGGGAATAGCCTATGAGCAGCTAAGCCTGATCCTTACCCCCCGGGTATTGCTCTCTTTTCAGGAACGCAAAGGCGATTTTTTTGAGCCGGTACGAAACCGGATACGGCAAAAGAAAAAACGAATTGTGGAAGCAGGACCGGATTATCTGGCCTTTGCCCTGATGGATGTGGTCATCGATAATTACATCATGGTTCTTTCAGATTTTGGGGAGAACATTGAAACACTGGATGAGGATGAACCGGAAACAAGGATGGAAAGGGACGTACTGGATACCATCTTCCGGTATAAAAAAGAGGTAAGTTTCCTGGCAAAGAACATGAAACCAGCCAGGGAACTGATCCTGGCTTTCGCTAAATCCGACTCTGACCTCCTTGCACCCGATACATTTTTCCACCTGTCGGAGTTAAAAAATAACATCAGTCATGTGACAGAAATGTTGGAAAATTACAGGGAAGTTCTTACAGACCAGTTGAATATTTACCACACTGCAGCCAGTAGCAGGTTAAACGATAAAATGAAATTCCTGACGATCTTTTCGGTAATCTTTATTCCACTAACTTTTCTTGCCGGAATCTATGGTACCAATTTTGATTATTTGCCGGAATTGCATTTCAAATACAGTTATTTTATCATGTGGGGCGTAATGGTGGTGCTGGCAGTCCTGATGTTGGTGTTTTTTAAAAGGAAAAAGTGGTTTTAATATATTATAGAAATCCACGTCCTGGGGGCGTGGTAATGTATTTTTTGCTTTGCTTGTATATGAATGGAATCATAAGTCGGAAGACCGAAGACGGAAGTCAGGAGAAAAGAACACTTCGGACTTCGGACTTCGGACGAAAAGGCTTATACATTATTGTATTGGGTTTCATAATCTTATAGATTAAATTTAATACCACCTTCTTTGATGGTGGATTCTTTATTATGCCTTCTCCTGCTGGTTTAAATCCCCCTTCGGGTTTTTTTCTGTGAACGGAAAGTGAATGGTTTTGTTTCCCAATCCTTTAGATGGGGAACAAACTGGGTACGAAGCACACGTCTTGTTATCCCCTGTAGTTATGTCCCGGGGCATTTTAGAAAAAGCATCCGGGCATCACCAATCCATCACCTCTTTATAGAATGGCACCAGCCGGGCGACCATCTCCTGATGATCTTCCCTGTCGGGGTGGAAGTCGCAGCCATGTGGAGTCAGTTCTTTTAAAAAATAAAGAGCTACAGGCCTTTTATCCGTAGTTGCTTTGTCGAAATGATTCTTTACCGCCGTTAGACAGCGTTCAAACATCCGGGCTTTTTCTCCGTTCACCATGGGGCTGGTGAGGAGGCAGATCTGGGTTTCCGGATAATGGGAGTACACGGTTTCCACAAAATCGATATAGCTGGTTACAAAGTGTGCCGAATCGAAAGGCAGTCTTTCGTGTATGCCATCGCCGTCGGAGAAATCGTTGGTACCCAGGCAGATGCTCACCAGATCGGGGGTGTAGGTTGAGAAATTCCATTTTTTGGAGGCATCCATATTCAGGTACCTGTTTTCATACACCTCGGGCATTACCGGCCCCGGGCTGTTCCAGTTACGGTATATCCCGATTCCTGATACCGAACTGAGCATAAACTGTGCATCCAGTTCCATGGCTGCCTGTGGTCCGTAGGCCAACCAGGCGTTGTGCTGGTCGTACCACAAACCGCTATGGCAGGGGATCTCTTCCCAGTCGATACCCATCCCGCAGGTGATGGAATTTCCTACAAACTCGATTTTCCGTGCAGGAAACGGCTCAGGCTCTTCCAACACAATTGCCTGAATACCCCCAAAAGCAATGGTTCCGTTCGATGCTTCGGTGGCTTTAAAAATTCGTAACCTGTGATTTGCTTCCTCTGAGTCAGGTACAAAAGAATAAGCAACCATCGTATCCGCAGCAATCTTTACCCTTCCCTGGTATTCCCTGTCCATTTCCACAGAAACAAAATTATACATCTCCGGAGAATTCATGTTCCGGAGGAAAACGATGCATGAATCCCCTGTAAAACTTATTTCAAAAAAGGAAGCTGAGCCGATTAACACAGGTTGTGATGGATTGGAAAAATCTATTCTTCCCTGGTAGCGGATCCGGCTGTTTTCAGGATCAAAAAACTGAATCTCCCGGGAGCAGGAAATAAAAATGATCAGCAGACTTAAAAAAAGGATCTTTCTGGTAAGGTTCATTTTTTTTTATGTTCAGACTTCTAATGTAGGAAAAAAAATAAAAGCATTTTATTCTTTAGCCCTAATATAAGCTCCATGGTCATTTCATATAGCCTCTTCACCTGGGGAAATTAACTACAATGCGTTCATCCGGCTTCCTGCTTTAACAGGAAATCCTTAAATCCTTCAAAATCCTTACCCAGCGGAGTACTTTGTTTTTCTCCTTTCATAAATTCCGCCAGTTTATCGGGGAAGGGCACTTTCTCCTTTCCGATGATGCTTTCCATGGTTTCGGCAAATTTTGCCGGGTGTGCTGTTTCGAGGAAAATTCCAACCTGATCTTCCGCAAGGAACTCTTCCAGGGCCTGGTATCCACAGGCGCCATGGGGATCGCAAAGGTATCCGGTTGTGTTATATACCCGTTTCATGATTTTCCTGATCTGTTCGTCGGAATACCAGTAGCCTTTAATGATTCCGGAAATAACCGGATGGGAGTTGTCATACAGATCCAGGATCCGTGCAAAGTTACTGGGATCTCCCACATCCATGGCATTGGCCAGTGTTTCAACCGACGGGCGAGGCTTGTATTCGCCGGTTTTCAGATATTCAAACACAACGTTGTTGGTATTGTTGGCTGCAATGAATTGTGTCACCGGCAGCCCCATTTCGCGGGCAAACAATCCGGCCGTCAGGTTTCCGAAATTACCGCTGGGTACCGATACCACGAGTTCTTTGTCATCCAGTACCCCTTTTTCTTTTAGCCGCGCATAAGCATTGAAATAGTAAAAAGCCTGCGGAAGGAAACGTGCCACATTGATCGAGTTGGCAGAGGTTAAGTTTAACTTTTGATTTATTCCGTTATCCTGAAAAGCTGTTTTTACCAGATGCTGGCAATCGTCGAAAGTCCCCTCAATCTCGAGAGCTGTAATATTTTTCCCAAGAGTTGTAAACTGGGATTCCTGGATTTTACTTACTTTCCCCTTTGGATAAAGCACATAGACATGAATTCCGTCAACGCCGAGAAACCCGTTGGCAACGGCACTGCCTGTATCCCCCGAGGTGGCAACCAAAATATGGATCTGCTTTTTGTTTTCACAGGAGAAATAATGCAGCAAACGGGCCATAAAACGGGCTCCCACATCTTTGAATGCCAGGGTAGGGCCGTGAAACAGTTCAAGTGAATAGATATTTCCCGTGACTTTCACCACCGGGCAATCGAAAGCAAGCGTGTCGTATACGATCTCTTTCAGACTGGCCAGGTCCATGTCCTCGCCGAAAAACTTCATGGCAACCTCGAAAGCAATCTCCGGGAAAGAGAGTTTGTCGATGGTTTTAAAAAAATCCGGATCAAACTTCTCAATCCGCTCAGGCATAAACAACCCTTTGTCAGACGCCAATCCTTTTGTAACGGCTTTGCTCAGGCTGACGGGAGGTGCATTTTTATTGGTGCTGTAATATTGCATTCGTTTCATTTTTCACATTAAGTTCGTGTGGTTCTTAGTGTATCATGAATGTCTTATACTTTTAAAAATGCCTTTATAAATTCATTCCCGATTAAGGTTCCGAATGCTCCTTTGCGGGCAGTATATTCATCATACACTTCCACCTCATCCGCTGTTATCCCTTTCCTGTAAATGATAAATGGCACCGGATCGCGGGTGTGTGTTTTTAAGGAACATGGGGTAGGGTGGTCGGGCAATACGGCAATGGCAACCTCTTCCTTCATTTTTTTTGTTTCTTCAAGGATGTACTTCACCACCCGTTGGTCGAGGTATTCGATGGTTTTTGTTTTCAGTTCCACATCTCCTTCGTGGCCTGCCTCGTCGCTTGCTTCGATGTGGAGGTATACAAAATCATGGTTTCTCAGAGCCTCCACGGCGGCTTTGGCTTTTCCTTCGTAGTTGGTGTTGTAAAGCCCGGTAACTCCTTCCACCTGGATCACATCCATGCCGGCGTAAACGCCAATTCCCCGGATCAGATCGACCGCTGAGATGACTGCTGATTGTTCAATGCCGAACATCTCCCGGTAGGTTTTCATGGCCGGTTTGTATCCCGGGGACCAGGGCCAGATGCAGTTGGCCGGATCGAGGCCTTCGGCTTTGCGTTTCTGGTTTACGGGATGATCTGAGAGCAGGTACCGGGAGCGGATAATCAGGTAATTCAGCAGGTTGGCTGTTTTGCCGGCTTCTTCTGATGCGGGTTGAATCAGCACCTGACGGAACGGTGTTCCCACCACATCGTGGGGTGGTGTACAGTTCAGATCTTTTAACCCCTCTTTGATCACCAGGAGATGGCGGTAGGAAACTCCGGGGTAAAATTTAATTTTTTTATTCCCCAGGGATTTGTTCAGGAAGCGGATGATTCTCTCTGCGTCTTCTGTGGGTATATGTCCTGCTGAATGGTTTTTGATTTTTTCATCCTCCAAACAAATGAGGTTACAGCGCAGGGCCAGGTCGTTTTTTCCGATTTCCACACCCATGCTGGCGGCTTCGAGGACTCCCCGTCCTTCATAAATTTTTTCCACGTCGTATCCCATTATGGCCAGGTTGGCTATTTCGCTTCCCGGAGGCATCGTTTCGGGTACAGTTGTCAAACGCCCGGTTTGCCCGTGTTTGGCTAGCCAGTCGATATGCGGCTTATGAGCCATCTCCAGAGGAGTTCGGTTTCCGTAGTTTGCCAACCGTTCGTCGGCCATTCCGTCGCCAAGAATCACTATATGTTTCATTCGTTTCATTTTATATATTTGATACTTTGATCAGGTCGGCAAACACCCCGGCGGCTGTTACGCAAGCTCCTGCACCGTACCCTTTGATCAGCATCGGAGATTCCTGGTAGCGCTCGGTTGTATACATTACCATATTGTTGCTTCCCTCCAGGTCGTAAAAAGGATGTTCCCTGTCCACTTCCTGCAGGCCTATCCAGGCTTTTCCCTCCTGAAAATTTGCTACGAACCTCCATTTTTTTCCTTCTTCTTCCAGTTCTTTACGGCGTTTTTCAAAATCCTCGTCCACCTGGGAAATAGTTTTGAAAAAATCCTGAACCGGTCCTTCAAAATATTCATCCGGTATGAACCGGTTGATGGTGATATCCTCCATTTCCATCTTATAACCCGATTCACGTATCAGGATCAGAATTTTACGGGCTACATCAATGCCGCTAAGGTCTATTCTGGGATCAGGTTCTGAATAGCCCTTTTCTTTGGCCATCCGTATGGCATCGCTGAATTTACATTCCGGAGAAATCGTGTTGAAAATAAAATTCAGGGTTCCCGAAAGGACGGCCTGAATTTTAAGAATGCGGTCACCGGAATGAACCAGGTCATTCAAGGTGCTGATTATGGGTAATCCTGCTCCCACATTGGTTTCAAATAAAAACTTGATCCCTTTTCGTTTTGCTGTATTTTTTAAGTTACTATAGTTGATGTATTCAGAAGATGCCGCTATTTTATTTGCTGTTACAACGGAAATGTTGGATTCCAGGATCTTTTCATACAATCCTGCAACTTCTTCAGAGGCTGTACAATCTACAAATACCGAATTGTACATGTTCAGTTCGGTCATTTCTTTCACATATCCTTTCAGTCCTGAGATCCTGTTTGAGTTCTCCAGTCGTTCCCTGAACTGTGCTATATCTATTCCATCCCGGTTGAAGAACATTTTTTTTGTATTGGCCACGCCTGTCAATTTTATTTTCAGGTGGTTTTCTTTCAGCAATTTTCCCTGTTGTTTTTTCAGTTGGTTCAGCAGATGACCGCCCACGGTACCGACACCCATGAGGAATACATTCAGTTCGACGTTTTCTGAGAGGAAGAAGGATTCATGGACCACATTGAGGGTTTTCCGGAGGTCGCTGTTGCTGACGACCCAGGATATATTCAGCTCTGAGGCACCCTGTGCAATAGCTACTATATTGATGCCGTTCCGGCCGATGGTTTGAAACAGTTTCCCGGCGATTCCGGTGGTATGCTTCATATTTTCACCCACGATAGCCACGATGGAGAGTCTGGTTTCTATTTCAATTTTGTTGATCCGGTCGATTCGTATCTCTTTTTCGAACTCATTGCGGATGGCTATTTCCGCTTTTTCTATGGATTGTTCTTCTACGGCTACGCTGATTGAGTTTTCTGACGAAGCCTGGGAGATCAGGATTACGTTGATATCTTCTCTTGCGAGGGCTGTGAATAATCTCATTGAAATACCGGTAACCCCAACCATCCCGATTCCCTGCACCGTAATCAGCGCAATGCCTGAGATGGAAGAAATTCCTTTAATCGGCAGGTTTTTGCTGTTTTGATCGTTATGGGCAATCAGGGTCCCCTGGCCTTCCATATTAAAGGTATTTCGTATCAGTATGGGGATTCCTTTTTTGTATACCGGGAGGATGGTTGGCGGGTAGATCACTTTGGCCCCGAAGTGGGAAAGTTCCATAGCCTCTGCATAGCTTAGTTTTGCTATGGTATAGGCTTTGCTGATCACCCGCGGGTCGGCAGTCATGAATCCATCCACATCGGTCCAGATATCGAGCGAACTGGCATTCAGGGCAGCCGCATAGATCGCTGCTGTATAATCCGATCCTCCGCGGCCCAGTGTGGTGTACTCCCCTGAATTGTTCCCGGCAATAAAACCCGGTGTTACCGCTATTCCCTGCAAGCCTGAAAACTCATTTTTTATCAGCTGGTTGGTTACTTTAAAGTTCACATTTGCTTTTCCGAAGTTGCTGTCTGTGCGGATGTAATCGGCAGAGTTTTTCCACACGGCCCCCGGAATATACCGGGCAATGATATGGGACGACATGCGTTCTCCCAGTCCAACGATCCGGTCAATCGTTTTTGGGGTCAGTTCCCCCACCAGGGTCACTCCGGTGAGGATTTTCTCCATCTCTTTAAGGAGCTTATCCACCCGTTCGTAAACATCGTCTGCTTCCTTTCCGAAGAGTTCTTCAATGATCCGGTAATGCCGGTTTTTTACTTCGGTTAATTCAGCATGAAAAAACCCCGTTCCTATGGAAGCCATCCGGGCCGCATTCAATATCTTATCGGTTACCCCTCCCAGGGCTGAAACTACAACGATGGCGTTTTCATTTTGTTGAAGAATAATGTCTTTTACTTTTTTGATGTTCTCGGCTGAGCCTATGGAGGTTCCTCCAAATTTAATTACCTTCATTTTTTTGTTTCTTTCGGATATAAAAAAAACTGGATAAACAGCAGGTGCCGTTTATCCAGTACACACTGCCGTTGGTATTGTTGTTATTTCGTTGTTTGTCCCGTAATATATTCCAGTATTTTTGTTTCCAGTTCGGTAGCCAGTTCCGGATTATCAAGAAGCAGTTTTCGCACTGCTTCCCGTCCCTGACCCAGTTTGGAATCGCCGTAACTAAACCAGGATCCGCTTTTTTTGATCAGGTTATATTGAACACCCAGATCAATGATCTCTCCGGTTTTTGATATCCCCTCTCCATACAAAATGTCAAATTCAGCTTTACGGAAAGGGGGAGCCACTTTGTTTTTGACCACCTTCACGCGGACGTTGTTTCCCTGAACCTCTTCGCCGTCTTTAATTTGTCCGATCCTTCGTATATCAAGGCGTACGGATGAATAAAATTTCAGGGCATTGCCTCCGGTTGTGGTTTCAGGATTTCCAAACATGACCCCGATTTTTTCACGCAACTGGTTGATAAAAATACAGCATGTTTTTGTTTTGCTGATATTTGCGGTGAGTTTTCTCAATGCCTGTGACATAAGTCGGGCCTGCAGGCCCATCCGTGAATCCCCCATTTCTCCTTCCAGTTCTGCTTTAGGGGTCAATGCTGCTACAGAGTCAATCACAATAATATCGATTGCACCCGATCGTACCAGGTTATCGACAATCTCAAGGGCCTGCTCGCCATTGTCAGGCTGCGAAATCAATAGTTCTGCAATGTTAACACCCAGTTTCTGAGCATAATACGGATCAAAGGCATGTTCGGCATCCACAATAGCTGCAATGCCTCCTGCTTTTTGGGCTTCTGCCACCGCATGGATGGCCAGGGTTGTTTTTCCTGAAGACTCCGGGCCGTAGATCTCAATAACGCGTCCTTTGGGGTATCCTCCTACTCCCAGCGCAATATCCAGTCCGAGCGACCCGGATGGTATAGCTGCAATGTTCTCGGCCGGCTGATCCCCTAACCGCATGATCGATCCCTTGCCATAGCTTTTCTCGATTTTGTCCATGGTTAACTGAAGTGCTTTCAGTTTTTCCTTGTTAACTTGTGTCTGGTTCTGGTTTGCCATATCTTTTGATTTTAATTATACGTTGAATGATGTAATGATCTGATCACTGTGTGTTTTGGTCTTTACGTTGTTAAATATTTTTTCAATGATTCCCTCTTCATTCAGGATAAACGTGGTCCGAAAAACTCCCAGGGTGGTTCGTCCGTACATTTTTTTCTCTCCCCAGACACCGTAAGCCTTAAGGATTTCTTTCTCTGTATCAGCTATCAGGTTAAAATGCAAGCCATATTTTTCAGCAAATCGCTTATGGGATGTTACACTGTCCGGACTGATTCCAACTACGTTGTATCCTTGTTCTATCCAAAAAGAATAATGATCATTCAGATCGCATGATTCGGCAGTACACCCGGGGGTATTATCCTTTGGATAGAAATAGAGGATCAGTTTTTTCCCCTTAAAATCATCCAGGGTAACCCAATTCCCCTCCTGATTGACTCCCTTAAAAAAGGGGGCTTTGTCTCCTTCTGATAATTTCATTTTTCTCGTTTTAAGACTCCCCGTCGCACGTTATGATGTACAAATATACGTTAATCTAAATGAATTTAATGGGAATCCCGGATTTCGATACAAAAAAAATGATTCCCTGTCAAACAGAGCAGCTTTGCACAATTTTTGTAATTTTATATTTTAATATGCGACCTGTTGCTAATATAGAAGTATGGATTATAAAATAAAAATATTTTTAATAATAACATCTGTTGCATGTTTATTGGCAGAGCCTGCATCAGGGGCTGTTGGATTTATAAATCAGGTGGATAGCCTGGAATATGCAGTTCAGCTTTTTCATTCCGATGAGTTTGAAAAAGCGGCTCCCTATTTTGAAAAACTTATTGCCCGGGATCCTCAAAACAGCATGCTCAATTATTATTATGGGGCATGCCTTTCCGAACAGGGCATTTTTACGGATGAAACAAATCACTATTTGTTAAAAGCGGTTTCCGGTAATACACCCGATAAAATATTCTATTATGTAGGGATGTATTTTCAAAGCAGGGAGCTGTGGAATTCAGCGTTAAAATATTACAACCGTTTTAAGAACTATGCCACGGAAGAGGAAAAGGGATCGGTGAACGTTGAGGAACGGATCCGGTATTGCTATGACCAGGCAAATTCGCCGCAGGAAGAGGGAGTCAGGGAGTCACCAGCTCCCGAACCCGTTCTGCCGGCAGAAAATATTCCGGAAGATTCTCAACCGGAAAAGGTTGCTTCAACTCCTTCTGAACCGACAGCGATGCCTGAAAAAAGATCTTTTGAGCCGATACATTTCCAGGTGAATTCCGATATGGAGTACCTCAGACCGGAGCATTTCAGGAAAGCGGAAGCCTTGGAATTCTTCAGAGAGGGACAAAAAGCCGGGGAAAACCTGGAAAAAAACATGGCTGAATCGGATTCATTACGGGCACTTTACAGCAGTTCGCCAGCTCTGCGGAATGCATTATCGCAAAAGATCCTGTTGCTGGAACAGGAGTCCTATTCTTTGAAGGATCAGGCAGACCAGGCTTTTGAAAAAGCACGTCGGGTGGAACAGGCATACTGGGATAGCGTGGATGTGCAGGAAATAACAGGCTTTAAGCAGGAAATCAGTTCCTTAAAGAAACAACTGGAAGAAAAAGAGGTCACAGGGGAAGAGCCCCTTGTTCCGGAAAGTCCGGCAGAAAGGGTTCCCCCGGAAACCCGTGATGCTGAAAAAAAAGAATCCCCGGATATTGTTTTTAAAATTCAAATCGGGGCGTACAGCCGGAGCCTTCCGGATTACATTGACAGACTCTATAAAAAGCTGTCACTGATAAGGGATATCGATTCCTATACAGATGAAAGAGGGGTAACGGTTTATACTACGGGAAATTTAACTAACTTTGAAGACGCGGTTCGTATGCAGGAACAAGTGAGGCAGGAAGGAGTGAAAGATGCATTTGTTGTTGCCTACCAGGGGGGTGAACGGATAACCATAAAGGAAGCTAAAGAAAGACTGAATATAAAATGACATCAAAAGAGATTAAACGAAATCCGGATGAATCGTTAAACAACAATACCCTTAACGATCAATTCCTGATTCTTCACAACGATGAAATACACTCTTTCGATTATGTGATCGGAGCATTAATAGAAATATGCGGACACGATTATGTACAGGCAGTACAAAGTACCATGATTACCCATTACAAAGGGAGTTGTGATATAAGAAAGGGTAAAAGGGAAAGCCTGATTCCCTTAAAAGAGGCGTTGATTGAGAGGGAACTAAAAGCAACCATTAATTGAACCGGAATGAGCTTGTTTGTAATTATTTTACTGATTTTTCTGGGATTATTGCTACTAATGATAGAATTTGCAGTTATTCCGGGAATTACCATTGCAGGAATTGGGGGTTTTGTATTGTTGGCCCTCAGTGTGTATATTGCTTTTGTGCAATACGGGACGGTTACGGGATTCATTACCCTGGCCGTGGTCCTGATAGCGGCACCTATGATGATTTATTATTTTTTTAAATCGAAAACCGGAAAGAAAATGTTGCTTGAAACGCAGATTACCGGAAAGGTGGAAACTTTTTTACACGAAAAGATACAACCCGGAGATTCAGGGAAAACCCTGGGACGTTTGAATCCGATGGGGAAAGTAAAAATAAACGGGGAGACCATTGAAGCTAAATCAAACGGCCTTTTTATTGATCCGGGAACAGAAATAGTAGTCGTTAAGATATTGTCAAATAGTGTTATTGTTGAACCAAAAAATAAAGAATCATGATGGAATCAATCGGTGCATGGGGAATGATTATTGGAGTCATTGTCCTTTTAATTATCATTTTATATTTTATTCCAATAGGGTTATGGTTTTCGGCGTTGGTTTCAGGAGTACGGATTTCTTTGCTTCAGCTTTTCCTGATGCGTTTCAGAAAGGTACCTCCGGGTGTCATTGTGCGGGCTTTGATCGAAGGGACCAAAGCGGGTGTAGAATTGAATCGTGATGACCTGGAAGCCCATTACCTGGCAGGCGGGCATGTAGACAATGTAGTGCATGCTTTGGTTTCTGCTTCCAAAGCAAACATTGACCTTCCTTTCAAGATGGCAACGGCTATTGACCTGGCAGGACGCGATGTATTTGAGGCGGTTCAGATGTCGGTAAATCCGAAAGTGATTAACACTCCCCCGGTGACAGCAGTAGCCAAAGATGGTATTCAGCTGATTGCCAAAGCAAGGGTGACCGTCCGTGCCAATATCAGACAATTGGTTGGAGGCGCCGGTGAAGAAACAGTACTGGCCCGTGTGGGTGAAGGAATCGTCTCTTCTATCGGATCATCCCATTCCCATAAAACGGTGCTCGAAAATCCTGACTCCATTTCAAGGGTTGTACTGGAAAAGGGACTGGATGCGGGTACTGCTTTTGAGATCCTCTCCATTGATATTGCCGACATGGATATCGGCAAAAATATTGGGGCTGTACTCCAGATGGACCAGGCTGAAGCCGATAAGAATATCGCACAGGCAAAAGCTGAAGAGCGAAGAGCTATGGCTGTGGCTCTTGAACAGGAAATGAAAGCCAAAGCTCAGGAGGCCCGGGCCAAAGTGATTGAAGCGGAGGTACAGGTGCCACTGGCTATTTCTGAAGCCTTCAAAGCAGGAAACATCGGAGTTATGGATTATATGAGATATAAAAATATAATGGCTGATACTACGATGCGTGATTCCATATCAGGCGAAGAAGAAAAAGGAGAAAAAGAATAGAAGAATAGAAGAATAGAAAATTGTCCTGGTTATCTGCTTGCGTTGTCATTGTATTTGCAACCCAAAACTGACAACCGATTTTCTTTGTATGTTAACTATTTTATAAGATTCTGTTTAACCCCTGGAATATTGCCATTCAGGTAACGTTCGATCCGGAAGGGAATTCTATTTTTGTGGCATCGTCTCATAAGATTGATTTATTTGTTTAGTTAGATCAGAAAAGGATGAGTTTACAGACTCGTCCTTTTTTTTTCTTAAAATTCACTGGGAATGAACGGTTGTTTTTTCAGGAGATGATATCGCGCATTATTTAAAAATCAGTAGCTTTAATGATTCATAAAACAAAGACAATGGTTAAGATTGAAACAGTTGAATTACGAAACCTCAGGATCAGTGATTACCGTGAACTAAAGAATTCTATGATCCGTGCCTATTCCAAGCTGGAAGGTATGTACTGGAAAGAACACCATATCAGAACATTGTTGAAGAAATTTCCGGAAGGGCAGGTTTGTATATTGGTAAACGACAAGGTTGTCGGCAGTGCTTTATCGATTGTTGTGGATTATGAAAAGTTTAGTGAAGCGCATACTTTTCTGGATATTACAGACGATTACAAATTTAACACCCATACGCCCGAAGGGAATGTTCTGTACGGGATTGAGGTTTTTATACATCCGGAATACAGGGGGCATCGATTGGGAAGGAGGTTATATGACTTCAGAAAAGAGCTCTGTGAAAAGCTGAACCTTGAAGGAATTGTGTTTGGCGGAAGGATGCCAAATTATGCTGGTTATTCGGATGTTCTTTCACCCAAGGAATACATCCGCAGGGTAAAAGCTAAAGAGATACACGATCCGGTACTGAATTTTCAGCTTTCCAACGATTTTCATGTGAAAAAGGTATTGAAGAATTACCTGCCTGGAGATGCGGAATCAAAAGATTATGCTGTGTTGCTGGAATGGGATAATATATACTACACCAGGCCCAGGCCGGTAGTTAAGCAGATCAAGTCGGAGGTGAGAATTGGCCTTGTGCAATGGCAGATGCGACCTTATAAAACCATAGAGGATGTAGTGGAACAAATTGAATTTTTTGTGGATGCGGTATCAGGCTACCGGTCGGATTTTGTGCTTTTCCCGGAGTTCTTTAATGCTCCCCTGATGGCTCAATACAACCATTTGTCAGAGGCAGAGGCCATTCGTGAACTGGCCCAAACGACTCTTCCCTTGCGCGATCGATTCGAGGAACTGGCGATTTCATACAATATCAACATTATTACAGGCAGTATGCCTCTGGTGGAGGATGACAAGCTATATAATGTTGGATTTTTATGCAAACGAAATGGGGAGTATGAACCATACATCAAACTGCATATAACACCCGACGAGTCAAAAATATGGGGAATGAAAGGGGGTTCAACCCTGAAGGCTTATGACACCGATTGCGGAAAAATAGGCATTCTTATCTGTTATGACGTGGAATTCCCGGAACTGGGGCGGCTACTGGCTGACCAGGGTATCAACATTCTGTTTGTGCCGTTTCTCACCGATACCCAGAACGGATACTCCAGGGTCAGGCATTGCGCCCAGGCAAGAGCCATTGAGAACGAATGTTATGTGGCTATTGCCGGGTCGGTGGGAAACCTGCCAAAAGTAAAAAATATGGATATTCAGTTTGCTCAATCCATCGTTTTCTCCCCCTGTGATTTTTCTTTCCCGACAAACGGAGTTAAAGCGGAAGCTACTCCCAATACGGAAATGATCCTTATTGCTGACATCGATTTGAGCCTTCTTAAAGAATTGCACAACAATGGCAGCGTGAGGAACCTGAAAGACAGGCGGAAAGACATATATGAAGTTTGTCTGAAAAATACAGTTTCCTGAAAAATTCTTGTTAATTTTATCGCGCCGGGAAAAGCACTATTTTTTTTATCATATGCCGGATCCGGTTATTTTTACTGGATTTACAATGAGGGTTACAACGGTTAAAAACAGCAAGCACAATGAAGAATTCCTATTTTGACCTGATCGAACAGAGTTATTACTTTCCGCAGGATGGTTTTGACCTTATGGATGACTATCTTACCTTTCACGGACTTTCACTGAAGTACCTGATCGATGAATACGATACTCCTTTCAAGTTGGTTTACCTGCCCAGGATCGGGGAGCAGATTAAACGCGCCCGGAATCTTTTCAACAGAGCCATCAAGGCAAGCAACTATCGTGGGAAATACCATTTCTGTTACTGTACCAAGTGCAACCATTTTTATCATATGATCAGCAAGGCACTTAGTAACAAAGTAAACCTGGAGACATCCTCCTCTTTTGATATAGATCTGATCGAAAAGCTGTATAAAAACGGAGAGCTGGACAAACAGCGGATCATACTCCATAACGGGTATAAAACCGACGATTACATAACGAAGATTATCAATCTGCAGAAAAAGGGATTCAACAATTTAATCGTCATCCTCGACAGCAAAAAAGAGCTGTCCAGGATTATCGAAATGGCAGGCAATGAAAAATTGACCATCGGTATCCGGATGGCCATCGATGAAGAACCTCAGTCGGCTTATTATACTTCAAGACTGGGTATCCGCCATTCAGAGATTATCGACTTATACAACCAGGAAATTAAGGATAATCCGAATATCTGTTTAAAAATGCTTCATTTTTTTGTGGATTCAGGTATAAAAGACAGCATTTACTACTGGGGTGAATTTCAGAAAGCTGTCAGGCTGTATATCGACTTGAAAAAGTATAGCCCTACACTTGATTCCTTAAACCTTGGAGGGGGATTTCCGATCCGGAATCATCTTGGATTTGAATACGACTACGAATACATGATCCGGGAAATTGTGAAGAATATCAAAGAGATGTGTAACGCCGAAAAAATACAGGAACCACATATTTTTACCGAGTTCGGGAAATATACGGTGGGTGAAAGCGGGGCCATTATTTTTAAGGTAATTGAACAGAAACAACAGAATGATAATGAGTTGTGGTATATTATCGATAACAGCCTGATGAATACGATCCCTGACGCCTGGTCGATCCATGAAAAATTTATCCTGCTTCCGGTGAATAAGTGGGGCAATGAATATGCCAAGGTCAATATCGGAGGCATCAGCTGTGATCATTCTGATTACTATAATTCAGAAGATTTTAACCAGCAGATTCTCCTGCCCCGGTTTAAGGATTCGGATAAGGAACCCCTTTACCTGGGATTTTTTCATACCGGTGCCTATCAGGACTCGATCAGTGGCTATGGAGGAATCAAACACTGCCTGATACCCTCCCCGAAACATGTGATCGTCGACCGGAATGAAAAAGGGGATTATGTGGATTACGTATACAGGCATGAACAAACCGTTGGAGACATGCTCAATATTCTGGGATACAAAGAGGAATAGAGCCCCATCAGCATGCGGGATCCATTTTATTCAACAGGAACAGCAAATGATGAAAAAGAAAGGTCCGGTTTCGGAATTTATGGAAAGGCATTATACCCATTTTAATGCAGCAACTGTTGTGGATGCAGCCCGTGGGTATGAAGAACAACTGGACAAGGGGTGCCGGATGATGATCACTCTGGCCGGTGCCATGAGTACAGCTGAGCTGGGTAAATCACTGGCTGAGATGATCAGACAGGACAAAGTGCATTGTATCACCTGTACCGGGGCAAATCTCGAAGAGGATGTTTTTAACCTGGTGGCTCACAATTATTACAAACGGGTTCCGCATTATCGCGACCTGTCACCAGCCGATGAAAAGGAACTGCTGGACGGACATTTCAACCGCGTTACCGATACCTGTATCCCGGAGGAAGAAGCCATGCGGCAGATTGAAGACCACCTCGTGGATGTATGGGTGAAAGCAAAAAAAGAAGGCAAAGCATACTTCCCTCATGAGTATTTCTATCAGATTCTGCGTAACGGGAACCTGGAAAATGCCTATCAGATTGATTCGAAAGATTCATGGTTGCTGGAAGCCGCTGAAAAGAACCTGCCCATCATTGTGCCGGGGTGGGAAGATTCAACCTGCGGAAACTTCTTCGCTGCTCACTGCATGGAAGGATTGATCGACCCACCTATACTGAAAACAGGGATCCATTATATGATGTTCCTTGCCGACTGGTATATAAAAAATGCCGAGGAAGGAGTCGGGTTTTTCCAGATTGGAGGAGGCATAGCCGGTGACTTCCCCATCTGTGTGGTCCCGATGTTGCATCAGGACCTTCAGATGGAAAATATCCCGGTATGGTCGTACTTTTGCCAGATAAGCGATTCGACAACCAGCTACGGATCCTATTCAGGAGCCATTCCCAATGAAAAGATCACCTGGGGCAAACTCAGGGAGGATACCCCCCGGTTTGTCATCGAATCGGATGCTACCATTGTTGCTCCCCTGATCTTTGCCTGGTTGCTGGGTTGGTAAATCCAAGATCCGGAACGATATCTACAATTACTGATAAAATTGTATTTTTTGCCCTGCTTGTATATGAGTGGAGACCGGAGACGGAAGACCGGAGACGGAAGACCGGAGACGGAAGACCGGAGACGGAAGACCGGAGTCAGAAGCCAGGAATAAAGAACACTTCGGTCT
>CAZNPV010000055.1:0-19962 GCA_964575025.1 uncultured Mariniphaga sp.
TGTTTGGATATCCCCGCAAATAATCACGGTTTGGATGTCGCTGTAGGTTGTATCCTGGCCATCGGTAGCTATGACCTGCCATTCAATGGGTTTTCCCAGAGCTATGTCCGGCAGTCCGAAAATAGTGAAAAAGGTGTCGGTACCGGTATCTTCCGAGCCGATCCATTCTTCTGTTCCGGCGGCTCGTATCCGGACGGAGAAAGTGACCACGTCACCATCGACATCGGAGGATTCCCATGACACTACAAAGGGTTGCTTAACAGCTGTATGGTCCTCAGGAGTGATCAGTACCGGTTGTTCCGGAGGATTGTTTAAAACAGTCAGGTTGGTGGTGATGATGCTGTCGCAGCCATGCACAGAAACCAGGGTGTCGTTATACTGTCCGGATGTAGTCCAACCTTTATAGGAATCCCCGTTGTAGATTTCCACCTCCTCGGTTTCATGGTATACCGGGTTTACAGTTAAGAGGGTCGTCACAATGCTGTCACATCCATGCACAGTGGGTAAGGTTTCAGTGTATTGCCCTTCTGTATCCCAGCCTTTCCAGGATTCGCCTTCACAAATTGCAACATTTTCCACCTGGTTATACGTTTGATTCACTGTCAGATGGGTTGTTACAATGCTGTCGTAACCGGCAGATGAGGTTAATGTATCTTTGTATTGTCCTTCTGAGGTCCATCCCTTATAGGATTCCCCTTCACAGATCGATACGTATTCGGTTTCGTAGATATATTCAGCAATTGTAACAGACCAGATGTCGCTGTAGGTTGTATCCTGGCCATCGTGAGCCATGACCTGCCATTCAATAGGAATGCCAAATACAAAATCAGGCAGTCCGTCAATGGTATAAAATGAAAGGGTATCCACATTTTGTGACGCAGCCCACAGGGGATTTCCCAGGGGTCTGATCCGTACGGTGTAGGTCAGGGTATCCCCATCGGGATCGGAGCATTCCCATTCCACATCAAAAGGTTGCATTACAATCGCATTGTTTGACGGGGCGATCAGAGTAGGTTTATCCGGAGGATTGTTTAAAACGGTCAGAAGGGTGGTGATGATGCTGTCGCAGCCATGGACCGAGATCAGGGTGTCGTTATACTGTCCGGATATGGTCCATCCCTTGTAGGAATCGCCGTTGTAGATTTCCACTTCCTCGGTTTCATGGTATACCGGGTTTACAGTTAAGAGGGTCGTCACAATGCTGTCACAGCCATTCACAGCGGTTAAGGTATCTTTATATGGTCCTTCGGTGGTCCATCCCTTATAGGAATCTCCTTCACAGATAGTTATACTTTCTGTTTCCTCCAGAGGCTCGATGACAGTAAGGTTTGTGGTTACGACACTGTCGCATCCGTACATGGATTCCAGTTCTCTTGTGTAGGTTCCTTCGGTGGTCCATCCTTCATAGTTTTCGCCTTTGCATATCGAAATATTTTCAACGATATCATAATTGGGATTAACCGTCAGCCAGGTGGTAACAATGCTGTCACACCCATGAACTGATTCCAGTTCCCGGGTATGCATTCCTTCGGTGGTCCATCCTTCATAACTTTCGCCTTCACAGATAGCGATGTATTCGGTTTTTTCGATAATATCCACAATGAGGATGGTTGTAGTCACGATGCTGTCGCATCCATGGACGGAAACAAGGTTATCGATGTAGGTTCCGGCTTCTGTATGTCCCCGGTACGAATCCCCCTGGCACAGGGTAACGGTTTCCGTAACCTGGTAGGATTCAATGACAGTAAGGTTTGTGGTTACGATGCTGTCGCACCCGTGCATTGAAACCAGAGTTTCGGTAAAGCTGCCGCTGGTTGTATGGCCTTTGTAATTTTCTCCTTCGCAGATAAATACGTCTTCGGTAACAGATTGCGCAGGCCAGACCGTCAGATGGGTTGTAACCAGGGTGTCGCACCCGGTGGTGGCAGGTTTGTACCACTGCCAGGTTCTGGTTTCATCCCGGAAAAGGTACGTTTCTCCTTCACATATTTCTACGTATTCAATAATTTCAGGATTGGATTCAACGGTAAGGTTTGTAGTTACGATGCTGTCACAGCCGTTGGCAGCCTCCAGGGTGCGGGTATAGGTTCCGGTTTCAGACCAGCCCAGGTAGGTTTCATCGGCGCAGATGGTAATATCTTCAGTTGTTTCAACGGGGCTGCAAACAGAAAATGACCATTCCGGGCTCTGGGTTTTCTCATACCCGTCGTCGGCAAGTACTTTCCATTCATAGGTTTTCCCTGTATTGTCCTCTGACAGGGTTAAGGAATGACCTGCATATAATAGTCCCTGAACACAATCCCATACGGGAGATCCTGCTTCTCTCCAGCAGAAGATATAACGGAGGAAATCTTTATCTTCATCTGTGCATTTCCATGAGAAATTCAGGGTGCCGGGAGAGGTTAAGGACTGGTCTGCAGGAACAGGGGAACCGCTAAATACGGGGGGATGATTCATTCCGGAAACCGTAACGGTCCAAATATCTCCTGTAGTTTCCAGTTCACCATCCGAAGCGGTTACCTGAAATTCAATAGGCAGACCGAACGCTTCCTCCGGGATGTTGCTATAATCCCTGGAATCAAACCGGTTCACGGTGCCTGTGTTCACGGTTTCCTCGTAAACAATCTGGCCTCCCATTCGTATTCCGACATGTACGGAGTACGTCAGTACATCCCCGTCCGGATCGGAACATTGCCACTCCACAATAGCCGGAAGACGCACCGTAGAACCATCGGGAGGAGTAATCAAAACGGGTTTGCCCGGAGGATGATTAACCGGCGCTGATCCATCGGGAGAAAGAGAATTGGATAAAGAATTATCAGGAATAATACCGGTAGCCGAAAGCGTACCAAGTAAAAATACATGCAAAATAAATAGACTGATTCGTTTCATTTCTGAGGATTTAATGAGTAAAAAACGCAAAATGGTTACATTGCTGTATGCCAAAAGTAACAAAAAGGGTAAAACAAGGGCATAATATTTATCGAAAGAAGGAATATTTATTCCATTAGATATCAACAGGTACTTGTTTCCCCTTCCATAGATTTACTCACCTGGGAGCGTGTACCAGCGAGGTTTCTTTTTATTCAATATCCATTTTTGCCATTACAATGCTGTACCCCGGCACTTCCAGGGTATTTCTTTTAAAATTCAGTTCGTATGTTTCAATTTTCACGTTTGGTTCTTTATCCGGTTCGTTGTATATATCCGGGTCAGGATGGTGAATGATCCACTGTTGCCCTGTTTTGGGTGTTTTCAGGGTTTTAAAGGTAAACGGGACTAATTCAGCATCCGGTGTACTGTTCACAACGGCAAGGGTAAGTTGTTTTTTATCTTCTGTGAGGGCCACTGAAATATCCAGTCCGGGTCTGTTGTTTTCAATTTTTACCGGGATGGTTCCGAATTCATTGCGGTAAAGGTTCAGGGGAAGCCCTGTCGTAGCAAAACCAGCGGTTGTTCTTGTGGTTTTGATGCATCCGATCACATTCACGGTCTGGGCATAGTTGGCCATAAAAAAGAGGTCGCTGTTTCGGAAATACTCATGCAAACCCCGGGCTACCCCCAGGGCATCTTTCAGGTGGTAGCGGACGCCCAGTTCCCCGTAGATGTAGTCGCCGTACCAATAATTCCATTCATCCATGGCGATACGGATATTTTTTTCTGTCAGTCCCGGAATATCCTTTCGGTAGGTGCGATGGGCCTCTGCCACATTTCGGATGGAGTTTTTCAGTTGGGCAATGTGGGCTGTATCTTCGTCCATTTCACGGCAGTAGATATGTTCGCTGATCAGGTTCATGGTCTCCGAACAATGTTCCAGCATGGTTTGGCTCCATTCGCCCACTGCGCCGACGCCAATCAGTTGAGCTTCCGGGTCAACATCCCAGATGGCCTGAGCCATAGCGTTGTGTTTTTTCACATATTCTTCCAGCGGCATATGTCCCAGTTGCCAATCGCCGTACATCTCATTGCCAACAGCCCACCATTTGACGTTATACGGTTCGGGATGCCCGTTTTCTGCTCTCAGTTTTCCCATTTCCGTATCGTTTGAGCTGTTGCAATATTCGATTTCCCTGGCAACTTCCTCTACGGTGCCCAGTCCGGTATTTACTGCGATGAAAGGTTCTGCCCCGAGAATTTCCATGAGCTCCATATACTCGTGGATTCCCACGTCGTTGTGTTCTATCCCTTTCCAGGCAGGATTTTTCCGTGGGGGTCTTTTATCCCGTTCACCGATGCCATCCATCCAGTTGTAGCCACTCACAAAATTTCCTCCCGGCCAGCGGTAGACCGGTGCGTTTAATTCTTTGAGCAATGCCACCACATCTTTTCGCCAGCCTTTGATGTTGTCAGAAGGCATCATCGATGCGGTTCCGATATGAAATTGTCCGCTTCCTTTGCTTACAATAGCCAGTGTTACCTCATCGCTTGAAAAATCAGGCGTAAAGGCAAAAGGATAGCTGATGTATTCTTCCGTAAGGGTATCTATTTCCTTCGTGAGGGTATGGCCTTCAGGGGTCGATAAGCGAACGATAACCGGCAAAACCTCCTGTGAACCTGAAAGAACAACATACCCGTTGTACTCCTTGTTGGCTACCACCGCAAGCCGTGCCTGTTTGATTCCTGCTTCCGATCCATTGCCGGGGACGTGTACCTGTACGGATTGTTCTCCGGTATACGGATTCTTTTTGTCCATGGTTGCCGTATTCATCCCGCCAACGATTTCCCAGGGAGAACCATTCAAATAGGTGTAGGGACCGGTATTCCAGAATGGGTCAGAAGCCTGTGCCCATGGATCAAAATCTGCGGTTACCGGATAGTAAAATTTCCGGTCTTCAAGCATTTCAGCCCAGATTCCTCCGTAAATGCATTTTCCCAAATGTTCAATAAACTGACCATAGATATATTTTTCAATGGGTTCTCCTGTTTTGCTGAGGTCTACCTGAACGGCATTCTCAGGGGTTGCTGTCTGGCACTTCACCATGATCAGAACAACACACAACATGAGAAAGGAATGAAGCAGATTGGTTCGTTTCATAATCGGTTTTTTTAGTTGAATTATCATTTTATACAATGGATAAAAATAACAAAAATATTGTGTGTAAAAAAATACAGGAGTATAAGAACGGGATACAATCCCTCTTTGGAGAAAACGTTTTTTTTACCGGGAAGGAAGGAATCTTCTGAAACCGTGAAGCGCATCAGTTTACGGGTTGAGGACTCACCTCCACCTTATAGTCTTTATTAACGATCAGATCGGCTTTGGGCTTCAGGGGGAGCATTTGCTGATGTTCCATCTCAAGAACCTGCATACGGAAATCATTGTTGTCTTCTTTGCCTCTGTTCCCTCTTTTGTTCATGGTGTCGTGGTAGGTAAGGTCGATGTATACTTTCAGGTCGATTTTATTCAGGGCAATGGCATACAAACCATCCACAACCAGAATATCGATTTTTGAAAAATCGGTGATTAGTTTATCAATCTGAGTGGAGACGATGTCAATACAGGGCATCAGGGCTTCGCGGCCTTCTCTAAATTCCTTGATATTCCGGATTAGCAGTTTCCAGTCGTATTCATTCATTCCGATCCGTTTGATGCCATGCTTTTTTCTCCATTCATTGCGTTGGCCGGGAGGTATTTTGTAATAGTTATCCGTATGAAGTATTTTAACCCGTCGCCCTCCTTTTTTTAACAACAGTGCAAGTGAATGGGAAAGTTCCGACTTCCCGGCACCCGATTCTCCCGAAATGGCCACAATAAACCGGTATCCTTTTCTCTTCTGTTTAAGTTTTTCCAAAACAAATGCATGGATCTCTTCTGCTGCTTTCTTATGGAACTCATTGATGAGAAGTACATCACTCAACATGTAACTCGGTACTTTTTGGTTAATAATTCAAAATATTTTCTTTATTGGCCGGCAAAATTATTTTTTTATTTACAAAAAGTAAACCAATCCGGTCAGAAATTTCACTGTATATTTTAATTTTTAACTGACTATGGGAAAGATGCAGAAAGTAGTGATTGTTTTTAAAGCGGAAGTTGCAGGTTATGGATTTCCATTTCTGAGGCATTTTCGGGTTTATTTCCAGTATCTCTTTTTTAAAATTGATGCCGGCGAATGATTTCAGTACCATAAAAACAGTACCACCCATTACCCCGGCGTGGATTCCTTCTGCGGTAGTTCCTCCCTGGATGTCGGTAAAATCGCTTTGAAGGGCTTCAAAATAGAGTTGGTTTACCAGTTTTTTATTGTTATAGAGGTTGGCCAGGTAGGCATGTACCACACGGCTCAGGGTTGAACCGTGGGATGTACGGTTGATGTAGTAGTTATAGTTTCTTTCCAGGTAGTTTTCGGGCAGTGTATGGCCGCAGTCCTTCAGGATCCGGGTGATTACTTCCCGGTCCAGGTTGTAGAAAACCATCAATGTATCGGCCTGTTTGGCTAGTTTATAGTCATCGGGTGATTTGCCTTCGGCTTTCAGAATACGGTCAAGCCGGGAAATATTCCCGTTGTTTTGCCGGTAGGCCTCCCAGTCCAGTTCTTTCAGATTAAAGTATCCTTCAAACTGTTCGATGATCCCTTCTTTGGAAACAGGGATGTTCAGGTTCCGTGAGATCGTATGCCATCGGGAAATTTCTTTGTTTGAAAGGTTTATTTTTTTTGTAATTCTCTTTTTACAAGGTTCCGGAAGGGATGCAAGAAACTCAGAAGCTGTTCTGAAGAGCCATGAAACCATAATATTGGTGTAAGCGTTGTTTTTTAAACCTCCTCCGGGGCTGGCTTTATGGGTTTCATGGAATTCATCGGGGCCCATGACATTTTTAATATTATACCGGCCTGTTTGATCCTGTGAGGCTTTGCTTGCCCAGAACCGGCAGATTTCGAAAAACAGCTCCGCACCGTAGTGTTCCATGAATTCATGATCCCCGGTAATGTGATAATAATACCAGGTATTGTAAGCCACGGCCAGGGAGATATGCCGTTGGAGGGAGCTGTAATCCTCTCCCCATTCTCCGGAGAGGGGATTGAGGTGAAGGACCTGTGTTTCTTCCCGTCCGCTGCTGCCGCTTTGCCACGGGAACATTGCTCCTTCGTAGCCGTGCTCCCTGGCATAGGTACGTGCTTTGGCCAATCGGCGGTACCGGTAAAGTAAAACGGATTGGGCTACTTCAGGCAGGAAAAGACAATACAAAGGCATCACGTATAATTCATCCCAGAAGATGTGGCCCCGGTAGGCTTCCCCATGCAACCCGCGTGCCGGAATACCTGCATCAATGTGTTTATTATGGGGAGAAGCAGTAAGGATTAAATGATACAGGTGCAGACGGATTAACATCTGTGATTTGGGATCTCCCCGGATCTCTATATCTGTTTTTTGCCAGATTTTTTCCCAGGCACGGATGCTTGCGTTTAGGATGTCCGGAAAGGAATCGCTATGTTTAATGAGGTGGATGCTTCTTTCCAGGGGATTATCCACATCGTCCTGTTTCGAAGTAAAAAAAGCCACTGTTTTTTCAAAACACAGTTCTTCGTTTTCTTTGAGGTGGATGCGGAAGGCCGTTCGGGTTACTCCGGGTTGTGAGGAATGGGTCAGGCGTACAGGTTCCGGTTTGTTGTTTTTATAAACCGCGAACCGGGCAGCCTGTGTAATTTCAATTTCTGACCGGGTGGTTTTAACCGAGAGCCAGGTTATCCGGTTGTCGTACCCTTCCGCAACGGGTTTCAGATGTTGCTGGTTCAGATCGTTGTAGCGGGAAACGCCTCTGTTTTTTATATTTCCGTCGGTTACGGATTTCATTTCAATCCATCCGGAGTAATGAACCGGTATCAGTTTGTATTGTAACGCCACAAGATGTGGATTGTCCATACTGGCAAACCGGAGGCTTATAATTTTAAACAGGTGGTTATCCTGGTCTTTTATCATCCACTCTTTCTTCAGAACACCGGATTTAAAATCCAGTTCTCTTTTTGAGGCGATGATGGTTGTCTGATGGATATTGAACCACTCCCCGTTTTCGATTCTGAACGTTACATGGTGCCAGTTGGGGCAGTTAACGAAATCTTCATTTTCAATGTCTTTGTCGTTAACTCTTGAAACCTGCCGGTTGTATAAACCGGCGAAATAGGTTCCCGGGTAATTGGTTTCACCGGCCTCTGCTTCTTCCAGGGCACCTCTGGATCCGAGGTATCCGTTTCCGACTGCCAGCAAGGATTCCCTGGATTTTTCCTTTTTCGGGTCGTACTCATTATATACCAGTGACCAGGGTTTATACGGTGAGGATACCGGTTTTTCTTCCATTAAGAATGGTCTGATTTTGATCGGTTTTCGAGAAATATTTTGTTAAGCCCTTCCAGTCCGTTTAATTCTTCCAGGTCTTCCACGACGATGCCGGCGCCTGCTTGAGCCAGTTCTTTTTTATTGTTTTCGCGGGCTACTCCGATGGTTAATCCGAACTTTCCTTTGACTCCTGCCTGTACGCCGGAGACAGCATCTTCCACAACAATGGCATCGGCATATTTTACCCCCATCCTATCGCAGGCTGTGGTAAAAATGTCGGGTTCCGGTTTTCCTTTTAATCCTTTTTCTGCCGACACCACTCCGTCAACCCGGGCGTCGAAAACATCCAACAGCCCTACGGTCTCCAGAACAGGTTTGCAGTTTTTACTCGAGGAAGCGACTCCCAGTTTGATCCCGGCGTCTTTCAGTTCTTTTATTAACCGGGTGGTAGATGGATATACTTCAACTCCCTCTATAGCCAGTACTTCATTAAACGCTTCATTTTTACGGTTCCCCAGCCCACAGCAGGTTTCTGCTCCCGGAGGATCGGAAGGATCCCCAAAGGGAATATCTATCCCGCGGGATTCAAGAAAAGAAGTTACGCCTTTGTACCGTGGTTTTCCATCTACATAGGGTAAATAATCACCGGCATGAGTGAATTCAACAAATGTTTCGCCGTGTTCGGCTTCCCGTTTGTGCAAATATTCATCAAACATTTTCTTCCAGGCTGCTGCATGGGTGAGAGCAGTTTTGGTGATGACACCATCCATGTCAAAGACAACAGCACGGAAAGATGCGGTATGGTTCATAGGAATCTTTTTTTAATGCAACTTAACGGTATTTAATCTGTTAATAATAGAAAAATATTTACGGCTGGCAAAATAAAATATGTAACTTAAGCAAAAATCTACAATGATGAAGCGATTGTTCATAATAGCCAACAGGCTCCCTTTGGAGATTCAGGATGTGGAAGGCAAAAAAGAACTGGTTCCGTTAGCGGATGGATTTAATTCCGGATTAAAAGATTTCTATGCGTCCTACGACATAACCTGGATCGGAAGGGCAGGTGTTCCCGGAAGTGAGATCAGCGAAGCGGAAAAGAATCAACTGGAGCCGGCATTCAGGAAAGCCAACTGTGTTCCGGTGTATCTGAATAAATCCTTAAGCGAAGCATGCATTGAAGGATTCTGTGACAACACCCTCTGGCCATTGTTCAATTATTTTACCCAGCTCACCCGCTATCCACCTGCCTGCTGGGATGCGTATTCAAAGGTGAATCAGATTTATGCGGATATACTTTCCAGCTATGTGGAGGAGGCGGATATTGTATGGATTCATGATTATCATTTTATGCTCTTGCCATCCTTGCTGCGGGGGAAGTTCCCGGATCTGTCCATTGGTTATTTTCAGCACATTCCGTTTCCGTCGTTCGAGGTTTTCCGCCTTCTGCCATGGCGGATGGAGTTGCTCAAAGGATTGCTGGACGCTGATCTGATAGGTTTCCACACCTATGACTACCAAAGGCATTTTATGAGTTGTGTCAGAAGGTTGCTCGGACATGAGACCTTTTTTAACCGGATCCGCTTAAACGAAAGAGTAGCAAAAGTAGACGCTTTCCCGAAAGGGATCGATTTTGAATTTTTTAACCAGACCGCCGGAAAAATCCGTCAGGATTCAGGAAATGAGTCGTCGCCCATTCATAAGGAACTGATAGAATTCCTCCGCCAGGGGAAAGACCGGAAAATCATCCTTTCGATAGACCGGCTCGATTATACCAAAGGTATCCCGGGCAGGATAAAGGCATTTGAGTTGTTTTTGATGCAACATCCGGAATATTGTGAAAAGGTGAGTCTCTTTTTGTTTGTGAACCCCTCACGCGAAAATGTGGTCGATTATCAGCGCTTAAAAAAACAGTTGGATGAACTGGTTGGCCGTATAAACGGTAAATACGGAACCCTTGGATGGATGCCGGTATGGTATTTCTACCGGTCGACAGACCGGCTCGAACGGATTGAATTGTATAGCAGTGCTCATATCGCACTGATCACTCCCATCAGAGATGGAATGAACCTGAATGCCAAAGAGTTTGTTGCCTGCAGAACCGATGGTACCGGTGTCCTGATATTAAGTGAAATGGCAGGTGCTGCCAAAGAGCTGGGCGAATCGTTGATCGTAAATCCCAACAACCGTACCGAAGTGGCTGAAGCAATATTTCAGGCGCTTAACATGCCCGTTTCAGAACAGAAAAAACGAAATGCAGTCCTTCAGAAGCGGCTCGAAATATATAACGAGGAACGCTGGGCTACCGATTTTATGAAAGGACTCAACGAAGTCAAAAAGCTACAGGAATATAACTATACCCATAAAATCAATGCACGCATTATAAATCAGTTGCTGGAGGATTATAAGAAAGCTGAAACCCGCATGATATTTCTTGATTACGACGGGACACTTACGGGTTTTCACAACGATCCTCAAAAGGCCGGGCCCGATGAGGAACTGTATGCAATTCTCAAAAAGTTGATTGCCCCGGAAAAAAATGTTGTGGTGATTATCAGCGGCCGGGATAAAGAAACGTTATCAAAATGGTTTGATGGGTATGACCGGCTGGCATTTATCGCTGAACACGGAGTGTGGAACAAAGATCCCGAAGGGGAATGGAAAATGACAGATGTGATTGAAAAAGAGTGGATGAACATTATTGAACCGGTCTTGCAGAGCTTCGTAGACCGTACGCCACGCTCTTTTATTGAATATAAGAATTATTCCCTGGTATGGCATTACCGCCATGCCGATCCGGATATGGGGCAACAGCGTGCCTGGGAATTAAAAGACGATCTGAAAAACTATATTGCAAACCTCAACCTGGAAATCATGGACGGGGATAAAGTGATCGAAATCAAAAATGCAGGAATTAACAAGGGACGGGGTGCCCTGAATAAAATAGGAGATACCCGATATGATTTTATTCTGGCTCTGGGAGACGACTGGACCGATGAATATACATTCAATGCAATGCCTGAATATGCGTATACCATTAAAGTAGGAACAAAAACAACCGCAGCCAGGTATTATATTAAAGATGTAAACGAGGTCAGAAGTCTTTTAACCCAACTTGGAGATTGAGCAAAAAGGAAAAAACAGAATGGTAAAATGAGACACTTCAGGGTTTTTATACTTAGTCTGCTGTTCGTTACAGGAACAATTGCCGTGACGTTGCTGTCCGCATGTCAAAGTGCCAGAAAGGCTGTTTCTGCCTCAGACACAGCCTCTACACCGCGGAAGATTGTAAGTCTTGAAGACCTGCCTCCCGGTATACAGTTCAATAAAACAGAAAGGGTGCATTATGTGCAGTTGTACCCCGAAGATAAATTACAGACCGGTCAGCCGGTTGTTGTGGTACCAACAATGGAAAAAGAGGAGCCCGCGCCGTTAAACGACCGGAAGGATAAACAATCCTACAGAGAGGATGCTGCGAAGGACCTGATCACCACCAGGGCTAAACCCGTCTTTTATGTTGTGGCCGGAAGCTTTCTGAATAAACAGAATGCCCTGGGATATGCTGAAAAACTGAAAAATCTCGGATTCAGGAACAGTGAGATCCAACTTTTTGATAACCGCTTTTACCGGGTAATCCAGGAAACGTTTACCGATGAAAAAGAAGCACGCAGGTTTGTATCGAAATTTAGCAAGGATTACCCTGATTACTCCCAGGTGTGGATTTTGCAAAACCAATAAGAATTATGGCTTCAGAATTTACGTCACCCTGCAGGGAACCGGAATTTGCCGGGAAATTTTACCCGGCCGGGAAAAAAGAACTCCGGAAGGAATTAGGTCGTTTGTTTAATAAAGCAAAGCCGGCTCACCGCGGGCAGTTGCCCCGTGCCGTGATAGCTCCTCATGCAGGTTATGTATTCAGTGGCGAAGTGGCAGCTTCAGCCTATAATCAGATTCCTGAAAAGGCCCGGTATGAGAGAGTGTTTGTTTTGGCTTCAAGTCATCACCTCCGTTTTTATGGAGCTTCGGTATTCACGGCCGGGGATTATAAAACCCCCCTGGGTACGATTCCGGTAGATGGAAAGCTGGCCCGTGAACTGTCAGAAAAACATTCCATAATTTCACCTGAGGCGGATGCCCATTATTATGAGCATAGCCTGGAGGTTCAGCTCCCTTTTCTGCAACATAGACTGGCAGAAGGTTTTATGTTGGTGCCCCTGATCCTGGGGGCTGAATCCCCCGAAGAGTGCCGTACGATTGCCCTGGCCCTGGAACCCTATTTTTGCCCCCGTAACCTTTTTGTTGTGAGCAGCGATTTTTCCCACTATCCGGCGTATGAAGATGCCCTATATGTGGATTCGCTTACTGCGGATGCTGTGGTTTCCGGAAAACCCCGGATCCTGATGGATACCCTTGCATCCAACAGGAAACGATCCGTATCAGGCCTGGTTACTTCCCTGTGTGGCTGGACTTCAGTGCTCACATTGATGCATCTAACCGATGAAAAACCGTTCGAATACCGGAAAGTGCATTACATGAATTCCGGAGATATGCCTTTATATGGAGATAAAGAGAGGGTTGTGGGGTATCAGGCAATTGTTGTATACCCAAAAGAGGAACTTCGTTTTTCCCTTACCCATCAGGAGAAGGAAACCCTGCTGAAAATAGCCCGGAGGTCCCTGTACGACTCCTACGGAATCGAATCCTATCACGACGAAGACCTGGATCACGGAGGGGTATTATCCGAAAACAGAGGAGCCTTTGTGAGTTTATATGCCGGGAACGAACTGAAAGGATGCATAGGAAATTTTCAAAGTGAAGAGCCGTTGTACCGGGTCATTAAAAAAATGGCTGTTTCTGCATCCAATGACAGAAGGTTTGAAAAACCCGGTATTGAAATGCTGGAGGATCTCCGTATTGAAATTTCTGTTCTTTCACCCATGAAGCGCATTCAGTCTGTAGATGAAATTGAACTGGGAAGGCATGGCATTTATATTAAAAAAGGAGTTTTCGGAGGAACCTTTCTGCCGCAGGTGGCCACAAAAACAGGATGGACCAGGGAGGAATTCCTCGGTCATTGTGCCAGAGATAAAGCCGGCCTCGGGTGGGACGGATGGAAAGATGCAGAGATTTATATTTATGAGGCTGTGGTATTCAGCGATCCGGATTTGCATATAGGCTCCTAACGGAACAACGTCCTTCATCCGGGGAAGAAAATTTCTTTTAAAACAGGCAACGATTTAATTTCCCCCAGGGAGTCGAAATGATGCCGGTAATAGGCGATCAGTTTGCGGAGGAAGATTTCCCGTGTTTCCCTGTTTATGGTAAATTCCGGGAGGTTTTCGATGGGCATGGTTGTCAGCTGATGGAACAGGTCGGTTTCCCGGATGTTCATAATTTCTGAATGCGCTGGTTCCGCAGACATGGAAATTCCTGTATGCAGATCCAGCCAACTCCCTTTGCCGGAGATGCGGATATGGGGAAGAATCCCCAAGAACCCGGTTAACCGTGAAAGAAAATAAAGATGAAAATTAGCGATCCCCTGGTCTGTACGGTCAAGAAAAAGGAGGGCTTCTTCACAAAAATGAAACAATGCTGGATTCGATTCTTCCTCCCTAAGCAGTTTATACAGGATTTCAGCAAGAAAAAGAGCCTGGGTTGATTTTTTTATTTCAAAAGGGATGGAACGAAAGGTTTCATAGGTTTTAAATTCTTTGATTCGTTGTATTTCCCGGGATTGTTTGTAGTAGACTATAAGGTCAAGGAGGAAGAGGGGTTGCAGGAGAGAAGTTTTGTTCCGGGCTTTTTTTCCTTTGGCTGACTGAACCATAAAAGCCTGGCGGCCGAACTGTTCCGTGTAGAGGGTAACGATCAGGCTGTTCTCCCCGTACCGTATACTATGTAACAAAATTCCTTTGGTTTGTGAAAGCATTTTTTTAGCCGTAAATGAAGCTTTTCCCGGTCAGTTGATAAAAAGGAGTTTGGCAATATGGGTTTTATCGCCTGTTTTATCCGACAAAAAGACCAGGTAAACCCCTGTTTTCACCCTGTTTCCATTGAGGTTTTGTCCGTTCCAGGTTGCCTGACCTCCCAGGGACGTGGTTTTGTGGACCAGGTTGCCTGCAATATCCGTAATTTTTACATCGGCTTCCCCGGTGAGGCCTGTGATAACCACTGGACCTTCGTATGTTTCCCTGACCGGATTGGGGTAGATCAGCACCTCTTCAAAATCGGTTTTTCTCTCCACCGCGTCACCCTGGTAGGAGACAATTCCTTCCCCGGTGCCTATAAAAACTTCCCCGGTTTTATGGTTGATGGCCAGGCTGGTTATGGAGTTGGACAACAAGGAACTGTTGGATTCGGTAAAATGAAGAATTTCCTCTTCGCCGTTTTCGGAAATGAGGTACACTCCTGAGTTGCTTGTTCCCATCCATTTCCGGTTGGCCTCGTCCACAGCAATGGCCGTTACGGTTTCTGTTTCCAGCAGGGGGTGGTAGAGTCCGTCGTTCAGATCAAGCCCGGGCTGGATGGCATACATAAATCCCGGCTCCCAGATGCGTTCCGGATGAAAATAAACGGCAACCCCTTTTGAAGTGCCGATCCACACCGATCCGTCCAGATCTTCCGCAATGGAGTAAATATCGTTCATGTCGGTTATGCGTTCGGTTTCCCCGTTATTGAAATACGATTTAACCGGCAGGTACTCCATATCCGAAGCATCCTGATTTACTACATAGACATTGTGCCCCCTCGGGATCACGAGCCATTTGTCATCGTCTTGAGTTACAATTAGTTGTCCGATGCTCCGTTTGTTGGCTACCTCGGGGAGATGAAAAGATTCCCATTCACCATCGGGTCTGAAGACACTCAGCACATCAGCCACATCTGAATTGGATATCCACAGGTTTCCTCCGGAATCAAAAGCCAGGCCTCCGATGCGCACATAGGGTTCATGGGGTTGGTCTGGGATGGCGGTTTGCAGGGAGCTGTTGGTGGATGTAAACCGGTTGATTAATGTTCCGTCCTGCATCTCCAGCAGACCTCCGCCCCAGGAACCGGCAAACACATGGTTTTTGTCGGAAGGATCGGCTACCATGCAGACCATATCCCAGAAAGATTCCATCTCAGGGATCTCTTCTTTGGTAAAATAGTTCCAGCTATTATCCCGGAACAGTTGAAACTGGGGGGGAGTCCAGGTATTGTTCCATGACGAACTGCGTCCGCCGGAAGCAACCCAAAGGTCGTTTTCATTGGTATACAGGGAAAAAGCCCGGTTATCGATGGGGCCGTCCGGATAAACCGATTCAAAGGAAGGATTGCCGGCCTTAATCAATCCGTACCTGGTGTCGGCAATCCATAATCCGACCGATTCGGTATACAGGGCCCGCACCGGACGGCGGTTTTCGGGATTTTCCTCCAAACCCGGATAGGTGTCAATCCGGGCATATTCCTGATGGTTCCGGTCAAAAATATAAATATTCTTATAGGCGGTTAGGGTCAGGTAGTCTTCGGAAGAATGGATATCCCTGACATAGCCGATGTAGGAGAGAAACCGCTCCCAGCGGTTTCCCTTTTTTATATACATCTCATTTTCTTCCCACTGGCTGGTTTTGTAATGGGCAATCATGCTGCCTGCAAAATTTTCTATCTCCTCATACCTTTCCCCGGCATGGGGAATCTCCGTAAGGTGGGTCCAGTTCCGGTAGTCCAGCAGATTCGGATGGTCGAGATCCGCGGTATAGAGGCCATTGTCTGTAGCCGCATAAAGGGTCTTTCCTTCGATATCAATATCAAAAACCGCCAGCTGGGATCCGTCTTCCCCAATCAGGTACGTATCTTTGATTTCCTGCCTTTCCAGATTGATCACAACGATCCCGAAACCGCAGGAGAGATAGGCTTCTTTGCCGTAAAAAAAAATGTTGTTGACCGATTTATCTCCTGTGATTGATTTTCTTTTAATATCCGAAAGATTGGAAATGTGGTCTCTATAGACCAGGTCGATGTTGCTGTTTTTATAAACGACCATCAATACCTGGTTTTCCGGACTGTATGCGATGTTTTGTATCGAAAAATCGTTTAGCCCGTTTAAGCGGGTAATCTTGTGGATGCTCTGATCCGATGTATCGTAATAAAACAATCCTCCTTCGGTGGCACACCAGATTTTTTCTCCGGCAGCAACCACATGCATTGCACTGGCAAAAGAGAGGTATTCCTTCCATTCCCCGATTCTCTGGGCTGGTGAAAGAAAAGCCAACCAGACCCCCATGCATGCCAGATATATCTTTTTGTTCATCTTATTGTCGTTTCATGGTCCTGATTTTTCAGGTAACGAACCAGTTTTTCAACCGCTCTCCCCCGGTGGCTGATTTTATTCTTCAGCAGCAAATCCATTTCGGCAAACGTTTGTTCATGTCCTTCGGGGAGAAATACAGGATCGTAGCCAAATCCCTTTTTTCCTCTTCTTTCCTGAATAATAGTCCCGTTTACAATTCCTTCAAACTGTGTTTCTTTTCCTTCCACAATCAGAGAAATAACAGTTCTAAAACGGGCCCGGCGGTTTTTTATTTTAGCCAGTTTTTGTAAAACCTTGTCGATGTTGGCTTCTGAATTTTTGTCCTCACCGGCATAGCGGGCAGAGTAAACCCCAGGTTCATTGTCCAGGGCTTTAATTTCCAGGCCGGTATCGTCGGCAAAGCAGGGACAGCCAAATTTATTGTATATGAAAAAAGCCTTTTGTGAAGCATTTCCCTCCAGGGTGTCCTGCTCCTCAGGGATCTCATCCATACAACCGATATCCCGGAGGCTGAGCAGTTTAAAGTCATCTCCCAGGAGCTCCTGAAGCTCTTTCAGTTTATGTTCATTGTTTGTGGCAAATACCAGTTTCATATGTTTCATCGAATCATAATCCCAATATGACAGGAAGGGCCGTTTTGACAGGTTTAACGCTGTCCATGGACGCCGAGATTTTTTTGCCTGTGTGGTAATTCGTATTCTGCCTAATGAAGGTCTAAACCCACAGCAGGGGCGGCTTCCACTTTTTCCATTTCGTAGCTTTCAATCTGGTTGTTTTCCCTTAAGGCAGTCCATGTCATGGTATCCCCGTCGATGTGAATGTTCCAGCAATCGTAAAATTTATGGTTCCCTTCAGCAACCCGGGCTGCGGTATAATTGGTCACCAGAAAATCACCGTACAGGAAATAGCGGGATTCGTCATCGACATCGGCCATCCAGTTGCCTTCATCATCCTGGTAATAGTATACAAAGCTCCCTTCGGTCGTGTACTCACAGTAAAAAGGTAGGAGGTCGGCAGTTCCCGGAGTTGAGCCGCTTCCGTACCATATGCCGGTCAGTGCAGAAGTGTAATCTTCGGTTGCTCTCCGGCAGGTATAAACGGCCGGATCAGGCAGTTCGGTACCGTTCAGCAAAAAACTTGTAACCGAATAGGTGAAGAATTCTTCATTCAGCGTTTTAATCTCCAATTCGATATGAAAATCATCATCCAACCCGTCAATTCCATCAAGAATGATTTTTTCCCCCTCCACAACGTAGGTGAAGTTTTCGCTTTCTATCCACGATTTGTTGTTCTCATCCAGTTGATATCCTTCGGCATACATCTGCACCCCGTTCGAAAGGTATTCGCATACAAAAGATGAATCGGAAGGGATGTCTTCCCCGTTGATCTGGGTGTTTATCCAGGTTCCGGTTAACAGACCGGCATAGTCGGTTCCTTCTTTATGACAGCCATAAAACAGTAGGAAAACGAATAATCCTGTGTATAAAAACTTTCTCATAGGATGATAATTTTACGTTTTATTTAAACCATATGTTCTGTTCTGCAATCCGGCTTCCCGGGGCAATGCACCGGGAATTTTTATTGTGTTCCACCCCTGGTTTGAGCATCAGCCTACAGACTTCCTCCCGGATATTTTCGTTCGGCTGATCGGTGGAATAACTTCCCTTTGGGTTGTTTTTTTACTCTTTGTTTTTCCCTTCCTTGGGTTTATCTATATAAATGGGTTTTGCCGAGCTTTCAATGGCTTTGATGGCAATATCTTTCACGCTGGCTTCGGCGGTGACAGCTTTTTGCGAGAGTTCTTTCAGAGAGGCTTCCATATCTTTTATTTTGCTTTTCAGGGTTTCAATGATATGGTCTTTGAGCTTCAACTCCCCTTCGGTTTCCTTGGCCATCAGTTCTTTTTTGAAACGGAAATCAGTTTCCAGTTTTTCTGTGTTTTCCTTCACGGCCTTGTTTACGGCTTTTTCCAGTTCATCCGGGAAAGCTGCAACGTTGGTACGCAATCCCTCCAGTTCTGCTTCAGCGGCTTTTATTTTTTCTTCGCGTTCGGCATATTCTTTTTCGTAGGCTGCTTTTTTATCGGCAAGTTCTTTTTCGAGTTTTTGTTTTTTCTCTTCATAAAGGTCGGCCTCTTTTTTGCGTGTAATTTTCAGATTGTACTGATATTCTTCCTCCTCGCGGGCACGGCTTTTTTTCTTTTCTTCCAGGGCTTCTTTTTCACGGGTTGTATAAAGCTCCTGTTCTTGTTTCCATTGATTTTTCTTTTCAGCCATTTCGGCCTCGAAGCGTGCTTTTTCGGTTTTCATGGACTCCTCGAGTTCGGCTTTGCGTTCTGCCATTTCCTGTTCGAACTGTTCTTTCTTTTCTTTCTGAGCCAGGAGCATAGCCGACAGCGAATCGGTGTTTGCCGACAACTGGTACAGTTCTTCCAGGTTCTTTTTTTCCAGGCTGATGGCTTCCTGCAACTGTTCGAATCGCTTGAACTCCGACAAAAAACGTTCGCCCAGTTTATCGAGCTCCGAGGAAAGTCCTGCCTTCAACCCGCCAATGCTCTTTACAATACCCTCATTGCTCAGGGTTGAGGCATTTTTTATTACCGCCTCCTGTTTTTGCTGCTCCTGCACCTTCTTGGGTTCTTCTGCTTTTTTCTCCTGTACTTTTTTAAGCAACTCCTCGTATGCTTTCAGAATTTCACTTTTTGTGTTCCTTGATGTGACTTTTGATTCCATGTTTACAATGGTTAATTTGTTATTTATTCGGTTGGTATTGTATGACACAATACTTTATTCTTCTTCAAATGTAGTACATAATTTTGAAAAGACAGGGTTCTGTTTTTTTCTTATCTCCCATGTTTTTGTTGCAATAAATACCTCAGGACAGAGCCATAGGGGTGGTTTATTTAAAAGATGTATTGTTTATAGTTTAATAGCAGGAATCGTATTTTTTGTTTCAGAGATATCATACCCGATAAAATGCAGCGGGTATTGCGGGTAATTGGTGATAAATTTTTTGTATTTCGATAATTTGATATTCATGGTGTTGAATTTTACTTCATACGCTTTGTTTTCGCTTAACGGATTGTTAATGACAAAATCCACTTCATTTTGGTCGGCTGTTCGCCAGAATTTAATGTTTTCTTCCCGGTATATTTTTGTTTTCTGATTGCAATTTGGAAAACAGTTTGCGAAGAATTGTTATTTTACCGGTTTGTCATGCACCTGTAATTATTGTGAATTCTTTTTTATTTAAATGCCTGGCAATAGGGTTCGATTACACAAGTATATTAATCACATAGTTATTTTACTATTTCAATTGCTCCCTCCCACATTCCGTCACACCAGCCAGTCGCGATTCCTCAGGGCACAGAAAAGAACGTCCCCAAAAGGATTATTCGT
>CAZNPV010000056.1:0-17730 GCA_964575025.1 uncultured Mariniphaga sp.
TTCGTCAGAAGTCGGTATCCGGTTCTGTCAGATTTAGTTCTTTGAGCCAGATATTCCGGTAGAGAACTTCATGACCTTCTGCCTGGAGTTTTATCCCTCCCGGTGTATTGGTAATTCCTTTGCCGCCGTCATTTCCGCCGTCCAGTCCGGAATTCGGACCGCCCCATACCTGGCTTATGGATTGGTTTCTGTGGATCTTTATGCCGTTCAGGTATATGGTAACCAGGGGATTTTCCACCCTTTTGCCCTCCTTAAAACGGGCAGCCCTGAACTGAATATCGTAGGCATTCCATTTGCCGGTGCCGTTATAGGCGGAATAGGGGGCAGCTGCATCATTGATCACAGCCGCCATACCATGGCTTGTGGAATCACCGTCCAGGATCTGTATCTCATACCGGTTCTGCAGGTACACGCCGCTGTTGCCACCTGCATGAGGAACCAGGAATTCCACATGCAGCCGGAAGTCCCGGAATTTATCTTTGGTAACAATATCGGCAGCACCGTATTTGCCCCCGGCTGCAGCCGGGTCATTGCTGTTCACAACAGTACCCTCATCTACCGGATCCTCAACGATTTTCCATCGAATGGGCATTTCAGCCGAAAAACGGGGACCTTCCCAATACTCCCAATGGGTATGGAGCATGCCGGCTGATCCGTTAAAATAGACTTTTGCATCTTCAGGAGCCTTTGCCCCTACCCCAACCTGTGCTGATAACAGCCCGGAAAACAACAATCCGGCACCCCAAAGCACTACCGGCAACAACTTTTCTGCTACATTCTTCATATCGGTTACTTTAATTGTCCTGAATTACTTACAAAGGCTATGTGTTTGCTGTCGGGTGACCAGGAAGGCACATTGATGGTCCCCTGTCCGCCATAGAGATAGGCAATTGCTTTCGGAGCACCTCCCGAAGCCGGCATCAGGCGCAACATAACCCTTTTGTAGGAAGGATGGTCGTTTACCGGAATAGTCGGGGGAAAAGATATAAAAGCGATCCATTTCCCATCAGGAGACAGATGCGGAAACCAATCGTTGTATGCATCAAACGTAATTTGTTCTTTGTCGCTGCCATCGGGTTTCATTCTCCATATCTGCATGGTTCCGGAATGGCTTCCGTTGTAATAGATCCATTTTCCGTCGGGAGAATATTCGCACCCATCCACATGTTCTCCTTCCGCACAGTTTGTCAGGACCACCTCTTTGCCTCCCTCAATCGGTTTTTTATAAATGTTGTACACCGGTATGCCATCGCGTTGGGCCACATAAACCACCTCTTTGTTATTGGGATTCCAGCCGTGCCAGTAGGAAGGGGTTTCTTCGGTGACCTGCTGCGGGGTTCCTCCTTCCAGGGGTAACACATACACGGTTGACCCGCCCCCGGGCAATCCTTCCCGGTGATGACTTATGGCCAGCAGTTTCCCGTCAAATGAAATGCCGTGGTCGTTGTTGTTCCTGTCGGCAAACCCGGTATTCAGTTTTACTGGTTCTCCGCCTTCAACCGGGATGGTATAGAGGGAACCATCCATATTAAACAACAATTTTTTCCCATCCGGCATCCAGTTGGGCGCTTCAAAACGATCTTTTTTTTCAAAGACCACTTTCCGTTTTCCGTCAAACACATTCATGGTTTCCAGCCTGCATCCGAGCCAGCCTTCCCTGTCCGGGTTGTAATCGCCGGCTACCGGCCGGTCAATCCGGACATTCCAGATTTTTGCCTCTTCCAATACATCCTCATTGTGGGAGCAAACAAATAATCCGGCCAGCACCTCACCAGCCAGGGTTTCCATTCTGTGGGATCCAATCAACTGAAGCGGTTCTCCCGGATGGGCTCCCCGCATGATCAGCTCCTTCCCTCTCCTTTCAAGCTGTAGGATCTGACTCCATGGCTTGGGGGCAAATATTTCATCTTCAGGATCTCTCATAAAAGCTCCTTTCAGTTCACGCCACTGGAGGACCGTTAGTCCGTCGCCATGTAAAACCGCAGAACAGTGCGCTGCATTTTCTTCTTCGGAAGCCCTGACCATCCATCCGGTTTTCCGGTGCGGATCCGTACCTTCCCCGGAAAAGCCAAAATCAGCTGTCAGAATAAAATCACCCTTTATCCTGGTATAAAGATACTGAAACTCATCCCGCTCAAACCATATATTGTAGCCTGCTCCTTTCAAAGAATAGACCTGGTTTTCTGCATTGTATTGAGCAGAACCTTTCAGCGCAGGATTCCCTATATCCCTGTTATATGGGAAAATTCCTGTATTCCCTGTTTGAGCAAAACCTGTGAGTGCCATAAAAACAAAGGGTAAAAAAACGATCTTCCTCATTTGTCTGGTTTTAAAATTTAAAGGTAAGAAATCCTTTTAAATAAACCGACAGGCTAACCGGGCATTTGATCCGGATTTCCTTTAAATGGTTCATTTTGAGTCTCTATTCTGCGGATTCAAACAATCCCTCGACCGTCAGGTATCTTTCCCCGGTATCATAGGCAAACGTTAAGATTCGGGCTCCCCGGGGAATTTCTTTTATTTTTTTTGCTATTGCGGCGAACGAGGCACCTGAAGAGATTCCCACAAAAAGCCCCTCAAGCCTGGCTGCTTCACGGGTATAATGATACGCTTCTTCTTTCGTGACCGATAGGGTACCGTCGAGCAACTCCGTGTGCAGATTTTCCGGGATAAAACCGGCTCCGATACCCTGCAGGGGATGAGGTCCCGGCTGGCCTCCGGCAATTACCTGGCTTGCTTCCGGTTCCACAGCATATACTTTTAAAGCCGGAAATTTCTGTTTTAAAACTTCAGCCACTCCGGTAATATGGCCTCCGGTACCCACTCCGGTAATCAGATAGTCTATGCCCTCCGGGAAATCATGGATAATCTCCCGGGCTGTATTTTTCCGGTGCGCATCCACATTTGCCGGATTATCGAACTGGGAGGGAATCCATGCTCCCGGGATATCAGCTGCCAGTTGGCCGGCTTTCTCAATAGCACCCTTCATGCCTTTTTCCCTGGGGGTAAGCTCCAGTTCAGCTCCCAATGCTCTTAAGATCTGCCTGCGTTCCAGACTCATCGATTCAGGCATCGTCAAAATAAGCTTATACCCCTTCACAGCAGCTACCAAAGCCAGTCCGATTCCTGTATTTCCTGAAGTGGGCTCAATAATAACGGATCCGGTTTTTATCAACCCTTGTGATTCAGCTTCTTCAATCATCGACAAGGCAATCCGGTCCTTGATACTTCCTCCGGGATTTGTTTTTTCCATCTTTACGTATACTTCATAATTCGCGGGATACAGTTTGTTTACTCTCACATGAGGAGTGTTCCCAATCGTCTCCAGAATCGTGTTCACTTTCATACTATTAAAATTATTAATTTTTAAAGGTATTCCCGTCCCGATAAATATCGGGATCGGGAGAACTCGCATCCCGATAGCTATCGGGATTAATCATCATCTTGGGCGTGAATATTTTACATGCTCGTTTCATAATTTATGCCGTTTTGGGTTCACAAAGGAACCTGTGTCTGTATTACAAACAAAAAAAAGCTTTTTTTTACAAAATTAGTTTTTTAACCAAAAAAAAATACTATATTTGTAGTGCAATATGGTTCTACATATTGTGTGTTTGGGGGTTAACATTTTTAAAGGGAAACTGTTGAGTTTCCCTTTCTTCTTTTGTAGCAACTCCTGTTTTTTATTTTCAGGCTCTTTTATTCTGCTTGTGAAAGCATTTTTTTGCGTTTTCAATTGCGTGCAAAAAAAAAGCCTCAGGTATTTCTGAGGCGTGAACCGGGTGGTAGATGGGATTTGAACCCACGACCCCTGGAACCACAATCCAGTGCTCTAACCAACTGAGCTACAACCACCGTTTTTTATTTGCGGTTGCAAATATACTATTTTATTTAAATTTGAAAGGATTAATTAACCGCATTTTTTATTAAAACGTCATGCAACTATTTGCAATTTTGCTTGTCAGTAAAAGTGAAATCAGAAAATTTGGGGCAAAAAAAGTATTTACACCGGGATATCATTGAGGCCAGCAAAAAAGGCAGCAACAAAGCCAGGTATCAACTTTACCAGTTATACTCCCGGGCTATGTTTAATATTTGCTACCGGATGATGCACAACCGTGAGGAAGCGGAAGATATGCTCCAGGAAGCATTTACACAGGCATTCCGGAAACTGGATACCTACAGGTATGAATCCGGTTTCGGTTCCTGGATCAAACGGATTGTTGTAAACACCTGTTTGAACACTATAAACAAAAGAAAACCGGAACTGGTGTATTGTGATATGGTTGATCAGAATAATATTGAAGAGGATGAGGAGGACAAAGAAATGGAATTTACAAAACAACGGGTTCTGAATGCCATGGAACATTTACCGGACGGGGCAAGAATGGTCTTTTCACTCTACCTGCTTGAAGGATATGACCATGGAGAAATAGCACAGATCATGGGAATCACTGAGTCAACATCCAAAACCCAGTTTATGCGTGCCAAAAGAAGGATTGTTGAATTCTTAAACTCAAAAAAATCCCTGTCATGAAGAATACCGATCGTCTGGAAAATTTTGTAAAGGCAAACCGTCAGGAATTTGATACCCTGGAGCCTTCACCCAACATCTGGAAAAAAATCCGGGAGAACAGCAATCCGAAGGGTTATAAAATAAACAGATATCTTCTACGAATTGCAGCGGTGATTGCTGTGGTGGCCATTTCCACCGTACTTATTCCCCACACCATCCTGAAAGAAACAAAATACAGCCAGATTAACGACCCGGAAGGATCCGAATTACGCGATACTGAAAGATACTATGCACAGAGAATTAACGGGAAGCTGAAACAGATCAGAAAATGCTATTCAACAATCCCGGGAATAAAAGAAGAAGTGGAAACTGACCTCCTGGAACTTGAAGTTATGTATCAAAAACTGAAAGACGATCTGCAGGATAATATTTCAAACAAATCGGTAATTGAAGCGATGATCGAAAACAACAGAAACAGGCTTGAACTGGTTGAATCCGTTCTGAAACAAATAAAGGGTTAAAATGAAGAAAATTATATTGCTTGCTTATATGACAGGAATACTGCAGGGAACCGCTCTTTCGCAATATAACGAGTCCAGGGAATTTACTGAACGGTTTAAGGTGCTTCCGGAAACCCGCATAGAAATAACCAATAAATATGGCAACCTTCTGATACATACCTGGGATAAAGATTCAGCAGTATTCAGAATCGTTGTTCAGGTAACAGAGAAAACACAATCCAGGCTGGAAAAAACCATGGATGGCATTGACTTCGATTTTACAGAAAGTGCCTACTTTCTGATCGTGCGAACCCTGATGAATCAATCAAGAAGCTTACTGGAAAAAGAATTGTTAAAATTAAAGGAATCGTTGCTGCATGAGGACGGAAATGTTGAAATTGATTATACAGTATGGCTTCCTGAGACCTGTAACCTGATACTGGATAATAAGTTTGGAAATATTTTTATGAGCAATTTTTCAGGAAACTGTGAAATAAACCTGTCCAACGGCAACCTGAAAGCACACGATTTTTCAGGCAAAACAACCATCAATCTGAACTTTGCCGACGCCACAATCAACCGGTTAAAGGATGGCCGCCTGGTAACCAATTACAGTGAAGTGGAAATCGAATCTTCCTCCCGGTTACGGATTGACAGCAAACAGAGTACATTTGAACTGGTAAACGCTTCTCAACTGGATATCCGTTCCCGCCGTGATAAATTCAGGATCCGGCAGACCAGACTGATCGATGCGGAGGGGAGCTTTTCCAATTTCAGGATCATGGAACTTCTTGAAAGGATGAACATCCGAAGCAACTATGGCGACATCGATATCAAAAAAACCGACCCGGAGTTTAGCCTGATCTTCATACAAGCAGAAAACACCGACATAAACCTCTATTTTGAACCGGAGTCAATCTTTGGATTTGAACTTACTCGAACCAAAACAGAAACAGACTTTTGCCGCGAAATAGAAATTACGGAAGAAACAATCCTTGATGAGAAAACTCAGAAAACCAAACTATCAGGGAAATACGGCTCCGGCCAACCGGAATCAGCTAAACTCTTTATGAACCTTACAGCTGGAAGTATGAATATTTTTTCTAACTGAAAAAATTCCAACTTAAAATACAAAGCCATGAAAACAAGTAAACTGACCTTTCTTCTTTTTTCTGTATTAATCCCCTTGATTTTCCATAGCTGTACAGATGGATTTATTATCCGGGGAAATGGTCTTGAAGATAGTGAAGTAAGGCACACTTCTTCTTTCACCCAGGTTAAATCATGCGGTGCTTTTGATGTACATATAACCAACAGCGACACCTATGAGGTTATAGTGAGTGCTGAAACCAATATTCTTTCCTACATCGAGACCGAAGTATCCGGCAATACCCTGAAAATCTACATCCAGGGATGTCACATCACCCGGAATACCCTTCCTATGGAAGTTTTTATCTCCACCCCGGTGCTTGAGGGGGTGAGACAAAGTGGTTCCGGATCCGTTACAACCGGGTTTTTTACCTCCCCGGAATTTGCTGTCAGCATATCCGGTTCAGGGAGCATAGAAACCGCCGTGGACTGCCATCAGTTTAGGACAACCATCTCAGGATCCGGAGATTTACATGTTGCAGGCATTGCAGATTATGCTAACATCACAATAAGTGGTTCAGGCAGAGTCGATGCCTATGACCTGCTGATGCAAAACTGTGATGCCCTGATTTCCGGATCAGGAGATCTCTTTGTTCATGTTGAGAACTCCCTGGATTCCAATATTTCAGGCAGCGGCAGTGTTTTCTACATGGGAGATCCGGAAATCAATCAGCATATTTCAGGTTCAGGAAAAATAATCAATGAGAACTAAGGCCTTTGCTATGAAACAAATCATTTTACTGCTTTTTATTCTCTCTCAATTCGTTTTGTATACCAATGCACAGCAATTCAGCCAGGCTGTAGGAATCAGAGGAGGTGTAACATCTGGGTTGGAATATCGCTTTTACACCAGTGACCTGAACTCCTACAAGATTCTTTTAAGTACCCGCGACAGGGGGGCACAGGTTTCCGTTTTTAAAGAATTTCACCGCTATGAGATTGCCGATTTCTCAGAACAGCTTATTTTTATTTTCGGAGTTGGCCTGCATGCCGGTTTTGAACGATGGCATAAGAGGCATTGCAATGTACCCTATACATGGTATGAACCCAGGATGTCCTTTCTTACCGGCCTTGACGGACTGGCAGCGTTGGAATACGTCTTTGCAGAGTTACCTGTGGCTGCTGGAATTGAAGTCAAGCCCTATTTTGATGTCTGGGGTCGAGAGGGTCTCAGAATCCGGCTTTTTGATTTTGCCTTAACCGTAAAATACCTTTTCTGAAAAATAAAACAAGTCCTGTCCTGGAACTGATCAAAAAGTAACGTAATCAGCATTCTTTAGAAATTCCAGGCTCAGCCTGCAGCTTTCGAGAGGTTCAAAGTTATATTCTTCCACTTCCACCACACCGTATTCTGCGCCGGCTTTTTCCCGGGCTGCGAAGATCGCTTCAAAATCGATTTTTCCGCTGGCACCTAGTTCTTCTTTATCTTTGATGTGCCAGTTTTCAAACCGTCCGGGGTATGCCTCAAAATAATCCAATGGATCCTTCCCACCTTCGATAATCCAATACAGGTCGAGCTGGAACATTACCTTTTCAGGATCGGTTAATTCCAGCATCCAGTCGTAAACCGGTTTACCATCCAGTTCGGTTGTAAATTCCTGATTGTGGTTGTGATAACCAAACCGGATTCCTTGTTCATTGCACTTTTCGCCTATGGTATTAAAATACGCACAATACTTTTTCAACCCATCGAGGCTTTCATACCCGGTATTTCCCATCCATGGCTGAACGATCCATTTAACCCCAGCCACGGCATGGGCGGAAATACAGGTATCCCACCAGGCCATGGTTTCATCCCAGGTTGTTTCATCCGGAACATCCATCCCGGTATGGGAACCCAGAAACTGCAATCCGTTGGTTTCACACAATTCCTTAAATTCCAGTGGATCCATGCCATAAAACTGCCCGTCGCTATATCCTGCCGCTTCCACAAATTTATACCCCATCTCTCCAACAGCGGCAACCGTAGCAACAGGATCCTCACTCATATCAGCACGAACCGAGTAAAGCTGCAGACCAATAAATTTTTCCACAGGAGCTTTTTCACAGGAAAACAACCCCTGCAGGACCAGGGTTACCATTCCAGTAAATACCAATACAGACCAATTTTTTCTTTTCATACGTTCGGTTTTTTTAAATCATGTAAAAACAGATAAATTAAAAAATTTCAGACAATTAGGCAATTATTTCTAATTTTATAACAAATATACAATCCATCCATTTAAAATGAACGTCTTTTAAGAAAAAAACAGCCTATCGGTCAATCCAAATGAATTCAACAGAGATACTCATTAAAATACGCAAAATAGTCAGGGCCATCAACCTGGAGTCAAAAAAGATCCAAAAAGAATATGGGGTCAGTATTCCTCAGGTTTTATGCCTCAATTATTTACAGGAATCCGGGAATTATCAGGCTACTCAGTCCGAGATCAAAAAATTTCTGAATCTGAATGCAAGCACAACCAGCGGCATAATCAACCGACTGGAAAACAAGGGATTAATAGCAAGATTGCCCAGGTCAGGCGATAAACGCAAAGTAAACATTGCCCTTACATCGCAGGGGGACAAAGTATTAAACAGGATGCCCTTCCTGCTGCATGATCAGTTATCCCGCAAACTTCAACATCTTCATCCTGAAAAGATAAAAAATATTGAAGAGAGCCTGGATAAACTAATTGAAATTCTTGAAATCAACCATATTGAAGCTTCACCGCTACTGGCCACCGAAGAAGACCTGAACGAACAACATCCTGAAAAAACAAATCATACCTCTTCGCAATGGTAAGGAATTCTGAAATCCAATTCTGCATTTGATCACATCCCCCCTTCAGGAATCCACAGAATCGGTGTTAACTAAGCATTATCATTCTGCCCGGCCCTGCATTGGTTTTTGGGAAATCCATAATTTTCAGTAAATTTGTTCGTATAGAAACTATATTATGGAAATCTTTAATGAATCGCAGCAAAAAATTGCTGAAAAAATAAAAGTCGGGTCCAACATTTCCAACTGGAAAGACTGGAAATGGCAATTAAAACACTCGATCCGTACACTGGAAAAATTCGAACTGCTAACAGGGATAAAATTCAATGATAAGGAAAGGAAGCAACTGGAAAAAACATTTTCCCGTTTTCCTCTCTCCATTACACCCTATTATTTATCGTTGATTGACACGGATCATTATGCCAATGATCCTGTTTTCAAACAGTCATTTGGCAGTATAAATGAATTAACGGTCTTAAAATCAGAAATGGAAGATCCTCTTTCTGAGGACCGTGACAGCCCGGTTGAAGGGATCACCCACCGTTATCCTGACAGGGTTTTGTTTCACGTCAGCAATATTTGTTCGATGTATTGCAGGCACTGCACACGGAAAAGAAAAGTGGGGGATGTGGATTACGTTCCATCCAGGGAGCAATTAACAAAAGGAATAGAATATATCAAAAAAACTCCTCGTGTAAGGGATGTACTGCTTTCGGGTGGCGATCCGTTCATGTTATCCGACAGTTACCTTGACTGGCTGCTTTCAGAAATAACAGCCATACCCCATGTGGAAGTGGTTCGTATAGGAACCAGAATGCCGGTCGTTTTACCATACCGCATTACCGACAACCTGATTAATACGCTGAAAAAATACCAGCCTCTATGGATCAACACCCACTTTAACCATCCGCGGGAGATCACCTCATCGTCAAAGGAGGCCGTCAGAAAACTTGCCGATGCAGGATTCCCTCTGGGGAATCAATCGGTATTGCTTGCGGAGGTAAATGACTGCCCGCGGATCATGAAAACGCTGGTCCATAAACTGGTACAAAACAGGATCCGCCCCTATTATTTATACCAGTGTGACCTCTCGGAAGGACTTTCCCATTTCAGAACACCCGTAGGGAAAGGAATAGAAATTATGGAAAGCCTCATCGGGCACACTTCCGGATTTGCCGTTCCTACCTATGTGATCGATGCCCCCGGAGGAGGTGGAAAAATCCCTGTAATGCCCAACTATATTATATCCTGGTCAACCAACAAAGTGGTCCTGAGAAATTACGAAGGAATTATTACTACCTATAAGGAACCGGAAAGTTATGTATCAAAATTCTGTGACCGGAACTGTGAAAAGTGCAACCTCGACCTGAACCTGGAGGAAGCCGATGAACAAAAAGCGATTGGCATTGAGAAACTGCTCTCTGATTATGATTCAACAATTTCACTTGTTCCCAATAACAATGAAAGGTATAAAAGAAGAAATGGAAATTCATGATACGATTGAAAAACTGGGAAATCAACTTATACAACATGGAAAACTCAACAACCGGATATACCTGATTAAATTTTCATGGGAAGATTTTCCGGAATCTCTCTCTGCGTTGGAAAAACTGGCTGAAAAAAACAGGTATACCAAAATCTTTGCAAAGGTTCCTGCCAGTGCCGTTGTTCCGTTTCTTCAAAACGATTATTCCATTGAAGCCTATATTCCCCGATACTACAGTGGACAGGAAGATTGTTTGTTGGTATCAAGGTTTTTCGATAAAACCAGGGAATTAAAACCTGTGGATGAACTTTCAGCTTTTTATGAACTGGCAACCAGTGTCCGGAAAAGCCGCAAACTTAAATACAAACATCCCTTAAAATATCTGATCCGGATACTCAATAATAAAGATGCAGATCAGATTACCGGTATATATAAACAGGTTTTTCAAACGTATCCGTTTCCGATATTCGACAAAGAATACATTCTGAAAAATATGGATGATCATTCCGTTGTATACTTCGGAATTTTCGACAACCAGAAGCTGGTTGGTATTTCATCTGCGGAACTGGACCTTACAAATCAAAATGCGGAAATGACAGATTTTGCCACCCTTCCGGAATACCGGGGGCAGAATATAGCGTTCAAATTACTGATCACAATGGAAAACGAAATGAAGATAATAAACATAAAAACACTCTATACCATTGCACGGTTAAAAGCCCCGGGAATGAACAAAACCTTCCTGAAAGCAGGCTATAAGTTTTCAGGCACCCTGATCAACAATACCAACATTTCCGGAGAAATAGAAAGTATGAACGTTTATTATAAACACCTGTTATGACACGAGGAAATATGCATCTTGGAAGATTATGCCCTTATGCGGATACATGTCCGGTTTATAATGGAGAAGTGGAGGGCCTTAAAAAACCAGGGTACCTGATAAAGAATGTTTTTTGCAACCGGGGCATGAAAGGCTGGAAAAACTGCAAACGATTTAATCTGTTGGAGGAAAACAAAAAAGTGACAAAAACAACAACACCCTATGATGCAGAATAACCCTATCGATCCGGAAGTCAGCAAAACGGAAAATAATACCGAAAAAGAAATAATACATTTCCTGTATGCCAATGGTCCGGCCTATTACGGAGATATTTTAAGAGCCTTGAAACTGTCGTATAAAAAAGGTCAGGAACATTTAACAAGCCTTCAATCCAAAGGCTTGATCAGACAAACAAAAAAACCATTAAAATAGAGGTTCATCAATAAGTATCGATATGCATTGGCTGGATATCCTTATTTTTACCCTCTATTTCGTTTTTATGCTTTCGGTTGGTATTTATTTTTTCCGAAGGAATAAAAACATGGATGATTATTATGTTGGAGGCCGGAAGATGGGGGCCTGGCATATTGGTCTGTCTGTGGTGGCAACCGATGTAGGCGGGGGTTTTTCCATCGGCCTTGGAGGACTCGGATTTGTTATGGGCATTTCAGGCAGCTGGCTTCTTTTTACAGGCCTTTTAGGAGCCTGGTTAAGTGCTGTATTCTTAATTCCCAAGGTATCCAACCTTTCCAGAAAACACAACCTGCTCTCCTTTCCGCAATTTCTGAAAAACAGTTTTAACCCCAGGGTGGCATTCATTGCCGGTATTATTTCTGCAATAGGCTACCTGGGATTTACCAGTTCACAGATCCTTGCCGGGGCCAAACTGGCATCGGCATCCTTTCCGGCATTATCCCTGAACCAGGCTCTCATTATCATGGGAGTTATTGCTGTGGTTTATACCGTCATTGGAGGACTGAAAGCCGTTATCTATACCGACACGATCCAGTGGTCATTGCTTCTCTTTGGCCTTGTTTTCATTGCGCTCCCTTTCAGTTATTTTTCCATCGGGGGAATTTCTGAAATCAAAGAAACCTTACCTTCCGAATTTTTGAAATTCTCCAATGTAACCTGGCAACAGGTTGTGAACTGGTTTGCTACGATTTTGCCAATCTGGTTTATCGGCATGACGTTATACCAGCGTATTTATGCTGCCGGAACGATAAAAACAGCGCGCAAAGCCTGGTTTATTGCCGGAATATTTGAATATCCGGTTATGGCATTTACCGGAGCTCTGTTGGGAATGTTTGCTAAAGTAGCGTTTGACCAGGGAATCATTCCCCTCAGTGAATTTAACGATGGAACCACTATTGATCCGGAACTTGGGCTGCCCCTCCTGCTGAAAACCATTCTTCCGGTTGGCCTGACCGGGATCATCCTTTCGGCTTATTTTTCAGCAATTATGTCAACAGCAGATAGTTGCCTGATGGCAGCTTCAGGAAATATCGTTACCGATATACTGAAAATAAAAACATCGAAAAAAGTGTTGCGCCTCTCACAAATGGCTACTTTCCTTTTGGGGGCGTTTGCGCTGATTTTATCGTTGTGGGCCCCCAGTGTCCTTGATCTCATGTTGTATTCCTACGCTTTTATGGTTTCGGGATTATTCATTCCGGTACTGGCAGCCCTCTTTCATAAAAATCCCAGCAGTACCGGCGCCTTCTGGGCCATGATCCTTGGAGGCTCAACCACCTTAGGACTAACCGTTTCACAATTTGAATTGCCCTTGCATCTAGATCCCAATATTTTTGGAATTTCCATTTCCCTGATCACCTACCTTTTTCTGTCAAAAGTACTCCATAAATAACCGCAGATTTTATTTTTCCGTAGTTCAGGAATCCTTACTTTTGCATCTTCTGTTTTTATTTCAATGGTATCAGGATAAGGAAACCGCATCGCGATCTGCCATTGTCCCCTGATGAACACCGGACAACGGCTCTTATCCATGATGAACAGACTGAACAAGTGCATGAACAGACAATTTTAATCAGATGAAAAACAAAGGCTTCTTGGGATACGGATCGGCACTGGGGGCTGCTTTTTTCTGGAGTTTTTCATTTATATGGTTTAAGATCGCTTACCGGTCATACCAACCCATCACAGTGGTATTGTTCAGGTTGGCCATTTCTGCTGTTCTTATTCTAACCCTGGCTGCCTACCTGAAAAAGCTGCAAAAGATCAACCGCCAGGATATAAAGCTGATGTTTCTGATGTCGTTTTTTGAACCTTTTATATATTTCCTGGGCGAAAGTTACGGGCTCAAATATATTTCATCGACAGCAGCAGCGGTCATTGTTGCAACCATTCCTCTGCTCACGCCTATAGCCGCCTGGTATTTTCATAAGGAAAAGATCAGTTGGATGAACCTTGCGGGTATGTTGCTCTCCTTTGTCGGTGTAGCCATGGTGGTTTTAAACGGATCGTTCCGTTTCGATGCCTCACCTCTGGGGGTAGGCCTGGAATTTTGTGCTGTCCTTGCGGCTATAGGCTACGCCATTGTATTGAAAAATCTGGCCCCCCGCTACAATACATACACCATCATCGCGTGGCAGAATATTTTTGGAATTCTTCTTTTTCTGCCCCTCTGGCTGGTACTCGATTTCAAAAGTTTTATTCATACCCCTTATGATCCGACAGCTTTCCGGGCCATAATCCTTCTTGCGATCTTTTCATCCACCCTTGCTTTTGTATTTTTTACCGATAGCATCCGCAAACTGGGAGTTAACCGTTCCAATACCTTCGTTAACCTGATCCCGGTTTTTGTCGCTGTTTTATCCTTCTTTATCCTGAAAGACCCACTCACCCTGCAACATATGGCTGGAATTGCAGTTGTGGTTACCGGGCTCTTCCTGGCACAGATCAAAAGAAAACGCCCCGGAAAACAAAAAAAAGCCGTTGAAATTCATGGGGTCTGAGTTGCGGGGTGCGGGGCTGACATCACAAAAAAAATGGGCCTTCCGGCAATCCCTTCACCGGAAAGAGAGTTTTTTATTATAGACAAACTCAAAAATAAAAACCTATATTTGGCGTTATGGATAATTATAAATGATTCATCAACCCATGGGCTTCAGGCAGTTTTTTTTTCTTTTCCTGATTGTTTTTCCGGTCGCTTCATATGCCCAGATCGGGGGAGAGCGTACCTATCAGTTCCTTGATCTGACTAATTCTGCACGTGTAGCCGCCTTAGGGGGAGTACAGGTATCCATCAACGATCATACAGACCTTAACCTCGCTTATTCCAATCCTTCCTCGCTGGATTCGGGCATGTCAGGTCATCTCCTTTTCAATTACATTGATTACTTTGCGGATATCCATTACGGTTATGCTTCCTATGCCAGAACCTTTGAAGGAATAGGGAATTTTGCTGCAGGCATGCATTACATCCACTACGGAACTTTCACGGGAACCACCGAAACAGGGGAATTGACCGGAAATGAATTTAAAGCCGCGGAGTATGCCCTCAACCTGATCTATTCAAATCATTACGGGCGCCTGAGATATGGAGCAATTCTCAAGCCTGTATATTCTGTTTTTGAAAGCTATGCTTCCTTTGGTCTGGCTACCGACCTTGGAATAAGCTACCTCAGCAAAAACGGATTGACAAATGCAGGGCTGGTGGTCAGGAATCTCGGGATACAGCTCTCCACCTATTACCAGGACGGTAACCGTGAGCGGTTACCTTTCGACCTTCAGGCAGGGTTGTCCGGCAAGCTGGCCCACGCCCCGGTAGCGATACATATTACAGCACATCATCTTAACCACTGGGACCTCGCAAATCCGGACCCGGATGAGGAAACAGCCGATGAAGTCATCATTTACGAACCACAGGAGAGTTTTGGAAAACAGATTATGCGGCATCTGGTGTTGGGAATTGAATTGCTTCCTTCAAAAAACTTCACGCTGAGAGCAGGCTACAACTATCAGCGCCGCCAGGAACTGATGCTCGGCGAAAGGACTTCAACGGTTGGGTTCTCCCTGGGTTTTGGAATTCACATAAACCGGTTCAGACTCGATTTTGCCACTTCCCGGTTCCACCTGGCAGGATCCTCGAACCTCATTTCGCTGGCTGTTAATCTGAATGATGTCTTCTGAAAAATCTACATTCTATTCTTGAAAAAAGAACTGTATCTTTGCTCAGACACTGAAAACAGATATCCTATGCCGCATCATAAGATCACCATTGCTATTGATGGATTCTCGTCCTGTGGAAAAAGTACCCTGGCAAAATCACTGGCCCGGGAGCTGGGTTATGCCTATATCGACAGCGGTGCCATGTACCGAGTGGTTACCCTCGTGGCATTGAGAAACGGATGGATCCATAACCGGGTGCCGGATAAAAATAAAATCATTAACGGATTAAAGAATATCTACATCTCCTTCAAGTTCGTTCAGGAAACTGAAAAAAATACCACCTTCCTGAACAACAAAAATGTGGAAGAACAAATTCGTAGCCTGAATGTTTCCAATAATGTAAGCCCTGTGAGCGCCATTAAAGAAGTGCGCAGAGAAATGGTTCAGATTCAGCGGGAAATGGGTGCGAACGGAGGCATTGTTATGGATGGCCGTGATATTGGTACCGTGGTTTTTCCCAGAGCTGAATTAAAAATTTTTATGACGGCATCCCAAGAAATAAGAGCAAAAAGACGGTACGATGAACTTTTGGGTAAAGGCCAGAAAGTAACCATGGAAGAGGTGATAAAAAATATCAGCGAACGGGACTATATAGACCAGAACAGAAAAGAAAGCCCCCTGCGAAAAGCCGAAGATGCCATCGTTCTCGATAACAGCAACCTGACCATTGAGGGTCAGCTTGAATGGGCTTTACAAAAAGCAAAAGAAGTGATCCATACCTATGAAAATTGAAATAGAAAAAAGTTCAGGATTTTGCTTCGGGGTAGTGAACGCCATCCACATCGCCGAAGAATCACTCAAAAATGAAAAGGAACTCTTCTGCCTTGGAGATATCGTCCACAACGGACAGGAAATAAAAAGGCTGAAAAAACTCGGATTAAAGACGATCAGCCGGGAAGAGTTTTTCAGAAAAACAAACAGCACGGTTTTAATCCGTGCCCACGGAGAACCAACAGAAACCTACCAGTATGCAGCAAAAAACAACATAACCCTTATTGATGCTACCTGCCCGGTGGTGCTGCTTCTTCAGAAAAAAATAAAGAAAGCGTACGAAGAAAATAAACAGCAAAACGGGCAGATTGTGATCTTCGGGGAAAAAGGACACGCCGAAGTAATCGGCTTAAACGGACAAACCGGGTACCAGGCCATTATTATTCAGGATGAACCGGATCTCCGGGAAATTGATTTCTCCCGTCCGGTGACCCTTTTTTCTCAAACAACAAGGCAGGTTGATAAATTTAACCAACTGGCTCAGAAAATCCACAACAGAATGAACGGGAACACCCCCCTGAACATACATAATACCGTATGCAGTCAGGTTGCAAACCGGATTCCCAAACTTGAAAAATTCGCAAAAAAACACGACAGGATTGTATTTGTTGCCGGGAAAAAAAGCTCCAATGGAAAATCGCTGTATGCGGTTTGTAAAAAACACAATCCTGATTCTTACTTTATTTCAAAGCCTGAGGAACTAAATCCGGAATGGTTTACTAAAGTGAAGACAGTGGGCATAAGCGGCGCCACATCGACTCCCCAGTGGCTGATGAAAGAAGTAGCTGAATCGATACGCAAAATTGTTTTGAAGGATCAGGGATAAACCTCCCGCATAGTATGATACAAACCATGAAAATACTTCCCGCAAAGCAGGCTGGTTCACGGAAAAAACATCTCGCTTCAGCAGGAAAGGTTTCTTCCGTCAGGCAGGTTTCACAAAAAGCCCCGGGAAAGAATCTATACCATGGAATACAATACCGGTTCCTGTTCTTTGTATTCGTTCTTACTGCATTAACCGCAAAGGGCCAAAGGCCTTCAACCGCATTGTATGACCGGTTTGGTGAAACAAAGGCACTGCTCCATAAGGGAAAAACATCTCAAAAAGAAAACGGTACGTATGCCGCTTACGATCTGGTCTATCAGCGCATGGAATGGACAATAAATCCGGAGATTACCTATATCAGGGGTTCGGTTGCTTCCCGGTTTATGATTCTGGATCCGGAACTGGAGGGATTACAATTCGATCTTTCGGGATCCTTAACGGTCGATTCGGTGATCCGGCAGGGAAAGCATCTTGATTTCAGCCATGAGAATGACCTCATAAGGATCCGGTGTGATCAGGGTTTTAACCGGACAGGCATCGATTCACTGACCTTGTTCTATCAAGGGGTTCCGGAAGATATTGGGATGGGCGCTTTTGTGCGGTCGGAACATAACCACATCCCAATCATATGGACCCTCTCGGAACCGTACGGGGCAAAAAACTGGTGGCCCTGCAAACAAAGCCTTTCCGATAAAATTGACTCCATGGAT
>CAZNPV010000056.1:17830-19587 GCA_964575025.1 uncultured Mariniphaga sp.
CCGCAAACCATTGAAATTCTGGAACTGTATAACGGGCTATTCGGTATGTATCCCTTTGCAGATGAAAAATACGGACATGCCCAGTTCGGTTGGGGAGGGGGTATGGAACACCAGACCATGAGTTTTTTATCCGATTTTGGATTTGACCCGATTGCCCATGAACTGGCCCACCAGTGGTTTGGCGATTGCATTACCTTGTCAAGCTGGCATGATATATGGCTGAATGAAGGTTTTGCCACCTGGGCTACCGGACTGGCTTACGAGAACCTGCTCGACGGTGTGTGGTGGCCTGTCTGGCGGGAACAACTGGTCCGGCGTATTACTTCAGAACCCGGAGGTTCAGTATATGTGGCTGATACAACCGATATCTCACGCATCTTCAACGGAAGACTATCCTATTCAAAAGGAGCCTACCTGCTGCACATGCTTCGGTGGATCCTGGGAGACCATGTCCTTTTAGCTGCCATCAACAACTACCTGAATGACCCGGAAACAGCCTACGGATTTGTTACCCATAAAAAACTGGTGGAACACCTGGAGATGCATGCCGATACCTCCCTGGATGAATTTTTTAATGACTGGTACTACGGCGAAGGATTCCCGATCTATTCAGCTTCTTATGCCCAAAATGAAGAAAATCTGTTACAAATCACCCTTTCCCAGGAAACATCCCACCCATCGGTCCCTTTCTTTGAAATGCCGGTACAGATAAGGTGCTACAATCCATCTGAAACCGACTCCTCGGATTTCAGACTGGAACATACATTCAGCGGTCAGGAATTTTTTGTTGATCCGGGATTTATGGTGGGAAAAATTGAAATAGACCCGGAGTGGTGGCTGATCGCAAAAAAAGGGACTGTTTTAAAAGTCCCCTGGTTGTACAAAAACGACCGGGTTCGGCTCAGCCCCAATCCGGTTACGGAATTTCTGCATGTGTCCGTTCCGGATAACAGCAGCCTAAGGAAGTTGGATGTATATACCAGCTCAGGAAAACGGATCAAACAGATTCCCCACGCTCTGCATAAAATATTCCTGGGGGATCTGCCGCCCGGGATTTACATTATAAAAGGAGAAAACCCCTCCGGACCCTTTGTTCAGAAAATTGTAAAACAGTAACTCCACCTGAAAAGCATGCATAAACCGGAAAAAAGAATCACCGATTTTATCAGGGAACATCATGTTCTCACGCTGGCCACTTCAGGCAACAATACTCCCTGGTGTGCCCACTGTTTTTATGCATACCTCGAGGAAGAAAACCTGCTGGTTTTTACTTCCGACGAAGAAACCCGTCATATTAAGGAAGTCCGGAAAAATCCGGAAGTCGCCGGAAGCATTGTGCTTGAGACTAAAATAGTAGGAAAAATTCAGGGAATCCAGTTTCGTGGAACGATGGAAAAACCCATAGGAACCCTGCTAAAAAAAACCCGATCCGCCTATCTGAAAAGATTCCCTTATGCCATCCTGATGCATACCTCCCTCTGGATCATAAAATTGCATTATATCAAAATGACCGACAACCGGCTGGGATTTGGAAAAAAAAGGATCTGGCAACTGCCTTGATTAAATCAGAAACCGCAAAACCTGAATTGCCTGAAATGAAATAAAGAAACCACCATCAAAGAAGGTGGTATTTTATTTAATCCATAGGATTATAAACGAGCATGATAATATGAAACACTCAAAGAGAATGATTGTCCCTGATCTCCGTACTCCGGTCTTCGGTCTCCAGTCTCCGGACTTCGGTCTCCGGTCTCCGG
>CAZNPV010000057.1:0-18311 GCA_964575025.1 uncultured Mariniphaga sp.
TGATCTATACTGATCTATACTGATCTATACTGATCTATACTGATCTATACTGATCTATACTGATCTATACTGATCTATACTGATCTATACTGATCCCATTGATCCCTGGTTCTTACCTTTCATCTTCGGCCCGAAACACTTTATAAATTTCAACATCAAACAACAAGGTCGAAAAGGCAGGGATCCCATAGCTTCCATCCTGTCCGTAAGCAATCTGCGAGGGAACAATCAGAAAAGCCTTTCCTCCGGGTTTCATATATTTCACCGCTTCGTTAAGTCCTTCGACCACTGTAGAATAATCGGTCAGGGCTACGGTAAATTCCATGGGATTGTATTTATGGCCGCCTTCCATATTTGAATCCACCAATGAGGTATCCCTGAGCAAATAGGTATTATACCAGAGTTGCACTTTATCCCCTATCCGTATGGTATCCCCCTCTCCTTCCTCAATCTCTATATAGTACAATCCCGAAACGAAAGGGTTCAGCTCCACATTGTGTTCTTCGTTGTACCTGGAAACATAATCGGCCAGCAGTTCCAGCTCCCTTTCACGAAGCTTCTCAAGGTCTTCATTGCTATCGCATGAAGTAAAAACAAATCCTGCAAAACTGAATAGCATGACAGCCAGGGTAACCTTATTTATTTGTTTCATTTTTCACTTTTTTTTAGCTGTTATTGCACAGTTTTAATATCAATCATCCGGACCACAAAAACCAACGTTGCATATTTTGGGATCTGCATGGTTCCTTGTGCACCATAGGCCAGTTCAGAAGGGATGATAAACTCCATTTTTGCTCCTTTATTCATCAGGCTGAGCCCGTCTTCCAATCCAGGGATCAGGGGATCGACCTTATAAATAAACGTATAATCTCCGGTTTCAGAACTAAGTTCGGTAGACTCAAACATACTCCCATCGATAAAAAATCCGGCATACCCGATTGTCAGGGTATCCCCCTGTTGCGGGAAAGGGCCTTCTCCGGGGTCTATCATGACATAATAAACCCCCAGATCGGTTGTATCCACATCGTGGTTATGAGTTATCAGGTTATTCAGGTATTCCTTCAGTTCCTGTCTTTCTGTTTCCTGCGTTCGCTCCTCGACGTCCAGACAGGAACTTATCAAAACGAGAAAAAGCAAAAATCCTGACCCTATAAAAATATTTTTCTTCATCCCTTGTTTTTTAATTCATTGGCTGTACTTTTTAACAGATGCAAGTAACGGGGTAAAAGTTGCTTGAACCTTTTTAATGATTGTTCAAGCGTTTCATCCGTTTCACCCCCGGAAGCATTCAGATGCCCGCCTCCATTGTAATGGTCTGCAGAGAACCGGTTGGCAGGAAAGTTCCCTGTTGACCGGAAGGAACACCTCACCCGGTCTTCTTTTTCGATAAACAAGGCTGAAAAAACGATTCCTCCAACAGCCAGCGGATAATTGACAAATCCTTCCGTATCACCCGGTGTGAAATCAAATTTTTTCAGCTCTTCCATGGAAATGCTTATGATACCGGTGTGAAAATCCGGTAAAATTTCCATTTTTTCATTCAGACAATACCCGAGCAACCTCATCCTTCCGGCTGAAAAATTATCGTATACCTGTGCATGGATGCGATCGGCATTAATCCCATATTCCAGAAGCTTAGACACAACCTTAAACGTATCCGGATTGGATATATTATATTTGAAAGAGCCTGTATCGGTCATGATTCCGGTATACAGACATTCAGCTGCCGATTTGTCTATGTATTGCTGAAAACCGAGAGCAACAACAACATCAACAACCAATTCTGCAGTGGAACTACTGGAAATGTCTGAAAAAGCAAAATCACAAAATTCCTGCGGATCCGGATGGTGATCAATCAGGATTTTTATCCCCTCAAAATTCTGAATGACTTTTTCAAGGGCACCTGTTCGCGAAGGGTCATTAAAATCAAGACAAAACAGGACATCACTTTCCAAAACAGCAGTACGAGCTTGTTTTTTCCCGGAACGGTGGATGTATGTTTCCGCTTTGCATTCGATCCAGTTATAATAAGCTGGAAAATCATCCGGGTAAACCACCACTGTTTTATGTCCCCTGTTCACGAGAATATTTGCCAATCCGGTTGCTGAACCCACAGCATCTCCATCGGGATTCTGATGGGTTATGACTGCAATTTTTTTCTCAGCCGAATCAAATACAGATGTCACATTTTTAATCAGTTCTGTATCAATCTTTTTCAAATCTGTATGTTTTAAGGGAACAAATATAGAAATTCTGCATTGGTTGAAGGCTATAAAACAGGCAATTTTTAGTACCTTCGCGGCCATAAAAATTTCAACGCAAAAGTATGTCAGGGAACCAGACATTTTCCATGATCAAGCCCGATGCAATCCGTAATAACAATATCGGAGCCATATTAAAAATAATCAATGAATCCGGATTTGTCATTAAGGGGATGAAATACACCCGGCTGACTCCGGAACGGGCCAAACAATTCTATGCGGTCCATAAAGGAAAACCTTTTTTTGAAAGCCTCGTGGAATTTATGAGTTCAGGGCCTGTTTTGGCTTTTATTCTTGAGAAGGAGAATGCAGTGGAAGCTTTCAGGAAACTGATCGGCTCAACAGATCCGCAAAAAGCTGCTCCCGGTACGATCCGGAAATTATTTGCCACAGATGTCCAGAGAAATGCCATACACGGTTCCGACAGCGATACAAATGCCATCATAGAAAGCGACTTCTTTTTTTCAAAAACGGAACGGTTTTAAAAGCTTACTGCAAAAAAGTCCGATCAGGAAATAGATAATCCGGGGTTAGAAGATACAGGAAGATTGTTCCGGGGATTACCTGAACCGGATATCTTTCACAATTTCCTGTCCCACCTTTTTATTTAACAATTTTCTGATCTCTTCACGCCTCATGATCAATTCGGACTTTACCACCGGTGATTCAACCTGTACATACAAAACTCCCTGTTTGATTGAGATCCGGCCTGCATAGTGGTAAAGCTTCCCCAATACTTTTTCCAGGGCATGAAGCACCTCCACTTCCTTCAATCTGGAGCCGATATTCATATCATCGATATAAACGGCTAACAATTCATTGATTTTCCGGATTTCACTTTTTCTCATTCTTCTTTTGAAACCTTTCCGTTTTTCAGGGTAAATATTTTGTATTCTTTAGCCGTTGCTTTAACGATCCCATCCAGGTGTTCACGATTGGTATCGGTAATAAAGATCTGGCCGAAATGTTCGTTGGAAACGAGTTTGATAATTTCCTCCACTCTGTTTTTATCCAGTTTGTCAAAAATATCATCGAGCAAAAGAATAGGTCTGATTCCTGATATTTCTTTTAAAAATTCAAATTGAGCCAGTTTCAGGGCCACCAGGTATGTTTTAATCTGCCCCTGGGACCCGAGTTTTTTTACCGGATAGCCGTCAATATGCAAATTCAGGTCCTCTTTATGGATTCCAACGGTAGTGTACTGTAAGAACCGGTCTCTGGTCAGTGCATTCTTAAAAGCTGCTTCAAAATGTTGGGTATAAAAATCCGATTGATGGATCAGGTCGACCTGTTCATTTCCTTTTGAGATCAAAGCATAATAATGTCGGAACACGGGGATCAGCTTTTCAATAAAAGTCCGTCTTGCGAGGTATATTTTCTCACCATACTCAACAAGGGGTGTATCCCAGACAGCAAGCATTTCCGCATCGAACCGGTTTTCAGCAGCAAATTGTTTGAGCAACGCATTTCGGTGGCCCAGCGCCCGGTTGTAATTAAGCAGGTTATGCAAATACTCATGGTCAAACTGGGAGATCACACCATCAATGAATTTTCTTCTTTCTTCGCTTCCTCCAAGGATCAGAACTTTATCGGAAGGAGAGATCATTACCAGGGGCAATAAACCGATATGGTCGGCCAGTTTTTCATATACTTTTGCATTTCTTTTAAATTGTTTCCTGCTTCCTTTTTGTATACTGCAATGAATATTTTCTTCAGACCCAAGCCTTTTGTAACGCCCTTTCAGCATAAAATAATTCTCTTCATGTTTTATATTGAACTGGTCGGTTGCCTGAAAGTAACTTTTGCAGAATGAAAGGTAATATACAGCATCCAACAGGTTGGTTTTACCTGCTCCATTGTCGCCTACAAAACAATTCAGCCTCCCGGAAAAACGCAAGGTTGTTTCCCCAATGTTTTTAAAATTAACGGCTGTGAGTTCTTTAATATACATTGTCATTTTATTCCAGGCAAAACAAAACTAAAAAAAAGATAGGAATAACATCTGCATGTTGATTATTATTCAAAATTGTATGGACGATTTCGGGCAGGTTATAAAAAAAAAGCTATTTTTGCGACACAATTCTGAAAACGTGAAAAATGGCAAAAAAGAAAACTCAACAAGCTGATAATTTGCAGGAAATTGAATCGGCCCTAACGCGGACGGAACAGTTTATTGAAGATAACCAGAAGACCATTACCTATATTGTCCTGGGTATTCTGGCAGTTGTTGTGATATACCTGGGGGTACGTAAATTTTATGTAGAACCCAGGCAGGAGGAAGCGCAATCACAAATGTTTATGGCTGAGAATTATTTTGAACAGGATTCGTTTAACCTTGCGGTTAACGGAGATGGAAACTATCTGGGATTCCTGGATATCATCGACACGTACGGAATGACAAAATCAGCCAATCTGGCAAAATACTATACCGGAATCGCCTACCTGCACATGGGACAGTATGAAGATGCCATTGAATACCTGAGTGATTTTAAAACCCATGATATTCTGTTGGAGCCCGTTAAAGAAGGTGCATTGGGTGATGCCTATCTCGAGTTGGGGAACCAGGATAAAGCGTTAGCCCAGTATAAAAAAGCGTATACTCTGAACAACAATGCATTTACCTCCCCTATCTACATGCAAAAAGCAGCCACTCTGATGGAGTCAATGGATGACCTGGAAAATGCCCTTGCTTTATATAAAAGAATAAAAACGGAGTATCCTGAATCAACAGAAGCCCGCAATGTAGATAAATTTATTGCGCGTGTTGAAACCGAGCTGGGCTACTGAACCGATCAGCAAGATTCCCTGAACCTTCCTTCAGAAGGAATATTTTTAACTATCTGCCATGGCCACAAAAAACTTATCTGATTATGATATTACCCGGGTTCCCTCCGCAGAGCACATGAAATTCGGAATGGTCGTTTCAGAGTGGAATCAGCGAATTACCTTTGCATTGGCAGAAAGTGCAAAAAACACCTTAAAAAAGCATGGTGCAAAAGAAGAAAACATAGCACTCAGTTATGTACCAGGGAGCTTTGAACTTCCCCTTGGAGGACAGTTGTTGGCGGAGTCAGGGGATTTTGATGCGATCATCCTCCTGGGGTGCGTTATTCAGGGAGAAACAAGACATTTTGATTTCATCTGCCAGGGAGTTACACAGGGAACGATGGAACTCAATCTGAAATACAACCTTCCCTTCATTTTCGGTGTTCTTACCACCGCAAACCAGGAACAGGCAATAGCAAGAGCCGGCGGAAAATATGGGAACAAAGGGGATGAAGCAGCGATTACAGCAATTAAAATGGCTGCAAAAAAAATAGCATCCCCATAAAAAAAGGCCTGTAACACACAGGCCTTCCACTAACTAAACTAAACTAATCCAAAATTTATCCTCCAAAACCTCCGCCTCCTCTGTTTCTGAACCTTTCGGCCTGTTCTTCCAGGAATGCGTCATACTTGGCATCCTGTTCATCGGTAAGGATCTCCTTAATTTCATTGGTTTGGTTTTCGCGGTTTTGCGTCATTTTTTCACGCATTGCTTCCCGATCACCATCAGGCCCCATTCCCTGAAACATTTCCATCATTTTTTCATTGTACTTCTTTACAACCGCTTTCACCTGAGGCACCTGTTCATCAGTCAGGTCACAGGCTTCTTTTATTTGATCCACCTGACGTTGGATCATAGCCTCCGGATCAAAATTCCCGGGTTGTGCATTGACAAAAACAAACGTTACGAATAAAGCTGTTACTAATAAACCTAATTTTTTCATCTCATTAAATTTTAATTTTACTTTTAGTTGGACAAAGTAATTTGCAAAAAGTTTAAAACAGATAAAAAAAAGATCGGTGTAGAGCCCTCTTATTTCTTTTTTGGTAACGGCCTGCCTTGTTGTTTGGCCATATCTTCCAGCCGTTTCTGAAACTTGGATTTTTGGACCGTTTTTTTCTTATTTTCCTGAAGCTGAGTCCTGATCTTATCTTCATCCACAAAACGCCGTATAATATAGGTTTGTCCGATGGTGATCAGGTTTGCCAGAAAATAATAATAACTCAATCCGGAAGCGTAATTATTCAGCAACAGCAGAAAAAACAAGGGCATCAGATACATCATGGTTTTCATACCGGGCATCCCTGTACTGGCTGTGGATTGTGAATTCAGATGGGTTGAGAAAATCGTGGTAGCAGTCATTAAGAGACAAAAGAGACTCACATGATCCCCATACATCGGAATGGTAAACGGCAAATCCAGAATGGAATCGTAGGAGGAGAGGTCATGGGCCCAGAGAAATCCTTCCTGCCTCAACTCAATGGATGTCGGGAAGAAAAAGAACATGGCAATCAGAAAAGGAAATTGCAGAAGCATAGGCAGGCATCCTCCCATAGGGCTGACTCCAGCTTTTTTGTACAATGCCATGGTAGCCTGTTGTTTTTCCATGGCTTTTTCCTGCCCGTACTTTTTATTGAGCTCATCTATTTCAGGCTTTAAGGCCCTCATTTTGGCCTGCGAAATATAGGATTTATAGGTAAAAGGAAAAACCAACGTCTTGATAAATATCGTCAGCAATAAGATAATGATCCCATAGTTACCGATGTAGTTCCGCAAAAAATTAAACACCGGAATAATAAGCCATTTATTGACTGGCCGTACAATAGCATACCCCAGGTAAACCAACCGTTCAAGACCAAGATCATATTGTCTCAACGTCTTATAATGGTTGGGCCCGAAATAGAACTGCATATCAAAGTGTTCGTTCTGATTGCCCTCATAAGGCAAGGCAATATCAGCAAAAAAATTAGCCAGGTATTCAGGATCTTCTTCGTATTTTTCAGAAACCACTTTGGCATTGGGAAAAGATTCTTCCGCAATGATCGTCGAATTAAAAAACAACTGCTTAAAACCAATCCATTTAATACGGGTGCTCAGGCTTTCCTCGTCCGTTTTATTCTGGCTCAGTTGTTCCAGCTCCCCGTCATAAAATTTGTATTGGATATTGGTATACCGGTCCTCCCCGAATTTCGACATTCTTTCCTGCCGTGGAACATCAAACGACCAGACAAAACTCAGGAAAGACTGATTGGATGCGATCACCGTATTTAAACCGTTCATTTTTACATCAAAATCAACCCTATAGGAATTATGGTGTAATGTGTATACATATTCAAGTGATTTTCCCGGCTCAGTTTCAATTTTAAAGGCAATGGATTTTGTTTCCCCGGGATTTTTATTGTTAATTTTTTCATTTCCTGCATCTACCTCTTTCACCGGAGGTCCTGAAACGACCACTTTTTCGCCCGTAAAATCAGGGTCAAAGAATAACTGGTCAGTCTGAATGCCTCGGTTCCGGGCAAAGAAATTCAGACTGAACTGCGTTTCCGGTCCATCGAAAAGAATTAGAGGCAATGAATCGTGCGTCTGATAATTTTTTAATTCCACCGAATAGATCCGTGCCCCTTTGTTTGAAAGGGTTATTTTTATCAGGTTGTTTTCAAACGTATAGAATTTTTCTTCTCCGATGGAGGCTTTTCCAAAAACTCCCAATTCTTCAATTTTCTTTTGCAAACTGATCTCCTCATCCTGGGTGTCTTCTTCTAATTCGTTCCCGGGTTGAGCAGCCTGTTGTTCCAGCTGTTGTTGCAGGTCTCTCTCAGCCTGAACCCTGGCAATGGAATCCCTGAGTCGTTTGGTTTCTTCCACTTCTTCCCTGGAAGGCTTGTTGATCACAGAAAACAACACCAATATGGCAAATATTAGAAGGATACCTAAAATAGAATTCCTGTCCATAATTTTATTTCTTCATCGCGTTTTTAACAAAATCAATAAATAGCGGGTGGGGATTAAGAACGGTACTCCGAAACTCAGGATGAAACTGAACACCTACAAACCATTTATGTTCAGGAATTTCCATAATTTCTACCAGGTCAGTTTCCGGATTCATACCTACAGCCTTCATCCCTTTTTTCTCAAAATCTTTCAGAAAGCGGTTGTTGAACTCATATCTGTGTCTGTGCCGTTCTCTGATTGATAATTTATTATAGGCTTTTTTTACATTGGAATCGTTATCAATCAGTCTGCACTCATAGGCTCCCAGCCTCATCGTTCCTCCGTACTCCGATATATCTTTCTGATGTTCCATAAGGTCGATAACCGGATAGGGCGTTTTAGGGTTCATTTCTGTTGAGTCGGCATCTTTCAGGTTCAGGACGTTCCGCGCAAATTCAATTACAGCAATCTGCATTCCAAGGCAGATGCCCAGATAAGGAACATTTTTTTCACGGGCAAACCGGGCGGCCAGTATTTTTCCTTCTATACCCCGGTACCCGAATCCCGGTGCTACCAGGATTCCGTCATTCCCCTCCAGGAATTTCCCTACATTCTCCGGATTTAGATCTTCAGAATGAATCCAGTTAATGTTCACCTTGCAGATATTCACAGCTCCGGCATGAATCAAGGCCTCGTGAATCGATTTGTAGGCATCATGTAATTCAACATATTTACCAACCAAAGCAATGGCAATACTCCGGGTTGGATTATTTAATTTCTTCAAAAACCGGTTCCAGGCCGTCAGGTCCGGTTCTCCTTTCACGTCAAGTCTGAGCTTTTTTAACACCGTACTATCCAGTTTTTCTTCGTGCATTTTCAACGGCACTTCATAAATAGTCGGCACATTGATGGATTGAATTACAGAATCAATCTGAACATTACAGAAGAGCGCCACTTTTTCCCTTATTGCTCTGTTAATTTCGTAGTCTGTACGCAAAACCAGAATGTCCGGCTGAACTCCGGTTTCCAGCAGTGCTTTAACAGAATGTTGGGTAGGTTTTGTTTTTAATTCGCCGGTAGGTTGCAGGTACGGAACCAATGTAAGATGAATCACCAATGCTTTGTGTCCCATCTCCCACTTTAATTGGCGAACTGCTTCAATGTAGGGAAGCGATTCAATATCACCAACCGTCCCTCCTATCTCGGTCACGACGATATCGTAATTGCCCCTGTTTCCCAGGTAGCGTATTCGTTTTTTTATTTCATCCGTTATATGAGGAATAATCTGGATTGTTTTACCCAGGTAGTCACCTCTTCGTTCTTTTTGAATCACTGCCTGATAGACCCTTCCGGTGGTTACATTATTCGCCTGTGAGGTCGATGCATTGAGGAAACGTTCGTAATGTCCCAGGTCAAGATCCGTTTCAGCTCCGTCTTCGGTAACAAAACATTCGCCATGTTCATAGGGATTCAGTGTGCCGGGATCCACATTAATATAGGGGTCTAATTTCTGAATAGTGACCGAGTATCCCCTCGCCTGCAATAATTTGGCCAATGACGCAGCCAGTATTCCCTTCCCTAAAGAGGAGGTAACACCTCCGGTAACAAATATATATCTTGTATCCAGCACAATAAAAAAACAATTCTTAAAAAAAATTCAAAAATACACAATAAATTGGATGTGAGAAATCTCTGGTATAATAATATTGGTTTTCTTCCTATGTCCTTCAAAGAAAGGAAATTTCTGAACAGATCCTGTCTTAGTGTCCGGAAAGGGTGGAATTATTCATCGTCGTACTCGTCGATAATCCTGATTTTCTTTTTCAGGAGTTCAATATTTTTCTTTGTTTTCTCGATTTTCTGTTTTACATCCTCAATCAGTGATTCTGCATTTTTTGACTGGGTAAAAAATCCGATGTTGTTATCCAGAAGAACCAGGTCATTCTCCAGTTGTTTTAATTTGGACATATATTTTTCCCGTTCGAAGCGGATTTTATTTTTCCCACGTGAAGTTTCAGTTACATTGGAAACCTTGTTTCTGAATTTCAGGATGTCGCGCTTTGATTCATCCAGTTTCAATTCATCAAAATGTTTGTTGATGGCATCTCTGAATTTTTTGAGTACCTCATTTTTCTGCTTAAAAGGGACATGCCCTATTTCAGTCCACCGGCGCTGAAATTCTTTCAGAGATTCCAGATTTTTATCCACATCTTTGGTCACCTTGTAATCGTTGACCTCTTTGATCAGGTCTTCTTTGAGTGTAAGGTTCTTTTCCTGCTCCTCATCGATTTCTGAGAAATATTTTGATTTCATCTCAAAGAAATAATCACAGGCAGCCCTGAATCGTTTCCATACCTGTTCGGAATGTTTGCGGGGAATGGGCCCTATTTCTTTCCATTTACGCTGAATATTGATGAAATCCAGGGTCGTTTTTTTCCAGTCGGTGCTTTCCTTTAGAGATTCTGCCTGGACACACAGGTCAACCTTCATTTGCAGGTTATTCTGCTGCAACTCTTTATTTTTAGCATAAAATTCACGTCTGTTCTCAAAAAAAGCATCACAGGCTATCCGGAACCGTTCATAAATTTTTTTGTTATCTTTTTTTGGAGCAAATCCGATGGTTCTCCATACTTTCTGAAGCTTAATCATCTCCTTCGATTTTGCATCCCATTCCTTATGGTTTTTAATCTCCGATTCAGCAATTGCTTCAGCCTTTTCACACAAGGCCTTCTTTGCCTCAAGGTTTTTTTTCTGGTCTGTCTTTCTTGTTTCGTAATATTCCTGGTGTTTCTTATTGATTTTTGAAGTTGCTGATTTAAACCGTTCCCAGATCTCATCCTTTTTATCCCTGGGTACGGGTCCTATCTCACGCCATCTTTCATGCAGCTTCTGAAGGGCATTAAAAGCCTTGATAACGGATGACTCAAGCAGTAATTCCTCTGCTCTTTCACATAATTTCAGTTTGGCTTCCAGGTTTTTCTTCAAATCAAGGTCCCGAAGTTCTTTGTTTATTTTAATGTAATCGTAAAAATTCTCAACATGAAAATGATAGGTATTCCACAGATCGTTCATCCTGGATTGCGGAACCAGCCCTATTTCCCTCCATCGTGCCTGAAGCTCCCTGAACTCCTGAAAAGTTTTGTTAATTGATTCTTCCCTGTTAATCAGGTTCTTGATTTCCTCAATAACCTGATACTTTAATTCCAGATTCTGTTCTTTTACTACCTCCTGTTTTTTACTGAACTCAATACGGATATGGCGGTAACGCTTTAACAGGTCTTTAATGTCCTGCTCATACGGATTTTCTTCCTCTGTAAATTCCTCTTCCAATCCTCCTTCATTTACATACTTCCTTCTGGCTTCTTCGTTTTCTTTTTTCAGGAGCTTGTAAAATTGCGATTTTATCGCATCCACCTCTTTTTTTATATCCTCTCCCTGATTATTGTCAAGCAGGTCCCGCAATGCATTTACCAGTTCCACCTGTGAAAGAGAAGCGTAATCCGGTTCCACGGTTTTTGGTTTCTCTGGCTCTTTTTTATCCGGTTCGGCCTGTTGCTCCTTTTTTTCAGTCCCTTTTGTTTCAGGTGTTTCTTTATTTTCTGAATCTTTCTTTGGTGTTGGTTTTTTATCCCCGGGTTCTGTTTGCTCAGTTTGCTCAGTTTTCTCCGGTTCGGGTTTTTCTTTCGTTGTCTCTTCCTTGGGTTGGCTAACCGATTTTTTACTTTCCGTTGCTGCTTTTGGGGTTTTCACTACCATTTCGTTGGCCGGTGGTTGTTTGGGTTTGGAGGGTTTGGGACTGTCGGTTTTTTTTACTGTTTTATCTTCCTCTTTTTTTTCAGCCTTTTTATTCGTATCGACAGATTCTCCGGTAGCATCAACAGCATCTTCGCGCTGTTCAGGATCAGAAGGCACATTGCTTTTTAACTCTTCCGAGTTTTTCAGATCTTCAGGGTTCATTGCATAAATTATTTTACTGTTCGCAAACAGTTATTATCACTCGCTCAGGCTACGAAAATAGGTAATTACATAGGAATACTCAAAGTTTTAAAACAAAAATTACACGAAATACCCTTACATAGCCTCCCTGCCGGGTTTACGTTCTATAAATTGACGGATAGTGCCTAATGGGGAGCAACATTTGGAAATATCAGGTTCTGTAAAACTTCCTTTTACTTACCTGAGACCGTTTTTTCCACTTCATCCGGATCAATGGGGATACGTTTCCCAATAATTTCTGCTCCGGCAGGGGTTACCAGGATATCGTCTTCCAGCCTGATTCCGCCAAAGTCTCTGTATTCATCCAATTTCCGGAAATTGATAAAACCGGTATGTATTTTTTCAGTTTTCCATTTATCGATAAGTGCCGGGATAAAATAGATCCCTGGTTCGTTGGTGATCACGAATCCAGGTTGAAGTTTTCTGCCCATGCGCAGACTGGCCAGTCCAAACTGTTCTGCAGGACGGGTTTCTTCGTCATACCCAACATAGATCTGTCCCAGGCCTTCCATATCATGAACATCCAGGCCCATCATATGGCCCAGACCGTGGGGCATAAACAGTGCATGGGCCCCGTTTCTGACGGCCTCTCTGGGATCTCCCTTCATGATACCCAGCCGGGTAAGCCCTGAAGCAATAACCTCACATGCTGCCAGATGAACCGACCGGTAGGTCACTCCCGGTTTAATCCGTTCTGTGGTCCTGTTATTGGCTTCCAGTACAATTTCATATATTTCTTTTTGCTTTGAGGTAAATCGCCCCCCCACCGGTATGGTTCGTGTAAAATCGGAAGCATAATGATTGGCCGATTCTCCTCCTGCATCAACCACCATAAGGCGTCCTTTTTCCAGAATCTGCGAATGGTCGTGGTTGTGTAAGGTTTCTCCGTTTTGTGAAAGAATGATGGGAAAGGCTACGGTCCCACCTCCTGTGTTGGCTATCCCTTCGATCGTTCCGGCAATACGCTGCTCAGATACTCCCGGCTGCGCCATCTTCATTGCGGTAACATGCATCTCATATCCCACAGCACAGGCTTTTTCAATTTCCCGGATCTCACAAGATTCTTTTACAGAACGCAGTGCCACAATTCCCCGGATCAACTCTAGTGAAGCATAGTCGTTAACCCGTAAAGCAGAAATTCCCAGCAATTGCTCCATCAACAGTTTGCTTTCCCCCCGGTAAAGCGGGGGAAAATGTATTTTTCGCCCTTGCGTGATTGCCTTCCCAATAAATTCAAACAATGCCCTGAAAGGAGCTGTATGGTCCACTCCTACCCGTTTTGCGTTTTCTTTCAGAGGCGTCTGAGGCCCCATCCAGATAATGTCTTCTACCTCAACATCGTCCCCGAAAATGTAATCCCTGCCTTCATCAAAATCAATCACACCGGCTAACCCCTGATAATCCAAACCAAAAAAATAGAGAAAATTACTATCCTGCCGGAAATAATAGGTGTTGTCGGGGTAATTCATGGGAGAATCTACATTTCCCGGAATAAGAGCAAGACCATGTTGTACTTGTTGCCGTAATTTTTCTCTTCTTTGAACATATACACTTTTATCAAACATCCTTTTATATTTTAATTTTCAGTATTCATTGGCTGTCTCCACCATGGACAAATATACCAAAATAAGGGATAAGCAGAAAAAACAAGGATCACATTTCTATCCATTCATTGGGGAAAAATCATTTTATTTCATAAATTGTGTAATCCGGTAAACAAAAAATTTTGAATTGCGTATTTCAAAGAAAAAAAGATAATTCGTAAAGGACAGCCAGCCTGTTTTCTGGAAGGCTATCCCCGAGGCATCCTGATGGAGCAGGATCCTGATCCGGAGATTGTTCGATTCATCCATTTGTCAGCCAGGCTGACATCTCCCCAGGGAGAATATGAAGAATCCGGGCGGCATACCGCCAGAAAGGGTTTGAAATATACCTTATAAACTAACAAGTATAACGAAATGAGAAACTTACTATCAAGCTATCTGAATAAACGGTTGATGGAAGAACCTCCTTCATTACTAAAAGAGCAAAAACCGGGGCCTGTTATTACCATATCACGGGAAGTAGGCTGCAACGGGCTGAAAGTAGCACGGGCCCTTGCTGAAAAACTGAATAGTGAGAACAAAGGCAAAATATGGAAAGTAATGAGCAAAGAGGTTTTTCATGAAAGTGCAAAGGAACTGAACCTGGACTATAACCGGGTTGCCAAGATCTTTAAAACAACAGACCGGTATGCACTGGAAGACATTCTTTATGCTTTTGGCAGCAGAAACTATAAAAGCGGAAGAAAGATCATCAAAACCGTGGTGGATGTAATTCATTCATTTGCTCAGGAAGGGCATTGTATTATTGTGGGAAGAGCCGGCCACATCATAGCCCGGGATATAAACAATTCCCTTCATCTCAGGTTTGTAGCCCCTCTTGAATTCCGGATCGGCACCATAATGCATAACAACGAACTAACCCGGGAAGAGGCAATCGATTTTATCAACAAGGTTGAGAGAGAAAGAATGGCCTTCAGAAAGGCTATAGGAGAAGTGACCCGGCATGATAATGATTTTGATCTGGTTATTAACCGGAGATTCCTGGAGAAAACAGAATTAATCAAATTAATTATAAAAGTTCTGGAAATGAAAAAAATACTGGTTGAAGCGTGACATTGAAAGCTTCACCTCTTAAAAAAGCACTCCCGGCAAAAAATCAGTCCCTTTTCTGTTAACTCCTGTCCAGTTAATTGCATTTTTTGTTTTTTCAAAACCATTGGTTTTCCCATACAGAAAATCCGTATCACGACCGGGTTTATTATAACACATCATGGGGTGACCTGAACAGATTGTTTTATGAACAGGTAAATCCGGTATTGCCTGACGGGCATGGTTTCCCCACAAAAACCAGGTACTATCCGGATTAAATGAGTAGATATATTCAAACAGGCTTTTCGAAAATCCGCTCCAGATTGTTGCATGACTGGCCGGTTCTCCGATACGGCAGGTAAAAGAAGTGTTCAGCAACAGAACCCCCTGGCTTTCCCAGCTGGCAAATAACTGAGAGGGAGGAAGTACGGGAAATTCATGATCCAGCTTTGTTTTAAGTTCGCCGTAACGGATGATCTTTCCTGTATATGCCTTGTAGATGGCTCTCAGAATATTTTTCAATGAACTATTCCCAAAAGGGGTGGTCCATGATGCAAGGGTTCCAACCTCAAAAGCACGGCCGGTAGCCACTCCCGGTTGCGGATAGGGATCCTGACCAACGATTACAACTTTTACCTTTTTAAGCGGTACAGACAGAAAATGCAAGACTTTAGCTGCTCCGGGAGTATAATCTGAGTGAACAATTTGCTGTTCTGTGTCAGCGATCTTTTTCTGCATTTCAGCAGAAAGAAAACCATGCCAGTCGGCATGAATGACACTATGTTTCAGGAATACCGAATTCATACAACCAGGAATTAACCGGTAACCTGCTCCGGCAGTCCTTTCACCTGAACGGGTTTCCGGCCATCCGGTTTGATCTGAAACATATCGGAGGGGGTAAGGTTGCATTCTTTAATCATCCGAAAGCAATATTCCAGATTCCCCAAATCTTTTCCGGTATTGTTGGTTCCGAAGGTAAATTTCACACCGGCATCCCGGGCCATTTTGATCATATCGGGTTTCGGCAATTTATAACGGGCATTAATCTCCAGCGCAACACCGTTTTCTGCCAGTACATTGATCACCCGTTGCTTTCTTTCCTGCGTCCACAAATCATCATATTCCGGTTCAAGTTCTGCGGGCAGAACCGTTGGATTGACATAAATGTCCACGGGTTCCTGTGAAAAGATTGCTTCAATCTTTCCGACCAGCATTTCCATAAACGCCTGTTTGTCCTCCACCCAGACTTCCTCCGGTATCCAGATGCGGTTTCGCCTTCCTTTGGTATCGGTGAAAGTCATGGCGTCGGTAAACACATAATCAAACGCAGCCACTGCTTCGGTTGAGAACAGAGTGATCCACTCGCGCCCCTCAGCCTGCATTCCTTTAAACACCGGAGCAGCCTGCACCGATTCCAAATATTCGTAGAGCGTTTTGTCGTCGGTAACCGGGAATTTTAAACCACAATTCGGGGCAACCCCGTAATTGATCCCCAGACGTTGTGAATTTTCTACTACCTCATCAATGGTTAAGCCCCCTTTGAGGTGCACATGGTAATCAATGACCGGAAAACCTGAAAACATAAGTTTGGTCATGTTATCGTCAAAATTCCTGTCAACCCGGAGTTCCTGCTTATTCCCCGAAGGGAGTTCTCTCACCCTCAGATTTCTGAAATAAACGGTGCTGCCCGGATCATGAGCCTGCAAGGCCAGGGTCCCTTCATTCAGTTTCAGTTCTTCCCTTCCCTCCGGGCGCCATGCATCTTCGGCTTCAATGTAATCCACGACCTGAACATCATTCATAAAAACAGAGACCTCGTTTTCAACCGCCTTGATGCGCAGGGTAAACCATTCATCATCGCCAACAACCTTGTAATAGACATTCCGGATCCCGTAGATACTCCCGGTTTTCCTTAGTTCAGGGTACTGTGCGCTGCCGGTATAGGAATTGTTAACCTGTATTTCATATCCTTTTTGCGGCCAGCCTTCTTCCTGGAATTCCGTATGAATAAATATTCCGGAATTGGAAGATTCCCGGGTCATCACTTCGGTTTCAAACTCAAAATTCTTAAAGGTTTTTCCCTCCAGAAAAAGATGAGACCGTTGGCCGTTGCATTTAATCGCTCCGTTTTCAACGCTGAAACTGTTTTGGTCTTCGGCTATTTTCCAGCCATCCAGGGTTTCCCCGTCAAAAAGGGAAATCCATTTTCCGGAATCAGAGGAACAGGAAAACAAAAAGGGAACGAAGCAGACTACAAGAATGAGTGTATTTTTCATAAGCAGCATTGAATTTGAATGAAGGAACACATTGGCGGTATTAATTTGCATCCCAAAGTTTGCGTATTCTTTTATCACCGTTTAAAACTACCAAAATTATTAACATACGATAACAGGAAGCTTAGAAACTATGATGTCAGATACTAATATTTAAAAAGATACCTCGTTTAATGCTCCGGCATTTTTACCAGCTCAACACGGCGGTTCCGGGCGCGGCCATCCTCATCATCATTACCGGCAACAGGTACCAAAGGTCCAACTCCATAAGGTGTAAGCCTTTCACCGGATATTCCGTGAACTGATGTCAACGACTCAACAACTGCCTCAGCGCGTTGCATCGATAAATACATATTGTGGTCCATACTACCAGTAGCATCAGTATGGCCTACAACACCCAAATTAAGATCCGGGTTTTGCTGCAGAAGCGAAGCAATCTCGGCAAGCACAGATTCAGATTTTTTCTTAATCGTAGCTTTGTCCGTATCGAAATGAATACCGTAAATACGGACACTTCCCTTTTCATTAATGTCTTCTGTCATGGCTTCTGCATTTAATTCGACCTTAACCTTGCCCGTAGACATAGGTTTCTCTTCAAGAACCTCAAGAGCACTAACCGGCTGACGGTCTGCGTCAGCATAATCGCTAAGAATGGTGCGCACCGAAACAAAAATATCACTATCATCCTTTGGAAGCAGGGCCATAAAGTAACTGTGATCTTTTCCATTAAAAACGTTTTTGTATTTCCTGCCGCCAATTGTTTCAAAATCCCAGAAAATTGTATTTGGAATCTCATCCATCCCCCCGAAACATTCATACACAATTTCAAAATCGGCATCCTTTAGCGCCATCTGATAGTTTCTCTGAACTTGCATAACGGACAAACCTTTGGGTAAGAAATACAAGATACGGGTTACCTCTCCTTCCGGCATAATCTCCTGTAGTTCACTATCATCTTCTCCGGTATAAAAGGTCAGACGATCATAATCATATTTTTCAAAACCGACAATATAAGCCCCCTCGTACCTGGAAATCATCGGATGATCTTCACTCCCTTCCACATCATTCTGAGCATAAGTTGATAAAGAAATGCAAAATAAAAATGTAATTATTAAGCTGAAATTCATTTTGAACAACAAAAGGGAATTCTTCCACACGAACACTTAAGCTGTAATCCATAAATAAATGCTTACAACTACTAAGGAGGTTTGTAGAAAAAAAATAAATAAACCTTTTGCACCCGCCTTTAACGAATAAAGGGTTAAGGATGACTCAGTAGCTCAGTTGGTAGAGCATCCCGCTTATAAGCGGGAGGGTCCTGGTCCTGGTCCTGGTCCTGGTCCGGTTCCGGAACAGAAAATTAGCAGGCAAAAAGATGAGAAACAAA
>CAZNPV010000058.1:0-18125 GCA_964575025.1 uncultured Mariniphaga sp.
ATTAATTTACTTTTATTAAAACAGCTAATGAATGGCATGAGACAAAAAGGTTCAGGCTGATGACCGTATAATCAGGGAGGATGGATTTCTAACCTGGACTCGTTTCCTGTTCCTGATCATTTCGGCCAATCCGGAGCCCATGCTTTTAAAATCGGTTGAAATGGTGGTTATCCCGCCCAGGAGGATCTCCTTTAACAGGGTATCGTTCAACGAAATGATCCCTATATCTTTGCCGGGATGCAGATTTTTCTGCCTGGAATTTTTTACAAGGTTCACCAGGTCGCGGTCAGAGATAACAAGGTAGAGATGGCCCTTCTCAGGGAATGAATAATGGATTCTTTTTACAATTTCATATTGGAAATGATTCTCTTTGCAGAACCTGCTGAATCCCTTTTCTCTTTCGACCGGTTCTTTGCCTCCGGGATTTACCAGGGTGAGTTTTTTGTATTTTTTCAGCAAATCCAATCCTTCGGTCAATGCCTGGTACAGGTCATTCTCAAAATCCTGGTAAATAACCGGGTATCCGTGGAGATCCTCTTTTAAGCGGTCCAGGATATACACCTTCTCTCCGGGCAGTTTCCCTATGAGATGGCTGGTATTGTCAAAAGTTGCCGGCATGATCACATAGGACGTATAATCCCCCACACTGCCCAGGATCAGGCTTTTAAATACCTCATAATTAAAATGGTGAAAAAAAATGTCAACCCTGGCTTTTAGATCCAGGCTGTTTATAAAAGAGGTATACAGCTCTTCCTTGAAGGAATTCATCTCATCAAAAACCATAAAAATTTTTTCTTCCTGCGCTACATCGGTACTGGCGATGTAATACCCTTTTCCGGGCTGACTCGAAACAACCCCCCTGGACTTCAATAGCTTGAAAGCAACCAGTACGGTATCCCGGCTAAGGTTGCATTCGGTACAGATCTGGTTGATCGATGGTAGCTTCTCTCCCTTTTTAATGCCTCCCGATTCCACCGACTCCAGAATGGAATTTACCAGTTGCCTGTATTTAGGAACCGGGGAAAAAGGATCGAAATGGATACTTTTTCTGGTCATAATCACTTCATAGAAAATTCGTGTGTCTCCCTGAATAAAATATGCTGCATAACACGGACAGTTTTTGACGGTAAAGAAATGCATTTTTTGCATTTTTGTAAAACTATAAAGAAACAGGCAAATCTGATTCAGAAAACCAACGGGAAAAGCATTTTTTTGTCAAATCATCAAAATAGATAATCTTATGAAAATCCAACAATCTTTATTCGGCAACCTGGCAGATGGAAGGGAAGTATCGCTGTATACCCTTACCAACGACAACAAAATAAAAATCAACATTTGCAGTTATGGAGCCATTATAACAAGAATCGAAACGCCCGATAAAAAAGGGAATACCGGAAACATTGTATGTGGTTTTGACAAGCTAAGTCATTACCTGGACAATCCATACCTGAACAACTATCCCTATTTTGGCTGCATTATAGGACGCTTCGGGAACCGGATTGCCGGAGGGAACCTGACCATCGAAGGGAAAAAGTACCAGCTGGCTATCAATAACGGCCCCAATCACCTGCATGGCGGACTGGTTGGCTTCGACAAAAAACTGTGGAAAGCGGAACCTTTTGAAGAGGAAAATTCTGCAGGCGTAAAAATGTCGTACCTGAGCCCCGACGGAGAGGAAAATTATCCGGGAACTCTGAAGGTCACCTGTATCTATACCCTGAACAACAACAATGAACTCACCTTTGAATACCAGGCTGCCACAGATAAAACCACCGTGGTTAACCTGACCAACCATACCTACTTTAATCTTACCTGTGGAAAAGAAAATATCCTGAACCACCAGTTAAAACTATCAGCCACCAAAATGACTGAAATGAAAGAACAGATACCTACCGGGAAAATCGTTCCGGTAAAAGGAACTCCATACGACTTTACAGCCTCCAAAGCGTTTAAAGATGACCTGGATCAGTTGCCAACCGGCTACGATGATAATTACGTCCTGGACAATGAGAAGGGTCATTTAATGCATGCCGGTACACTTGAAGAGGATACAAGCGGAAGAAAAGTGGAGGTGTATACCACCCAACCCGGTATCCAGCTTTATACAGGCTACTGGATTCCTGAACTTGTGATCGACGGAACAAAAAAATTCGGATCGTTCGGAGGGATAGCCCTTGAAACTCAACATTACCCGGATTCGGTGAATCAGCCGGACTTTCCCTCTACCCTGTTAAGACCCGGGGAATCATACAACGAAAAAACAATCTACAAATTCGGCTAGATAGCAACCAAAGGAACCCTGAAAAAACTTTCTGAAAAGTCATTGTATTCCTTAACCGCAAAGTTCGCAGAGCATTCACAATCAACAGGAAATTACTTTGCATACTTTGCCTATGCTTTGTGTCCTTTGTGGTTATATTTCTTATCAGACAGCCTCTTCCTAAAAATATTTGGCAGATTAAAAAAAATGTTTTAATTTTAACCATTTGATTAAACTATAAGGTTAAATCAATGAGTTAATATGACTACAGATAAAAAAGACAGTACAGAGCAGAAGATCCTGGACGCAGCGCAGAAAGTCTTTATACAAAAAGGAATGGATGGTTCGCGGATGCAGGAAATAGCCAATGAAGCCGGAATCAACAAAGCCCTTCTCCATTACTATTTCCGGACCAAACAAAAACTCTTTGAGGCCATTTTTAAGAAGCTCATCCAAACAGCAATCCCTGATATTAAGGAAATGTTTTTTTCGGAACTATCTGTTGAGAAAAAGATCGCGGCTTTTGTGGATGTTTATACGGATCTTCTATACAATAATCCGTACCTGCCGCTGTTTGTCCTGAGAGAGATCAATCGTGATCCTCATTCTCTGGCCGCTATAATGAAAAACCAGGGCATAAATCCGGGTGAAGTGTTGTCTGTTTTTGAAAAGGAGATGGCACAAGGAAACATACGGAGGGCAGATCCCCGGGATCTGCTTATAAATATACTTTCCTTAAGTATTTTTCCGGTAGCTGCTACCCCGCTTCTATCGGAGATTTTTTTCAACGGGGAAGCAAACGAATACCGGGATTTCCTGAGGGAAAGGAAAACGTCCGTCAAAGAATTTATCCTCAACTCAATAACCCTACGATGAAGAAACTGATATTCCTATTGCTTGTTCCGTCGCACTTTGTTTTTGCCCAGCCGGAGGTTACACGGGAACAGTGTTACGCCTGGGCCCGGGAGAATTACCCCAATTTAAAACATTCAGAATTTTATTCTGCCATTGCGGGTTTAAAAACCCGGAATCTTAAAGCAGCCTACCTCCCATCGGCCACGTTAAAAGGGCAGGCTACCTATCAGTCGGACGTTACCCGGGTGGATATACCGGTTCCGGGTATTGAGATTCCCACGATTTCCAAAGACCAGTACAAGCTATTTCTTGAATTTCAGCAAAATATCTGGGATGGTGGATTAACGCGGTCACAGGCCCTTCTTGAGGAAGCAGCCCTGCAGACCAATCTCAGTCAACTGGATACGGAGATGTATCAACTCAGAAATAAAATTAACCAGGCATGGTTTTCGGCCCTGGCCGCGCTGAAAAACAAAGAGGTGCTTGATATTCAGCAGGAGATCCTGGAAGAAAAGATCAAAATGCTGGAATCCGGGGTAAGAAACGGAGTGATCGAACCCTCTGCTCCGGATGCTGTGAAAGCCGAGATCCTGAATGTCCGGCAAACCATGCTGGAAGTTGAAACAGGATATCGTACTGCCCTTAAGGTTTTGTCGATCCTCACAGGCAAAACGCTGGAACCTGCGGTAATTCTAAAAACCGAAACGGTGATTCCGGATCGTGGAGAACCGGAACGTCCGGAACTGGATCTCTTTGCCAGCCAGGAAAGCCAATTGGATTACAAAGCCCGCCTGCTGGATAAATCAAGGAATCCCCGGATTTTTGGTTTCGGGCAAGGGGGCCTGGGCCGCCCGGGGCTTAATATGCTGAGCGACGATTTTAAACCCTACTACCTCATTGGTATCGGGGTAAGCTGGAACGTTCTTGACTGGAAAAAAACAAACCGCGAAAAACAGGTGATCGGGTTACAAAAAAAAATGATCCGGACCCAACAGGAAACCTTTGAACAGAACCTGTCGCTCTTACTGGAGCAACAGAAGGAAACCATTGAAAAAATGGAAAAACTCATCGAATCGGACCAGCAGATCATTGACCTCCGAAAGAAAATTGCTGATTCATCTGCCTCAAAACTTGAAAACGGAACCATCCGGACTGCCGACTACATTGCGGATCTGAATGCTGCCATCCTGGCTCAGCTAAAACTGGAAACTCACAGGATCCAGCTCAGGGAAGCAGTAGTTACCTATAATACAATAAAAGGAATTTAGAAACGAAAACAGTACGCACATGAAGAACGTTTTTTTAGGGATCCTAACAGCGATCCTGGTCTGGGGTTGCAGTCAGAAAGACACAAACTCCGATGCATACGGAAATTTTGAAGCCAATCCGGTAATTGTCTCCTCAGAGACCTCCGGAAAAGTACTGCAGTTCAACCTCACGCAGGGGATGAGAGTCACACAGGGAACGATCGTTGCCGTCATGGATACCACCCAGGCGGTATTAAATAAACAACAACGGCTGGCACAAATGGCTGCCGTGGAAGCAAAACGCAGCAGCATTGCCGCTCAGGTAGCGGTTTTTGAAGAACAGATCCGGAACCTGGAAACAAACAAAAACCGGATACAAAACATGCTGAATGACGGGGCAGCCACTCAACAACAACTGGACGACATCAACGGGCAGATCAACGTCTTGAGAAAACAAACCCAAAGCACCCAGTCCCAGTACACTTCCATCCTCCGTGAAACGGAAGTCCTGAAAACACAGTTGATGACTGTGGAAGAACAGATTAGCCGCTGTTATATCAGAAATCCGGTGGAAGGCACTGTACTGGAAACATACATCGAAAAAGGCGAATTGGCCGTAACCGGTAAAGCATTGTACAAAATCGCCAATACCGATCAACTGACCCTTAAGGTTTATGTCAGCGGAGCACAACTGCCCGCTGTGAAAACAGGAGAGACCGTGACTGTGATCATTGATAAAAACAAAACCGAAAACCAGCACCTGGAAGGAACCGTTTCCTGGATCTCACCCCAGGCAGAGTTTACACCCAAAATCATCCAGACAAAGGAAGAAAGAGTGAAACTTGTTTATGCCGTCAAAGTAGAGGTAAAAAACGATGGCCGGCTGAAAATCGGAATGCCCGGGGAAGTAGTTTTTTAACTTTTAAGGACAGTGGGCTGCAGCCAACATGAGTCAAACGAAATAAACTTCAGACCAATGATTGCGATCGATAACCTGTCAAAAGCGTTCAGGGAAACCCAGGCAATAGATTCCGTGACGCTGGAGGTTCGTAAAGACGAACTCTTTGGCCTTATAGGCCCGGACGGTGCGGGGAAAACAACCCTGATGCGGATTCTGATGACCCTTCTCCTCCCCGATTCCGGAAGAGCCGAGATGAACGGACTCAATGTGGTGAAAGATTACAGGAAAATACGGAAACAAACAGGCTATATGCCCGGGCGGTTTTCCCTCTATCAGGATTTGAGCGTGGAGGAAAACCTGCAGTTCTTTGCTACGGTTTTTGGTACAACCCCGGAAAAAAATTATGCCCTGATAAAAGATATCTACCGCCATATCGAGCCATTCAAAAAACGCCTTGCAGGAAAATTATCGGGAGGAATGAAACAAAAGCTGGCTCTTTCATGTGCCCTGATCCACAAACCTGTCATACTGATCCTTGATGAGCCGACCACCGGTGTGGATGCTGTTTCCCGCAAGGAATTCTGGGAAATGCTTAAAAACCTTCAGAAAAAGGGAATCACCATTCTGGTTTCCACACCTTATATGGACGAAGCCAGCCTTTGCGACCGGGTCGCTTTGATGCAGGAGGGGAAAATCATGCAGATTGACAGCCCCGGAGCCATGGTGGAAAACTACAAAAGAAAGATCCTGGCGGTACACGCTTCAGAAATGTACCGCCTGGTTAACGACCTCCGGAGGTTTGAAAAAACAGAATCGGCCTATGCATTCGGCCGGTTTGTCCACTTTACAGGAATCGACGATAAAACAGAACCGGAAGAGTTGAAAGATTTCCTTCAGAAACAGAACCATCAACAAGTGAAGGTGAAAGAGATCACTCCGGGAATTGAAGATGTCTTTATGGGATTGATGAAACAAAATAGAAAATCCTAAAATTTTAAAAAATTGGAACAAGTAATCACGGTTGAAAATATGGTGAAGAAATTCGGAAGTTTTGTGGCCAATGACCACCTCACCTTTGCTGTTTACCGGGGGGAGATCTTTGGATTCCTGGGAGCCAACGGGGCTGGAAAAACAACAGCGGTTAGAATCCTCTGCGGACTCTCATCCCCAACATCCGGAACAATACAGGTAGGAGGGTACGATGTGTATAAGGAAACAGAAAAAATTAAAAAGAACATTGGGTATATGAGCCAGAAATTCTCCTTGTATGAAGACCTGACCGTTTCTGAAAACATCCGTTTTTATGGAGGCATTTACGGAATTTCACCAAAAAAACGAAAAATTAAAGAAAAAGAGCTGCTTGAGAAACTGAACCTTACCCTGGAGAAAGACAAACGGATCGCTGATCTTCCGCTGGGATGGAAACAAAAACTGGCTTTTTCCATAGCGATCCTCCATGAACCGGAAATCGTCTTCCTCGATGAACCCACCAGCGGCGTCGACCCGGTGACAAGACGTAAATTCTGGGACCTGATCTATGAAGCTGCCGATAAAGGAATTACGGTTTTTGTAACCACACACTATATGGACGAAGCGGAATATTGCTCCCGGGTCTCCATTATGAACACCGGCAGAATCGAAGCCCTGGATACCCCCGGAAACCTGAAAAAGAAATACCATGCCGCCAATATGGATGAGGTGTTTCTGAAGATCGCAAGAGCGTAGGGTACATCCCGTTCCGCCTGGCGAAGGAAAAGCGTTGACAGAAAAAATAAACCATTTTTATATCTCACAATGTATGACACAACTGAGGGCCTTCATTAAAAAAGAATTCTTCCACATTGTCCGTGATGTACGGACCATGTTGATTCTTTTTGGCATTCCGGTGGTTCAGCTGCTGGTTTTCGGAACCGTGATAACAAGTGAAATCAAGGATGTAAAAATAGCCATCTATGACCAGTCAAACGATGAAACCACAAAACGCATAACCCATAAACTGCTCTCATCGGGCTATTTTATTCTGGAGGAAATTCTGTATAATACCAATGATATAGAGCGTATTTTCAGGGAAGGGGAAATAAAGGAGGTGGTTGTTTTCAGTCCGGATTTTGGCAACCGGCTTATCAAAGAAGGGAAAGCAGACTTACAGCTCATAACAGATGCTTCCGATCCCAATGTAGCACGGCTGGTAGCCGCCTACACAAGAGGAATTGTAAATGATTTTGTAAGGCAGGAGTTTCCCGGGCTGCAAATGCCTCACTCTCTTCATATGGATGCGCGAATGTTCTTTAACGAAAACCTCAAAAGCGTGTACCTGTTTGTCCCGGGCATCATGGCCATGATCCTGATGCTCATTTCCGCCATGATGACCTCCATATCGATCACCCGCGAAAAGGAAATGGGAACCATGGAGGTATTGCTGGCATCGCCCCTCAGGCCGGCACAGATCATTGCCGGGAAGGTGATGCCCTATCTGTTGCTGTCGATCATTAACGGGCTGACAATCATCCTGATCGGAAAATATGTCTTTGGCGTTCCGGTATCGGGAAGTTCAGTCCTCCTGATGGCTGAAACCATTCTTTTTATTTTGATGGCCCTTTGCCTGGGAATTCTGATATCGACCGTTGCCAACAGCCAGATGGTAGCCATGTTCATCTCAATGATCGCCCTGATGCTGCCAACGATTGTTCTCTCCGGATTTATTTTTCCGATCAGCAATATGCCCGGAATCCTCCGGATACTGAGCTTTTTAATGCCGGCACGATGGTTTATCGAAATCCTGCGAAGCATTATGCTGAAAGGAGTAGGAATGGCCTATATATGGCAGGAAACACTGATCATTGCCGGAATGATGATGCTGTTTGTGGCAATAAGCATGAAGAAATTTAAAATAAGACTGGAGTAGGAAGAGCTATGAGTCGCGAGTCACGAATACTCGCGACTCGTAACTCGTAACTCGTAACGATATGAAATCAATCTTCTACCTACTGCAAAAGGAGTTCCTTCAGGTTTTCCGCAACCGGATGATGCTTCCCATGATTTTCGGGATTCCTCTGGTTCAGATGTTGATCCTGGTTTATGCAGCAACCTTTGAGATGAAAAAAATCGATGTCGTGGTTGTAGACCATGATCTTTCAGAGACTTCCCGGCAGCTGACAGCTAAGTTTGACGGCATTCCTTTTTATAAGATTTCGCTGGCTGCCTTTACAGTGGATGCGGGGGAAAGCCTGTTAACAGACAATGCGGCCGACATGGTTCTGGTTCTGCCGGCCGGCCTGGAGCGCAATCTTATGCGCGAGGATGAGGGGCATATCCAGCTGCTGATCAATGCCATTGACGGAAATTCTGCCCAGCTGATCTACACCTACAGCCAGTCTGTCATCATGGATTTCAATACAATGCTGATTGCCGACTGGAAAGGCCTTCCGGAGTTTTCGCCGCCGGCCAGGATCGATATTTCTGAAAACTACTGGTACAATCCGGTCCTTGATTACAAATGGTATATGGCTCCGGGTATCTTAGCCATCCTGGTAACCATCATAGGGATGTTTCTGACAGGGATGAACCTGGTACGTGAAAAAGAGACCGGGACCATCGAACAACTGAACGTCACCCCCATACGAAAATACCAGTTTATTGCAGGCAAGCTTTTCCCTTTCTGGTTTATTGCCTTGTTTGACCTGGCCTTCGGGCTGCTCATTGCCCGGCTGGTTTTCGGATTGCCTGTCGTTGGAAGCCTCTGGCTGCTCTTCGGAATGACCAGTGTGTACCTTCTGGGCATCCTTGGATTGGGACTTTTCATCTCTACGGTAGCCCATACCCAGCAACAGGTGATGTTTGTCAGTTTCTTTTTTATGATCATCTTCATCCTGATGGGAGGCATCTTCACACCGGTGGAAAGCATGCCGGAGTGGGCACAACTGGCCGACCGGTTAAATCCCATCTATTATTTTATGCGGATTCTGCGGATGATCCTGTTAAAAGGATCCGGATTTTCCGACCTGTACCAGGAATTCTCAGGGCTTATTTTCCTGGGAGTCCTCTTCCTGAGCCTGGCTATCTGGAGATACCGGAAAACCGTATGACGGGTTACTCCGTTTTCAGTCACTCAGCCTTCTTCATAGTAAATACTTTGTATTCCAGCCGGATTATTTTTTCCGGTGTGATTTCCGGGTTTCCTTGATCCGCACATAGATCAGTTTAAATCTTCCTTTGGGACTTTCCCGTTGTTCGATATCAAACATTTTGGTAGAATCGATCAATGGGGTCAGCTTCTGAAATCCATAATTCCGGGAGTCAAAGTTGGGTTGTTTTTTCTGGATCAGGCTTCCCACATCGCCGAGGAAGGCCCAGCCATCGTCATCGGCCACATCAGAAACCGAAGATTTGATCAACCGGATCACCCGGGGGGTAATTTTATCAAAGGACGATTTTTTCGGGATCTTTTTTTCTGAAGTTCCCGCATCGCTCTCTTCATCCTCCTGGTCTTTCAGTATTTCGAAATAAATAAACTTATCACAGGCCACAATAAACGGATTGGGTGTTTTTTTCTCACCGATCCCGTACACTTTCATCCCGGCTTCGCGCAAGCGTGTGGCAAGACGCGTAAAATCGCTGTCGCTGGAAACCAGGCAGAATCCATCCACTTTCCCGGAATACAGGATGTCCATGGCATCAATGATCATAGCCGAATCCGTCGAATTCTTTCCGGTTGTATAACTATACTGCTGTACAGGCATTATGGCATTCTCCAGCAGCACATTTTTCCATTTCGATAAATACGGTTTGGTCCAGTCACCGTAAATCCGTTTGATCGTGGGTGTTCCGTATTTGGCGATCTCTTCCATCATCTCTTTTTCATGCCCCGAAGGAATGTTGTCGCCGTCAATCAATACGGCCAGTTTAATTTCCATACGCTATAAATTATTTATTGATCCAAAATACAAAAATATCCCGTAGCCAGTGCAAAATACCAAAGTTTGTGGCATAAAAGGAAGTTTAACCTTGTATTTATTCCTTTTCAGAAAGAAAGAGGAACATCAAAACCAACGATTCATTGTCTCTCTTTTTTCATGAGCCAGTACAGTCCTTTGACTCCTGATTTGATCTCATCGAGTCGCCACAGAACAACCGTTTTCTCAAGATAGGCAACAATCCCCCAACCCACAGCCACATAAAACATCCAGGGGAAAAACCCCCAAACGAAAAGAATAAAAAAGAAAAAACCCTGGATATATCCGGCCGTTACTGCCGAATAAATATGAAGCCCGGGAACCTTTCCGAAGCGCGAAAAACCAACCACATAGCTTAAAACAAAAATAACCAGAAAAACATACAAAAACCAGGCATGGGGACTGACGTCACTCCACCGGAAAAGATAGATCCCCAGAAGAGCCAGCAAATAGCTTCCCATATCGGCCAGGTTGTCGAGTTGGGCACCAAACCGGGTCTTAAGGTTAAAAATACGGGCAATGTTTCCGTCGAAGATATCGCTTACCAGGCTGATGCATAAAAAGATCACAAACAATCGCTCATGTCCTGTCAGGGCAAAAGCCAGGATCACAGGGAACATGATCAGCCGGTAAAAACTGATGGCATTGGGGACATTGAGAATATTCTCTCCTTTAACAATTAGCTTCATAAACGCAGGTTTAATGAATTCTCAGGTCACAGAAAAAGCACAAGCATCAACAACACACTCATGGGAATGAACAGGTTATCGGTTCCTCTCCAGCTGAACATTTCTGCCAGGGTACTCACCACAGCAATACCCAGCGCCAGCCAGAACGTTTTCAGGTCAAAGACCATCCGGTAAAAGAACAGAGCTATAATGCTGATAATAAACCCGGAAACCAGAAAGGAGCCCGATCCCAGCAGGGTCTTTTTTGTGTCGATTCCGAAAATCTTTATTTTATGGTTGTACGTTTTAATATTCAGCCCCAGGAGGCCTGCCATCGGATCACAAACCGCCAGGATCAGAATAGGCAGAATATAGATGAACATGTTGTCCATCAGATCCGAAACAAGGAATGTCAGATAAATGGCTAGCGGCAACAGGTAACTTCCTGCCGATTTCCTGTCAATATCATGAATCGATTTAAGTTGTGTACCGTTGCGGCTGATGAACAGGATCAGAAAAAAGAAAACAGCCATGATCAGTACATACCAGTGGGATGTAAAAAGATAAGGAAACGTTACCGTGGAAAGCGTAGCTGTAAAATGGGCAAACTTTCGGGTGATTTCCCCTTTCAGTCCCAATCTTCTGTATATCAACTCATTGAAAACCAGCAGACAAAGAATTGCTATCAGAAAAATAAACGTCAATGCGATCTGATTCTTCATATTCTTCGGTTTAGTTTACAAAATAATGCATTACGAATATATAACAAATTTCAGCAAGGCGATCCATGCCCCCCCGGCAATCAGGCTGTCAAACCGGTCGAGAAATCCCCCATGGCCGGGGATCAGTCTGCTGAAGTCCTTGACCTTAAATTTTCTTTTATACAAAGAAGCGAGTATATCGCCAATAAAAGCAAAAATGACGATCCCTGCAGCCAGTTGGATGGCTTTGAGAGGGGGTACCCCGATGAGTCCGTCAAAGAACACAGCGCTGATCAGTGCCGTCAGTATACCTCCGGCAAGGCCTTCCCAGGTTTTCTGAGGGCTTATTTTGGGTACGATCTTTCTCCTTCCCCACAGTTGTCCGGATATCTGACTGAAACTATCAAAAACAGACAGAACCAGGAATACAAAAAGGATCTGTCCTTTATCCAGTCCGCCAAACAGAAAAAAACCCATGCTGAACACTGAAAAAACACCGATGGAAAGAAGGAAAAAAAGAGTTTGCCGGTATCCTGACTTCCGGTACAAAACAAACAGTTCGTAGCATCCCATGCCTATAATCAGTACAGAGAGGCAGCGAAAAATAAGGGGGTAGATTACCATACTGAAAAAAAGGATATGGATGATCACGCAATAGGTTCCATACTTAATCCAGCTCTTTCGTGCTTCTGCAGGTTTTTTGTTCCGGTTGATAAAAAAGAAACCTACAGCGCCGAGGATAAAATAGGCCACAATGATCCAATAAATCGTTCGTATTAAACTCTCCATACAGGGAACATATTGAATATCAGATAGAACTTATAATTAACAGGATTCCAAGCACAGCCATCGCTACGGCATACCCTTTGCGTACCGGTTGTTCTGCCCGCGACACATTCAATCCGGCCAGTATTTTGGACCCTGCAAAGGCTCCGATCATGGATCCTGAGGCCAGGAACCAGACCAGGGTAAGGTCGATTTCTCCCACGAAGAAGTGGGCCCCAAGGGCTGAGAAGGTATTGATCAGGACAACCGTCAGTGAGGTTCCCACTACCAGCTTGAGCGGCATGCGCAGGGACATGAGTCCTGCCAGCACAGGAGCCGTTCCGCTGGTTCCGAAGGTTCCGGTAATGATCCCGGCCAGGAATCCATACGCAGAGCCTTTGGTTACTCTTTTCAGGGCCCCATCTTCCGGCAGGGGAATCCCGTTTTTTTCAGCCCTGCGCTGCTTCCGGTTATTAAGGGCTATCGACAAAGCAATCAGAAGAGCGTAAATACCAAAACCGATTTTCAGCTGGACTCCGGTGAGCAGATTGGTAAGCATAGCGCCCAGAATAGCCCCGAGGATTCCGGCACCGGCAAATAGAGCTCCCATGCGAAGATCGGTATGGCCATACCGGAAATGCCCCAGCGAACCAATGATACACACCGGAAGCGTAGCCGCCAGCGATGTAGCTACGGCAATCTGGACCGGCACCCTGAAAAGAAGAATCAATACAGGAAGAAAGAAAAAACCACCCCCACTGCCCGTCATGGAGGCCAGGAACCCAATGATCAGCCCGATGAAGGGCAACCACAGGTAACTCAACTCAAACGAAGAATGAAAAACCGTCATGTTTCCCGATTTGATTTCCTGTTTTTTTTCTCTTTAAGCACCCAGTACAATCCTTTTACATTGGAGCGCATCTCCGGCAGGATCAACTGGATGATGATGTGTTCCACAGCTCCCAGGATGCCCCAGACGATCATCACGTAATAAAACGGAGTGATAAAACCTACCGTGAAAAGACAGATAAAAAAAATCCCCTCGATATAGCCTCCGATCTTGGTCGTATAAAGGTGAAAACTGGGAAAACCCCTGAAACGAATGAGCGACACGACTACCGTAGCTACCAGAAACCCAACATAAATCAGGAAACTCACAGCATGGGGCCGGAAATCATCCCATTTAAATACATAAATGCCTGTAAAAGCCAGCAGATAGGACAGGTCGTCCGCAATGGAATCGAGCCTGGCCCCGAGTTCGGTCTCCAGGTTATACCGGCGGGCAAAGTACCCGTCCGCTACATCCGTGAGCAGACTGAATACAAAAAAAGCGGCGTATAAAACCTCCTTCCCTGACAAGGCAAAATAAAGGATCAAAGGGAATACCACGATACGGTATAAGGTCAACCCGTTTGGAAGGGTAAAATTTTTATTGTTGCTCATCCTTATTCTTCTGAATAAACAGCAGGCTAAACCATTTTAACTCCGTCCGGTTTTTGTGCGTTCACAACTTAAAAAAGTTAAAGGTAATAATTTTCAAATAAACAGAAGAGATACCGGTAATGACTGCGCAAGAATATTTATGCAATAATTTTAATTTTTATCTCATTATAATTGTTAATTTTAACCGCATGATTCCTAATTACAAACAAATTTAAAATATACGATTATGGAACCTTCTTTTATGCAAATTTCTGTTTTATTCCCGATTTTGGTTACGATCTTCTATTTAGCGATAGTAATTTGCATTATTTATATGGTTTATAGATGGGTAAATAAAATTATATCGTTAAAACAAGAGCATAACGATTTATTGCGGGAAATAATAAAAAAAATGGATGTCAAATAGAACCTGCACACAATAGAAATTAAGGCACATACCCCCACTCCTTCAATCGTTCAACTGCAATTGTAGCCTCAGGAACCGGGCTTAATCCGGATTGGATCAAATGGTTCCTGTTCACCCCAAAAGCATTCGACTTACCTTTCAATAAATACAACGGATCGTTGTTGGGAAACTGGCCCGGTTCTTGCCGGTATACGTACCGTGAACATCACGGTGTACGGCAAGGGGGAACATGAGCGGAGTAATCCGCCTGCGTTATCCGAAAAAAGACGCAACCCTAACAAAGAATATTTCATCTTAAGGAAACAGATTGTTATGAAACGAGCCCCGATGGGTAGTTACATAGGAACCCTTTGAAAATAAACAATTGTAATCGTATGAAAAAGTTGGTTTTAATTGCCTTATTTCCTCTTTTATGGATTAGCTGTGAAAAAGACGAGTTTAATATAGATCATCCTGACGTTGAGAAATTTGTTCATCAAGTTAAAAATGGAACCTATACTTGCTATGAGAAAGGAGAAAATGGAGAAAATTTATGGCTTCAGATGCCAAAATTCACAAAAGATCATATTCAATCCCTTATTGATTTTTCTACAGACACATCTCATATAACAAATTTCCCTGTTAATCCAATCTCATCCCGTACACCCTTCCCAATAGGTAGAGATTATTATATTTTAGGAGAATGCTTGCTCTGGACTGTTGAAGGAATACGAAATGGTTCCGGATATGGTTCGCTTGACCCATACCTGATTGATCTGGATAGGGATGAAAGTGAAAGATATAAGGGTCTTAAGGGGATTGATATTCATTTGGTCAGTGGTATATATGAAGATTGGTGGAATAATTACAAAGATAAGGACTGGAAAAACAAATACCCCCTTGAAGGGACCTCTTATGTATGGTTTTAGGGTTTAACTGAAAAAAGATAAAACCTACACCCTGGTAACAGTTGGAAGAGAGAGTCCTGATTTCTATCTATCCTATAACCAATTCAAATGCCTTAACTCCTTTATCGGTGATTGACAACAAGGTTTTTGGATAATTGTTTCTAAAGGTTTTTTCCACGTGAATAGACCCTTCCTCCTGCAGTTTTTTTCTGTTCATCATAGGGATGGGGTATCTGAACAACTTCGTGATGCATGTTGGGTTCCCGGGTATACGGCAAAATTCATTGGGTGGGACAATCGCCCCTTTCAACCAGAAGTGGGGTTTGCAAGCCTTGACATAGGCATGGCAGGTTTCATAGCTCTTAGATGTCTGCAAACTCAGAATTAAGTTGCGATTCTCAACCCCCTAAAAAAATCACCCTCAAAAAAAATTAGTACCTTTTGTAATAATTTATAGCCTGATTCGAATCATTAATAAAAGTCAATTTGAAAGTTGGACAACACAAAATTAACAAAGGAATTTAGCCGGCTCATTGAAGATAATCAGAACATAATCTTCAAAGTATCGTGCATGTATTGTAACAATGAAAATTGCAGAGAAGACTTGTTTCAGGAAATCCTTTTGCAATTGTGGAATTCATTTCCGAATTTCGACCGGAAAAGAAAATATACCACCTGGATGTACCGGATAGCTTTAAATACAGCTATCTCACAATTCAGAAAAACAAAATCCAATAAAATTGATTTTACCGATTCTTATCCTGAAACGGTTTCAACCCATGACAATTCTGCAGAGAAGAATGAGGATACCAGATTATTATTCATTGCCATATCAAAACTAAGCAAAACAGAAAAAGCAATTATAATGCTGTATATGGATGATTGTAGTTACGATGAAATTTCTGAAATCATTGGGATTTCGGGTTCAAATGTAGGTGTAAAAATCAACCGCATAAAAAAGAAATTGAAGGAATACTTAAAAGGGTTAGGCTATGGACTTTAATCAATTAAAAACAACCTGGCAAGAATCTTTTAAGAAGGAGGGTTTGAGCAGGGAACAAATATCAGCCAAATTAAAATTAAAAGGAAAAACAGATATGATCCTCAAAAAAATTATGAATAATTACAGGATTAGCCTTATTGCTCTTGCAATCATGTATCTGTTTATTATTGCAGGGCTTTCTGTTTTTATACAAACAAATATTGTTTACCTGATTGCTCTGCTGATAACAATTTTCCTTGGAGTAGCTGCAACTTTTTCTTACAAAAGTTTGAGACAAATAAAACAGGTTACAACCTCTGACGATGATGTTAAAACGGCTCTGACCAAAACCATTCTGATTATGGAGAAGTCGCTTCGTTTTGGAATGGGTAATCTCTATAAATATTTGCTAATTCCTTTGGCTTTACTATTTGGAGTAGTTATCGGAATTTTCATTGGAGCCGGTGAAGAAAGTGTAATTGAAACAATCTACACCCTTGAAAATAAATCCATCATAAAAATAATTCTTATAATTATAGTCGGAAGTGGTTTAACAATTCCGTTTTCGCAATTTATGATGAACCGCATGTATAAACAACATCTTACCGAACTTACTAAATGTCTTAAAGAATTGGATGAATATAATAAATAATTAAATAAAAATAGTATGAACAAAAAGATGAAAACCATCGCAGCAATTATTCTCGGCAGCGCAATCATTTGGGCAGCAGTAATCGTTGGTAGTGCTTATGCACTTAAAGGAACTGAATGTTATGATAAAATCCAGAACATTTTAGTTGGAGGTGTTTTAGCCCACATAATTCTGATATGGGGACCTCTGGCTTTACAGTGTAAGAAAACAAAAAAAGAATAGGTTCTAAAGGTTCAGACATTTCCCCTGATTTTGAATATTTATTAACCGGATTTAAACGAAGATATCGCAAAAGCCTAAAGTCGTTTCAAATACCACACCGATAATATCTTAAAAAAATAAACCAGCCCATTGCCGCGTAGCCCCGATGAATTCGGGGTGTTGGCCTTAACCGCTGTTGTTCAAAGGGCTATGCTATGGAATAAAAAATAGTTTTTTATTCATGCCCCGGCGAAAACATGGGTCATTATTCGTACATTTACTTTCGTAAAACCTAAAAATCTTATCGTATGAAAAAACAAGTTCTTTTCACAGGAATACTTTTCCTGTCATTTTTTGTATTCACGCTGTGTTCAAACAGCAGGAAGAATGCTGAAACCGCTCCCGATCCCACACTGCTTCACAACGACGGAGCAAAGCTCTGGGTATTATCAGAAATGCGGGTTAACGATGAAGTGCAGGACATTTCGACCTTAATGGACGAACATTTGTTGCTGGCCAGTGATCTTACCGGCATACAGATTTTCGGGGAGACCGACACCCACCCTGCCGACACCCTTACGGTCGATCATTTTACGTACCAGCTCACGGAGCCGGAAGGGAAAATTGCCTTTTCCGAATTCCATGAAAGCCACATTATGGCGAATCACCCGGTACTGGATATTGTAAAACTGACAGAAGAGAAACTGGAGCTCTCGGCAACAGCGGAAGAAGAGGGGGAAACCTTCCAGACGGAATTGGTTTATGTGAGGGCCGTGGAACCCAATCCCGAAGCCGGCGAAAAAAATAAAATGCTCACCAACGGATCCCTGAAGCTATGGAAAGTATCGGAAGTACTGTTGGATGGCGAACCCACAAACATCCCCTGTCTTCGCGATGACATCCAGCTCCGGCTTACCAATGGCATGGGGATTAAAATATTTGGCGATATGCATTGCATCCCGGGCGACACCATAAACAACGACATCTTTTCCTGGGAGTTTATCGAAGGGGAAACCAAAATTGTCAGGACGGATCTTCATGCCTCATGGAAACACGAAAACGGATCGGAACTGGTCATGGTGGATACCCTCCGCATTATCGAACTCACCGACCTGGAATTTACCTGGGAAGGCACCAACCAAATTGACGGAGTGACAAAACATGTGCGTATCACCGAAGTTCCGGTCGATTGAATAGAAAAGGTT
>CAZNPV010000059.1:0-6673 GCA_964575025.1 uncultured Mariniphaga sp.
ACTATAAGTATATGTAATATGGGCCTATAGCTCAGTTGGTTAGAGCACCTGACTCATAATCAGGGGGTCCCTGGTTCAAGCCCAGGTGGGCCCACTTCATTAAAACGAAAGCACTTGCTGAATTGTAGGTGCTTTTGTTTTTTTTGGCTATCTTTAACTTGTTTACGTTGATCCTATGAATGCTGCGTGTTACATTTTATTTAGTAAAAAATTAAACAAATTTTATGTTGGGGCAACGCATGACAATATTGAGCAACGCCTTGAAAAGCATAACGAACATAGTTATGGGAACCAGCACTATACATCATTAGCGAATGATTGGGAGTTATTTCTTTCCTTAGAGGCGAATGACTACCCCCATGCGATTAGAATGGAACGAAAAATCAAATCCATGAAAAGCAAATCGTATATCAAAAACCTGAAGCAATATCCTGAACTCAAACATAAACTATTGAACATGACCAGCACCTGACTCTTCCGATAGCTATCGGAACAGGTGGGCCCACTCCTTTATAATAAAAGCACTTGCTGATTTGTAGGTGCTTTTATTGTTTTTGGCTGTTTTTAACTTGCTTACATGGATCATATGGCTGCTTCGTGTTACATTCTTTACAGTAAAAAATTAAATCCTGCTTACATTTCTAAACGATTAGGTATCGCGTTCACGACATAGAAACACACCGTTTTCGCCCCCTGCAACAATTTGAACAAATTAAGCAATGACCCATTTGGAGGATATTGTCAAGGTATCGAAAAATACTGTTACTTTAAATATGCCTGACTTTATTACAATAAACATATAATTTAGCATTGACTTTATTACAATAATTGCTTATTTTTGCCCTGATTTTATTACAAAATAAGTAGCGAATTAAAAAAATGTTCAAAAGAGAAAAAGAAGCCAACCTATATGCCTGGAAAAATAAACCAGGTCGTAAACCATTAATTGTCAGGGGTGCAAGGCAAGTTGGGAAGACAACCTTAATAAAACAATTTGCACATACTTATAAGCATCAAATTTTGTTAAACCTTGAAAAACCTGCTGATGCATCATGGTTCAAAAATACTAAGGATGTTAAAGTGATTATTGAGTCGCTGTTTTTATCGAAAAATATACCTATTTCATCGTTGTCGGAAACACTGTTGTTTATTGACGAAATTCAGGAATCACCCGATGCCATTCAACAACTCAGGTATTTTTACGAAGATTTTCCTGACTTACATGTTATAGCTGCCGGTTCACTGCTGGAATTTGCCATGAAAAAGGTAAAAAGTTTTCCGGTGGGAAGGGTAGAATTCCTGTACCTTCCTCCACTTAATTTTAACGAATATCTGGAAGCTATCGACCACCACTCTGCACTTGAACAGATAGAAAAAATACCCTGTGCATCTTTTGCTCATGCCGCGCTTTTAAATCTGTTTAATCAATACGTCATTACGGGAGGAATGCCTGAAGTAGTTGTAGGGTACCTAAAAAATGAGAGTTTAACCGAGCTTCCACCCATCTATGAAAGTATATGGGAAACGTATCGAAATGATGTTGAAAAATACGCCCGGAACGAAACAGAGCGTAAGGTAATTACACATATTATGAAAGTTGCACATTTATACATCGACCAACGGGTAAAATTTCAGAATTTTGGCCAGTCGAATTATCGCTCAAGGGAAGTAGGAGAAGCATTCCGAAATTTAGACGATGCAAAAGTCATTCAATTGATCTATCCAACTACTGATGTTGAGATTCCGGCAAAACCGGATTTGCGCAAATCACCCCGGCTACAGTTTCTCGACACCGGACTGATTAACCATGCCCTGGGAATCCAGGGAGAAATGTTGGCGTTAAATGATTTAATCCGCGCATGGAAAGGAACCATAATTCCGCATTTAATTACCCAGGAAATCTTGTCGCTCAACATCCATAGTTACAGAAAGCCTCTTTTTTGGGTGAGGGAGAAAAAACAATCGTCTGCCGAAGTAGATCTGGCTATACCATTTCACGATAAAGTAATACCCATTGAAATAAAATCGGGGAGTGAAGGCACTTTAAAATCACTGCATCAGTTTATTGAAGCCACAAATCATCCTTATGCGGTTCGAATGTATGCCGGAGAATTTAAAGTAAGCAAAACAAAAACTCCCGGCGGTAAACCCTATTTACTGATGAACCTGCCTTACTACCTGGGAACAAAAATAAACGGGTACCTCGAATATTTTCTGAACAATTACAAACTTTAGAAAAAAAACAGAGCCCGTGACAATAACAATCATAGCAGTCAGCCGTAACAATAACAGAAAATAAAGTGGTTTTATTTACCAAAAGAGTCGACCGTTAGTATGAACTTTAATGAATTAATGAATTTATACCAGACTTTGTTAGCTGAAAACAAGCAATTGAAGGAAAAAATCAAACAACTTGAATTGCTTGCTGAAAATGAGAATGGAAATTCTTCTGATGACAAAGAAGGATTAATAAAATTAAATAAACCGGATAATGCCGAAAGCCATTATCAGGAAGCAAAAACAAAACGTGTTACCAAACATTCATCTCCATATCAAAAGATTGAATTATTCGCATCACTTTTCAAAGGCCGTGACGATGTGTATGCAACCAGATGGGAAAACTTTAAAAAAGGAACTTCGGGTTATTCTCCTGTCTGTGGAAACAAATGGGCTCCGGGAATTTGCCAAAAACCAAAAATCAAATGTTCTACCTGCAAAAACAAAGATTACCTGGAGCTAAACAGTCAGGCAATAGAAGATCATCTGCGTGGTAAAATAGTTGCCGGAATTTATCCACTACTTTCAGACGAAACCTGCTGGTTTTTAGCCATCGACTTCGATGGCGAAGAATGGCAAAAAGACATTAGAACCATAAGAAAAATCTCTGCTAAGTTTGAAATTTCCATTGTGGTGGAACGCTCCCGTTCGGGAAATGGTGCACATGCCTGGTTTTTCTTTGACGAGCCTGTATCAGCCTCATTAGCGCGCAAATTTGGGAGCGCTTTGCTCACTTATGCCATGAACCAGCGGCATGAAATCACATTTAAATCGTACGACCGGTTTTTCCCCAACCAGGATATCATGCCCAAAGGTGGATTCGGGAATCTAATTGCTCTGCCTTTGCAAAAAGCCGCCAGGGAAGATAACAACAGCGTTTTTATCGATGAAAACTTCAGGCCTTTCAGGGATCAATGGGCGTTTTTGTCCTCTGTTGAACGGCTTACACAAAATCAAATTGAATCCTTGACAGAACAGTTAAGTCAGGGAAATGAACTTGGTTTCCTTAAAAGTGATAATAAAGAAACAGGATCTCCAAAGCCATGGGAAAGGAATAAGGAGTTTCTTCAAAAAAAGGATTTTCCCCAAACGGTTGAAATTGTTAAAGCCAATATGTTATTCATTCCAAAAAACGGATTCTCCTCAAAAGCGTTGAACCGGATAAAACGACTGGCAGCCTTTAAAAACCCGGAGTTTTACAAAGCCCAGGCTATGCGTCTTTCTACATTCAACAAACCGCGGATCATTTCCTGTGCCGATGAAACAACAGATTATATTTGTTTACCACGAGGGTGTAAGCAGGATTTGAAAAATTTACTGGATGAAATAAAAGTAAAATCCAATTGGGTTGATAAAACCAATCCGGGAGAAAAAATTGATGTCACATTTAACGGTAAACTAAGGGAAGAACAACCCTTTGCGGTTGCAAATATGCTGGCATACAATAACGGCGTTCTTTGCGGAACCACAGCATTTGGTAAAACCGTTGCGGCCATAAAACTAATTACAGAAAGAAAAGTAAATACCCTCATTCTGGTTAACAAAGTCAGCCTGGTCAACCAATGGATAGAAAAACTTAACGAATTCCTAATTATAAATGAACAGACAAACTCAAAAGGAAAGCAGAATAAAAAGGGCGGGAATATTTTGGGCCAGATTGGTGGGGGAAAACAAAACCGGAATGGAATCATCGACATTGCTATTATGCAATCGCTTTCGAGAATGGGCGAAGTGAAGGATTTTGTAAAAGATTACGGGTTGGTGATTGTGGATGAATGCCACCATGTTCCGGCATTTAGCTTTGAATCGATTCTTAAAAATGTATCTGCAAAATTTGTGTATGGCTTAACCGCCACTCCCACACGGAAAGACGGTCACCACCCTATCATTTTCATGCACTGCGGTCCTATCCGTTACCGCGACGATGCGAAAAAGCAGGCAGACAAAAGACCGTTTGAGCATTACATTATTCCCCGGTTTACTTCTTTCAGAATTCAATCATTTTCGGAAAAAGAAGAAAAAGAGTGGACTATTCAGGAACTGTATTCCAAAATAGTTTATAATGAAATCAGAAACCAACTGATTGTTGACGATGTGGTGGAATGTCACCAAAAAAGTAAAAACTGCATTATCCTCACCGAACGGGTGGAACATGTTAAAATACTGGCTGAAATGTTACGGCAAAAAATCCCTCATGTCATTTCAGTTACCGGGGGGATGGGAAACAAAGATACACGGGAAATCATGCAGAAAATATCAGAATCACCAAAAGATAAACCGCTAACCATTGTGGCAACAGGCCGTTTTATTGGCGAGGGTTTCGACGAACCACGGCTCGATACGCTGTTTCTGGCCATGCCCATTTCCTGGAAGGGGACGCTTCAACAATATACAGGCCGTTTGCACCGGCTGTTCGAAGGGAAAAAAGAGGCCCTCCTTTTCGATTACATCGACATCCATGTACGGATGCTTGAGCGAATGTACAACCGGCGGCTGTCAGGTTATGCATCCATCGGTTATAAAATGAAAGGAGAACTTCTTTCAACCACCGCACAAGTGGAAAAAAATGTGGACATCATTTTCGATAAAAGTAATTTCTATCCGGTTTTTTCAAGTGATATAAATCAAGCAAAGAACGAAATCCTGATTATAAGCCCGTTTGTTACAAAACGAAGAACACAGCAAATCATTCGGGATTTGAAACCTGCGCTTGCTAATAAGGTGAAAATAACTGTGATAACCCGTCCAGTAGAAGACTTTCAAAATAAGGATTTAACAGCATGGAAGGAAGCAACACAACAAATGCAAACTGCAGGCATCCACCTGATTTTTAAACCGAACATCCATCAGAAATTTGCCATTTTCGACCGGAAAATTGTTTGGTACGGCAGCATCAACCTCCTCAGCTATGGCAGTGCCGAAGAGAGTATGATGCGGATTGAAAGCAATAAAATCGCGCACGAGTTGATGGAGAGTTTGGAGAAATATTAATGAAACCGGCTACAGCCAACGGCAACAAAGCCGGACAAAACAAAATAGAAACCCATTCGCGACAAATCCTGCTCCCACGTGAAAGAACTGGTTGCCGATGTGAGGGAGGCCGGAAAGTATTTGTTATGGAGAAACCCCGGGCTATACCAGTGAGTTCTGGAAACGAAAAAACAGCCGCAAATCATACGGTGAGCCGGAACCGAAAACGAAAGACAACAAGATTATGATGAATGATCAGAAGAGGAGATTTCTATGATCGAGGAAAATTACACGGATATTTTTGAAAAATATTCAAATAAATTCCAGGCCTGGATATGTTTGATGCCACCTCTTAAAGGCAAAACAATTTCGTCAAGCGAAACTACAAGCTTCTCAAAATTATCATCAATTGCTTCGAGGGCTGAATATTCTCTTTCGATAGTTGATATATCGCTGAGCAAGTAGGAGCTTTGCAAATAAATGATGCGGTCTGCCTTTTTTGCGACAAAATCCACTTCCTTGTTCCGCAAAGCTCCAACATAAACATCAAATCCGGCGCGGCAAAGTTCCAGGTAAATCAGATTTTCAACCAGATAGCCAAATCCATATCCATAACCAGGATACAGGTAATTTTTGTATGCCAAATCGTTGATATAGAATTTTGCATTACCCGACAAGGAGTCTTTTCCTTTAATATCATATCTGTCGCATCGGTGAATGAGAAATGTATCTTCAATGTATCCGATGTAGTTTGAAACGGCATCATAACTTGTTTTCCGGTTCTGCCCTTTAAAGTAGTTTACGATATTGGCGAAGAAATTCATTCCGTATATATCCAAAATCGAAGGTGTTTGAGCCCCATAAATTGTATTTTTTCAATAACTCAATATTTTCGTTCATAACTGAATAATTTGCATAAATGTACAAAATATTCGTTTACAAATGAAGATTTTATCATCATTATTTATGAGCCAGCACTGGCAGAAACCCAACCGAAACAGCAACAATGAGGACGAAGTTGCTGAATAACAGCATCGATTATTTTGATTAATTCATAACCAGTAATATCCCGTGGGATTTTCTTCATGCCGCAAAAACTTCGTCTTTTGTAAAATGTATCCAGATAATCTTCGGGAGATCCTCTTCAAAATGGCAATGAATTACGTCCCTAATGTTTTCTTTAATCTCGTCGTAAGTATCTCCTTCAACAGAAGAAAAAATTGATCTGAAATGCAAAATCAGTTGCATAATTTACCGGCCATATCCAACCACGTACTATTGGTCACAGTTACCTGAAAAATGGACAACCTGCCAGCCAATCCTCTCAGCTATGGTTGTGCCTTTGTTCCGTTTACGCGCACTTTTTACAACGGCAGTTTAAACTTCATGGTCACCTCGCCGGTTTCGTTGTTTACCTCGATTTTTT
>CAZNPV010000059.1:6773-17582 GCA_964575025.1 uncultured Mariniphaga sp.
GGCAGTTTAAACTTCATGGTCACCTCGCCGGTTTCGTTGTTTACCTCGATTTTTTGGCCTTCCATGCCCATCTCTTTTCCGGTGGCCATTTTAAACAAGCCTGAAAGGAACTGCATTCCGTTGTTCATCACCTGTTCCAAATCTTCGGCACTGGTATTCCCGCCCCGGCCGTTATTCCCTGTGGTTTCTGCAGGAGCAGCGATCGGTTCTTCCTGCGGTTCGGTAGCGTCTTCGGAGAGGTCGATTTCGTCGGCAGGCTTCTGTTGGGCAACCTCCTCCTGCAAGATTCCGGTTTTGTTCGGGGCTTCGGATTTCTCCATACCCTCCGGTTCCGTTTGTTCGATTTCGTTCACAAATTCTTCCAATTGCTGAATAAATTGCGAACGGCCTTTGGTGCTAAAGTCCACAAAATTGGTTTGCCCGCTTTCGCCCAGCACTCCGTCGAACAGGCTCTGTTTTACCAGCAACCCCGAGGCAATCTTCATTTCGATGGAATTGCGGGTGATGAAATTATAGATGGTAAGTTTGGTGCTTTTCTGCCCGATCCGGTCGATGCGGCCAATGCGCTGGTTCTTTTTGGCCGGGTTCCACGGGAGTTCGAAATTGATAATCGTGTCGGCCACCTGCAGGTTCAGTCCCGAGCCGCCGGCTTCAGTTGACAAGAATATTTTGTACTGCGGATTGGTTTCAAATTTGCGGATGAGTTCGCCACGTGATTTTACCGGTATTTTTCCGTTCAGCTCCACAAACCCGATTTTGTTTTCGCGAAGGATTTTCCCAATGAGTTTGTGCACTTTCACCCATTCCGAAAAAATGATGATTTTGGTATCCCGGTTAGGCACATCCAGTTTTTCAACTAAAATATGCTGCAACTCTTCCAGTTTAGGCGATTCGTTTGTTTCGTCGTCAATCAGGTAAGTGGAATCGCACACCATTCGCATGCTGGCCAGCAGCAGTTGCATTTTTTGCATATCGTAAGGCGTCATGAATTTTTTGTGCAGGATGGATGCAATTCCCCTGGCATACGAACCATGGTAATCGGCCTGGAGCGGCGAAAGCTCAACCGGAATATCGTGTTGCTGCAGGTTGGGCAATTGGTCAATAACCTTGCGTTTTTCGCGCCTGAGCAATATTTTCTCCAGTTTTTTATTGAGTTTTTGAAGGTTGTAGTAGCCGTTTATTTTATTGTGGCGGTCGGGGTCGAACAGGCAGTGCTGGTAAGAAAACTCCCAAAGGGGTCCGAAGAATTGAGGTTCGAGGATGCCCATCACCGAAAAAATATCGATAAGCCGGTTTTCGATGGGCGTGCCTGTAATAGCCAGTTTATGTTTGGCTTCCAGCCGTTTCAGCGAGGCTGCGGTTTTGGTTTCGTAGTTTTTGGCGCGCTGTACTTCGTCGAGGATCAAAAAATCGATGCCGGCATTGTTGATGGCCCGTTGGTCGCGTAGCACGGTTTCGTAATTCACGATAAAAAAGAAATGCTCACTGCTTTTGTATTGTGCAACCCTTTCATCGGGAAATCCCTGTACCACGAGCGCCTTTTCATCCGAAAATTTCTCCACCTCTTTTTTCCACTGCTCTTTCAGCGATGCCGGGCAAACTACCAGTGTTTTTTCAAACCCGAAAATCCGCTTTTTCAAAATGGCAGTGGCAATGGCCTGGATGGTTTTCCCCAGCCCCATTTCATCGGCAATGATGGCATTTTTACGGAACAGTGCAAACTCGATGCCTTCTTTTTGGTAGGGATACAAATCGGCATGTATCATGCTGAAATCGGGGATGTGCCGGTCGCGCAGGCTCATCAGCATCTCCTGCTCAAAAGCTGCTTCCACTTTTTCGGCCACCTCGGGCCGGATGCGGATGTGCGGAAAATCGGCGGCTTCCTCTATAAACTTGAGAAACCCGGTAATTTGTGCATCCTCAATACATTTGGCATTTTTAAAATACCTCGAAATCAGCAATTGCTCATCAACCGGGAGCGGGTGTGGATAATGCCAGGTAATTTTATAATCGTTGAGCGGGTCGCAAAATACTTCCACAAACGGGTACGTTTTGCTTAACCGTTTGTAAAGCGTTTTGTTTTCTTTTAGTTGTCTGAATGCAAACATGATGTGTTTGGTGGTGCCCAGCTTGTTCAATTTAGCGTCCATGCTGTTGCTGTATCCGGTATCGTTTTCAAAATCGCGCAGGAACACTTTGTATTTTACACCTCTTTCGTTGGTCAGGATGTGGTCACCGTAAATATTACCAGCCCACCTGATGCGGTATTCAGCTTTATCCGCTTTTTGCCGCCGCTCGGCCAGCACCCGTTTAATCATTCCCTGCCGGGAATATTTTTTATGTTCCAGGTGCTCTTTTGGATTAAGCAGTTGCGTTTCGTTTTCCACCTGCAACAGACAGGCATACGCATACTTGTCCCATTCAACCGGTTCTTTGCCACACTGCGGATAAATAGCGCCGGACTCTGCTTCATCGCCTTCCTCTTCCGGCAATTCTATATCAAGGGTATATTCGGCAATTTCATTTTCCCGCTCATCAGCCACAATCAGTTCGAAACGTGATACCGACTGCGCCAGCACCTGGCACTGCCCGTTGTTGAAAATGATTTCGCCCAGCGCCTGTTCCTGTGGGCTGAGTACAGTTTGCAATTTCTCTTTTTGCGCGGAAACGACCTTTTTTATTTGCATTGGTATGACTTTTTTTAATGAACGTGAATTCAAATTTTAAAATAGCCTAACCATTTTCAGGATTGGTATAAAATGAATGGATAATATTAAACCATTTGTATTACGACACACAAGAAACGGTAGGGCTTTTATGAAATTTTTTCAACAATACAAAAAACAGCAACCCGTTGTTCATCTCACCGCTGCCGCGCGACTGTAATACAGTTATTGCTAAATTGCATGCTGAATGCTAATATTTTCCATATTTTAAAATGATTTTTGTTATGAATATACTGTACCTTAACGATATAGATTATTCAAAGGTGAAAAAGCAGTTCAGCAAAACAGTTGAATTTCTTGAAAACAATGATTTCAATTCCGCAGAAATTAAAAAATTACCAGGGAGGGGTTTTTACCGGGCAAAACTCGATTATGAAAACCGGTTACTTTTTAAATTTGCGAGATACAATAATCAAACCTACATTTTATTGCTGGAAGTTATTTACAACCATAACTATGAAAAATCACGATTCTTGAGGGGGGCAAAAATTGACGAAAGCAAATTAAGGGAATCAGTAAATGAAGCACAGGTTCCCGGGGAAGATATCGTTGAACTGAACTATGTAAACCCACAGAGCAACCGATTTCATTTGCTCAACAAGGCACTCTCTTTCGACAATATACAGCAAAATATTTTTACCGTTAAACCGCCGGTAATTATCATTGGATCGGCAGGCAGCGGTAAAACGGTGCTTACGCTCGAAAAAATAAAACAACTGAAAGGCGATGTATTGTATGTTACCCTTTCACCATTCCTTGTTGATAATTCATCAATGCTTTATTATTCAGGCAACTACATCAACGAAAAGCAGAATGTCGATTTCCTCAGCTTCCGGGAATTTCTCGAAACGCTAAAAATTATTACCGGGAAAGAGGTGGACTTCAAAGATTTTAACGACTGGTTGCAACCCCGGAAACATTCCTTCGGGATTAAAGATGCATACAAACTGTTTGAAGAATTTAAAGGTGTGATAACGGGCCTCGATATTTCCAAACCTTTTATAAGTAAAGATGAGTACCTTGAACTGGGGGTGAAACAATCCATTTTCCTGAAAAGCGAGCGTGAAAAAGTTTATGAAGTATTTATTAAATATACAGAATTTTTAAACGATAATGGTTTTTATGATTTGAATATTGTGTCGTTTAACTGGCTACAATACTGCCATCCGAAATATGATTTTATTGTTATCGATGAAGTACAGGATTTTACAAACATCCAGTTATACCTTGTGCTGCAATCACAAAAAATCCCAGGTAATTTTATCCTGTGCGGCGATTCGAACCAGATAGTCCACCCCAACTTTTTTTCGTGGACGAACGTAAAAACAATGTTTTACAAGCACAACATTGCCGAAAGTAAAATCAGTGTTTTGCGTACCAATTACCGGAACTCAGCTGAGGTTACTACTATTGCCAACAAACTACTGCTGATAAAAAATGCCCGTTTTGGCTCTATCGACCGGGAGAGCCACTTCCTGGTAGAGCCATTAAAAGAAAACAGGGGCCTGGTAAATTTTTACATTGACACGGAAGCCAGGCGGAAACAACTCAACAATAACACAATGCGCTCTACCAAATATGCTTTGCTGGTAATGACCCGTGAAGAAAAGGCCGCTGCCCGAAAGATATTCAAATCCCCGTTAATTTTTTCTGTTCAGGAGGCAAAAGGTCTTGAATATGAAAACATTATACTCATAAATTTTATAAGCAATTTCAGCCGGGAGTTCAATGAAATAGCACAGGGTGTTTCGAAAAAAAACCTCGAAAATGACGATATGGTTTTTTCGCGCGGGAAAGATAAGGCCGATAAGTCGCTCGATGCGTACAAATTTTATATGAATTCGTTGTACGTGGGTATAACCCGGTCTGTTAAAAACCTTTATATTCTCGAATCATCGACAAAACATACTATTTTATCCCTTCTCGGGCTTGTCGAAACAAAAGAAAAAATAAACATTAAAGAAGAAGTTTCATCTTTGGAGGAATGGAAGGAAGAAGCGCATAAGCTTGAAATGCAGGGAAAAAAGGAACAGGCCGACGATATTAAAAAGAATATACTCGAACTGAAAAAGCCAGACTGGGAACCGATTACCCGCGAAAACCTTGGTGAGCTGAAGGAGAATGCGTTAGACCCGGATTTTTATAATAAAAAAGCAAAAGACCTGTTGTTTATGTATGCCTTACTGTATAACGACCACGTCAGCATTTCCAGGTTGGCCGGGCTAAAATACAAAAGAGCAGAACATCCCGAATACGAGCGGAATACCATTAACCGAAAATATTACAGCAACTACAATAACGACAATGTAAAGGGAGTTGAGCAGGAAATTCGGAAATATGGCGTTAATTACCGCGATCAGTTCAACTTCACACCTTTGCTGGCAGCGGCTGAAAACGGGAGCGTAAAAATCCTCAATTTTTTGCTGGCGCAAAAAGCCGATACAGATGTGGTTGATAATAATGGAAGAAATCCTTTCCGGGTTGCCATCAATAAATTATATTTTTCACCTCAGTCGATTACCAAACTGGAAGATATTTTTTCGCGGATACTTACCAATTCTGTCAGGATTAAAGTAGCCGACAGGATGGTGAAAATCCCGAACAGAAAGATGGAATATTTCCTTTTAAATATTTTTATGGCCCTGCAGGATGCAATTATTAATAACAGCAGGAGCCCTTGGGAGGAAAGGGGTGTGAAAGCTGCAGATTTAGAGAAGGTTATTGCCCCGTATCCTGAAGGGATTATGCCTGACTACCGCAAAAAACGAAATTACATATCATCGCTTTTGGCCAAAAATGAAATAGAAAGCAACAACCCATACAATAACGGTTTGTTCCTGCGGGTCGATCGAGGCTACTATTGCATTAACCCCAACCTGTCAGTTTGGGTTGAAGACAAATGGGTAAATGTGTATGAACTCACGGGGATAACCAAAGTTAAAATATTAACTGAAAAGGAGAAACATTTTCGGATAGTCGATAAACTGATGGCAGATAATGAGGAGATTAAAAAGGTAGATCCGGAATTTGCCGCACAGCAGGAAAAGTTGATGTTGGAATACAAACAAAAATTGATGGAAGCATGGGAAGAAAAAAAGAAAATTGCGGAGACAGGCCAGCATCCAAAAAATAACAGGAAAAGTAAATTATTTCAGGAAAAAAAAGAACAAAAGAAACAGCAAAAACAGAAGGAGAAGGAAGAGGCAGAGGAAAAACGCCGGAAAGCCGATGAATCACAATATAAATTGCCTTTTTAACGATGATTGACAAAAAGGCTTATCCGGTTGAAGTCAAAGACGGGTCATCCGGGAAACATACCAGCCTTCCTGGTCAGTGGTATTTCATGCCGCAAAAACAGATGCGCTTAAAAACGAGTAGATTTTATTCCTGCCGTTGTATTTTGCAGGCGTTTTTGCACATTTGGGAATGGACGAGAAAATGGAACTGTTTGACAATTTAAGCTTGTAACAGCAGGTAAAAAGGTGAAGATGAATCGGATGTAGCTAAATAACAGCGTCCTGTTGCATTTTGAGCTGTCCTGTTGGCTGTGTACCCTGTCCTGTTAACAAAAATGGCTTCCGGTTGGCATTTTTCCTTTTCCTGTTAACAGGAAATCGGATTTTACCTGCAGGTCAAACAAACCAACTAACAGGAAGCCTAAAATGCTAACACTAACAGCAAAAAAATGTAACAGGGCAACAAAAATACCTACTGCATTGGAAGTTGAATTAACAGAACAACAAAAATCCCAACAGTAGGTTGCTTCTCCATAGTCTAATAAATAGATGAGTAATTTATTTGAACTTATCGGCTATTGAATACAGGTTGAGGTCGAAAAGTTCGTTAACAAGTTTAGCCATTTCCACAGGATCGCCCTGCACATGCACCACCCGTTGAATATGAGTGAGCAACTCGCCGGGTTGCAGTTTTGCAGCCGGGGAAGACGTCTCGATCTCATAAAAAGGTCCCATGATGGAACCATCTTCCAAAGGTCCATCGTTGTATGCATTGATGGCATCTCCTGCATAGGGATCTTCCTGATCGCCCCATGTTGAGTTCACATAGTCCATGGGCTCTGCAGGCAGTGACCCCCAAACCAATGTAAGAACATTCTTCTCTGAATCGTAACTTCCACAGAGGCTTGTTGCCCTTTCCGGAGGAATGCCGATCTTGCTGCGGTATTGCCCATCGATTTTAAAATAAACGGCACCGGGCTCTACAATTAGCCGGTCAGAAAGTACTTTCCCAAAATATTCGTCGTTTACTATCGGTCCTTCTGCCTCTGTTTTGTAAGGAATAAAAACAGTGGTAGTCGGCGATGGGTTAAACATTGACAATATCCATATGGATAACAGACCTCCTTCTTTGGTCCAGGTATTATCGCCAACATTAGTAATAGTATTTTCTGATTGATAGGCAACTACATCGAAAATACCTGCCGGGAAATCGACATTGAACAGGGTAACAAGCGAATCCCCCGATAATAAGCTAATAGTACGTTCAATATCTAACAGAAATTTTTTACCTGAAGCATTTTCCAGTGTTGTCGTTTTTGCAAATGTCACACTGCCAGCCTCTTGCATTTTAACATCAAATTTTTCCGTATCGATTACCGCAGGAACTTTCCAATTCTCATGAATCTGTTCTTTCCCTTGTTCAAAATAGATGGAGAAAGGCCCGCCTTCAGGCCCAAGCCAGAAACGCTCCTCCCCGCCAACAGGGTTAAACTGGTCGTTTACTTCCCCTGATTCTATCAGCTTATAATTAATCCAGCCAAAGCTTGTTCCCTGTTCATTATTGGCTGAAGATGTCATCACTCTTCCCTGATAACCGGGGGCAATGAGCACTTTGGTTTTCGAATTGGTTTCTGTTAATTCTATAATTTCTATATTATTTTCTTTTAAAAATGCCAAATCGTATCCGTAGGTTCCCTTTTCGAACCCGTTTATCTTTTCATTCACATCATTTGAATTTTTGCGTCCGGAAGAGGTACAGGCAATCACGAAAACGATCGGAACAGTCCATGTCATCTTCAAGATTCTATAAATCATCGTATTCATTTGATTCAGGTGTTTTGAAAATTTCATTTATATATCGGTACGTAAGTTTCACATGCCCTGTAGTCTGCCCCTTCCGGGTCGCTCCCAAAGGAGTTCCATGCACTAGGACGGAAAATTTTATCTTCCGGCACATTGTGCATGCACACAGGTATTCGCAGGATGGAAGCAAAGGTAATCAAATCTACTCCGATATGCCCGTACGATATAGCACCATGATTGGCGCCCCAGTTTACCATCACCGAATAGACATCTTTAAACGGCTTTTTACCGCTGGTACGCGGTACAAACCAGGTAGTAGGCCAGGTGGAATCGGTACGTTTATATAACACATCATGAATATCTTCCGGTAGTTCCACTGTCCATCCTTCAGCAATTTGCAACACCGGACCCAGTCCTTTGGAAATATTCACACGCGACATGGTCACCCGCATCTGTCCGGCGGTTTTAAACTGAGAGGGAAAAACCCCTACCCGAAAATACCCAAGGTTGGCCGGACACCATTGGGTGCTGTTGAGGCATGCCTGCGCTTCTGCTTCGGTAATTTCCCAGAAGGGTTTCATCGCAGGATTGCCGTCTTTGTCTCGCTGCTGTGCCGTGTCATCCAGGGTCGTAGAACCGGAATTTATCAGGTGAATGACCCCCTGTGAGGCCAGCCCGCTCAGCTCCTTACCTGTCACTCTCTTTATCGATTCAGGGCTCCAGAAAGTACGTACATCCGAGAATATCTGGCTGGTATTGGTCAGCAGGTGCCCCATCAACATGGAAATACCATTGAGCGAATCATTCTCGGTAGCTACTATAAATGGTTGCCTTTGGTAACCCGTAGGCCAGCAAAAAGTCGTAAATAAATTCCTTTTCAGACCAGGCTTTATTCCCGAAACTTCGGGATCAGGGAAGAATATAAGGAAACACCGAGGCATCTCGACAGCTATCGGGATCGGTGAATTATTTGATTAAAAGCAACAGCTCCCATTCGGGTCGTTCCCCCTGATCCTGATTAACCGGGAACAAGGAGAGGCTCACACCACTCTCAATGTACTTCGGGATACGGGTCTTTCCGCTTGAAACGGAACAGGCTGTATACAGCGGTTTATTACGTTGTCAGGAAACCGGTGGACAGAGTATCGTCCCATTTAACAAATTTAATTTGACTATCAAGTACCGGTAAAGGAACGCAAAGCCGCTTTTTCAATCGTTCAATGGCAATGGTAGTTCCGGGAACCGGGCTTTGTCAGGCAACTGCCCGACCGCCTGTAGGGATCTTACCGTCCGAACACTTTGCCGGGCAGGGTACCCGCCGGTCGCCAAGGGATTGCCGGTGATAATGCTTCCGGAAATATTTCATGCATGCCTTGACCTTTTGATCCCAAAAATTTGTATTTTCAAAATTTGTTCACTTTCATCGGTATTCGACAGAGCCTGCGTTTCAATATTTTTTCTGAGCTTTCAGTAAAGTGTGCACATGCTCATGCCGGGCAAACATACGGGTGTAAACCCGGATTGTTGTGCTTAATACCAGGAGGACTCCGTATATAAGGGAAAACAACATGACAATGGATGATTTAGGATATAATGACACCCTTGAAAAACTAAGAATAGAGAATAATCTTGAGGTTTTTGAAATTGGACGGGTAATTGCCGAACACAAGGAAAGATATATTGTAAAGAACGAAAAAGGTGAATTTGAAGCTGAGATAACGGGAAATCTGAGATTTTCTGCTAAAAGTCGCGAGGATTTTCCTGCAGTCGGCGATTGGGTTGCTTTAATAAATATTGATTCTGAATCTGCAATCATTCACAGCATTTTTCCCCGATTATCAATTCTTTCAAGACAAGCAGTCGGCAAGTTTGGTGAAAGGCAAATAATAGCAACAAATATTGATTGTGCACTTTTGGTTCAAGCAGTCGACAGAGACTTTAATATGAACAGACTTGAACGATATTTGACTATCTGTTATTCTTCAAAAGTGAGTCCAATAATCGTTCTTACCAAAACAGACTTGATTGAATCTCAAAAACTCAAAGAAATCATTGAAAACATAAACCTGCGGATAAAGAATATTCCACTTTCAGCCATTAGCAATGAGACAAAAGACGGTTATGATTCCATCAGGGGATTCATAAAAAAAGGAAAGACTTATTGCTTACTTGGCTCTTCAGGTGTTGGCAAATCAACCTTAATAAACAACTTGTCAGGAAGGAACATAATGAAAACAAATGCAATAAGCAAAAGCACAAATAAGGGTAGACATATAACCAGTCACAGAGAATTAACTGTTATAGAAAGCGGAGGTATACTTATTGATAATCCGGGCATGAGAAAAATTGGAATAATTGATTCGGCTGATGGATTGGAAACAGCATTTGATAAAATAATCAATTTCTCAAAGAAATGTAAATTCACGGATTGTACACATACCAGTGAGATTGGTTGTGCTGTAGTTGAAGCCGTAGAACAAGGAAAAATAGACAGGAAATCATATGAGAATTTCTTAAAAATAGAAAGAGAAAAAGAACATTTTAACCTAACTGTTTCAGAAAAAAGGAAAAAGGATAAAGCCTTTGGAAAAATGGTGAAGAACTTTAAAAATGACATGTAGAGAATAAGCACTAAGCACAACAATTAAGGTGTAAACAGGAATCAGAAGTGCAGTGATTTCGGGATAAAATTGCGTTTATTTCAACGATATCATATGCCTGCCAGTCGGCATACAGGCAACTCACATTTTTATCAATCGTCCTGGTGTTTTAAATAAAGAAAATCCTTAAATTTGACTATCCCCGTGGCATCCCGATCGCTGTCGGAACAGGTAGACCGACTTAATAAACAACCACTTACAGTTTATTTTGTCGGGGGTTATTTGTTTGTTGCCAGTTTGGCGCCAGAATTGGAGCAGAGCAGGAGTGCTTTCCCCACTTACAATTGGTATTTACAGTTCACAACTGTAAATGTTTTCTTAAAATAAAAATTGTATGGCTTTCAAACGTTTAAAATTTATAAGGTATTCCCGATCCCGATAGCT
>CAZNPV010000060.1:0-5211 GCA_964575025.1 uncultured Mariniphaga sp.
TCCTTAGATGAAAAGAAACGAAACAAAGAAAAATCAAGAAAAAAATAAAGCTTCCCCCCGCTCTTGACTTTCTTAACGGTTTTCGTATTACGACTACTCAAACCTAAAAGTCAATTCACGCCAACCCCGGCCCGCATTTTTTTCCGGCCAACGCGCTTATTCCGACTGCGTCGGAATTATTGATCCATATTGATCAACATTGATCAACATTGATCTTTCTTGATCTTCCCTGGTTGTTGTGCTCTAATTCTCTCTTGTTATGCCTGTTTCCGTTGTGATGGTTGCTTTGAGCTGGTGGATGGTTTCTGCTTTTTGGGGTTCCTGGTTTTTAGTGAAGGCTTTTTCGAGTCTTTCAGCCATTCGCATCAGGAAGGTCCGGTTGTCTCCTTTGCAGTAGTAGCGGGGTATGAGGGGAACTTTCATTTTCTTCAGACTGAATTCGAGTTCTTTGAGACCGGTTACGGAGCCTTTGCCGGCGGGATTGATATAGAATAGGATACCGGTACCCATGGTTTCCCCGTGTGCTACGCGTGCCAGTTCAGGGTCGAGCCATGCAAGCAGCGGATTCCGGGGGAAGTCGATAAATGCTGTTGGGAAATCGAGTTCCCGGGCAACAATGGCAAAGAGCATCGCCATGGAACAGGGGGTGCCCATTTTTGTTTCCAACAGGTGGCTCAGGGAGTTGTTGCGGGGGCTTTCTTTTTTTGGGGAGCAGAGGGAAAAGCCGTGGTGGTTGAACAGCACATGGTTCAGGACGGTGATCTTTTCGAGGGATGTCAGGGAGTGGTTCAGTTCGAGCCAGGCCTCTTTGCGGAGGTGTTCGATCTGCCGCCTGATTTTAGGGGTGGCTGTTCCGGGGTCGGTGGCTCTCTCGAGGATCAGCCATCCCTCGAGCAGGGAAGGCTCTTTTTCGCGGGTCCATGTGCGCAGTTCCCTTTTTAATTCTTTCATGTGGAGGTGGCGGATCAGGTTTTCGATGCGGTACTGGCATATTTCATCGGGGCTGTTTTCCCATTTCTCTTCCAGGGCCGGAATGATGCGGGCATTCTTTTTCACCAGTTCCTTTTCGATTTCCCGGAAGACCACGGGTTCCGGGTCGTCGAGGAGGCTGATCAGGGCTTTTGTTTTGTTGCGGATTGGCATGGTTTACACTTTTAAGGGGTTATAAACCGGTTCAATGCGGTTTTTATTAATTTTTTCATCAGCAGCCTGTATTTCGGATTGGTTTCGCCGGTCATGCGGTTGGCAATGATGGCACATACGGTGATAGCCTGATGTCCGAGCATCCGGGAAAGACCGTAGATCGCTGAACACTCCATTTCATAGCTGGTAATCCGGTAGTGTTGAAAGCGGAAATTCCGGAGCCGCTCATTCATTGCAGGGAATTTCAGGGGCATCCGTATTTTGCGTCCCTGGGGACCGTAGAATCCGGGAGCAGTGAGGGTGACCCCCCGGATGAAGGGGGGAGTTTCAAATTTCCCGAGCAGCTTTTGGGAAGCGTCCACGACATAGGGTAGGGGCAGTGCGGGATCCCATCCCGGGAGGTCCATGAGCTGTTTTTCAAACTCCAGGTCACACACCTTTTCCCTGCCGGCATAGAAACGTACCAGTCCGTCGAAGCCGACTGCTTTTTCTGAAACCACGAAGGAGTTAAGGGGCAGGTCGGGCTGGATGGCTCCGGAGGTGCCGATCCGCATGATCTCCAGGGGAGTAAAATTCTTTTTGGGTGTGCGGGTGGTGAAGTCCATGTTCGCCAGTGCATCCAGTTCATTCATCACAATGTCGATGTTGTCGGTTCCGATGCCGGAGGAGAGTACCGTCACCCTTGTGTCATGAAAGGTTCCGGTGGCTGCATGGAATTCCCGGTTCCGGACTTTGAATTCAACAGAAGAAAAGAGGGACAACACCAGGTCTACCCTTGCCGGGTCGCCCACAAGGATGATTTTGCGGGCCAGCTGATCCGGGACAAGGTGCAGATGGAAAATGCTTCCGTCGCTGTTCATCATGAGTTCCGATTCTGAAATCATAGGCGTGGTTCAAACAATAAGGAAGCAAATCTATTTAAAAAGAGCTATAAATCATTGTATTAGAGACCAAAAATATGAACAGTTAACAAAATAATTTATTTATGGTTGTTGATATGTATGGCTTTTGGGAAATTATCTTGTAAATTTGATGGAAGACGGTTGGACGATAGCTGACTGGGTTTCACTCCTCTGTCAGCTCTTTGGCTGACATCCCTGCCTGGCCGGCAGGCAGGTTTAAAAAGGGGAGACAATAAGGAGTTAAAGGATTTAATGAGTTATATTAATAAAATTAAAGATTATGAATGACATGAAAAAGAATTTTAAAGTGACGTATATTGTGGTTGGTGTGGTTATCCTGTTGATATTGCTGATTTTTGGAGGCAGGATGTTTCTGGTTATCGACCCTGGAGAACGCGGAGTGATTTTCCGGCCCTACACATCGGGTCTGGATAAGGAGAACATTTACGGTGAAGGATTTCATATTATTGCCCCCTGGAACCAGATGTTTGTTTACAACGTCAGGGAACAGCAGCGTGAGGAGACCATGGATGTACTGGATAAGAACGGATTGTCGATCAATATGGATGTTACGGTGCGGTTTAATCCGTTGTTTGTCAAGATTGGCTACCTGCATGAGCAGTTCGGGGTGAATTTTGTCAATGTGCTGGTGATCCCTGAGGTACGCTCGTCGGTGCGGCAGGTTGCCGGGCGGTTTACGGCTGAGGAGATCTATTCGACCAAACGGAGCGAGGTGGAACAGTCGATTATTTCTGAAACCCGGAATGTGTTGGGAGCGAATTTTATTGATATGCGGGCATTGTTGATCCGGTCGATCAACCTACCGGACCAGATCAAGCAGGCGATTGAATTGAAGCTCGGCACCGAGCAGGAAGCATTGGCCTATCAGTTTCGTCTGCAACGCGAGGAGTCGGAAGCCGAACGGCGCCGCATTGAAGCCGAGGGAATCGCCAATTACAACCGGATCATCAATGCCAGTCTGACGGATCAGATTCTTCTGCAGCGCGGCATTGAAGCAACCACATCGCTGGCGGAATCACCCAACAGCAAAGTGGTGATAATTGGTAGCGGCGAAAGTGGTTTGCCGTTGATTTTGGGGGGGAATTAGAAAAGGTTGTCGGTTGACAGTTGTCAGTTGACAGTTGCTGGTTGCTGGTTGCTGGTTGCTGGATGTTAGTGACACCCGGAATTTGCGAGCTTGCGAAGCGAATTCCGATGGTGGAACTAATCCCGCTGAACGCAGTGAAGCGGGACTGGTTACTGGTTACTAGTTACTGGTTGCTGGTTGCTGGATGTTAGTGACACCCGGAATTTGCGAGCTTGCGAAGCGAATTCCGATGGTGGAACTAATCCCTGCCTGCCCCGATTTTTCGGGGCTGAACGCAGTGAAGCGGGACTGGTTGCTTGTTTATTCAGTAATTCGGGACTCCGCTTCGTTTCGTGTCGGTTATCAGTTGTCGGTTATCAGTTGTCGGTTATCAGTTGTCGGTTATCAGTTGTCAGTTTATTCAGTAATTCAGTAATTCAGTCCTTGATTCCTGTTTCTATTCAGTCTGAGAATCCGAGAATCCGAATATCCGAGAATCTAAGAATCTAAAAATCCGAATATCCGAACTTACATCTTTTCCAGGAGGTAGCAGATGAAGATTCCGAGGTAGTTTCCGAAGGCGTAGCCGAGGATGCCGACGGTCAGTCCGGAGATGATCACATCCTTATTTTTCAGGGCACTGGCAACTACCGGCACAAACGGAGGCGAGTAGGTGAGGGCTGTGATGGTGATGATGGTGCTGTCGGTATCCACCTTAAAGAGAAACGACAGGCCTACATGGATCACGATAGAACCTATCACAGCCAGGGCGACATAAGTAAAGAGGTAGATGTATTCGAGCTGGAACATACCTGCCAGGTCGCCCATGGAAGCCACAATAAGGGAGAAGACAACGATCAGGTACATGCCCAGCTGGAAGCTTTTTCTGATCCGGTTGATCCGTTTTATGGAGGAGGCAATCAGTCCGAGTGTGGTGATCGACAGGATGATGGTGGCCATTTTGGCATTTTCACTGACCAGGGTGCTCAATGCGAAGGATAGGCCTACGATGCCCAGGGAGAGGGCAAAAGCAACCACCAGGGGCGGGATCCCCGAGCGGGTGAGCATGCCTGTAAAATCATCCATGCTTTTTGATTCCCGGGATATCTCTTCTTTCAGGATATGTTTATGGTTATCGGTAAAGGTAGGCAGGATATAATTGAAGACCCGCTGGGCAATGGTTATAAGGAATACCAGGGTTAACGCACCAATGGCCATGTCGTAGGTATGGGTGAGAATGAACGTGTTGGGGGTTACGTTGACCGCTGTACCGATGGCTGCCAGGTTGGGTGTTCCGCCGGTATAGACCCCTATGAGCATGCCGGCGACCTTGGCAGGCTCAGGGACCACATCCCTGAACAGGAAGTAACCCAGGAAGATCACTGCCAGCAGGGAGACCATAGCCAGCACCAGGGAGAGCATGGCTCCCCGGGCAAATTTCAGCCATCGCTTCAGATCCAGTGAAAAAAGCATCAGCGGAATAGCCAACAGGATCGCTACCGACATCACCGAATCCTGCAGGGATTTGATCTGATTGATAACCAGGTCAGAAGAGGTGACCTCCCCGGATTCGTAGAGGTGCTGGATTTCTTCCGTGGGTATGCTGGCATCCGTGCCGAGGAAGGTTTTGTATGCTTTGCTGGCATTGGGCAGGATGAAAACATTGCCTACCACCAAACCCAGTGCATACGCCAAAACAATTACTCCGATTTTGTTGAGGGTTCGGGAGATTCGGCATAGATAGATTAGCAGGATGGGTGTGGTGAGGAAAAACAGCAATAACAGAATCTTTGTCAGCATAGGATTATGGTTAAGTTGGAAACAAAGATAAAGTTTAATGTGAAAAATTCAACATCCTCCTCTATCTCATCGTGGGATCGTCATTGCGAGCCTCTCCCGAAGACTTTCGGGAGAGGCGAAGCAATCTGTTGCAAGGGTTCAATGGTTCATATAAATTTTATCAGCCAAAGGCTGAGGCACGGATTGCAAATCCGTGCCAGCAAGGGGCTGAAGCCCCGATTTTTTTGGTTGCTCTTGATCCGTTGGCTAAAGCCAACGGCAAAGGATATCAGCATAAAT
>CAZNPV010000060.1:5311-17484 GCA_964575025.1 uncultured Mariniphaga sp.
GGCAAAGGATATCAGCATAAATCGCCAGCAAGGGTTAATTAGTTAATTGGTCAATTGGATCTGAACCATGACAACACGAAGCGGAAAACGTTGATTCCATTGATCAACATTGATCCTTACTGATCTATACTGATCTAAATTGATCAACATTGATCAACATTGATCAACATTGATCCTGTACTTTATCATTCTGCACTGTTTGTGTTGCATCGGTTCACCCCATCTCCACCTCCACGTGGCATGTGGATGTTTTTTGCGGCGGGATGGTATTTCCAGTCAGGGTTTTGCCATCGACCCGGATGGTTTTTACGCCTTTGGATACATGGTGGGGATTGCGGATTTTGATGCGATAGGTTGTTCCCCGGAATTTGCGTATAACCTCAAATCCATCCCACGCCTCCGGAATACACGGGTCGATGGTCAGTCCGTGGTAGTCGGGCTGGATTCCCAGGATATAGCGGGTGATGGCATAGTAGTTCCAGGCGGCGGTGCCTGTGAGCCAGGAGTTTTTTGCTTCGCCCGGTTTCCGGGCCTCTTTCCCGGCGATCATCTGGGCATATACGTAGGGTTCTGTACGGTGCAGGTCGCTGATCTCTTCCAGGAAGGAGGGGCAGATTCTGGCATAATAGTCCCATGCGCGGTTTCCGTTGCCGGCGACCGTTTCGCCGATCATGATCCAGGGATTGTTATGGCAGAAGACCCCGGCATTTTCCTTGTATCCTTCGGGGTAGCTGGTAATCTCGCCCTTGCTCAGGTCGTAGGAGGTGTAAGCCGGATGGTTCAGGACGATCCCGTATTTACTGTCGAGGTATGTATGGACGGATTCCAGGGCTTTGGCTGTTTTTCCTTCTTCCTGTCCGATGCCGGCCATGGTACAGAACCCGTTGGATTCAATAAATATCTTTCCTTCCTTATTCTCCTGGCTTCCGATTTTTTCTCCGAAGAAGTCGAAGGCCCGCAGGAACCATTCACCATCCCAGGCATGTTCCAGCACGGCTTGTTCCATTTTTTGCACTTCGGAGCGTATCTTTTCTGCCTCCCGGGTTTTATGGAGTTGTTTCAGCAGTTCAGCGTAGTCTTTTCCATAGAGCACGAACATTCCGGCGATCATCACGGATTCGGCTTTTCCTCCCTTTTTATTTTCGGTTGTCTGGAATGATTCATCGGGGTTTGTTGAGAAGCAGTTCAGGTTCAGGCAGTCGTTCCAGTCGGCCCGTCCGATGAGCGGCAATCCGTGCGGTCCCAGGTTTCCCAGTACATGCCCGAACGATTTCTGAAGATGGTGGAGCAGGGGTTGGGCGTTGGACGGATTGTTGTTGTAGGGCACGTTCTCTTCCAGGATGGAGAAATCGCCTGTTTCCTTGATATAGGTGGTTGTAGATAGGATCAGCCACAGGGGGTCGTCGTTGAAATCCCCTCCGATATCGGAATTTCCTTTTTTTGTGAGGGGTTGGTATTGATGCCAGGCCCCTCCGTCTTCCAGTTGGGTAGCTGCCAGGTCGAGGATGCGTTCGCGGGCTTTCCCGGGAATCAGGTGCACAAAACCGATCAGGTCCTGGTTGGAATCGCGGAATCCCATGCCACGGCCTATGCCGGACTCAAAATAGGATGCCGAACGGGAAAGATTGAACGTCACCATGTTCTGATAGGGATTCCAGGTATTCACCATCCGGTCGAGTCGTGGTTCGTGACTGGCCACGGTAAAATTTGCCAGCAATTCATCCCAGGTTGTTTTCAGGGCGTCGAAGGCACGGTTTACTTTTTCCGTGGTATTGAATTTTTCGATCAGCTGATGGGATTTGGTTTTGTTGATCACCTGCGGGGATTCCCATTTTTGGTCTTCCGAATTTTCGATGTATCCCAGGAGGAACACCAGATCGCGGCTTTCACCCGGTTGCAGGTTCACGTCGATGCAGTGGGATGCCACCGGGGACCAGCCGTGGGCAATGGAGTTGGTGGGTTTCCCGTTGATCACCACCTGGGGGTTGGCGTAGGAATTGTATAATCCCACAAAGGATTCCCTGTCGGTATCGAACCCGTCGGTTTTTGTATTGACATGGTAGAAAGCATAGTGGTTTCTCCGTTCCCGGTATTCGGTCTTGTGGTAAAGGGTGGATCCTTCGGTTTCCACTTCGCCGGTGGAGTAGTTGCGCTGGAAATTGGTCATGTCGTCGAGGGCATTCCACAGGTTCCACTCCACGAAGGAGAAGAGTTTTAAGTTTTTGGGTTTCCCGGAGTTGTTAGTGATCTGTACTTTCTGAATTTCTGCATCTTCCCCCGGGGGAACAAAAAAGAGAACGTCGGCTTTCACCTGGTTGCGGGTGCCGGTGATGCGGGTATAGCCCATTCCGTGGCGGCATTCATAGTGTTCCGGTTTGGCTTTGACGGGTTTCCATCCGGGAGACCATATATCGCCTTCGTCATGGATATAAAAATATTTCCCGTTGTCATCAATGGGAACGTTGTTGTAGCGAAAGCGGGTGATCCTCCGGAACCGGGCATCTTTATAAAAACTATAGCCGCCCCCGGTATTGGAGATCAGGCTGAAAAAACGGTCGTTCCCGAGGTAGTTGATCCAGGGCCAGGGTGTTTGCGGATCGGTAATCACATACTCCCGGTTGTGGTCGTCGAAAAATCCAAATTTCATAGATTTTGTGTTGTGTTTCATGGTGTGTTTGCTTGTTTTGTTGGGTGTAAAAATAGCTTTTTCCTTGTAAGAAAAAAACAGAATGGCAACTATTTATGCGGTTTGGAGGTTAGTTCCGCAATTTTGCCGGCTATATCTTTTACGGGGAGGATAAAGTCAGGTTCTGAGAGGTTGATGGCTGCCAGGGGCATTATTTTGGCAAATGCTGTTTCCGGATCTTCGACAAGGGTTAATCCGCCGAATTTTTGTATGGTTTTAAGTCCTTTGGCTCCGTCGCTGTTTGATCCGGTAAGGAGAACTCCCAGCAATTCATGTTTATAGACCCAGGCTGCTGTTTCAAACAGGACATCGATGGAAGGTCGTGAGAAGTTGACTTTTTCATCGGTTGACAGGCTGAGGGATGTGGGAGTTTCCACCTGTAGATGGTAATCGGGCGGGGCAAAGAAAACGGTTCCCGGCTTAATGATCTCTTTTTCTTCAGCTTCTTTCACACAATAGGGAGTGATCTGGTTCAGGGTTACCAGAAAGGTGTCGATTTTATTTGTGCCAATATGGAGGACAACCAGGAAGGGGATGCGCATAGCGTCGGGAAGTTCTGAAAAGATTGTTTTTATGGCTTCCATTCCACCGTAGGAGGCCCCCAGAACAATTGCTTTAATCATTTTTCCCCCCTTTTTTAAAGATTTTGTATTTATCTTCAATGACGGTATATTTATCTTCCATATCCGTAAAACGAATGCTCTCCTTGGTCCCGAGGCATAAAAATCCGCTGCCTGAAAGGCTGGCATCAAGCAAGTGCAATACCTTGTTTTGCAGGGTTTTATTGAAATATATCAATACATTCCGGCAAATGGCCATGTTCACTTCAGCAAAAACGCCGTCGGTGACCAGGTTGTGATCGGCAAACACCACATTTTTTGCCAGTGACTGGTCGAACATCACGGATCCGTAACGTGCTGTATAGTAGTCGGAGAGTTTATTCTTTCCTCCCGAATCGGTATAATGGGTTGCATACTGTTCGATATCCTGTTTTTTATAGATTCCCTGGCGGGCTATATCCAGTACTTTTTTATTGAAATCCGTTGCATAAATGCGGGTTCGGTTCAACAGATTCTCCTCTTTTAGGAGGATAGCCAGGGAATAGACTTCTTCGCCGGTAGCACAGCCGGCGATCCAGACCTTTATGTGTGCCCAGGTGGATAGTACCGGGAGGATCTTTTCGCGCAAAGCCTTGTAAAAAAGAGGATCACGAAACATCTCGGTGACATTGATGGAGAGGTCCTGCAACAGGATCCGGTAAAAATTTTTTTCCCAGAGGACCTTGTGTTGGAGTTCCGAGATGGTATGGATTTCACTGGCCTGTAAACGGTAGAGAATGCGTCTTTTGAGGTGTGCTTTGCTGTAATTCCGGAAATCGTACCCGTATTTATGCTGTACCGCCTGAAAAAGAAGGTTCAATTCCAGGTCGAAGATATCGCTGTTTCCGGCTCCGTATACAGATTCATCGTTCGTATGTTTCTTTTCTGACGGCATTTCTGATCATGTTTTTCAAATCCGTTTCCTTGAATGGTTTGCTTATGAAATTGTTCATTCCCGCTTTAAAGCATTTTTCCCTGTCTTCGGAGAATGCATTGGCTGTGACGGCAACGATGTACACTTCATTTAATTCAGGATAGTTTTTTTCATATTTCCGGATCATTTTTGTTGATTCCATTCCGTCCAGTTCAGGCATTTGCATATCCATAAGGATCAGGTCGTACTTATCTTTTTTGAACATGTCAAATGCTTCTTTGCCGTTGTGGGCGATATCGCATTTAACGCCGAACTTATTGAGGAGGAGCTGGATGATTCGTTGATTTACAGCATTGTCTTCGGCATAAAGGATCCGTAAATCTGCAGGGATTTTTATCTCTTCTTTTTTTGTATCCCGGGCGGAATCCTTGTAGCTGTATTTCAGGAGGAACCAGAATGAGGTTCCTTTGCCCAGTTGGCTTTCAACGCCCAATTCTCCGTTCATCAGCCAGATAAGGTTCCGGCATATGGCCAGGCCCAGTCCGGTGCCTCCGTATTTCCGCGTTGTGGAATTATCGGTCTGTGAGAATTCCTTGAACAGTTTTGTTTTACCTTCTTTTGAAATGCCGATGCCGGTATCGGTTACCTTAAAGAGTATTTCTACTTTCTCCTTTGTTTTGTGGTTTATCTTGGTTGAGATGGTGACGCTTCCCTGGTTGGTAAATTTGATTGCGTTGTTAATCATGTTTATAAGGATCTGGTTTAACCGGAGGGGGTCTCCGATCAGCCTGTCGGGTAGATCTTTGTCTATCTCTATATGGAGCTTCAGTCCTTTTTCTTCGGCATTGAATCTCAGCAATTTTACCGCATTGGAGATGACATCCTTCAGATTGAAATCAATTTCTTCCAGATGGATCTGTCCGGCTTCAATTTTTGAGAAGTCGAGGATATCGTTGATAATATTCATCAGGTTTTCTCCGGAAGTTGTAATGATCTGGATCAATTCATCCTGTTTTTTATTGAGTTTTGTATCTTCCAGAATTTTCGATATTCCGATGATTCCGTTTAAGGGGGTTCGTATTTCATGTGACATATTGGCCAGGAACATGGCTTTGGCCCGGGTAGCTTCTTCGGCTTTTTCCCGTTGGATTTCAAGTTCCTTGTTGTTGATTTCCAGTTTATTCAGCAATTCCCTGAGTTCTTCTTTCTGTGCGTAGAGGTCGAGGAAAACCCGTACTTTTCCTATCAGGATCTCGGGAATGATTGGTTTCGGGATGAAATCAACCGCACCGGTTTCGATTCCTTTCACAATGTGGAGGTCGCTTTGATGGATGGCTGAAACAAAGATTACCGGCAGGAACCTTGTTTTTTTTCTTTTCCGCATCAGCGAAAGGGTTTCATATCCATCCATGCCCGGCATCTGTACATCGAGTATCACAAGGGCAAACTCTTCATTCAGGCTTTTGCGCAAAGCTTCCATACCCGAAAAAGCCCTGACGAAAGCAACGTCAAAATCGTTGAGGATCATTTCCAGGCTTATCAGATTCTCAACATGGTCATCGACCAGCAATATTTTTGGTTTGTTCATCTCGTTGGATTTGTCAACTTTTATCGATATTCTATATAAACAACCATATTTTCAACAGCGAGAATAATTTATCGGTATCCACCGGTTTTGCAATATAATCATTTGCTCCGTAATCCAGGGATTTTTGATAATCTTCCTTCATGGCCTTGGCTGTCAGGGTTATGATGGGTAAGTTTTCCATGCCGGGCGTTGAGCGGATTATTTCCATGGTTTCGTATCCGTCCATCACCGGCATCATAATATCCATTAACACCAGGTCAATGGTTTTATCCTCTTTCAGCCGGTCAAGAGCAGCTTTGCCGTTTTCGGCTTCCACGACTTCAATTTCCTGTTCTTCGAGAATTTGTCCCAGTGCAAAAACATTGCGGATATCGTCATCCACGATCAGGATTTTTTTGCCTTTGAAGCCCATATCTTCGGGTTCCTCATCCTGTGAAGGCCTGGAATCGTTGGGCATCGAGGTAGCGACTTCGTGCAAAAAGAGGGTTACTTCATCCATGAGCCGTTCATCTGATTTTACCCCTTTGATAATGATGGAATCGGAAAATTTTTGCAGTTCATTGAGTTCTTTTTCAGATAATTCACGGGCTGTATGGATGATTACATTTCGTACCGGTATGTTGTCTGCCCGTAATTTTTCCAGCAACTCCTTTCCGGAGAAATCCGGTAATCCCAGATCCAGGATCACACAATCGAATGACCTGGTAGTCAGCAGGTCGTATGCTGCCTGCCCGGTTTTGGCATCGTGGATGATTATGTCCTTTTCCTTAAACAGGAGATGGATCGCTTCCATGGTTGCCATGTCGTCTTCCACGACCAGGACCTGGTTGAATTCTTTGTGTATCTTCCCTTCGATATTTTGGGTATACATACTGAAATCGTCTGATTCCGGGGTAGTTAACTCCTCGAGGTCCCGGAGTACTCCGTCATCGATTTTTGTCACCACATGTACGGGAAGGTGGCTGGTGCTTTTGTTCTGTTTCAGTTTCTCAAACTCATCCTTCTCGTTCAGGCTTGCTGAGAGGATGATCGCTCCCGGCAGGTATTCTTTCGCCAGAAGGATCCCGTCTGAAATGTTTTCCGCTATTATGGCTTCAAATTTCTTCTTATGGCTTAGCTCAAGCAGTTTCTTTGCTTTGGTTTTGTTGGGATGGATTATGAGGACTTTCTGGTTTCCTGAGGAAGATTTCCGGTCATCCTCAATATAAACCGGTATTTCGTCTCTCTTTTTTTCTTTTTCCTGTTTTCCGGAAGCCTCTTTTTCAGCCATTGAAGGAGATTCCTCTTTCTTCCTCTTCCCCTTCCCCTTCCCCTTCCCCTTCCCCTCTTTCTCAATCTTAACCTTATCCTCAACCTCACCCTCCTCTTTTTTCGGCTTTTTTATCGCCTCTTCATGGATCAGGTTTTTTTCTGAGGGGAGGATGACGGTGAATACAGATCCCACCCCTTCCTTGCTTTGCAGTTGTATTTCACCTCCCAGTGCATTGGCAAGCTGTTTGGATATGGAGAGGCCCAGGCCGGTGCCTCCGAAAGTCCGGGATATGCTGCCGTCAGCCTGCTGAAAAGCTTCAAAGATGGCTTTTGTTTTATTCTCAGGAATGCCTACTCCGGTATCTTCCACTGCAATGAAACAGGTATTCCGGGGGGTCAGGCCTTCCGTGTTAAAGAGGGTGGATGGGGTGGGTTTGCCCATTCTCACTTTAATTCCCCCGGAGCTGGTAAATTTAATGGCATTCGACAGCAGGTTTTTAAGAATCTGCATCAGGCGTTGCCGGTCGGTATACAGCGTTTTTGGAAAATCTTCTGCAATATCCACATCCATGGTGAGTCCCTTGTGTTCAATAACGGAATTGAATCCGAAGATGATTTCCGATTTAATCTCTTCGCTGGGAGTCTCCCTGAATTCAAAGGTCATCTTTCCGGCTTCGATTTTCGACAGGTCGAGGACTTCATTTATCAGGTCAAGCAGCTCTTTTCCGCTTTTATAAATAATCTGTATGGATTTCAGCTGTTCTCCATTCAGGTTTTTGTTTTTGTTGTTTGCCAGCAGCTTGGAGAGGATCAGCATGCTGTTCAGGGGGGTACGCAGTTCGTGCGACATATTGGCCAGGAATTCCGATTTATACTGGCTGGCTTGTTCAAGCTCTTTGGCTTTTTGCTTCAGATCTTCCTGGATCTTCATCAGGGACTGGTTTTTGAGGGTAACTTCTTTCTTTTGGGCTTCGAGTTCTTCGGTTTTTATTTCCAGCTCTTCGTTGGCCACCCGAAGTTCTTCCTGCTGAAGCTGGAGGTTCTTTTCGCTTTCGGTCAGGATCTTTGTTTGTTCTGCCAGTTCTTCGTTGGCTACCCGTAATTCTTCCTCCTGGGTTTTCAGTTCCTCGTTGGATGTCCGGAGTTCTTCCTCCTGGACGGTCAGTTCATTGTTTGCCTGGGTGAGCTCTTCCTGTTGTTGTTTTAATTTTTCGTTTTGTTCTTTGATCTCCAGTTCCAGTTCTTTGATTTTTGTGATATCCCTGGAGATTCCGAAAGTGCCCAGCACCTCTCCTTTTTCATCAAAATAAGGCATCTTGGTGGTCAGAACATACCGTGTGGTTCCATTTTTTAATGTTTCTTTTTCCACAATGCCGATTATGGGTTTTTTTGTGCGGATGATCTCCTGTTCATCTTCAAAGGCTTTTTTGGCATGTTCTTCGCCCTGAATATCAAAATCGGTCAGTCCGATGATGTTATTGAATCCCGAGGATTTAAAGATTTCCTGCATGGATTTGCTCACCTTGAGGAATTTGCTGTTCAGGTCTTTGAAGTAGATCGAATCGGGGATATTTTCAAGCATCGAGTCGACCAGTGATTTTTCACGAACCAGTTCAGACTGGATCCGGTTTATTTTATCGATGGTTTTTTCCAGTTCGTTCTGTTTTGAACGGAGGTTCTCATTTTGTTTCTGGATCTCGACTTCCATTTTCTTTATGCTGGTTATATCTTTCGATATTCCGAATGTACCGATGCATTGGCCTGTGTCGTCGTACATGGGCAGTTTGGTCACGGAAGTCCATAGTTCGTCGCCGTTTTCATCGATTCCCTGTCTGATATCATCAATAAACCCTTTTCCTGTTTTAATGATTTTTTGTTCTTCATCGAAATACCTTTGGGCTTCTTTTTTTGGATGAAAGTCGAAATCATCTTTCCCGATGATCTCCTCTGAGGAGCGGGCATCAAACAGTTTAACCATGGATTCACTGACCCGCAGGAATTTGCTGTTTGTATCTTTGAAATAGAAATAATCGGGCAGGGTTCTCAGCATGGCATCAAGCAGTGCTTTTTGTTTGCGCAGGACATCCTGCATGGTTTTGTTTTCTCCCAGTTGTTTGTTGAGTTCTTCTTCCCTTAGCTGTAAGGTTTCTGTTTGTTTCAGTGTTTGATCCAACAGTTCCTGATGCCTTGTGCGGGCTACAGCAATATTCAGGTTGATGGCAATGATCTCCCCGGCGCGTTTCAGGAAGGCGAGGTGTAATTCCGGAAAATCCCGGAGGGGTGCGATTTCCAGTACGGCCTGAATATTCTTATTGTAATAAAGGGGAACCAGGTAGAGTTTTGAAGGGTGCAACTCTCCGGAAGAGCTGAAAACTTTATGGTACCTGTCAAAGGTCTCCACCTGCCGGATGGATTTCTGAAGGGCTGCTTTGCCGACCAGGCCTTCACCGGGGGCAATTTTTTCTTTTACCTCTTTGGTATTGAGTCCGATGGAACTGGCGAAGAGAAGGTGTTTTTCTTTCTCGTCATACACATATAAGGCTCCCAGGGGGAAATCCATGTAGTCACTTAAAAAACGAATGATCCGGTCTGAGACCTCAGAGATTGAGAAATTACCCCGTATCTGATCTTCAAGGTTTGTGATTCCCTCGTTCAGCCATTTTTCGTTTTTATCGTGGATCTGGGAGATTTCCAGGCTTTCAGCCATTTCATTGAGTGCCGGTATGAGTTCATCCTCTTCAGAATGGGGGGTCAGCTTGGTGGAAAAGTCGCCCTCTGCAACTTTCCGGGTATATTGAATAATTTTGTAGAGTCCTTCTTTAATTTTCGAAGAAGCCCTTGAGAGTTCCCCGATTTCGTCCCCGGAATCCAGGGCTATTGAAGATTGAAGGTTCCCCCGGGCAATCTGGTTAAAACTATGGGTCAGCTGTTTGACAGGCTGCAGGATGGAGCGCGATACACTCCGGATGAATAAAAAGGCAAGAATTCCGGGGATCAGCACCAGAGCCAACATCACCAGATTCAGCAGGTTGGTGAGTTTCCGGTCTATAGCAGGCAGTATCGAGTGAAACTCTCTTGAAGAAACATGGATTTGCTTGAATTGATCCTGGATCAGCAAGAGATTTGCAGTGCGGTTGTGTTCCGCATAGGCGCGGATCAGGGATTGTATTCTCGTGGCGCTTTTGTAGTTCCGGTAGGCAATTTCCCGGGCCCGGGTCAGTTGCTGCCCCCCAATTGTACCAAACAGATCGATCCGTCTGGCCATGAGCTTTGCCACCTTGGGATCATGGTTCAGGCTTTCCCCGAATACATTGACAAAATAAGAAACCCATTCCTTTTTCGGCATCGCATTTTTGATGCTGTCCATCCTGGCAAAAACAAAAGATATGCGGCTGGCCTGTGCAAAATTCGCAAGCGAGGACTCCAGGATGCTGGTATCTCCGGTGAGCTCATACAGGTAGAAATCTTCAATTCCTATGGTGTAATACGCTTCAAAGACCCTTTGCTCATTGCTGATGATGGAAAGGGTTTTGTTGGATTGAAAAAAGAAACGGGCTATAAGAGCCATGATTACCAGGCATAAGAAAAAAATTGCCCCGAGAATAAGTAACCTTGAACGAACCTTCATGTTCCTGGCTCCAGATACGAATTTATTCATTGTTGTTTATCTTTAGTAAAAAGAGAATATGCAAATTACAGAAAAAAATTTTAATCGTATGCAAAATTGATATATATTGATAAATTTATAAGGTATTTGAAATCGGATATGGATCGGTTCTATTTCAACTCCATTTTTTGTGAATTTTGGTGAATTCGTGATTTCGTGGCTAAAAAGTTTTTGCTACCAAAGCACAAAAACATAAATAACTCAAATTCAATTTTTTATCAAAATGCGATTTAACTACGAAACGTTAATAAACAATTATCATCATGAAACCATTTTTTACACCAGGTCTGACGGTTATGTTCGTGTTTCTGCTTTGTGCATGCGGAGGTCCGGATCAGACGAAGCTGGTATTGTTGCCTGATATACAGTCCTATACGGAAAGCTATCCAGATATTTTGCATTCCCAGGTTGACTGGATTGTGGAGAATTCCGGAAAAATTGATATGGTTCTGCAGCAGGGAGATCTGACCGAGCATAATAGTCCGGAAGAGTGGGAGATAGCCCATGCGGCCTTTTTAAAGCTGAACCATGAGGTTCCGTACGTGCTTGCGGTGGGCAACCACGATATGGGCAGTAAACCGGGGAAAAATGCCGATGTACGGAATACCGCGATGTTCAACTCCTTTTTTCCTTACCGGGAGATGTCTCAGCTACCAGCCTTTGGCGGCGTTTTTGAACCGGATAAGATGGATAATGCCTGGTATGTGTTTACAAGCGGAAACCGGCAATGGATGGTGCTGACCCTGGAGTTCGGGCCGCGGGAATCGGTCCTTGAGTGGGCCAACGAGGTGGTGGCTTCCCATCCGGAGCGGACGGTAATCGTCAACACCCACGCATACATGTATTCCGACAGTACACGCATGGGGCCGGGAGATAAATGGCTCCCCCAATCCTACGGGATCAGAAAAGATACCGGGGAGAACAGAGCCAATGACGGAGAGCAGATATGGCGAAAATTCGTTAAAAAGCATCCCAACATACGGTTTGTTTTTTCCGGCCACGTGCTGAACAGCGGGGTAGGAACCCTGATCAGTGTGAATGACGAAGGATTCCCGGTATACCAGTTTCTCGCGAATTATCAGAATTGGGTGAAGGGATCCGTAAACGGAGGCAACGGTTTTCTGAGGATCCTCACACTGGATCATAAAACAAACACATTAACCGTACAAACCTATTCACCCTATATTGATGAATACAAAACGGAAGAGGGGCAGTCGTTTGTAATCCGGGATGTGGTGGTGAGGTAGAAGAATGGAAAATGAAAAGGGAAAAATGGGGAATAGTGGAATAGTGGAATAGTGGAAAGGTGATTAGGTTGTCGGTTGACGGTTGTCCCGATACGCTCCGCTATCGGGATTAGTTCGCCCAGCGACATTGGGTTCGCTACGCTCCCCAATGTCGGGGCTCACTGAATCAGTTGTCCCGATACGCTACGCTATCGGGATTAATTCCACCAACGTCATTTCTTTCGCTACGCTCAGAAATGCCGGGTGTCATTGAATCGGTTG
>CAZNPV010000061.1:0-17014 GCA_964575025.1 uncultured Mariniphaga sp.
TGAGGTTGAGGTTGAGGTTGAGGTTGAGGTTGAGGTTGAGGTTGAGGTTGAGGTTAAGGTTGAGGTTAAGGTTGAGGTTGAGATTGAGATTGAGATTGAGGTTAAGATAAAGATAAAAAACAATGGCAAAAAAAGGGAACAGGGTTCAGGTAATTCTGGAATGTACAGAGCATAAAGAGAGTGGACTCCCGGGGACTTCAAGGTACATAACCACGAAAAACAGGAAAAATACATCCGAACGCCTGGAATTGAAAAAATACAACCCCATACTTAAGAAAGTTACGGTTCACAAGGAAATTAAATAGGGTAAATTATGGCAAAGAAAACAGTTGCAACATTGCAAAAAGGTTCCGGTAAAGGGTATGCAAAAGTTGTTAAAATGATAAAATCCCCGAAATCCGGGGCTTATATCTTCAGGGAAGAAATTGTGCCGAACGAAGAAGTGAAAAATTATTTTATTAAATAATAAAGCCCCTGCCGGGCGCACAATACAAAAGCTTTCATTCCGGTGAAAGCTTTTTTTATTTACTTTAGTTGCCATTAGCAAAATCAGGATTATGGGAATATTCGGAAGTTTTACCAGCAGAAAAAAGGAAAGCCTTGAAAAAGGTTTATCGAAAACCAAAGAGAGTGTATTTAAAAAGATAGGCAGGGCTGTGGCTGGAAAATCAAAAGTTGATGACGATGTACTGGATGACCTGGAAGAAGTTTTAATTACTTCGGATGTAGGTGTGGATACCACGCTGAAGATTATTGAACGGATTGAGAAGCGTGTATCGAGGGATAAGTATTTCGGAATTGCTGAACTGAATACCCTTCTGACAGAAGAGATTATGGGAATGCTGGAGGAGAATAATACGGAGGATGTTTCTGATTTTGATCTTCCACAGACCGGGGTGCCCTATGTGATTATGATTGTTGGAGTGAACGGAGTAGGCAAAACAACGACCATCGGGAAATTGGCGTACCGTTTCAGGGAGGCGGGTAAAAGTGTGATGCTCGGAGCAGCCGATACATTCAGGGCGGCTGCCGTGGAACAATTGCAAATCTGGGCCGACCGGGTAGGGGTTCCGGTTGTAAAACAGAAAATGGGTTCGGATCCGGCATCCGTGGCTTACGATACGCTGGCATCAGCAAAAGCCCAGGGAACCGATGTGGTGATCATTGATACAGCCGGACGCTTACACAATAAAACTGCCCTGATGAACGAATTGTCAAAAATAAAAAAAGTGATGCAGAAAGTGGTGCCTGGTGCACCGCATGAAATCCTGCTGATCCTGGATGGCTCCACAGGACAGAATGCCTTCGAACAGGCAAAACAATTTACTCTTGCTACGGATGTTACCGCCCTGGCGCTTACCAAACTGGATGGCACAGCTAAAGGAGGCGTGGTCCTGGGTATTTCAGACCAGTTTAAAATCCCTGTTAAATATATTGGTATAGGGGAAAAAATGGAAGACCTTCAGATTTTCAGAAGACGTGAATTTGTGGAATCATTGTTTCTAAGAGATTGATATCCTTTCCCTTTTGTTGTTTTTTAAAAGAGAGGTAAGTCAGTAATGTTCCTACAGCTAATCCAAACAGAACTCCGGTAATCAGTAAGTTTTCCATAGATCATGTATTCATCTTCAGGCTTTCGGGATCGTAAAGAAAAACGTACTTCCCTCATTTGCCTTTGATTCAGCCCAGATTTTTCCTTCGTGCATGGTAACAAATTCATGGCACAGAATAAGACCCAGTCCTGTTCCCTTTTCACCTCCGGTACCCCTGGCTACTGAGTTTTTGTTCAGTTTAAAAAGATCATTTATTGTTTTCTCATCCATACCGGTTCCTTCGTCTTTTATGCTGAAGAGGATAAACCGGGCATCGTAATTTTTTGTATTGATAATGACCTTGTCGTGTGTGTTGCTGAACTTCACGGCATTCATGAGCAAATTTCGGCAAATACAGGTAAGCATATTGATATCCGCATTTACTTTGGCTTTTTTATCTTCAAAAAGCGGTATGATCTCTACTCCTTTTTTGTTTGCAAACGGCATAACCTCTTCCAATACCGTATCAATGATTTCACCCACTTCGGTAGATAAAGGAGCAAATTCGAGTGTTCCCTGCTGGCTTTTCGACCATTGAAGCAAATTGTCCAGTAGGATACAGGCACTTTCTGAAGATTTATTTATTTGTTCAATTAGTTCTTTTATTTGTTCAGGTTTCCATTCGTTAAAGTTGGATAATAACAGGTCTGTATACCCCAGGATTACATTAAACGGATTTTTCAGGTCGTGGCCAATTATGGAGAAAAGTTTATCTTTTGTGGCATTTATTGAAGCCAGTTTTTTATTGGTTTCTTCCAGATTCTCAGCGGTAGCCTTCAGTTCTTCGGTTTGAGATTTAATAATTTTCTGGTTATCCCTGAGTATTGTGTTGGCTCTCTCGAGCAGGATATTTTTTTCGTTCAGGTTGCGGGTCCGTTCGTTGACTTTTTCAGAAAGCATCGCTTTCTGTTTCCTGAGCGAGGCAGTTCGCATCTGAAAGATGAGAAAGATTATTCCTCCAATATATACCAACAGAAGGATCTTAAACAACGTAGTTTCCCACCACGGTGGTTTGATGATAATTTTCAGTGAGGTTCCTTTTTCATTCCAGATGCCATTGTTATTGGATCCTTTTACGTGTAAAATATATTCTCCCGGATTCAGGTTTGTATAGGTGACTTCCCGTTTATTGCCGCAATAAATCCAATCCTCATCGAAATTTTCCAGCATATAGGCATGCTGATTTTTTTCGGGTATGGTAAAGTCCATGACAGCAAAATAAAAGGTCAGTACCGTCTGTTTGTGGGAGAGGGTAATCTCGTTTGCATTGTAAATGGCTGATTTCAGAGGTGATCCGGGAGTATTGGGTTTCATCGGAGTGTTGAAGATATTAAGCCCGGTGATCAGAACGTCCGGTATATGCATGTTTTTGGCAATTTTATCCGGATACAGGATGTTAAACCCATTGACTCCGCCGAAATAGAGGTTCCCGGAATCAGACAAGAGGGTACTTTTGTGTTTGAACTCGTTGCTTTGAAGCCCGTCTTCCCGGGTAAAAAGCGTTATGTTATTTTCTTCCGGATCAAACCGGCAAAGTCCGCCATTTGTGGTAACCCATAATTTTTCTCTCTGATCAAAAAGCAACCCTTTGATCACATTATCAGGCAATCCGTCTTTCACATAAAACTGTCTGAAAATACCGGTTTCCGGATTGAACCTGTTTAATCCGTTCTGTGTTCCAATCCATACCGAGGTATCATTTTCTATCAGTATATCGTAAACCATCGGATTGCTGAGTGATTCCGGATTGCCTTCATCCGGACTATAGTTTACAAAACGGTTCTCATCCGGAAAGTAAATATCCATTCCATCGGTGGTCCCGAGATAGAGATTTCCTTTGGCGTTTTTTACAACCTTAAACACATAATTGTTTGCTATACCGCTGTTATTTTCGTTAAAGGCCGTAAATTTGTTTTTATCGATGTCGTAATGGATCAGGCCATTTCTGTAGCTTCCGATCCACAGGCAGTTGTTTTCAGTGAGGACCAGGGAAAACAGGTTGTTGTCAGGAATCTCGCTGTTTCTGGTCGTGAAGGTCGTAAACTGTTTCTTATCCGGGTTATATTTTACCAGGCCGCCTGCCCAGGTCGACATCCACAGATTATACCATTGATCTTCAATAATATCCAGGATGGCGTTGCTGGAAATGGCTGAGTTTTCCATATGAATTCGTTCAAAGCTTTTGTTTTCCGGATTGAAAAGGTTTAACCCTCCTCCGTCTGTACCAATCCAGATGCGTCCATGGCTGTCTTCATGGAAAGTACTTACCAGGTCGTTGCTTAAACTCAGTTCACTCCCCTTTAGGTTCTTAAAATGTATGATTGCTTCGCTGTTTTTGGGAACAAGATTGATTCCTCCTCCAAAAGTTGCTATCCACAGGTTCCCGGTTTTATCAAAATAAATATCTTGCACCGATTCATTGTTTAAACTGGAAACATCAAGCGCGTTAATGCCGTATCGCCAGAAATTATCTTTTTCCGGGTTATACAGGTATAATCCATCGTTTTCAGCGCCTATCCATAGATTGTTTTTTGGGTCAAAAAGCAAACACAACAACCGGTTTCCTGAAATACTGTGTGGATCATCCGGATCGTGGATGTACCGTTTTAATCTGAAATCGTCAGAAGTACTCTCAAGGCGGAACAGGCCATCATAACTGCCAAACCAGATATTTCCCTGTTGATCTTCTGCGATCTCAAGAAAAGAGTGGTTTGCATACGTTTCGCCCGGATTGATTCCTTTCGTGATAGATTTAAAGGTTTTGGTTTCGGGTATAAAAAGATGAATGCCTTGTCGGGTAGTAACCCAGAAGCGCCCCCGGCTGTCAATTAATGTATATTCAACCCAACGGTTTCTCAGGCTTTCGGGATTATCAGGATCAGGTGTGTATATTTCTGACTGGTTTCGCTCCGGGTCAAAAAAGATCAATCCGATATTGGTGGAAATCCATAGTCCCCCGGAAGAATCCCCCATGATATGGTACACCGTTGATTCGATTCCATACAGGGCAGAATTTGTATCTTCAATGAAATTGGTGAAATGGTCCGTATCGGGATTGTATAAACTTAATCCGTTCGTTGTTCCGAAAAACAGATTGCCATCCGGGTCTTCGTACATGGCACGGATCATGTCTCCCGGAAGGCTTGAAGGATCCGCAGGATCATTCTTATAGATTTTGAAGTTTTTCCCGTCAAACCGGTTTGCGCCATCATAGGTTCCGATCCACATGAATCCATTGTGATCCTGTAGAATACTTAATACTGCAGAAGAGGATAATCCATCCTCAGGTGTCAGGTAACTGAACTGTAATTGCACGGGCTGCCCAAATACCCTTGTGGATAAATAGATCAGTGCAACAACGGTCAACACTATTTTTATGCTCTTTTTCCCCCTGTCCATGAGTTATTACCCCCGTATTGTATCCGGTGGGTTTAAAAAAAATATAAAGCTACAATTTTTTTCGAAATGATTATACCGGAACTTAAATTCAGAGAAGAAACCCACAACCCATGTAAAATCTTAAAATTCTGTAAGAGGACAAGTCCTTTTGTTAAGTTCGGAATGAATTTGTTTTTTGTTCAATGTTTTGATGCCCCTCTGCATGATGTATGTTTCCCACTAACTCATTTGTACTTTAAAAAACCATCTCATTTGATTTGAGGGATTGTAAAATAGAATGTGCTTCCTTTTTCTGTATTACTTTCAGCCCAGATCTTTCCTTTATGCCTGGTTACGAATTCTTTACAAAGGATCAGCCCCAGGCCCGTTCCTTTTTCTCCGGAAGTTCCCCGGGATGAAACGATCCGTTCTGAATCAAAGAGGGTCTCCAGTTTATCAGGTGGTATCCCAACTCCTTCATCTTTAATGGAAAACAGTATCATATTCTGGTCATATTCCTTGATGTCCAGATAAATGCTTCCACCAGGGTTACTAAATTTAACAGCATTTACCAGAAGGTTGCGGCAAATTAACCGAAGCATATTGTGATCAGCAGCTAAAATATATTCAGCATGGGTGTCATAGACAATTTTCAGTTCTTTTTTCTTTGCCATTACAGTGACATCTGAAATAACCTCTTTGATTATTGTCTTTGTTGAAATTTTTTTGGGACTAAATATCAGTTCTTCGCTTTGGGTCCTTCCCCAGTTCAGTAAGTTATCGAGCAGATTGTAAGTGTTTTCAGATGTTTCTTTTAATAATAGAAGCGTTTCCTGCATCTGGTTTTGGTCCCAATCACCTATGCTGTCAATCAGCAGGTCGGTGTATCCCAATATTATATTGAAAGGATTTTTTAAATCATGTCCGATGATAGAAAAAAGTTTGTCTTTGGTTGCATTGATCCTTTTAAGTTCTCTGTTGGTTGATTCAAGGTTTTCAGCAATTGTCTTCAGTTCTTCAGTCTGGGATTTTAACTCCTCCGATTGCTGTTGAATCTTTTTCTGATTGTTTTTGAGCTCTGAATTGGCTTTTCCCATCATTTGATTTTTTGCTAACAACTCTGTTGTTCGCTCCTCCACCTGACGTGCCAGTTTTTTATTTCTTTTTTGCAGGGTAGCTGTTCGCAAAAAGATGATTCCTGCGATCAAAGCGATCAGGCATAACCCCATTATTGTTTTGGCCCACCATCGGAACCACCAGGGATTTCGTATTCTGATATTCAGGAAAGTGCCGGTTTCATTCCATACATTGTCGTTATTGCATGCCGTAACCCTGAACGTATATTTTCCGGGTTTCAGGTGGGCATACGTTGCCACATGTTCCGTTCCGTTGGATATCCATTCCTTATCGAGCCCTTCCATTTTGTATCTGAACCTGTTTTTTTTGGGGTGGATCAGGTTGTTGGCAACAAATTCCAGGCTGATCAAATTCTGATCGTAATCCAACGTAATGTCATTGACGTACATGATATGTTTATCCAGGACGGATTCTTCCCCATAGGTTACAACCGATTGGTTGTAAATTTTCAGATCGGTTAAAAAAACCTCCGGAGCTTCCTTATTAAAATGGAGCTTTTCGGGATTAAAGGTTGTCAACCCTTGTGGCCCTCCAAAGAAAATAGTCTGATCCCGGTTTTTATTTACAGAGCGTTCCAGGTATCCTCCTTTCAGGAGCCTGTCTGTCTCATCGAAATTTTCTACCTTACCGGTTGTTGGGTCCAGCTGTGAAATCCCTTCAGTTGTGCTTACCCAGATAGAACCGTCCCCTTCCTGTATGCCCGAAATACTGTTGCTCGAAAAGTTGTGGTTGTACCTTGTAAAATTATCCGTTTCAGGATTGTATTTATTCAATCCGTCCTTTGTGCCGATCCACAATCTCTTTTCAGAATCTTCGAAAAGACATATTATCAGGTTATTGCTTATGGATTGGGTATCCGTTGAAGCAACATGGTAGGAATGAAAGGTGTCGGAGCCTTTTTCCAGTTTACTCAATCCCCAGGCTGTTGCAACCCATAAGGTTTCGTTGTGATCAAACAACACCTGAAAAGCCCAGTCGTTTGCCAGGTTATTCCTGGCGTTTGTATAATGGTAAAAGATTCCTTCCTCCGGATTAAACTTGTCAATTCCTTTGCCGTGTGTAACCACCCACAAGTTTCCCTCTTCATCTTCGGTAATGGACCTGATATCGTTGCTTGCTATGGATGCGGGATCTTCCGGATCGTGTGTCCAGGAATAAAACCGGTCTTCTGCTTCGTTGTAGTATTGAAGTCCTGCGAGGTTGGTCCCGATCCACATAGTCTGGTTCCGGTCACAATAAAGGCTTAACGTTGCTCCCTCCCCGAGACTGTAAGGATCGGAAGGATTACTAATATAGGTTATTACGCTATTATATTCGTAGTTAAAAATGTCGATTCCGTTAAAACCATTGCCCAGCCACCAGTTCCCATGTGCGTCAAATTCTATGGCTGTGATATTGTCATTGTTTGTATGCCAATAATAATTTGGATTCTTGTCATACTTCCGGAATCCTTTTGAAACCATACTCACACCAACCCCCCCCGGAGCATGTATGGTCCAGTAGTTGCCCTGACGGTCCTGATAAATAGCCTGCGCTGATTGCTTTATGGATGTTTTATCGCCTTCTATGGTATAGTACCCAAAGAACACATCTTTCTCCTGGTCATAATATTTTATACCGGTAAGATCGCTGGCCCAGAGATTGTCTTCATTGTCGGTATAAAGGTATGTAGTATAAGCGGCATACGGGTCGGGAGGGGGGTATTGTTTGAATTGTCCGGTAGATTTGTTCAGCACGTTGATCCCACCCCCGTATGTGGCAATCCACAGCTGGTCATTAAAAATAGAAAGGTCGCGGATGGTATGGTTGCTTAACCCATTTGTCCCGGATTGGGAATCCCTGTATCTTTTCATCTCCCGGGTAGCTGTATGGTAACTCAGAAGGCCTCCGTTATCCGAAGCACCGATCCAGATTGTGCCGTTTGTATCTAAAAGGAAGGTATTAATCGCACCGGATGGAATCGTACACAGTGTTTCGAAACGCTGACTTTCCTCATGATACGTATAAATTGAATTACCGGCAGATACATAGATGTTTCCCTGATCATCCTGATTTATTTCTGTTATTAAAAGGCTTTCCAATCCGGCATCGTTTTCTTCCGTTGCTACTCTTCTGAAGTTGTCGTAGTGTTTGTTATAGACACAGATTCCTACGGTAGTCCCAACCCACAATCTGTCAGAGTGGTCGATAAACAGGCAGTTTATGGTGTTGTAGACCAGGCTGGTAGAATCTGAAGCATTGTATTGGTATTTTTTTACCCTGTATCCGTTATAACAATTCAGCCCGTTTTGTGTTCCGATCCAGATGAATCCGGCTCCATCCTGGATAATGGAAGTTGCTATGTTGTTGGTGAGTGTATTGTCTTCAAAGGGACTTGTAAAGTATAAAGCCGGAACCTCGCCTTTAAGAGGCATAAGGTGTGATAAAAATAACAATATAAAACCAATTGTTTTGTTCATAAGAAAAACGGATCCCATTGAATCGTACGGAATAGTTTGCCTGTTTCAGTAGGGAAATACAAAAAAAAGCAAGTTCCCCTCATTCAGTTAGTTAGTATACAAAAACAGAATTAACAAATTCCTTTTTTTAAAATATCAGGAAATGATTATTTTCTTTCCCATTTTCCAACCCTCAAAGGTACAAATTTTTAAAAGATAATGGATCAAATTCATGGATTCCGGTTAGGTTTTCTTTATTTTAACAATTTCCCGATCCCAATGCTGATTTGTATCAAACCGGGATCAATGTGCTCCTGTTTTTATTCCTGTTCTCCTTTTAATGGGAGAACAGGTCCCAATATTGGACAAAATAGCGGATATTTTCCCGATTTTGGAAAACCAAAAAATCGTAATTATGTGATATACAGCAGAGTAAGTTTTTGGCTTTTTTTTTGATGGAGTATAGGCAATTGAATGAATAATGGCAGATAATCATATACGTCAATGGCTTTTTGGCCTCCTTATTGAATGTCCGATGGGTAAGGCATTGGATGATTGCCCTATGGAAAAATACAGGACAAAAACCCCGTATGAAAAAATGCATATTTCCTTTGAATTACCGGAAGAGGAAGTAAGAAGCATTCTGAGGCATCACATAAAATGTCTGAAGAAGAGAGAATCATACCTTATGAATAATCAATATTCCAGGGAAACGATACGGCAGGGAAGGCTTGTATAGTCCACTGTCCACTCAGGAGAGGATAAAACCTCCCGTCTTCGTATGTCCGGTTTAAACCCCTTCCAACCCAATCTTTTTTTCTTAGTACAGAAAATTCAGTTGATGCGTGCGATTGAAGGTTTTTTAACTGGGAACGCCGGAGATATTTGTCCTGTTTTGGAAAAAACAGGGATCCCTGTATGTTTTCGTTGGTTTGTATGACAGAATATCGTATATTTACGTTTGTTCAGCAGACTATTTTCAACACACTGTAAATTCAACGATGATGAATCCTACCACCAAACAGGCCCATATTCTTAGCAGGCTTAAGCAGTCAGATCCGGATTTTGAATTTGTTTGGAACGACCAGACGGGTGTACTCTTGCGAATGCGGGGGACATGGACCGCCAAACAGCCTGATGAGCCGGCAAAGACTGCGATACATTTCTTTGAAGAAATAAAAGCGTTGTATGGTATAGGGTCTCCTGAAGCTGAGTTGCAGCTGGTAGATGAGCAGGAAGACAAAATGGGGAATACGCATCTGAAGTACCAGCAAATGGTTAAGAATTATCCGGTTTTTGCTCACGAGTTGCGAATACATATCAATCGTTATAATAAAATAAAGGGGGTACATGGCCTGTTTGTCCCTGAAATAACCATTCCGGATCATCCGTTGATTTCTGCGGATAAGGCAATGCGAACAGCACTGAAACATGATCCGAAAAACAGAAAAGGACAGTTGTCAAAGATTGCTGGCCTGACCGTTCTGATTGAAAACGAAAGAATACCCCATCTTGCCTGGCAGCTTCATGTGGAAGGGGAAGAGAAAGCGTTGGACGGAAGTGCCAATCCTGCTCTCTGGTGTTACTTCATTGACAGCCGGGAGGGTCAGGTTATCCGGCGTTACAACAAAGAAATAACCTATACCAACACGACAGGCAAAGGAAACGGGAAATATTCCGGATCCAATTCTTTTCCTACGGTGCATGATCACACTATCGGAACTTACCGGCTTGAAGATGCTGTGACGGGCACGGCTGCCCGGATTGTGACCCACAATGCCCGCGGAGGATATCCTCCCTCTCCGGTTTCCGAAGATCCCGGAAATACCTGGGATGCCGAAGATCAACAGGAAGAAGTTGACTGCCATTTTTATACCCGGAGGGTATTCGATTATTACCTGAAGAAACACGGGCGTGACAGTTATGATAATGAAGGGGCTGAAATGCATACGTATGCACATTGCGGTACGAACTGGAATAACGCCAGCTGGAACGGGACCTGTGTGAAAGTGGGTGACGGCAATGGCAGGGATAATGACAGCCTTTGTACCCTTGATGTGATTGCTCATGAATGGACCCATGCGGTAACCCAGTTTACTGCTGACCTGATAAACAGCAACCAGTCAGGGGCCCTGAATGAATCTTTGTCCGATGTATTTGCAGCCCTCATGGACGGAAACTGGTTGCAGGGGGAAGATTGCTGGCTCAATGAATCAGCTCCTGCAGGAAGAAACCTTCAGGATCCAACCAACAAAGGGCGCTTTAATCCTCATGAGCCGGTTAAAAGTATTCTGAATGGCCATCAACCGGATCATATGAACGATCGTTATAAAGGAACGGATGATAACGGAGGGGTGCACATCAATTGCGGGATTTTGAATAAAGCGGCTTATCTGATTGCCGTGGGGGGAATGCACCGGGGAATCAATACAGGGAAAGGCCTTGGAAGTGAAATCCTGGGAGAATTGTACTACCATGCCCTCAGAAATTATCTGGTTTCGTCATCTGATTTCAGCGATATGAAAGAGGCAGTGCTTGATGCATTGAAGGACCTCTATGAAAGCAATGCGGAGTATAAAAAATGGCGGGCCTCTGTGATCAGGGCATTTGCAGCAGTGGGAATCGGGTAGCCCGGTACCGGCAAACAGCATAAGTTCCCAATAGCCGGATTTGCATCATGAAGAGCATGAATCAAAATTGAAAATCAGTTCATTATCATATTGTTAACTTAAAAACAGATAGCCATGTTCTACTTTCGAATTAACCGATTATTCATTTCGGATAACAAAGAAAATCCGAAGTATTTGCTTTTCGGGCCGGATTTAGCACAAATCAAACTCATTAGTTTTGTTGCTACGGAGAACGAAATTCTTCCTGACATGTCCGCCTTTATTGAAACCAATGATCCCGCTCAGAAAAAACAAATTCTGAAAAAGGCGGTTGAGACCGTGGTCGGATCAAGAATCTACACTGAAATTCAAAACGTAAAAGATCATCATGAGATGACGTTTGGAAATACCGGATATGTTCTTTATAAGTCTGAAAAAATTCCTCAGGATTTTGATTGGCAATTGATCGTATATGAAAGCGATACGGATATCCGGGATCATGCCCGACTGGTATTGGATATCATAAATGACGATGGATTTGACCGTTTTTCTACCCGGCTAGCGACCTTAATCGCCGGAAAGACCAATCCCGGATTAACTGCTGCCATTGCGATTGCAAAGTATGCAGTTCAGATAATTGCAAAAGCAGTGAAAGAGAACAAAGATGATCTCATAGGAATTCTTTATACCTCCCTCAATCGCAAGGAACATTACCCGCATGGGGAAAGAAAGAAAGAAAAAGTCAATGATTTAACCAACAACATGCAAATTGATTATTCCCTGTTTGGATTTGATGAATAGCGATTAATCGGCGATACCCAATGAGAGAAAATAAATTCTCCTTTTTTCAACGTTGTTCTTTGCTGAAATACCGTAAATTGAAATCAAAAAATTAGAAGACGACTGTATATTTTGGAATATATGTATTTACAGAAAGAAAATAAGGAAAACATCGTAACATCCATGATTTTATTTCGTAGTAGAAAATCAAATTCTTTTTTGTAAAAAAATATCATAAAAGGTAAAGGTAAAAATAATTCAAATTCAAACTATTATCAAAATGCATTTGAACTGCGAAACTTTAATAATTTACTCAAAATGAAAAAATATCTTAAAACCCTTATTCTTTTGGGTACTCTATTATTGGGATGTATATTATCCTGTGATATTTTCAATTTCAATTCTACAAATTATGACGATAAAGTATTAAACGAATTATTAAGGTTGGATACAATTGATACCCCCACAAATATTTATAAATTATAGAAATTCACGTCCTGGGGGCGTGGTAATGTATTTTTTGCTTTGCTTATATATGAATGGAATCATAAGTCGGAAGACCGAAGATGAAAGTCCAAAAGAAAAAATACTTCGGACTTCGGACGAAAAGGCTTATACATTATTGTATTGGGTTTCATAATCCTATGGATTAAATTTAATACCACCTTCTTTGATGGTGGATTCTTTATTTTGTTTATTTGTTGGGAAATGCCATCGGTAACGAATAAAACACAGCTTAATGATGAAAAATACCAACAATAACTGGGTGGCGATGAGTGATGGTGCCATTATAGCCGCCATTGGAGAATTTATAAAGCATAAACGGCTTCAGGAAAATAAAACACAGGCCGGGTTGGCCCGGGAAGCCGGTCTTAACAGGTGGACACTGGGACAGATTGAAAATGGGGAATCGGTTACACTTGGTTCTATGATACAGATATTGAGGGCCTTAAACCTCCTGCACCTTTTGGATGGGTTTACCATAAAAGAAAGTATTAGCCCCATAGAATACGCACGTATGCAGGAAAAAAAACGAAAACGCGCACGGAAGAAGAATACAGAATCTGATTTAAACGATGATTTGGGATGGTAGATTACACCTGGGTAAAAATATGGGATACGCCAGTAGGTGTAGTTGCCTGGAATGCACAGCGCAACCTGGCCAATTTTCAGTACGATAAGAAATTTTTGCAACAAAACTGGGATTTGTCGCCCCTGAAAATGCCCTTAAGGGGCGGCGACCGGGTGTACAATTTTCCTGATTTGCTTCCGGCGAAAGACAGCACCGAAGACACCTTTAAAGGTCTTCCGGGCTTACTGGCTGATTCATTACCCAATAAATACGGAACCCAGTTAATCGAAAAATGGCTGGCCTAAAACGGACGTCCGCCCAACAGCATGAACCCGGTTGAAAAACTTTGTTTTATTGGATTCAGGGGAATGGGAGCTCTTGAATTTGAACCGGCACAGCTAAAAGCGGGTGGAATATGCTTCCTATTTAATGGCAAAAGAATGTGGTATTGAAATGATGCAAAGCGAACTGCTTGAAGAAAACGGCAGGGCACACTTTATGACCAAACGCTTCGACAGGGAGGGGAATGATACAAAACATCATGTGCAAACCTTGTGCGGTATTCAGCATTTCGATTACAATAATCTGTTTGCTTGCAGCTACGAGCAGGTTTTTCAGACCATGCGATTGTTGCGTTTGACCTATCCCGAGGCAGAACAAATGTTTCGCCGGATGGTATTCAATGTGGTTGCGACCAATTGCGACGATCATACCAAAAACATAGGTCATTTTCGAATAAATATCATCGAAAAATAATAAAAATACAAAGCGGATTGGTTTTGTTTTTAACAAATAAAAACTAAAATAGGTTAGATATAGCATACAATGGTAATACCCTAATTTTACCATACTTAGCAAAATTCTCAAGAGATATCCTTATACCAGTAGGAGAATCTTTTTCATTAAGGAAAAGGTTCATGCTTTGCATTTTACCTGTGACCCCTGATTTTACTTCGACTGGGGTAACCTTCCCTTTATGCTCAATTAAATAATCTACCTCTGCACTGCTACCACGTTTTTCACGGTGCCAATAATACAATTGGTTTTTTTCATGCACTCCGGCATATTTAATCATTTCAAGGCCTGTAAATATTTCAGCAATGTTTCCCTTGTTCAGCATATCGATATTATTTGCAATGATATATTCAGATAGTTTTAAACCTGCCATCTGCATAAATATCCCGGTATCATGCAATATTGCCTTAAATTTTTTAAGATTAACTTCTGCTCCAAGGGGTAAACCCTGTCCGGATGAATGATAAACTTTATATACCAATCCTGCCATTTCCAATAACTCAAGAGCTTCTTTTGCCTGGGTTGAATTTGATAATGGACCGGCGTTTGAAAATATGTATTTTCCACCTGCTTGTTTAACTACTGAACCCATCACCTCTCTTAATCTTAATATTGGTGACCGTTTTTTGTATTTAGCAAAATCATCGTAATAAGAAAGGGTTATATCTGATAGTACATTTTGGATTGATGTAATATCCGTATTATTTTCAATTAATGTCCTTACCACTTCAGGCATACCTCCGATTAAAAGAAATCTTTTCAGGTATTCAATCAGTTTGTCATGGAATGGCTTCTGTAAAGGGTTTTCAGGTGTTGCACTCTTTTTTAAATCAATCAAAGCATCCTGGTTGTTGGCTAAGAGGAATTCGTCAAATGACATTGAGTACATAAAAACTGAACGTATGCGTCCAACTCCCCAGGAAGTGACGTCTGCCAAAGCAAATTCCAGTAGTGATCCTGCCGCTATGAGATGCAACTTTGGCTTAGATTCATAAAAGTAGCGTAGTGATTGAATTGCATTATGGCAACTCTGAATTTCATCAAAAAAAAGCAATGTTTCTCCTTCAATTACTGGTGTCCCAAAATAGGCTGATAGATTAGTGCATATTCTTTCAGGATCCAGGTTTTGTTCAAAAAAATGATGTACATCTGTATTCTTTTCAAAGTTTACTTCCAAAAGGTATTTGAATTCTTTACCAATTTCCCGGGCAACATATGTTTTTCCAACCTGCCGGGCACCCCTTAACAACAGGACTTTATGGTTTTCAGAAGCTTTCCATTTATGTAATGTATGTAAAACAGTCCTCCTCATTATATAATTCATTAAAAAATCAAGGCTAATATCGCACGAATTCATTAAAAAGTCAAGGCTAGGTTGCGATTTTTTTAATAAAAAGTCAGATCGAGACATTAAAAAATTTAAATTGATATGGATTGGTTTGATAAAAAACACAAAACCAACAAATCCAATGATTTGCGGGTTTTTGACTTTATTTGATTTTGCTTAAGTCGGGGTGACAAGATTTACCTTACGGTGAATCTTTTTGGGGGAGGCCTAAATAAAAAGTCTGATTCGCTTCGCTCATCCTGTCCTTTTTTTATGGCACAAATCTCAGACAAGTCTGGATTTGTGTCATAAAAAAAGTCCAACACTAACGTGTCAGACTTTTTATTTGTCGGGGTGACAAGATTTGAACTTGCGACCCCTCGCCCCCCAGACGAGTACGCTACCAGACTGCGCCACACCCCGATTTATCCTCCGAAGCTTTAGCGAAGGAGGATTCTAACTTCCGTAAAATCATCCTTCTTCTTTGGATTTTTAATGCCTGCAAATGTAGTATTTTGAATCAATTACTACAAAAGAATTTTTCTGTAATTTATTCATCCCAGCGGTTTATCAATTTTGTCTATTGGTATTATTTAATATCGATCATTTAGGAGGTTGAGATTAATGAGATGTTTTGTATTTTTGCGTGGCAAAAAATTAACTGTACCGATTATGTTTAAACCATTGGATATTTCAGACAGTCCGGATAAATCAAAGGATTCCGGCAGCGAAGTACAAAAAGTAAAATGCCTGATTATTGGTTCCGGACCGGCCGGCTATACAGCAGCGATCTATGCTGCACGGGCAAATCTAAAACCTGTTCTATACGAAGGGTTGCAACCCGGTGGACAGTTGACTACCACTACGGAAGTGGAAAATTACCCGGGTTACCCGGAAGGCGTTACCGGTCCGGTGATGATGGAAGACCTGAAAAAACAAGCGCAGCGGTTTAGCACCGATGTCCGTTGGGGTATGGCTGAGAAGGCGGATTTTTCAGGAAAAATCCATAAAGTATGGATCGACGATGGTACTCTGATTGAAGCAGAAACTGTTATTATTGCCACCGGAGCAACAGCCAAATACCTGGGACTGGAAGATGAAACAAAATATGCCGGCAGCGGAGTCTCAGCATGTGCAACCTGCGACGGGTTTTTCTATAAAGGCAAAGATGTTGCGGTTGTCGGAGGCGGCGATACAGCAGCCGAAGAAGCCCTTTACCTTGCCGGTTTATGCAATAAGGTGTACCTGATTGTGCGCCGGGATGTGCTGCGGGCCTCCAGGGTAATGGCTGAAAGAGTGAAAAAAACACCCAATATCGAAATCCTCTGGAAACATCAAACCAGGGGCTTGTTTGGCGAGGGAGTGGTCGAAGGAGCTACCCTCGTGAAAAACCTGGGCGAACCAAACGAGAAAGAAGTGAAAATTAAAATCGATGGCTTTTTCCTGGCGATCGGTCATTCGCCCAACTCAGAAATTTTTAAGGATTTCCTGGAAACCGATAAGGTAGGGTATATTAAAACCATCCCGGGAACTTCAAAAACCAAGGTGCCGGGTGTGTTTGCCTGCGGAGATGTCCAGGATTCGCACTACCGGCAGGCAGTAACAGCTGCCGGATCAGGATGCATGGCTGCAATCGATGCCGAAAGATACCTCATGGAACAACAGGCCTGACAAAGAACAGGTCTCAGAATAGCAGGGCAGAAGTCCTGCTATTTTTTTTGCAGGATGTTCCTTCCCTGTTCTCAGTTTATTTTTATTATTTTCGTCAGATGTCCGAAGACCGGAGACGGATGTCCGAAGTCCGGAGACCGAAGACCGAAGTCCGGAGACCGAAGACCGAAGTCCGGAGACGGAAGACGGAAGACCGAAGTCCGGAGACGGAAGAC
>CAZNPV010000062.1:0-16388 GCA_964575025.1 uncultured Mariniphaga sp.
CTTCCGTCTCCGGACTTCCGTCTTCCGTCTCCGGACTTTCTTTTCAAAATTCCTGAATCATGAAAAAAATATTTTTGTTTTTTGCAATCCTTTTGTTTTCCTCCTCACATGCAATGTCACAGGAAGAATCCTTGTTGAAACTATGGTATAACCAACCTGCCGGACAATGGGTTGAAGCGTTGCCTGTCGGGAACGGCCGTCTGGGGGCCATGATCTATGGAGACCCAGCCAATGAAGTCATTCAACTCAATGAGAACACGGTATGGGCCGGACAACCAAACCGCAACGACAATCCCAAAGCCAAAGAATCCCTGCCGGTAGTCAGAAAACTGATTTTTGAGGGGAAATACAAGGAAGCACATGAGCTGATCGGTGCGGATTTCATCAGCAAGACTTCCCACGGGATGTCCTATCAGCCGGTCGGAAACCTGAAACTATTTTTTCCGGGACATGAGAATTTTACAGACTACTACCGGGAACTTGATATTGAAAAGGCTGTAGCGTCAACCCGATATAACCTGAATGGTGTAACGTATAAAACCGAAGTATTTGCTTCCTGTCCCGATCAGGTGATCCTCGTCCGTATTTCTGCTGACAAACCCGGTTCTGTGAGTTTTTCAGCCTCCATGGACCGCCCCTCAGAATACAATGTCTCAGTCACCGGGAAGGATGAACTTGTTTTATCAGGGACAACCAAAGACCATGATGGAGTCAAAGGAAATGTACAATTTAAAGCCAGCGTAAAAATCGTAACCGAAAGCGGCACCCTTGCAGTGGAAAATGCAACAATGAAAGTCACCCGTGCTAATTCTGCCCTGCTTTATATTTCCATTGCATCCAATTTCAACAATTATAAGGAACTCACCGCCGATGAAAGCAAAAGGGCAAACACCTTTCTGCAGAAAGCCCTGAAGAAAGAATACCATCAGCTTTTAGAAGATCATATCAGGGATTACCAAAAATATTTCAACCGGGTGACCCTTGATCTGGGTGTAACCGATGCGGCAACGAATCCCACCGATGTTCGTCTTAAGCAGTTTGCTACAGGCAATGATCCGCAACTGGTAACCCTGTATTTTCAGTTTGGCCGGTATTTGCTGATTTCTTCATCCCGGCCAGGGGGACAACCTGCCAATTTGCAGGGTATCTGGAACGATCTGCTTAACCCGCCCTGGGATAGCAAATATACGGTGAACATCAACACCGAGATGAACTACTGGCCATCAGAAATTACCCATCTTACAGAAATGAATGAGCCCTTGATGCAAATGATCCGGGAGTTATCGGAGGCTGGAAGGCAAACAGCCCGCGATATGTATGGGGCAGACGGATGGGTACTGCACCACAATACGGATATCTGGCGGATCACCGGTCCCATCGATCAGGCATTCTCAGGAATGTGGCCTATGGGTGGAGCCTGGCTCAGCCAGCATCTGTTTGAAAAATATGCATTCAACGGAGACAAAAGATTCCTGGAATCATACTACCCGGCCTTAAAAGGGGCATCTTCCTTTTACCTGGATTTCCTGATTGAGGAACCGGAACATCAATGGCTGGTGGTCTCCCCTTCGAATTCTCCGGAGAATGCTCCCTCCATACACCCTCATTACTCCGTAGCAGCAGGGACAACCATGGATAATCAACTGGTTTTTGATCTGTTCACAAAAACCATAAAAACGGCAGAGATCCTGAATACCGACAAGGATCTGATCAAACAACTAAAAGCAACCTTGAAACGCTTACCCCCCATGCAGATTGGCCGGTGGGGACAATTGCAGGAATGGAGATACGACTGGGACAATCCGGATGATCACCACCGCCATGTCTCTCATTTATACGGACTCTACCCGTCCAATCAGATTTCGCCTTACCGTACACCGGAATTGTTTTCAGCAGCCCGTACATCTCTGATCGCCCGGGGCGATGAATCAACCGGATGGTCCATGGGATGGAAAGTTAATCTGTGGGCAAGACTTTTGGACGGCGATCATGCCTTCAAACTCATAAGCGATCAACTAACCCCTTCCATACAGCCCAACAGAAGACCTAAAGGAGGCACCTACCCCAACCTTTTTGATGCACACCCCCCCTTTCAGATTGACGGAAATTTCGGATGCACAGCAGGTATAGCTGAAATGCTGCTTCAAAGCCACGACGGAGCCATCCATCTGCTGCCTGCATTGCCTTCAACATGGAAGAATGGAAGGATTACCGGACTCCGGGCAAGAGGTGGATTCGAAATAGATATCCAATGGGAAAACGGAAAATTGAAAAATGCTACAATAAAATCCACATTAGGTGGAAATTGCCGCTTGCGTTCCTATATTCCTCTGAAAGGTAAAACACTTCATAAAGCAAAGGGTAAAAATCCGAATCCTTTTTATGATATCCCGGCAATTAAAACTCCGTTAATTCATGCAGAAGACGATTTGGCTGATCCGGCACTGAAAAAGGTTTACGAATATGACCTATCCACACAGGGAGGCGATGTGATTGAACTATTCAAACAATAGGGAGACCTGACCCAACCCCTGCAAAGAAACTGAAAATTTTTTCCACACTGTGTCAAACGTTAGACACACGGAAACGAATCCCGTTTCTGTCCTGAAAAATTTAAGGGATATACTGAATATTGCTATTTTTACACAAAAAAAACAAAGAATCTTTGTGGTCTTCAAAGGAGTCATCGTATGATAAATCTTATAAACAGATGGATATGCCTATAAAATTAAAACATTTTGTATGGATCATTTTTTTCTGTTCTGCTTTATTCGTCCATGCCACTCCTCCCAGGTTCTACAGCATTAATTCCCTTTTCGGAATTTCTTTACGCGACGTAAATTCGGTTTGCGAGGATTCAAACGGTTTTATATGGGCTTCCAGCAGAACCGGAATCGTAAGGCTTACGAACGATGATTACCGGATCTATCACCTTGCCTATGATTCTCCGGATGTAATCACCGTAAAATTGTTTTCCGGGCATTCACGGCTGGTTGCTTATACAAACAACGGCCAGATCTTTTTATACAATCCCGTTTACGACCGGTTTGACCTGTTGGTGAACATGAGTAAAAAATTAAACGATCCGTATATGATCATCCATACACTGACAATTGATGAATCTGGAGATTACTGGATTGCTTCATCGGCTGGTTTGTATAAGTATCAATCATGCACATTGTCTTTGATAGCCAAAACATCCTTTTTCAATTACGCTGTTACATGGTTTAATGACCAGCAATTAATCATAGCTGGAACAGAAGGGATCCGTTTGTTAGACACTCAATCGTTGCAAAGCAAAGCAATCTGGGAGAGTGCAGAGTTATTCCCGTTTCTTGTTTCGTCCCTTTATTTTGACAAATCACGGGAGCTGTTGTGGATCGGTACGATATCAAATGGATTGTATTGTTATACTTTTCATTCAGGAGTCTGTTCCAGGGTACTTCCATCCATCTTTCCCAAACAGCCTGTCCTGGCCATTGAGGCGAATACCGATTCCACCCTATTGGTAGGAATAGATGGGCAGGGTATATGGAAAGTAGATGCTGAAGAAGGGAAATTGATGGATGTATATAAGGAAAACGCGGACGACCCGTCATCGTTACGCGGAAATGGAGTGTACGATATTTTTTGCGATAAAGATCAAAGAGTATGGATCACAACAATCAGTGGGGGGATTTCCTACTTTGATCAGGCCTCCCCCCTGGTAACGCAATATGAACATCAGATAAATAACCCCAACTCTCTTGTTAACAACGATGTAAACAGCATTTTAGAAGATCGTGAGGGGAAATTGTGGTTTGCAACAAACAACGGCATAAGCTGCCTGAATGTGGCATCCGGTCAATGGAATACTTATTACTGCAACAAGCAGGCTCAAGCTCAGGTATTTCTTTCACTCTGTGAAGACGATCAGGGAAGGATATGGGCTGGAAGCTATTCTTCGGGAGTGTATGTCCTGGATGAAAAAACCGGCAGGGAACTGGCCCATTTCGCAGAGGGTATAAACGGATCTCCGTTTGTGAGTAATTTCATTATGGATATCTTCAAAGACAGCCAGGGAGATATCTGGATGGGGGGTGTTAACGGACCCTTTGTATGTTACCTTTCAAATGAAAGCAGATTCAGAACGTATTCTTTTGAACCGATCGGTTCGTTTGCTGAATTGTCGCCCGGCAGGATCCTCCTGGGATGCAGCTACGGATTATCCCTGCTAGACAAGGGAACGGGTATTGTCGAAAAGATCTTACTTGGCATGGTGGTAAACGATATTCTTGTAATGGAAGATATCCTGTGGATCTGTTCGGGAGGAAACGGATTAATCCGGTTTGACCCCAAAAGCGGAGCAACCAGGAAATTCACAACAGCCGAAGGGCTGCCCTCCAATTTTGTGAACAGCATCGTATATGCCAACGAATGCTTATGGCTGGGTACGGAACACGGGTTATGCCGTTTTCATCCTGAGAACCATCAGGTTGTCACATTTTCATCGCTGGCTTCTCTATCGGGTATTTCCTATAACAAAAGTTCCCCTTTTAAAACAAAAAAAGGCCAACTGGCATGGGGAACCAATAAGGGAGCTGTTTTTTTTGCCCCCGGATCGATCAAAACGACTCCCCTTACAGGACGAATCTTTCTTCAGGATCTGTTCATCTCAGGGCGTTCAGTAACAGAGATTCCCACATTCAGCTTAAACAGCCCCGTAGATCGTATGCAATCGGTAGAACTCACCTATTCGCAGAATAACCTGAGCCTGGAACTACTACCGATCGGGACACCTCCCGGATCCAGATTTTCCTGGAAAATGGAAGGGTTCGATCAAAACTGGACCCCTCCGGCCCGGAACAGAATACTCACCTATACCAATATCCCAAGTGGAGATTTCCGGTTGCGTATCCGCCTTTATGACAACTCCCTGTCACAGATAATCGACGAACGATCCCTGAACATAAAAATGACGCCTCCATTCTGGAAAAAGGGGTGGTTCTTCTTTTTAATTTTTAGCGTTACTGCCGGATTGATCTTTCTTTATTTCCTGTATTATATTAACCGGTTAAAACAAAAACATACAGAAGAAAAAATTCGTTTTTTTACCAATACAGCACACGATATCCGGACTGCCTTGACCCTGATCAAAGGCCCTGTTGAAGAATTAAGGCAGGAGCAAAACCTGTCAGTCAAAGGACGCACCTATTTACATCTGGCCATTGAGCAGGCCCGTCAGCTCTCGGCAGTAGTCACCCGGCTCATGGATTTTCAAAAGATGGATACCGGAAAGGAAAAGGTATCCCTGTCAATGGCAGATGTACCGGCCCTGATATCAAACCGGATCATCATGTTTGAGTCGTTTGCCAAAAGCAAAAGGGTTGAGCTTGCATTTGCATCCGACCCTCTTCATTTCAGAACGGCTGTTGATGAGTCGAAAATGGAAAAAATCGTCGACAACCTTGTTTCCAATGCAATTAAATATGCACATCCTGACAGCCAGGTTGAAATCAAGGTAAAAAGGGATGGGCACACATGGGAATTGCAGGTGAAAGACCATGGCATCGGAATCAGTGAAAAAGCACAACGGCATTTATTCAAAGAGTTTTACCGTGGCGAAAATGCGGTCAACAAGAAAATTGTTGGATCGGGAATCGGTCTCTTGCTGGTTAAAAAATATGTAACCATGCACAACGGTAGCATTGATTTCGAAAGCCGGGAAAACGAGGGATCCACCTTCCGGATTGTCATTCCCTGTAAAGAAGTATCCATTGAGAAGAAAATGACAGAACAGCCCAAAGCCATTTCTTCCTTCCCAGGGGCTCTCCATAGCAGCCAGAAACAGATAAGCCGCAAAATACGTCTTCCGGGAAAATTGAAAATATTGATTGTGGAGGATAATGACGATTTACTGAATTTTATGCTTACAGCCCTGGAAAATGAATTCAAAGTAATCACTGCCCGGGACGGGAACATCGCCTGGCAATATATTTCAAAACAAATACCCGATTTGGTAGTTTCGGATGTGATGATGCCGAACATGGACGGTTTTGAATTATGCCGGTTATTAAAATCAACCTATGAAACCTCCCATATACCGGTTATTTTACTCACCGCTCTATCTGAAGAAACGGAACAATTGCATGGATTGGGACTCGGTGCGGATGATTACATAACCAAACCTTTCGATATGAACCTCCTGATGCAACGAATAAAAACAATCATTCGCAATCGAACAACCGTAAGGGAAAAAGCACTTCAAATAATCAAAAATCCTTCGGACGAGCCGGTACTCAAAAACACGTTGAATGATGCTTTTGTTAAAAAAATGCTGGAAGTGGCAAAAGCCAATGTCTCCAATCCTGAATTTACCAAAGATGATTTTGCAGCTGCCATGAATGTAAGCCCTTCCCTGCTTTATAAAAAAATCAAAACATTTACGGACCAGTCGCCTACCGGGTTTATAAAAACAATCCGGCTCAATCATGCCCTGAAGCTTCTGCAAACAAAAAAATATACAGTCACCGAAGTAAGCGAATTATGTGGATTTGCCAGTGTGGGATACTTCAGTACAGTCTTCAGAAAATTCTTTGGAAAATCACCTACCCTGTATCTGAAAAAAGATGGCAGCTAATTTGAAAGTGTCTTAGCGGGGATTTCACTCAAAGTGAAGCCCCGCCTGACATAACGCTTAATCATTCTTTCTTTTCCATCCGTATTTTCATTGGTCCCAATAGTCCGGAAGGCAGCAAAGCAACGGCAGCACATGCCTTTTGAGGTTTCAGAGTATCTGTTTTTAATTCATGGTATACACTCATCCTACCAACAGGGATTGCCTTCCGGAGCAGTCCACGCAGCGATCTCTTCGTTGTAAATTTTCCGTTTGCTGAAGAGCCATTCTCCGTTTACCTTCACCATAACATCTTCGTAATGTCCATAGGAATTGAGTTGTGCCCTGCGTTCAGGATTCTCATTGGACATATGGAACCAATAGGCCCGTCCCCATGCTGTATCCCCTTTTATTTTCACCACAATGTTGCTGATATTATGCCTTCCTGTGGTTCGATGCAAGGTTGTATCTGCTTCCTCGTTTTCTTCCTGTGGTATGGATTCCAGTATGTATTTAATGGAATCCCGTCCCTTCCATTCGCCCATGCCGATATCCAGAATCCCTTCTTCGGTGAATAGAGAAACATAGGTATCCAGATCGTCATAATCCAGGGCAAACATATAGCGCGCCTGCAGGTCTTCTATTAATGCCCTGTCTTCAGCATAAGTGGTTTGTTTTTCACCGGTGCGGTGGCAGGCAAACAGAAAAAAAACAACCCCTATCATTGCCGGAAATAAAATTTTCATCCTTTCTGAACCGGATGAGGTTTTTTCACGTTTCATAGGTTTATTTATTTAATTGAAATGTTCACTAAAAGCACTACCAAAATATTAATCTACAAATTTATGCAGTAGATCTCATCTATTCCAACGGATAAGCTCCTACAAAATTTTTAGTATCATCTGGTACTCCCATCAGTTTTTTAACCTTCCCGGGCAATTCCGTTGCCACCTCATTTCCGGGAAACTCTTTTATAAGGCTGTAATTTCCCAGTATAGGGCTTTTAAACAGAGGCATATGCCTGTTTTCGAACCAGGCACTGCTGCTGCCATCGCCACTCACTTCTTTCAGTTCAGCCAATGAATGAATCTCTTTCTGGCACTGGCGGTTTGGGTAAGGGCTCCAGAAAGCCAGTGTTTTGTAATCGCTTGCTGCACTTTGGATAAATGCATTATGGTCGAACTTCTTCAGGGGTGATTCATTGAGTCTTTCGCACAACACCGGGGGCTGCCATACCAGCATCAGGGGGCGTGTAAAACCGGCATTTCCGGTAAGCAGATTGTTTACAAAAACATGTCCGAACCGTTCCTCCACTCCGGGGCCGGTTGACGGATGCCAGCCAAAATGATCTCCTTCGGCACTGCGGGTATCCCGGGCAATACAGACCATGCTGTTCACAAAGGTGTTCTGATAAATCTCTACATTGCAACTGTTTAGCACCAGCATTCCATGATCACAATTTACAAATACATTGCCGGCACAAATGGCGTTATTGGAGATCTCAAAAAAGAAGCCGTTCTGACTGGGCCATACCCTGTTCACGGCAACCGGCCCTCCGGCACCTCCCACATTCTCAATCCAGTTGTTGATGAAGCGCCCGTCGACATTTCCTACATCGTACCATATACCGTTTGAATTAGGCATGTCGGTAACCAGGTTGTCACGGCAGGTGCAACGGTAGTTCTGATTAAAAATCTTCACCCCGGAAGGATAGCATCCGGTAATGTTTTCAATGTTGTTCCGGGCAATGATATTCTTCTCCAGCAATACATCAGCCGATCCGACAATGTAAATGCCTTCCCGGCTGGTATGGCTCACTTTGCAGTTGCGCATCACCAGGTTATCCCCCATTAGAAAAGCCCCAATACGGGAACAATATGAAATAGCACAATTTTCAATTACAGTACCCCTGACTTCCTTTCCTATTTCCGATTCATCTTTTTTCCCTACCGGATCCACACATTCCACAAAAATGGTTGTATCGGAATACTGGGTAAAATCAATCCCCCGGATCACAGGTCCAATCCCGTCATTCGGTTTTCTGTTCACCTCGTAATATACCCTGTGGATTGCCCCGCTGAAAGCCGTTATTTCAATCAGTTTACCTTCTGGATCGATCGCTATATACACTTCCTTGCTGTCGTAATCGACAAAAAATGTATTGTCATCCAGTTCCCCGGTATTTGCAGCTGATTGAAGAAACCTTCCATCCACAAAGACCATGTCGTCGTTAAAACGATGAAGTGGTGTGAACTGTTCTTCCCGTTCCCTTCTCCACCAGTCTTCCGGATCAGCCGGAAAGAGGTGATCCCATTTGGTTTTCCAGAGGCCCTCTTCGACTTTTTCCCAGTTATCCGCTACAAAGGTTCCCTTTAAAAGCGGCTGTTCATCTTTATAGGGCTGGAAAGTCAACCCCTGGTTAAATACCAGTTCCCCGGTTCTGTACACTCCACCCCGAAGGATGATCGCATCACCGGTTTCTCCTTTTACAACGGCAGCTTTCAGGGTCGTAGGGTTGGAAACATCTGCCCCCGAAGCGGCCGGATCACCGTCTGGAGCTACATAATAAATTTCTCCTGAAACATCAGGCAGATCATACATCCTTTGTACCGGACCATACGGCCCCCCCGAAGGCTGGGCTGATAGCATACCGGTACCGGCAATAAAAATAAAAACACAAAAACAAGTGAAAAACCATGTCCGTAAGAACCAAATTAAATTTTCTGTTTTTGAGCTTCGAAGCGAAGAATTTATTTTATCCATAATTGTTTAGTTTAGTTTTATTTAATTTATATAAATCCCTGATTTATTTCACTCTTACAATATCGAAACCTCTTTTTTAAGTTTAATATCATCTACTGAAGCACCCACCAGGATTTCCAGATCACATAGGTCATGATCCCAGGTATCTGTTTCTTCGTTCCAGTAACGAAGATCATCCACCGGGATTTCCAGTGTTATGGTTTTGCTTTCACCCGGATTAACTGCAACACGGGAATAAGCTTTGAGTTCTTTGTAGGGCCATTCTACCGACGGATTGATGCGATGAACGTAAGCCTGTACTACTTCATCAGCTTCCGCCGGTCCTGTATTTTTCAATTCAACAGATAAGGTTATGACATCCTTCTTTCCATAGGTCTCCCTATCGGTTGTTAACGAGGTATATTCAAAGGTTGTATAGGTAAGTCCATGACCGAAGGGATACATCACCGGAAGTTTTTTTGTATCGAACCACCGGTAACCGATCAGTGCTTCTTCGGAGTAATGGGCGGTATTTGGATCGGCGAAACGGGCTGAATCCTGCTCTCCGGTTCCCTGTTTCGCTTCCGGATTGGTTTCTTCCACAAGGTCAACAAAAACATCTCTTCCCCTGCGGCCCTGAGGATAATTGCCCAGTGCATAGGCAGGTGAATCTTCAAGTTTTACCGGAAGGGTGAACGGCAGACGTCCTCCGGGAGAAATATGGCCTAAAAGGACATCGGCCAGTGCATTGCCTCCTTCAGTTCCGTTAAACCATGAAAGGACAAGTGCTCTTGACAGGGGATTCACTACATTGAGGTCGTTGGGAGCCCCACTTACCAGGACAGTCGCAATATTGGGATTCACAGCAGCAATCTTTTGGATCAGTTCATCCTGTCCTGAGGGGAGCATCATATCTCTTCTGTCGCTGCCTTCGGTTTCAACCGTCCGGTTATTGCCTCCCAAAAACAGAACCAGATCTGCTTTAGCAGCTATCTCAACAGCTTCGCTGGCAAGCTTGTCGCTTTCCGCTTTTTTTCTGCGTTCTTCCTTTTCCATTTCTTCCCTGGACCTTCGGCCAAACATACGGCCAAAGTTCATCACCTCAGGGGCGTATCCCTGGGCATATACAATTTCAGCCTTATCGCCAATGCGGTCTTTCAGTCCTTCCAGAGGGGTCACCTCATACAGGGTTTTCACCCCTGCACCGACCCCACCGGTAGCCATTTCCCTGACTGCATTATCCCCAATCACAGCAATGACAGGTTTTTCGTCAAGGTTCAAGGGCAGAATACCGTCATTTTTCAACAAGACAATGGATTTGCATGCAATGTCATAGGCTATTTTTTGTTGCGGGGGCTGAGAAGTAATCTCCCTGTTTGCTTCTTCCCCGGGTACAGGGTCGATGGCCATTCTAACCCTGAGGATCTCACGAACACGTTGGTCGATAATTTCTTCAGGTACGACCCCGGCTTTCACGGAGTCAATCAGGGCCTGTCCAAAAAACCGGTTACCGGGCATTTCCACATTCAGACCGTGCATCACCGAATGTACGGTTGAATGGGTGCCGCCCCAGTCCGAAACGACCAATCCGGAAAAGCCCCAATCATTCCGCAGGATATCATTCAGCAATTTATTGTTCTCGGCACACCACCACCCATCAACTTTATTGTAGGCAGCCATCACCCCATACGCATCGGCTTCCTCAACGGCAGCTCTGAACGGGGGAAGGTAGATCTCATGCATGGTCCGTTCACTAACGATCACATCTACCCTGCCCCGGTTGTTCTCCTGGTTATTCAGGGCATAATGTTTCAGACAGGCTGCCACCCCATGGTCCTGTAATCCTTTTACAAATCCCACCGAAAGCTGAGCACTTAAAAACGGATCTTCACTCAGGTATTCATAGGTGCGTCCCCCGGTAGGGATCCGCTGGATATTAATTGCGGGCCCCAAAAGCATGTCTTTCCCCCGCAGCCGTGCTTCACGTGCCATCCCGGTACCAAACTGATAGGACAGTTCGGAACTCCAGGTAGCTGCCAGAGCTGAACCGGTCGGGAAAAAGGTAGCACGGTCATTTTCCAGTCCCAGGGGGGTCCAGCTGTCAGGTTCCAGCTCTTCCCGGATGCCAAAAGGACCATCCGTATACTTCATGTCGGCAATCCCCAGCCTTTCCACACCCGCTGAAGCAAACATGTATTTCCCATGCATCATGTTGACCTTTTCTTCAAGGGTCATCTGTTCAAGAATGCCGTCAATCTCCTTATCGTATTGAAGCAATGCTGATTTCCGTTTTATATCCTTGCCACATCCAACAAAAATCAGCGCCAGAATCAATACAAATAAAATTCTTTGTTTCATATTCGTTAATTTAGATTAGTTTTTACCTTTCCTGTCCATTGACCGGAAACAAAACCGGTTGTACACTTTTCCGGTTGATAAAAATAAGAGATACTTTTGTAAAATTCTAATTATTGACGATTATTTACGAATCGTTCAGGTTCATCTTAAAATAAGGCCTGGCAATGTTTGCCAGGCCTTGATCTAACTAACCAAACATGCACGGGGATGGAGGCTAATGAACTACTCCATTGTGCAAAGAAACTATCAGGTGGAATAATCTGTTACACGCAGGCAAAGGAGGGCACCCAGCTCCTCTGTTTTTCGACGGATTGATATAAAATTTTTATTTATTCCCGCTGTTAACACACGTTATTACCAGGTTTCTTTTTTTTCCAGGTCGCTCATGCTATGCTTAACCGAAGTTATTTTTACCGATTCTTCATAAAGGGAAGTTAAGTCTGGCAACACCAGGCTACTGCCTTTTCTCAGGAACACCGGAATCTGGTGCTGTTGAGCTTCCACTTCGAGATATTGTCCTCCCTGGAATTCCTGGTTGTTCCATAAATTGATCCAGGTTTCGCCTTCGGGCAGGTACACCTGCTGGCTTGTTTTCCCTTTTTCCCAGATGACGGATACCAGCAGATCATTGCCGAATTTGTAGGTTTCCCAGTTTTCCCAACTCTCCTTCTGGTTGGGGTATTCAATGAAAAGCGGGCGAAGCACCGGCATGCCTGTTTCACAGGCAACATCTGCCATATCGGAAACATAATCAATCATGCTCATACGCAGTTTTGCATAGAAACGCCAGATAGCCAGCAGTTCCTGGTCGAAGGAAGGTTCATAGTTCATTCCCCAGAACCCCAGGTTATTGGTAGGTCCTACTTCCATAATGGGCGAGAAGCATGAAAACCCCAGCCAGCGCATGGTAGTCTCCCGTTCAATCCGTTTGGGATAGCCTCCGGTATCCGACGTCCAGAAAGGAAATCCGATAACTGCACAGCGTTGAGCACCGATCAATACAGAGCGCAGCCCTTCAGGCGGGTTCCCTGTATCACCAGCCCACATGGCGCCATAACGCGAACTACCGGTATACATAGCCCTGGGAAACAACACGAAATCATCTCCGTGTATGGGCTTAACAGCATCGTAAGTTGCTTTGATATATTGCCGCGGATAATCGTTGTAATTCTCGCGGTAGCTAATCCCGGAAGCGGTGATCAGATGAAGCGAATCGCATAGAATTTCGCCATCCGCCCGGTCCAGTTTAAAACCTTTAACGCCCATTTTGGCTATTTTAGCGACATATTCTGCCCACCAGGCACAGGCTTCCGGATTTGTGTAGTCCATTAATACCATATTCCGTCCCCAGGGCACTCTTCCTTTCGTCTTTAACGCATATCCTTTTTCCAGGGCTTCTTCTGCCATATCGCCCATCACCCAGGGAGCGATCCAGATCATCAGTTCGACCTCTTTTTGATTCAGCCAGGAGATCATGTTTTCAAATGCAGGCAACCGTTCCGTGTCCACCTCATAATCATCGAAGCCCATGCTGCCTGTTGCCCAGGGGCGATCGATCCAGTAGGCCGTACAGGGAATATCATAGGCTTCCATCATCAGGATGTCTTCCACGATATCTGCATTGTACGGAGCTTTTACTTGTGAACCATCAAAATAGGTTTCCCGGTGAAAATGATCGTCGCGCCAACGCCAGGGCCCAAAAGCCCATTCAGGCAGTTGGAGGGGCGGTCCGGTTTGCAGGGTATGCCTTTTTACAATTCCGGCAGGTCCTTCATCCATCATCAGCGAAAATTTCATCTCCGGTCCTTCGAAAGCTATCTGCACGTGTTCGGGATCTTCCTTGCAAAAATCGATGACTCCCGGCCATGTTCCATGAACATAAAAACCATAGTTTTCCGATGACAGATAAAATGGACAATACGCAGATACTGTTGGCTTCAGTTTAACATCCACCCTCTCTCCTCTGAGGTTTAACGCGGTCGCAATGCCTTCTTTCCACGATTCGTATTGCGCCCCGTCAACAACCCGCTCGAACACACCGGTAAAAAATTCTCCTTCTCCGGCAGCAAGATTTAAAAACCACCAGGAGGGTTTCCTTTCGGAAGATTCCAGCTTAAACGTTATTTCTTTTTCCTTCTCTCCTTTTTGAACCTCCATAATTACCTTTTGCCCATTGTAAACCCAGGTATAGATGTATCTGTCCACAGAGGGGGATGTGATTTCCGGCACCCCTTTCAGCCAGTTCATTGTACCCGCTAGTTCATAGCCTATTGCTCCCGATCCGGGACCTGCTGAAATAGTCACATCTTCACCATAAGGATTCTCAACCATGAGCGAAGCGTATGATTCTTCATCCGCATTAAGGACCTTAACCGGATATTTTGATGTACAACCAATTGTTCCGATAAGAAAAATCAGAGCAACAGCTTCCAGAACATGGTACATGCTTTTTAATTTTCTATTTGATCCCATTTTTTTGTCTGTTAAAAGTTTGAATTGACCAACAATTTATTAAGTAGAATATAAAAACCATATTTATGATCCAAACAACCCTCAGCGCATAGGTTTCAGTCCCTCCCACTGCACTTTCCACGTTCCGTTTTTCGGGAATCCCGGCAATTCTTCTTCACACCCTTCATACCCGGCGCACATCATGGCTACGGCTGTCAACAGGGCTCCGTTTCCCGGAAGATATAACCTGAGCCTGTTGTTTTGATAGTTATGTCCGTTTGGAAGATACGTATTGGTTTCCACATCCATACAAAGCGCATCGATGGCTTTTTCCGGCATACCCAGCCGGGTAGCAGCCATCGCGGTCATTGGGAAATCCCATCCCCAGGTTTCTTCCCAGTGCCAGTTATTCCAGACATATTTAAAGGTTGTTTTCATCACATTGAAATCGACCATTGGGCTTAACGGGAGCATTCCATACGTTCCGATGACCATCGGGTGATCGCTCATATACCGTGGATTTGTATACGAATCGGGAGCACTTTCAGCCCCTAAATACATGCCCTCCTGCACAGCCAATGGTGAAATCTTTTCCATGACCTCTTGCCATTCAGGCTGCGGTTCAAGATTCAGCCTTTCACGCCATAGCTGAGCCACTTTCAGTCCCTGCCTCCAGTAGGCAAGTTCAAAAGGAGGATTGATGGTGCTTGCTGAAGGAAACCGTTCCTGAGCAGGAATCAGATGCGGTCCTAACACATATCGGTCTTGCAGGGTATCATAATGGGCATAGGAAGCCATAAAATCAGCTGTCCCAAAGACAACATCCGCAAATTCCCGAAGGAATTCCACATCGGGATGATCCTGGTAACATAGTTCTGCCAAATAAATAATATGCGGTTGTTGCCAGATAAGAAAGGATCCAACACCTGACGGGCTGTCCACACCGGTAGGACTGGTCATCTTAGGCCATCGCAATCCTTCAAATCCCTGCCTGCCGGCTCTTTCTCCGGCTTTATCCGCAATATCCCTATAATAGCCAAGGCTTGGTTCAAGCAATGCGGCACGATTCCACATAGCAAAATGGACACCATGCCACCAGTGCATCTCAAGGTGAAACTTGCCATGCCAGCTGTTGTAGGTCAGTCCTGTTTCCTGAGGAGGATAATGGCCGGCACAATTCACCCTGGTAAGGTATTGTGAAAGAACAACCCTGCGTTCCAGTTCAGCTGCCCGTGGGTCGGTACTTCCGGAAAAATCTACCGAACCACCGCTCATCCAGAACGCTTTCCAGGCCTCCCTGCTGTGTGTCTTTACAGCTTCAAATTCAGGCAGATCCAACGTTTTCTCTTCCGGTGAAAAAAGGCAACTGAATGAAATCTGCGACTGGTCTTTGTCTGGTTCCAAATAAAAAAAGTGTTCCTCTTCTTCCTTAATATTTGCTGTTCCGCTCCATTCCAGGTATACCGTGTAGGCCGCATCGTCGATCCGTCGTTTGATGGTTGCAGCATTTGCATCGGTCTTCAGCACAGACTGATGTTTCTCCGGGTGAATCCAGTTACAGCCGGAATCAGAATGCCCTCCGGTAGGATATGGAAAATGCAACTTAATGCGAATCTGTCCTTCTTTAAGCAAAGGAGATTTGATGCGGGAGGAAACAAGATCAAGTTCCTGGTGGGCAACCGTAGTTACTTCAACCGGTACTCCATTTATCGTAAAAGTACTGAATATTTCTCCGGTCCAGGGATCCAGTGTCTGATGGATTGATTTGAATTCTTCCACCCCTATGGGTGAACCATCCGGGTGAAAAAAATCCAATCCTACGATTCCGAGATGCAACCGGTGCGGGTTCTGCCGGAAATAATTGACGGCTTCCGCCTTTCGTCCTGGATACCGAACCTGAACCGCATAGGGTACTTTCCTTCCGTAGAAATCGTAATCTACGAGTGTTTCATCGTAGCTATACCCCGCTGTATCGGGATAGCTGTGCCAGCCCCATTCCGATTGAGTACCAAGCGGTACACCCTGTTCATACAATTTTGGGAATGACTGGAGACCGGTAAAATCAACCGTTAACGCAAACCGGCCGTTCCCCACACTCAGGGAAGATAACACATCCACCGAGTCAACCGTTACCGTATGCCGGCGCACCAGTTGTTCCCGGTCAATCCGGTTTTCACAGCCCATCAGTATGAAGATAAAGATTGCCGGCAATAAAAGTTGGTTGAGATTAATTTTTGTCATT
>CAZNPV010000063.1:0-7576 GCA_964575025.1 uncultured Mariniphaga sp.
AGGTTTCACAATTTATTTACAAATTCCGTGTTTTCTATTTGATTGGTTTATTAGTTTTGTGCCGATGTTTAAAACTGGACTTTTCCCGCTTCTACTACTAATATTTTTTTGTTTCACGGAGTCTTCCGGACAGGGAAACAATGCCACGTTGCGCGGCAGGGTGACCGATTCGGAAGGGAATCCGCTGGAGCTGGTTAACATATCCGTCAAAGACTCCCCTTTGGGAACTTCATCGAATCGTGAAGGGAACTATCTTCTTCGCATTCCGGCCAGCCGGGAAGTCACGGTTGCTGTTTCTTCCCTTGGTTATAAAACCGAAGAACGAATATTTACCGCCCGACCAGAGGAACGGATTACCTGGAATATCCGGTTAATGGTAACGGATCTCGAACTCAAGGAGATCACAGTCAATGAACAAAGGAAAAACGGGGGCAGTCTTACCCGTATTGATGCCAGGCTGGTTGAATCGTTACCGGATGCAGGTTCCGGGGCCATCGAGGCGTTGGTGAAAACCCTGCCCGGGGTTTCATCCAATAATGAACTCAGTTCCCAATATTCAGTCCGGGGAGGCAACTTCGATGAAAACCTCGTGTATGTCAACGGCATTGAAATATACCGTCCTTTTCTGATCCGTTCAGGTCAGCAGGAAGGACTCAGTTTTATCAATTCCGATATGGTTTCATCCATTGAATTCTCATCAGGTGGTTTCGATGCCAAATACGGCGATAAAATGTCTTCGGTTTTGGATATTAAATACCGGAAACCTATAGATTTCCAAGGATCAGCCTCAATAAGCCTCCTGGGAGCTACCGTTCATTTTGAAGACCGAAGCCTGAACGGAAAACTGTCGCATACAACGGGAATTCGCTATAAAAGCAACCGGTACATGCTCAACAGCCTGGATACCGAAGGCGAATACGACCCAAGGTTTATCGACCTGCAAACCTATATAACCTATCAGGTCTCTGAAAAACTGGATTTGTCCTTTCTGGGAAATATCACCCGGAACCAGTACCGTTTTATCCCTCAGACCCGTGAAACAGCCTTTGGCACCTGGGATGCCCCCCTGAATACGACCATCTATTTTCAGGGAAATGAAACAGATGATTTTACTACCTATCTGGGTGCTTTATCTGCCGATTTTCATCCAAACAACAACCTGAACATTAAATTTACTGCCTCGGCTTATTTGGCCCGAGAACAGGAAACCTACGATATCCTGGGGGAATATTATCTCAACGAACTTGAGAGGGATATGTCGGTTGAAGAGTTTGGCGACAGCATCTTAAACCTAGGAATAGGGACCTTTATCAACCATGCCAGGAACTACCTGGATGCCCGGGTAACCAGCTTTTCAGTCCGGGGAGCCTGGGATTCTGAAAAACACCTGCTTAACTGGGGAGCTAAACTGAACATCGAAACAATTGATGACAAAATAAATGAATGGATCTACCGTGACTCAACCGGCTATTCCATCCCCTACTCCCCTGATTATGTATATTTATATAGTACCATTAACGGAGAATCCCACATTCATTCAACCCGGATCACAGGGTATATCCAGGATACATACAATATTCCTTTTCAGGGAGGGGATATGTATCTGACAGCCGGACTAAGAGCGAATTACTGGAATTTCAATAAGGAACTGGTCCTCAGTCCGCGTGCAGCAGTCAATTATTTTCCGGACTGGAAAAACAATGTTTCTTTCCGTTTGTCAGCCGGCATGTATCATCAGCCTCCGTTTTATAAAGAACTAAAAGACCGTTCGGGAAATATCCATGCCAGTACAAAAGCCCAGAGATCCTACCAGGTCGCTTTGGGAAGTGATTATCTTTTTACTGCCTGGGAACGTCCTTTCCGGTTTTCAACCGAAGCCTATTACAAAAACATGCAGCGTCTGATTCCTTATCAGGTTGATAATGTGCGCATTCGTTATCTTTCTGGCCAGGAGTCACGGGGCTATGCCGCTGGAATTGACATGAACATCAACGGAGAATTTGTCAGCGGCCTGCAATCATGGGCCAGTCTGTCGTTTATGCGTACCATGGAAGATGTCGTCGGTGACGGACACGGATGGATACCACGTCCCACCGACCAGTGGGTGAATTTCAGTCTTTTTTTTCAGGATTATCTTCCGGGAAATCCTTCGTATAAATTACATATGTCAGCCTTTTTCGGATCCCGGCTCCCCACAGGGCCTCCGAACTCGGAACGCTGGCAGGATGTTTTCAGAATGCCTCCCTACCGGCGCATTGACATGGGATTTTCTAAAGTGCTTATCAGCCCCGCCAACAAAAGCGAAACAGTTTTCCTGAGGCATCTGGAAAATGTAGCAATCAGCCTGGAAGTGTTTAACTTATTGAACATCAACAATACCGTATCATACTTCTGGGTTTCAAGCAACTGGGGCGACCTGTTTGCTGTACCCAATTACCTGACCAGCCGGAAATTTAATTTAAAATTATCCATAGATTTTTAAACCAAAAAAAGGGCAAATGCAGTCTGTTAAACCCTGCTGCTTATTAAATTAAAAACCGATGTTTTAAATTGATACCATGCAAAAAAAAGCAACCCAACGACTTTCCGTATTCCTGGTATTAATGACCCTCAGTGCAGGAGTGCCGGCTCAGGAGTATGCACTGGCCATTCATGGAGGTGCCGGGGTTCTTTCCCGGGAGCAAATGACCAAAGAAGCAGAGGAAGGGTACCGTTCCAGGCTACTTGAAGCCCTGATGACTGGAGATTCCTTGCTAAAAGCCGGTGAAACCTGTACAGAAACGGTGGCAAAAGTGATTTGTATCCTGGAAGATTCTCCTCTTTTCAATGCCGGAAAAGGAGCGGTTTTTACCAACAAAGGAACCAACGAACTGGATGCATCCATTATGAAGGGTGACAACCTGAATGCAGGAGCGGTTACAGGGGTTACCGATATTAAAAATCCAATCCTTGCAGCAAAAGAAGTGATGATACATTCCGATCACGTTTTTCTGAGCGGTAAAGGGGCATCGGAATTTGCAAAAAAACAGGGGCTGGAAATGGTTCCCAACCGATATTTTCGTACTAAAAGCCGGCATGAATCGTTCAAACGCCTTCAGAAAAAGGAACGCAGACGGGAAAAAAATGATGATACCGGGACCGTGGGCTGTGTAGTTCTTGATGCATACGGAAATCTTTGTGCCGGAACATCCACCGGAGGCATGACCAACAAAAAATACGGAAGGATTGGTGATTCCCCGGTAATCGGCGCCGGAACCTATGCCCATAATAAAACGTGTGCCATTTCGTGTACCGGCCATGGAGAATACTATATAAGGCTGGGATTTGCGCGCGATATTTCAGCGCTCATGGAATACAAAGGACTCAATGTCAGGGAAGCATGCCGGGAAGAGATCAGAAAACTTTCCGGGATGAACGGAACCGGAGGAGTTATAGCAATCGATGCGCAGGGAAATATCGCGATGGAATTTAATACCAGCGGCATGTTTCGCGGGTATATAAAATCGACAGGAGAAAAAGAAATTGCTATTTTTGCGGATGACCAAGAGGCGTATTAACTGAAGGGAGGATTATGAAGTTTCTGTATCCGTATTTTCTATTTTCACTGACTGCTATTGTCATACCGATCCTGATTCATCTTTTTAATTTTCGAAGGTATAAAACGGTCTATTTCAGCAATGTGGAGTTTCTGAAGAATATCAGGAAAGAATCCAGGCGCAAATCGAAGCTTAAACAACTGCTGATCCTTCTTGCGCGGATTCTGGCAATCATCAGCCTGGTATTTGCTTTTGCCCAACCCTATATTCCTTTGGAGGGGCGGGAACAAAAAAGTCCCAACCAGGCGGTGGCGGTATATATCGATAATTCGTTCAGTATGAATGCCCGCGGAGAAGAAGGTCAACTTCTTGAATCGGCACGAAACAAAGCCATCGAAATTGTACGGGCTTATAAACCAGGAACCCGGTTTATGCTAATTACCAACGATCAGCTACCGGTCCATAGCCATTTCCTGAACAGCGAACAATTCATTCAACAGGTCACTGAAGTAGTGGCTTCCCCTGAAGTAATTTCCCTGTCAAGGATCTACAACCGGTTAAAGGAATCGTTTCATCCATTGGGAACAGATGTGGATAAAAGTTTCTATTTCCTCTCCGATTTTCAACGAAATACCACAGATATTGAACCCATTAAGAGTGACAGTACGGTATGGGCTTATCTGTTTCCTTTGATACCACAGGCTTCAGGCAACCTGTATATTGATTCATGCTGGTTTGAGACCCCGTCACGGAAACTCAACGAAGAAGAGGAGTTGTTTATAAAGATCATAAACAACTCAGACCAGAATTATCAGGACCTTCCGCTAAAATTTTACCTCAATGATTCGTTAAAATCGCTGACCAATTTCAGCATTGCTGCACAAGGTGAAGTCAGGGCCAGCCTGAAATTTACCAACCTGAAAAGTGGGTATCAACAGGGAAAAGCAGAACTCACCGATTACCCGGTGACCTACGACAATACCTGGCATCTGAGTTATCATGTACAACCACAGGTTGATGTACTGGCTGTAACCGAAACGTCGGTTCAGGACAACGGTGCTGAGTACTTCCGGGCACTCTTTTCGGAAGATGAGTATGCCACTTTGGACCTGACCGATATCCGGAACCTTCAGGTCAGCAGGCTTGCTGATTACAACACCATCATCCTGTTAAACCTGCAGGAACTGGCCAGTGGTTTTATCTCAGAACTTGAACAGGTTATTTCAAACGGTGCAAGTGTCATTTTTTTTCCATCCCTCACAGGGGATATCGAAAGTTATAACCGCTTTCTTTCCATGACGGGTGCCAATACCATTGCCAGTACCGACACGATACCCCAGGCCCTGGGCGGCATCGCCCTGGAAAATCCGGTTTATCAGGGGATCTTCAGGGAAACGGAAGAAAATATCCGGTATCCTGAAATCAACGGGCATTTAAAATTCAACACCCATACCCACATCCCGGAAACAAACCTCCTCTGGTTTCGCAACAACGATAAAGCCCTTGGGATGACACCCCACGGAAACGGATTTCTTCATGTTTTCAGTTTTCCCGCAAACAGACAAAATGAATCATTTGCCCGGGACATACTTTTTGTCCCCACCATTTACAGCCTCGTGCTCAACAGCATTCCCAAACAACAGTCCTTTTACACCATCGGAAAAGATCCCTACGTGCTGATCAGCCGGAACCATGGCATGAACAACTTGTCTTCCCTGACGGTCAAAGGGGAAGACAACCATGCGTTTATTCCGGATATACAGGTCAGTGGACAGAACAGAATACGTATCGGGCTGGAAAACCAAATCAAAAAATCCGGATTCTATGCCGTTGAAGCAGAAGATAGTTTGGTCTCTATCCTGGCTTTTAATTATGACCGGTCGGAATCAGACCTTCGCTATTTTGAAAAAAATGAACTGAAAGACCAGATCTCCTCAGCCGGCCTCTCACAAGTCTCAGTAATTGAAAATACCGGCATGCAGTTTTCTGAGATTTTCAGAGAAATACAAAACGGGAAACAACTATGGAAATGGTTTATCCTGTTGTCGCTTCTGTTTATAGCTGCCGAAGCATTGATCATCCGGTTCTGGAAAGAATAGCTCGTTTTCTTTCGCTTTATTTTTAATAATTCTAAATCACACATTTTATGCTTTTTTGTAATCTCTGTATTACAAAAATAGGATAAAACGGACTATTTTTGCCGACAAATACCCATTTATGGAATTTTTTAAGGTTATACACACAACATTGCTTGAGGATCAATGTTTTATACTCTCAAGGGAGTTGCTAAGGCAGGTTGACTGGTCACACCGTCTGATTTGCATTAAAGGCTTCCGGGGAGTGGGGAAAACCTCTTTTATCCTCGATCATATTAAAAAAATGTATCCGGGCGATGATTCCGTTTTGTTAGTCAACCTGAATCATTTCTATTTTACCAAAAGAACCATTTATTCCTTTGCAGACGAATTTTCAAAACTTGGGGGGAAGGTACTTTTTCTGGACCAGATTCAGAAATACCCTGACTGGTCTGCTGAACTCAGGATGTGTTATGACCAAATTCCCGATCTGAAAATTGTTTTCACCTCATCCCCGGTGCTGCGTGTTGCAGAAAATAATCCTGATTTACAGGGAATCGTAAAAATATATCATCTTGAAGGATTGTCGTTCCGGGAATTCCTTAACTACAAAACAAAAAACAACTTCAGGGTGTATGAGCTTTCTGAAATTCTCAATCACCATGTGGAACTTTCAAAGCATATTGTTTCAAAGGTAAAACCGCTGGCTCATTTCAGGCAATACCTGCAGACAGGGTACTTTCCTTATTTTATGGAAGGTTCCGGTTTTTATAGCATTCAATTGCTGAAAAATGTCAATCTGGCTCTGGAGATCGATGTTCCCTACCTGAACATGATTGAATTAAAGTATCTTCCGAAACTCAGAAAACTGTTATATATCATAGCGATACAGACGCCATTTACGCCGAATATTAGTAAATTAGCGGCTGCTGTTGAAACATCACGTGCGACCATTATGAATTACCTGCGTTACCTGAAAAATGCAAGGTTAATACATTTGTTGTACAGCAATGGAAACAACAGCACGGAACAATTGATTAAACCAGTCAGGATCTATATGCACAACACCAATATGTTGTATGCCATAGCTCCCGAAAATGTAAGCAACATGAATCTCAGGCATACATTTTTTCTGAACCAGGTGGGGGCTGTTCATAAAACAGAAGCTACAAAAAATGCCGATTTTTGGGTTGATGAAAAATCCCGGTTTATCGTGGGCGGAAGAAATACAGAACCAAAGGAAAATGCTTTTGCAGCGGCCGACATGATTGAAACCGGCCAGGGTAATAAGATCCCGCTTTGGTTGTTTGGGTTCTTGTATTAGATTTTAGATTTTAGATATTAGATATTAGATTTTAGATAATTGATATTAGATAATTGATTTTAGATAGATAAATATATATTGTGAATAAAATAAATGTCATATAAAAATCTTGAAATATGGCAAATCGCAAATGAATTGGTCATTAAAATTCATAAGATGACTCTCAATGAATTGCCCGTTTTCGAGATGTATGAAGAAGGGAGCCAAATCAGAAGGTCATCAAAATCTTCGAAAGCATTAATCGTTGAAGGATATGGAAGAAGGGCATACAAACAGGATTTTATACGGTTCTTAATAAACTCATTGGCTTCAAATAATGAAACGATCGATCATTTGGAAAATCTTTATAACACTGGATCATTAAAAAATTATGAATTATACGCAGCGTTGAATGAACTTGCTGAAAAGCTTGGTAAGAAAACAAATAATTTTATCAAATCAGTAGAAAAGCATCATAATAAGCTTATAGATCCTGAAATTGAACTTAAAACCAGTTTAAACCAGAAATAATCGAATATCAAATATCAAATATCAAATATCAAATATCGAATATCAAATATCGAATATCGAATATCAAATATCGAAAATCAAATATCGAAAATCAAAAAAAATGGCAAAACAGAAAAAATTTATCACATGTG
>CAZNPV010000063.1:7676-15368 GCA_964575025.1 uncultured Mariniphaga sp.
ATCAAATATCGAAAATCAAAAAAAATGGCAAAACAGAAAAAATTTATCACATGTGACGGGAACTACGCAGCGGCGTATATTAGTTACATGTTTAGTGAGGTAGCCTGTATTTATCCGATCACGCCATCATCAACCATGGCGGAATATGTAGATGAATGGGCTGCATTTGGGAAGAAGAACATGTTTGGAAGGCCGGTACGTCTGGCAGAGATGCAGAGTGAAGGGGGTGCCTCTGCTGCTGTTCACGGAGCAGCTCAGTCAGGAGCATTAACCACAACCTACACGGCTTCCCAGGGGTTGTTGCTCATGATCCCGACGATGTATAAGATGGTAGGGGAATTGCTTCCTACGGTTTTTCACGTAAGTGCCCGTGCACTGGCAGGCCATGCACTCTCCATATTTGGCGAACACAGCGACATCTATGCGACCCGCCAGACCGGATTTGCCATATTGGCTGCCGGATCGGTACAGGAAGAGATGGATATCGCAGGAGTTGCCCACCTGGCAACCATAAAATCAAGAATTCCCTTTATCGCCTTTTTTGATGGCTTCCGGACCTCCCATGAAATACAAAAGATAGAAGCCATCGATATGGAAGATATGAAGCCCCTGGTTGACATGAAAGCCATACAGAAATTCCGCGACAAAGCATTAAATCCGGAACACCCCTTAACACGGGGAACCGCTCAAAACCCGGATATCTTTTTCCAGGCTAAGGAATCAGCCAATAAATATTATGATGCCGTTCCTGATATTGTGGAAGAGTATATGCAGGAAATCAAAAAAATAACCGGCAGGGAATACCATCCGTTTACCTATTACGGCTCTGAAGATGCAGAAAACATTATTGTGGCTATGGGTTCCGTTACGGATACAATCCGTGAAACAATCGATTATTTAACTGCTCAGGGGAAAAAGGTTGGATTAATAACCGTTCATCTGTTCCGTCCTTTTTCAACCAAATACCTACAAAAAGTATTGCCTGCAACGGTGAAAAGAATTGCAGTCCTCGACCGTGCCAAAGAACCCGGATCGGATGGCGAACCCCTTTATCACGATTTCAAATCGGCATTCTACAGAAAAGATAATGCCCCCATTATTGTGGGCGGACGTTACGGACTGGGCTCGAAAGATACCACTCCGTCACAAATCCTTTCCGTATATGAAAACCTGGAAATGACCGAACCGAAAAACGACTTTACAATTGGAATTGTCGATGATGTAACCTTTAAGTCGCTTCCTGTAAAAGAAGAAATTGATATGTCCCCGAAAGGTACCTATCAGGCAAAATTCTATGGATTGGGTTCCGATGGGACGGTGGGAGCGAACAAAAACTCCATTAAGATCATTGGTGGTTCAACCGATAAATACTGCCAGGGATACTTTCAGTATGACTCCCGGAAATCAGGAGGTTTTACCTGTTCGCACCTTCGTTTTGGCGATCAGCCGATCCGTTCAACCTATTTTGTGAACACTCCCGATTTCGTGGCATGCCACGTCCCTGCCTACATCCATCAATACGACGTTTTAAAAGGATTAAAAAAAGGAGGGTCCTTCCTTCTGAATTCGATCTGGGATGAAGAAAAAACCAAAGAAGAACTTCCGGATGCCATAAAGAAATACCTGGCGGAAAACGAAATCAAATTTTATATCATTAATGGTACGAAGCTGGGGGAAGAAATCGGACTTGGCAGCCGGACCAATACCATCATGCAATCCGCCTTTTTCAATATCACTCAGGTAATTCCTTACGAACTGGCTGTTGATGAAATGAAAAAAGCAATCGTTAAGAGTTACGGCCGCAAAGGAGAGAAAATCGTGAATATGAACTATTCAGCTGTTGATGCAGGCGGAAAGCATGTGAAAGAGGTGAAGGTCCCTGAAGAATGGAAAAATATTCAGGTAAAATCTTCCGAACCGGATAAGGACCGCCCGGCATATGTCAGAAATATGGTAGATGTGATCAATGCCCAGAATGGGGATAGTCTTCCGGTATCCACCTTCTCAGGTGCTGAAGATGGTTCTTTTTTACCTGGAGCCACGAAGTATGAAAAACGGGGTGTTGCCGTGAATGTTCCTGAATGGCAACCTGACCATTGTATCCAGTGTAACTTGTGTGCATTTGTATGCCCTCATGCTGCGATACGTCCGTTTCTATTAACCGACGAAGAAGCAAAAGATGCTCCGGAAGGAACCGTTGTTCAACAAGCTACCCCGGCGAAATTGTTTGAAGGACTCAGCTACAGGATCCAGGTAAGTGCACTGGATTGCACAGGTTGTGGAAACTGTGTGAATGTCTGTCCTACAAAAGAAAAATCGCTGATCATGAAACCGCTGGAGACCCAGAAAGAGGAAATTCCCAGATGGGAATACATGGTGAATGACGTCTCCCTGAAAGAAAACCGGATTGATAAGACCAAATCGGTTAAAAATTCACAGTTTGCCCAGCCGTTGTTTGAATTCTCAGGGGCTTGTGCAGGATGCGGTGAAACGCCTTATATAAAACTGATCACCCAGTTATTTGGCGAGCGGATGATCATTACCAACGCAACCGGTTGTTCCTCGATTTATGGAGGTACAGCCCCTGCCACACCCTATTGTCCACATAAAGATTCCGGACACGGACCCGCATGGGCCAATTCGCTCTTTGAAGACAATGCCGAATATGGATTTGGATTTGTGGAAGGCATCAATGCCCAACGCGACCGCCTAACAGCGATCATGAACGAAGCAATAACCAATGGTGCTTCCGATGCTGAAAAAGAAGCGTTTACCGAATGGATGGAAAACAAAGACAATGCCGAAGCTTCCATAAAAGCGTCCGAAAAAGTAGCAAAGGCAATTTCAGAAAGCGACAGCACCCATGCCAAAGAAATTGGAGCCCTGAAACAATACCTGGTTAAAAAATCCATCTGGGCATTTGGTGGCGACGGATGGGCTTACGACATCGATTTTGGAGGATTGGATCATGTAATGGCGTCAGGACAGGACATTAACCTCCTGGTGCTGGATACCGAAGTGTATTCAAATACCGGCGGGCAATCATCCAAATCCACCCCATTGGGTGCCGTAGCCAAATTTGCCGCTTCCGGTAAAAAGATCCGTAAAAAAGACCTGGGTGCAATGTTAATAACCTACGGGTACGTTTATGTAGCCCAGGTTGCTATGGGGGCTAGCCAGAATCAGTTTTTCAAAGCAGTGAAAGAAGCGGAAGCGTATCCGGGACCCTCCATCATTATTGCCTATTCACCTTGTATTAACCATGGACTGAGGGCCAGTATGGAGAAATCCCAGGAGGAAGAAAAACGGGCCGTTGAATCCGGATACTGGCATCTATACCGGTTTAATCCAAACCTGGAAAAAGAAGGAAAGAATCCTTTCCAGCTCGATTCAAAGGACCCCGACTGGAGTAAATTTCAGGATTTTCTCAACGGTGAAGTGCGCTACACATCCCTGAAGAAATCATTCCCGGAAACAGCAGATGAACTGTTCAGGGCAGCTGAAGAAAATGCCAAATGGAGATTCAACTCCTACAAACGGCTGGCTGCCATGGATTATTCAGGAGAAGAATAAAAACAAGAACCCTTTTAGTCGATAAGAAAAGGCCGTATCACGAAGGATACGGCCTTTTTTCCTTTAATCGTTATTATCTGTTACATTTGAATGGCCAATAAACCATAGATCATACAAAAGGAAACCATCCTATCAAAGATACATGCAATCTGTTAATTATCAATTCCTGAATACTAAATTTTAAATTCTTTTTGCCCCCGGAGAATCGGGGAATTTATCCAACTGTTTCATAATGAAACACTATAAAATTACAAATTGCAACGATACAAAGTAGAATTTAAATAAACCGGATTTGATCAATTCATAAATAAAGAAAATAGTTATTTTTAACCAATCTTATCAAAAATAAAATCTACGTTATGCACAAAAAACTACCTATCCTTTTCGTAGCATTGGCCGGTATGTTTCTTTTCCATGGTTACCGGAGCAATGCTCAAAATGAAATTCAATTCAACAGGTACCATACCTATGCAGAGGTTTTCGAATCTTTACAGGCCTTCCACAGGGATCATCCTGGAACTACAGCATTGCATACCATTGCAACCAGTCCGGGAGGACATGATGTGGCCATCCTGGAAATCGGAAAGAATCTGGACAATGCACCGGCTGTTTTTGTGGGAGCCAATTTTGAGGGGATCACACCTCTTGCCACGGAAGGGGCTCTTTATTTAGCACAAATGATTCTCAATCAGGAAGATGATGCTGCCATCAAATGGTATATTCTTCCCCTTCCCAATCCGGATGCATCGGAGATTTTTTTTTCACCCATGGTGTATCAAAAAGCAACCAACGATATGAAGATTGACAAGGATATAGACGGCCTGATGGATGAAGACGGACCGGAAGACCTGAACGGGGATGGGTATATAACCCAAATGCGGGTCAGGGATCCGGAGGGAACATATAAAATATCGCCTGAGGATCCACGTATCATGGCCAGAGCCGATGCAAAAAAAGGAGAACGGGGGGAATATAAATTATACACCGAAGGAATAGATAACGATGGGGATGGCTCTTATAACGAAGATGGCCCCGGAGGCGTGAATCCCGGGATCAATTTCCCCCACCTGTTTGACCATAAAAACAAAGATGCAGGACTCTATGCGGGATATACCCCCGAAACCTATGCGGTCATGAAATTTATTTACGAACATCCGGAAATAGCGATGGTATTTACCCTGGGTACATCCGATTTCTGTATTGCTCCCCCACAGGGAGGACGGGAAGGAGGGGCCAACATGAAAAGCCTCAAAATACCGCGCAGATATGCCACTATGCTGGGAGCTGATCCTGATAAAACCTATACAATGGAAGAAGTGATCGATCTCGTAAAACCAATGGTACCGGCCGGAGTGGAAGTGACCCCTTCTATGATCGCTTCTTTTATGGGACTGGGTGCAGCGGTAAATCCCCAGGAGGACGACCTGAAATTCTACACCCAATTTTCAGAAGATTACAAAGCGTATCTGAAAGAAAAAAACTTCAGCACCGAAAAACTTGAAGCAGAAAGAGATAAGAATGGATCCTTTGAACTATGGGCCTATTACCATCTGGGATTGCCCTCCTTCAGCATGAATCTTTTTACGGTTCAGGAAGCCAAAGAGGAACAAAAAGATGAAAAAGCCCTTTCACTCGAAGAAGTGGAAAAGATGGATACCAAAGAATTTGTAGCGCTGGGGGAAGAAAAAATAGATGCTTTTCTGAAAGCCCACAATGCCCCGGATCGTTTCTCAGCCAAAGGGATCATAGACATGATGAACTCCGGCAGGGTTACACCCAAACAGATGGCCGGAATGATGAAAAACATGCCTGCCCCAACGGAAGAGGGAAAACTAAGTACCAGAGATAGATCATTGCTTGCCTACATCGACAAAGACCTGGAAGGCAAAGGTTTTGCCAAATGGGAGCCCTTCGATCACCCTACCCTGGGAGAAGTGGAAATTGGCGGATACTTTCCCTTTGTGGATAATACCCCACCGGCAGAAAGAATTGATTCCCTGTGCTCGGTCCAGTTGCCCTGGCTGCTGAAACTAACCGAAAAACTTCCGGATCTTCATTTCCTCGAAGAAAAAGTTACTCCAATGGGAGGAGGAATGTATAAACTTGAAATTTATGTGGAAAACAGAGGATACCTACCCTACCCGATCAGTATGGGCCAGCGCAACAGCCAGCCTGCACCGGTGATCATAAACCTGGATGGAGATGATGTCGATTTCCTGGATGGCATCAAACGCACTCCGCTGGGAAACATCGGAGGAAATCAGGTGAAGAAATTAACCTGGATCGTAAAAACCGGAAAAGAACAGAAAATCATGGCAAGGATAGAATCAAAAAATGCAGGTTCAGATGTTAAACAAATTACTTTAGGAGGTTAATTATGAAACGCTATATACTATTAATACTACTCTTTTCATTTACCCTGGCTTCTGCATCCGGGAAAGAAAAAATTGAAGTACCTCTGCGATTTGACCGCTATTATTCATATGAAGAGGTAAACGAAGCCTTGCAGGCACTTCACGAGGCTTTTCCTGCCTTAACAACACTTGAAACGGTTGGCCAAAGCGAGGAAGGAAGGGACATCCGGGCCCTGACCATCAACAATCCGGAAACCGGTAACCATCTGGAAAAACCCGGTGTGTATGTGGATGGAAATATTCATGGAAATGAAATACAGGCAGGTGAGGTGTGTTTGTATTACGCCAATATGCTGCTTACCAAATACGGTGAGAACGAAAAAATAACCAACGTGGTGGATAAAAATGCCCATTACATTATCCCGGTTGTGAATGTGGATGGCAGGTATCATTTCTTTGAAGATCCCAATACACCAAGCACAAACCGCACCATTCGTGTGCCACGTGATGACGATAACGACGGACTGGTAAATGAAGACGGCTATGACGATCTGGATGGCGACGGCAATATATGCCAGATGCGCATCAGAGATCCTTTCGGCAGGTACAAAACAGATCCTGAAGATGACCGGCTTATGATCCCCGTGGAAGAAGGGGAACAAGGCGAATGGACTGTCCTGGGGGAAGAAGGCATTGATAACGACGGAGACGGAACTATCAATGAAGATCCCGAAGGATACCTGGATCCGAACCGGAACTGGGGATACAACTGGATGCCCCCTTATGTGCAGAGCGGAGCAGGTTTATTCCCCATGTCAGGAATCGGGTTAAAAGCGGTAGCAAAATTTATTGAAGCCCGGCCCAATATCATTATGGCGTATGCCTTCCATAACAATGGTGGAATGTGGTTGCGGCCCCCCTCCCGAAGCGATATAAAAATAGACCGCAGGGATGTGGAGGTATTTGACATTTTGGGAACCCACTCACAAAATATCACACCCGATTATGTGTACCAGCCATCGTATGATCTCTACGGAACCTATGGGGATTTCGACTCCTACCTGTATGACCTCATCGGAGCATACGCTTTTACGGGAGAACTTTTTATCCGCGACCATGAGACCTACCGTAAAGATGTTAAAAAACCCACACCCACCCTTCAGCAGGAAGACGAAGGTGGCTCTTTCAGAAGGGGCGGATCACCTGAACGAAGCCGGGAACAACTCGATTTTAATGACCATGTGGCTCTCGGGGAACTGTACAAAGACTGGGTATCCTTTGAACATCCTTTATACGGTGAAATTGAGATCGGGGGCTGGGTGAAGATGAGTTCCAGGCTGCCTCATCCCTTTATGCTTACGGAACTGGTTCACAGAAACGCTGCTGCTGTGCTCTTTGCAGCTGAGAATACTCCGGAAGTAAAAATGGAAACCCTTGACATACAGGAAATCGGCAAAAACCTGTTCCGGGTGAGAATACGCTTATCCAACAGGAAGGCATTACCCTCCATGACTTACGAAGCCGTAAAAAACAAACTTCATCCACAGGATATGCTGAAAGTTACCGGTGTAAAAGTAGTCGCAGGTGGGGAACTTACCGATCCCTATATGGATAAAGTCAACTATAAAGAACATCAGCCTGAAATTCAGTATCTGACTGTTCCATCCTACGGGAAAACCGATTACCAGTTTCTTGTGGAAGGAAAAGGAACCATGGAACTGGAATATAAATCAGTGAAAGCCAAAAACCTGAAAGCGTCTGTTGA
>CAZNPV010000064.1:0-13626 GCA_964575025.1 uncultured Mariniphaga sp.
GTTATCGGGACAGGCTTCTCGCCCGTTTCTCTCTCCCTGAGCGAGAAACGGGACTCGAACCCGCGACCCCGACCTTGGCAAGGTCGTGCTCTACCAACTGAGCTATTCTCGCATGCCTCTGCCCCCTGAAACAGAGCTTGTATACATTATTTTACAGAACCTTATCTATGAGAGCGATGCAAATATATACCAATTTTCTCTTTCTCCAAAATTTCAAAATACTTTCATGTTTTTATCATTATCAATTTTTAATGGTAAAACATGGACCTCGCATAATCTAGTCATCTGCCTTGGTGATTGTTAAAAATCATGCTCTTTTCAATGCTTATTTTAACCCGGCCAGTTTTTTTATCTCGTTCAGTTTGTTCAACGCTTCAATGGGGGTCAGATGATTCACATCCAGGTTGGCTATTTCATCCCGGATCTGTTTCAGTACCGGGTCATCAAGCTGGAAAAAACTTAGCTGCAGTCCTTCCCGGGTGTCACTGATCTTCTCCAGGGGTTTTGAAAGTTTTTCTTTCTGGTGGGTATTCTCCAGTTGTTTCAATATTTCACCCGCACGCTGAACCACGGATTTGGGCATTCCTGCCATTCCTGCCACATGGATCCCGAAACTATGGTTGCTCCCGCCCCTCACGAGTTTCCTCAGGAAGACCACTTTATTTTCCACTTCCCGGATCGACACATTAAAGTTCTTTACCCGTGGAAAGGAATTTTCCATTTCATTCAGTTCATGGTAATGGGTTGCAAACAGTGTTTTTGCCCTGATCCTGGGGTGCTCATGCAAATATTCCACAATGGACCAGGCAATGGAGATTCCGTCGTACGTGGAGGTTCCGCGTCCCAGTTCATCGAGAAGAATAAGGCTCCGGTCCGAAACGTTGTTCAGGATGCTTGCCGCTTCATTCATCTCCACCATAAAGGTGGATTCACCCAGGGATATATTATCCGAAGCCCCCACCCGGGTGAATATTTTATCCACCCAACCTAATTTAGCTTTCTCAGCAGGTACAAAACATCCCATCTGGGCCAGCAGAACAATCAGGGCTGTTTGTCTCAACAGGGCCGATTTACCTGCCATGTTGGGTCCGGTGACGATAATGATCTGCTGATCGTCCTGGTTAAGCAACAGATCATTGGCAATATACGATTCGCCTATGGGCAGCTGGCGTTCAATAACCGGGTGTCTCCCGTTTTTAATGTCAATAACCGTAGAATCGTTCACTTCAGGCCGGGTGTAACGGTATTCAACAGCACACGATGCAAACGACAACAGGCAATCCATCTTTGCCAGTACGGATGCATTCAACCGGATGGCCGGGATGTACTCCGTTAAAGCAGAAATGAGCTCATTGAAAAGCTGGATTTCCAGTTCGAAAATCCGTTCTTCGGCACCCAAAATCCGGGATTCGTACTCTTTCAATTCCTCAGTAATATACCGCTCGGCACTCACCAGGGTCTGCTTTCGTATCCATTCTTCCGGTACTTTGTCTTTGTGGGTATTGCGTACTTCAATGTAATACCCGAACACATTGTTAAACCCGATTTTCAGGGAGGGGATATGGTGTTGTTTGCTTTCCCGATCCTGGATTTTTAACAGATAATCCTTGCTGTTGTAGGCCAGTTCTTTTAATTCGTCCAGTTCATCGGATACTCCCTTTTGGATGAAATTCCCTTTATTGATACTTGCCGGCGGGTCGGGAACGATTTCCTGTCCTATTTTTTCCCGTATCTGTTCGCACGGATCCAGTTGTTCAGAAAACCGCTTTAAAGTTGTATTGTCGGCTCCGGCACACCTGTTTTTTATAGGAACGATGGCATTCAGGGCATTTTTCACCTGAATCATTTCACGGGGATTGATCCTGCCGGTAGCAACTTTAGAGACCAGTCTTTCCAGGTCGCCGATCTGGCTGATATGATCTTCGAGGTTTTCCCGGGTTTCCGGAAAACGGATGAAATATTCCACCGCATCAAGCCGCTCGTTGATAAGAGATACATCTTTCAGGGGCAGGGCGATCCATCTTCTCATTAACCGGGAACCCATGGGGGATATGGTTTTATCGATCACCTGAAGCAGGGTTTTTGCTCCCTCCTGAATGGACTGGAACAGTTCAAGGTTCCGGATTGTAAACCGGTCGAGCCAGACATATTTCTCCTCTTCAACACGGGAAAGCCCGGTGATATGCTTCAGCCGGTTGTGCTGGGTCAGGTCCAGGTAATGGAGGATCGCCCCTGAAGCAATAACCGCCAGGGGCATCCGGTCGATCCCGAATCCTTTTAATGAGGTGGTTTCAAAATGCCGGGTTAACCGGTCAAAAGCGGCTTCCCCGGTATATACCCAGTCATCCAGATTGTAGGTGTAAAACCTCGGTCCGAAGATCTCGGTAAATTCCTTGCCCCGGCCCCGTTGAAAGAGCACCTCTTTGGGAGCAAACGAGTTAAGCAACTTGTCTATGTATTCATGCCCACCCTCTGCAGTCAGGAACTCTCCGGTGGAAATATCGAGGAAAGAAACTCCTGCCTGGTTCTTATCAAAATGTACCGAAGCCAGAAAATTATTTTCCCTGTTCTCAAGCACATTTTCATTTACAGATACCCCCGGGGTAACCAGTTCTGTAATTCCGCGCCTGACGATCTTTTTTGCCAGTTTGGGATCTTCCAGTTGTTCACATATCGCCACCCGTTGGCCTGCCCGGACCAGCTTTGGCAGGTACGTATCCAGGGCATGGTACGGAAACCCTGCCAGTTCAACATAACTGGCAGCACCATTGGCCCGGCGGGTTAATGTAATTCCCAGAATTTCTGAAGTTTTTATGGCATCCTCACCAAAGGTCTCATAGAAATCACCTACCCGGAAAAGAAGAAGTGCATCCGGATGTTTGCCCTTGATGGTATAATATTGTTTCATCAAAGGTGTTTCTACATATTTTCTTGACTGTTCTGCCATAATACCTAAACAAAGATAAAATATTGAGAGGTTAACTGAAAAACCTGGCGGATTCTGTTCTGATTTTTTTTCAACAAAGACAACAAATGATCGTTATTTTTTCCGTATGATCGTCAACCCGTCACGAACCGGAAGGATCACCTTCTCAACCCTTTTGTCGTTATGTACCATTGTATTAAACTGCAGGATACCCTCTGTTTTTTTTCCATCGGATCCTGAAGTCTTAATAATCTTTTCGTTCCACAGGGTATTATCGGCAAGGATATAGCCTCCGGGGACTACCTTATCAAAAACCAGGGAATAATACCTGCCGTAATCCTTTTTGGCGGCATCGATGTATACCAGGTCAAACGATTCATCGGTTTCGGGAATCAACGTATTGGCATCGCCGGTTAACTGCACTGTTTTATCCCTGATTCCGGCTTTTTCAAAATACTTCGTAGCCAGGCTCTCCACTTCATCGTCTATTTCAATGGTGTAAATCCTGCCCCCTTCAGCCAGCCCTTTGGCCAGGCAAATAGCAGAATAACCGGTAAAGGTTCCAATTTCCAGGATTTTTTTGGGACGGATCATTTTGGAAAGCATGGTTAGTATCAGTCCCTGCAGATGTCCGGATATCATTCTGTAGTGAACCAGTTTCAGGTGGGTCTCGCGGCTTAATTCCTTGAGAAGAGGATCTTCCTCATCAATGTGTTGCAGGATATATTTTTCTATTGCACGCCTTGATTCCATAGTTAACAGAATATCAAACGACTCAGCTGACCGGTATCCAGGATGGTATTTGCCACTTCCAGTATCTCGGAGGCTGTAACGGCCTCAATCTTTTCAAACACCCTGGACATCGGATCAACCTTTTCAAAGAAGAGGTAACTTCTTCCAAGCGTCAGCATCAGTTCCTCATGGTTATCAGCGGCAATAGCCATCTGTCCGATCAGTTGTTTCTTTGCTTTGCTCAGCTGAAGGTTTCCCAGTTGTGAATCACGGAGGGATTGAAATTCATTGTTTACAATTTTCAGGGCTTTGTTAAGATTCTCTTTGTCGGTACCAAAATAGACATTGAATATTCCGGTATCGGTAAACGAAGTGTACCCTGCCTCCACGTTGTAGGCCATTCCCCGGCGTTCGCGCAAAGCCAGGTTGAGCCGTGAATTCAGGCCCTGGCCTCCGATCAGATTGCTTAGAAGAATCATGGCCACACGGTGCCTGTGGTGATTGTCATACGCAATATTCCCTAATACACAATGGGCCTGGTGTGTGTCTTTGTGGAGTTGCTTTTCCCGGGGAGTGTAGTGTTTGAATGGATCCCTGGCTATCGTGCGCAGATTCGGGGTGGCTGACCCGAAGAATTTTTCAAGCATGGCAATAAGTTTCGGAAACGGAACCGCACCCACAGAGCTTATCACCACCTGATCGGTATGGTAATTCCTGCCTATAAAGGAAAGAATCTTCTCCCGGTCAAAGGTTCGTAAGGTTTCGGGAGTTCCCAGTATATTCCTGGCAAGGGGATGCCCGTCGAAAATCAGTTCGTCAAACTCATCAAAGATCAGTTCAGCCGGTGAATCCTTAAAGGAATTGATCTCCTCCATCACCACCTCTTTTTCGCGCTCCAGTTCCTTTGCGGGAAACATGCTGTTAAAGAAAATATCACTGAGCAGTTCCGAAGCACGCGGATAATATTCCGTCAGAAAAGAGGCATAAATTGCAGTTTCTTCTTTTGTGGTATAGGCATTCAACTCTCCCCCCACATCCTCAATCCGGCTCAGTATATGAAAAGCCCTCCGTTTCCGTGTCCCTTTGAATATCGAATGTTCAATAAAATGGGCCATCCCCTGTTCGTATTCCAGCTCATCCCGCGATCCGGCATTGATGATCACCCCCAGATGCCCTACGATCGATTTCTTCTCCAGATGTACCACCCGGATCCCGTTGCTGAACTGATAAAACTGATATGTTCCTTCCTCCATAATTCTTGCTCCTGTAACCGCACGCAAAAGTATCAAAAGAAGTGATTAGACGGATGTTAATTACAAAAAATTCCGTTTTACAGGCTATTTTAACCGGAAAATGGTTTTTTTAGGGCGATATTGTCATTTCGTGTTTGTGATTTTAAAAAAATATTTACTTTTGTCACACCAAAATGAAAAGGTGCCATAGCTCAGTTGGTAGAGCAACGGACTGAAAATCCGTGTGTCCCTGGTTCAATTCCAGGTGGCACCACAAAATATAAGTGTGTCCCTGGTTCCCCGAACATTCTGCAAATACCGCGTTCAGATTTGTTTTTCAAATTTTGTCCAGCTATTTAGGGGGTTAGAACACATGCAGCTTTTGTTATACAAATCTACTAGGCACTGATGATTTTACCATCCTTTATGATAATTTCCTTGAATTTCTTTAACCTGTTCTCTATTGACAAGTAAAATCCTGGTTGATTTATCCAGTTGAAAATTATTATCATAAACGTAAATCATATCGTGCAATCCGAAATCACCATATACCATTCTCAAAGATTGAATATTGTATTCAAATCTATTTTCCTTTTCAGAAATTTTTGATTCTACAACTTTATTATCTAAACCTAATGTACCGCAGCTCCATAAATACTCAATTAATTCTTTGGCATTAATCAAGGATAAGTCGCCATTAAAAATTCCGACTTCGTCAATATCCGTAAATTTATCATGGTGTGACACAAAGTAATCCGTACGATGAACTCTCGAAAGCAACGTATCTTTTTCATTTGTGATGTTCACTCTCACAAATTCGAAATATTTATCTGTTTCATTTTCCTGAACTAATTCCCTATCCACTGAAGAGTACTCATTTGAAAGATCTGACCATCTTTTTGCTTGTTCTTTATCATTTGTATTAAGTTCTATCCAAATATGTTCCCTTTCTTTTATGGGTTTGGTACTAACAGTATTTTCATAGTACATATTGCCAATTAAATCTGTTTCATGATAGAAGCCAACAGGGTATTGATAGCTTTTATCATAAGCAAGTTCTACTATTCTATCATCTGTTATTGAAATTGCTCCATCTTCCTTATCACAGGAAATTAAAAATGCAATTCCAATAAAAAGTAAAATCTTGTTTTTCATACGATTAAAGTGTTAAATTTATAAGGTATTCCCGTCCCGATAAATATCGGGATCGGAATAATCCGCCCGTTCATTTTCTTCTATTCTCCCCTTTTGGGGGGAGATCCCGCGCAGCGGGAGAGGGGTGTCCCCATCGGGGCTCATTTCGTATCTTTTTCTTTTATAGATGATTTCCTTGCTTTCATGGTTGCGTTACACTTGCGCATAAGGTTCAGTGCCTTTTATGTTTTTGAATTTTTATTCCGGATGTTTATGGGTGTATTTTATTTGAACGAACCTGGAATATTGTCTGATACTCATTATTTTTTAGTTCCCGAACATAATTTTCCTGTTTCATTTTTATCATGATAAAAGGTTCTGTATTTTTGAATTTAAAGAACGCTGTTCTTTCCCGGTTACCTGGAAGCAGCCTTTATGCTGTACCTCATCATAATGTAATAGAAATGAAAAAGTTCACAAGATTAACAGACAATTATCGTTCATTCGAATCTCATTTTTATCTAATCATTATTTCAACCTTCTTAATTTTATCACCATACACAACGATTTTAGCACAAGATTTAATAATTTCTTCGAATCATACTTTAAAAGATACAACTATTATCCTTGACGGTAACTTAATTGTAAAATCCGACGGAAATCTGACCTTGAGTAACGTTGACTTAAAGATGAACAGTCAATATGAAGGACAATATAAAATTGAAGTGGAACCAGGTGGTGAATTATCGATCCTTGACCATTGTATTGTCGGCGCTGTAAATCCGGGTTTCCATTATGCTTTTTCAATTCATGGATCTTCATTTACAATGAAGAATTCCCGTTTAAGTGACGTGGGTTGGGGAGTAAAAGGAGAAGACGTGGGAACAGATCAGGAAAGATATTCCGGGGAGAAAGGTCTGTTTGTTGGTACAAAATCGGCATTCATCGATAACAACATTTTTTACAATAACTATGTGGGTATTATACTTGCAGATACTTCAATCATTTTTTCAAATAACCAGGTTCATTCAAACATTGTACATGGTATTTATCTAAAAAAAGGCGTTGAATGTCAGATTATTAACAACTCCGTCCAGCACGGTGAGAGCGAAATAGGTAGCGCTCCCATAAGAATCAACCAGGGGCATAATAATATTTTTAGTAGCAACAACATTGTATCATATATCCATACAGGGATTATTGAAACGTTCGATTCGAATGGGAATCGATTTGAAAATAACAACATTTCAGGTTATGGTATTGGGTTTATTTTAATGTTTCTCTCAAGTGATAATATTATTAAGGATAATGAAATCTCAGTGGATGAAGCAGGAATTATGGTTTGGGGGTGGAATAACCAGGTTTTGAACAATACCATAACAAACGATAAATTTCAGGTAACTACGGGCATTTACATGGTATATTCTTATAACTCTTTGATAGAAAACAATATATTGACAAATATTGCTGGCCCTGGAATTTTGGTAAGGCACAGTTCAAATAATAAAATTTGTCACAACCAGGTTTCTGCCCTGCCTTTTTCTTTTAATCTGGAACTTGAAGTTTCAGGAATTTCCTTATATCGAAAATGTAGAGAAAACCTAATTGAACAAAACTCAATCAGCAATTTTCCCAGGGGAGTATCGCTGTTTTATGAGTGTGACAGTAACTATTTCACAAAAAATAATATTTCCGATATTATATACGAAGGATTGATTCTGGACAAATCAAATTCAAATTTTATTTTCTCCGATAATTCATTTAGCGGTTGTGGAAAAACAGATTTTATTAACGCTGAAAATTATCTCGATTACGCAGGAGAACTCCCAACAGAAAACGGTGCGATTCATCCGCCCGAAATTGAATCTACTGGATGGAACAATTTTAACGGGCATTTGTTGGTTGAAGGACAAACCGTCTATTTTTCAAATGCCACTGTTTCGGATGGAGACACATTGACTTTACGAAATATGACACTCCTAACTGGCCGGACTGGCCGGAGTACAAATGGCGTTTCACAGATTGAATTAAATTTTGGTGGAACTCTAATTCTGAATAACTGTAAATTCATACACGATTTATATGGGAATGGGTTTGTTTTCGCTGCAAGAGAAGGATCTACATTAATCATGAAAGACTGCTCATTTTACGAATGTGGGCAGGAATGGTCGTCTGGAGGTATCCAAATATACAAAACAGGAAATTTTTTTATTGAAAACAATAATTTCTACGGTACAATTATTTCATTATATGAAACAGATGGGGGAATTATTACAGGGAATAGAATATACAATAGTTATTCCGCATTGGGTCTTATAAGTGTCAAAAATGTATCTATTACAGACAATTTAATAGATGGCTCTGCCAGGCATGCTATTAGTGGAGGAACCTCCAATATTTCGATAAAAAACAACACCATAAAAAACATTTGGGGAACGGGAATCCACATTTTTGGAACAAAAAAAGCAATTATTGATGGAAACAAGCTTATAAATATTCAGGAACCATTTGCTGCAATTCGAAGTTGGGGTGAAAATATTGTTGTCCAAAACAATGAAGTATCCAACTCTTATATGGGATTTACTGAGGGTGGATTTAAAGGCAGTGTTAAAAAGAACAAAGTTACTGATTGTATAATTGGTATGTCAATGGAAGAAACAACCCAAGTTGAAGGAAATATTGTTACCAATTGTAGAAACGGAATTGAAGGAGATACCTTAAAAAACAATATAGTTACAAATTGTGGAATTGGTTTGGGGGGGAGTGTCTTATTGGGCAATTTGGTTGACAGTTGTGGAATTGGAATATTAAACAGATACTATTCAGGTAAAATAGTACTTGCACCAAATAATCTCATCAGCAATTGTGATACAGGAATAGTCCTTGAACACCATGACAATATTTTTCATCACAACGACATAATAAATAATAAACTTCAAGCCTTTAATGATGCGGATGGGAATCTCTGGGATTTTGAAGGATATGGGAATTTCTGGAGCAATTATACCGGTCCTGACGAAAATGGTGATAGAATTGGTGATATACCGTTTATTGTACCTCCCGGATCCAGTCAGGATAATTTTCCCCTAATGGTGCCTGGAAATATTTCAATTGATCCTATCTATGCCGATGTTACCATTGAAATTTTTACACCTGACAATTTATCTGCCTGCGATACCAATATCGTATTAATGAAAATTACACTGCAAAAATCCAAGATTGATTCCGGAAAAGCGATTGAATGGATGGGACTCCGGTTGGATAGGATCGGTACCGGAAAGGATGAAGATATTTCATCTATTAAAATCATGAAGGATAATAACGGGAATAATTCTTAAATTTCCAACCAAGAGTCCACTCCGAAACAGGGGGTCAACATCACCGAAATATCCATTTATCTAAAAGAGAAATTTGTTGTAACCCCTTAATGGTATGATGGAGGCATACCCTCGTATTTTATCACGAATTCAGCTTTACCGCAAAAAACAAAACTTTCGTTGCGGTGGTCGCGTTCATCAAGTCCGATACGCCGGAAAACATCTGCCCATGTGGCTACATCTGCATATTTTTTTATCCGTTCATTTGTAACCGGCTGATTCTCCCACTCGGGGTGTAATGCGACCATTTGTGCATAAATATGTTCAGCATGGTCTTCAAACTGGGCATTGAAATGATAAGCCCCTTTAATATTTACCCAGGCCAGGATTTTTGATAGAACGAAATACGTAATCACGATGAAAAAAGTAATTGGGGGGAAAAGATACCATGGATCTTTAAGTCCATCTTCTTTCATTTTTTCATGGACTACATGAAGATGATTATACTCATTATCTTGTGCATGACGCCCCCATTCAATAACTTTTTTGGCCCGGTTTACCTTGTTGGTATTCCGAAAACAATGTGTAATCTTAGCATACTGTCTTATTTCCCATTCGCGGTAGGGTATAGATGCCAATATTTCAAGTAGTTTGGCTTTTCCCAAGGTTAGTTTACGCCCGGCAACCAAATCCATAGCGAAGAAAAAAAATTTTGCGGCTATACGGTAACGATATCTCGCTCTTGACAGGGATGCATATTGTTCGGCTTTAAGGTCAATTGTTGTCATGTATAGTGAATTTTTAAATTGTTAAAAAACATGGTTTATTCATGTTGTATAATGGGTGCAAATGTTTGCCAACGTTTTGGTTCAAGTTTCGGGCGGGATTTCGAAATTGAAATCCTTTCCGGAAAGTGGAAAACACCCGCCTGAAACTTGCACTTTTGTGTGTACACTGGTTTTTAATCAGAGCATGTTTTAACAATTTCAAAAAACAGCTTACCATTCATAAAGTGGTAGCTATAAATTGTTTTTCCACATATATGTCCATCCTCATAGTATGCAATCAAACAATCTTTACCCAAGAGTTTAATATTCATGAATCTCATTTGCCCACCTAAAATTGGCTTTAACGGTATCAATTCTGGCTTTTGTTTTAAGGTATTAACAATATATTCCTCAGGATTATTTATCCCTAATTCTAATAATTGTTTTCCTTCAATTCTATTGTTATACCAGAAATTTGATTCATTATTTATTGAGTCAATTTTAGTTTCAAGATGATTTTTGAGATTAATTAAACTATCTTTTTCAGTAGTTAACAATTCAAGTTGGGATAGTAATTCTGTTTTTTCAGATTTATTATTGCAGCTTAATAATGCTGCTAGCAATAAAAATGCAAATAAATGTTTCATTTTATTCTTTCTTAATTATGCTTAAACATTCTTCTGTTTTTTCTCCAAACATTGTATGACCTGCTCCATTCATAACAACCATTTCAGCATTATTAAAATATTTCATGTGACCTTCTTGAAACTCTTTTCCAATGACTTTATTACATTCACCAACAATAAACAATACCTTCTTTGTAAAATTTTCAAGTCCCGATACCAGGTCAATCTGAATAGTACCATTGTCATCCATCCCTTTTTTCATAATTGATTGTGAAGCAACACCACTTAAACGCCAAAAAGGGAAATACCCATTATTTACACTTTCACCACAAAAGTATTTTCTCATAGGGTTTCCTTCAATATCCATTGTTCCGATTTTCCCAAAAATATAATCAATCCTCGCTTGCTTATCAGCGTTTTTTATATGAAGACTTTCGAATGCAATTATTGTTATTGCTTTAATTACATCCCAGTTGAATTCAGTTTTAAATTTTTGCATGTACTCCTTCCCTTTTTCACTGGTTAACATTCCTGGTTCTGCAAGAATTACTTTCCTTACTTTTTCGGGATTTCGTGCAATGTATCCCGAAGCGAGCATTGCACCCCAGGAGTGCCCTATTAAATTGACTTGCTTGTCTGGTGAATAGTAATTAATTATGTTTCCTAAATCTTTCAGCGAATTTTCAAGGGATTGCTCTTCTTCATCAACTCTTGGCGACAATCCAGTTCCTCTTTGGTCATAAAAGACAACAAAATAGTTTTCAGATAACTCTTTTAATGGAAGAAGGTATTTATAATCGTTGCCCGGTCCTCCGTGAATAATAATCACTGTTTCATTTGTGTCATTTCCAAATGTTTCGGAATGAAAAGTCACATCATCAATTTCTATGTGAGGGATTGTTTTATCATCTGTGACTGTTTTGGGAACAGAATATTCTCCACTCGTAATAAAATACATTGAAATTGAAAAGATTAGGAATACTATAAAAAGTCCCAATAAAATTTTTCCTGTCAATTTCAATATTTTTTTCATTATTCTATGCTTTATCCATTTGTTCTAATCTGGTACAACGGTAGTGGTAAGTTTTGTAGCCGGTTACGTATATGGTGTCGTTTGTCGATTCGAAGCACTTTTCTGTCAAACCGCCACACAGTTTATTAAATGTAACGCACTTTATATTAGCACTATCTGCCAGATACACTATACACGATGTTATTAAAACATACAAATCCAGCCGGAGTTATTCATAAAATTCACGAATGGCTCTAACGACTAATCAATAGATTGAATGAAATTCATCAATTCTCTGTCGTGGTTATTTACAATTCTGCATTCATTATCAAAATACATTGTGGCACCGTTTTCCGCAGTATAAGGTTCCCATTTAGGCAACACACCCTCTACGTTAGGATTACCTGTTTTTGCAAAGTTTAGCCATGCAGAGCTCATTTTGTCAGCTAATTTCCAGGCTTCTTCTGAATTGCCTGTCCAGTCTGGTCTCAGGTCAACATTATTGAATGCCAAAGGAATGTCCAAACCATGAAAAGAACCTCCCGATGCATTATCAACAGGACTTTTCCATGCCAATAAATAAACATACAAGGGGGCACTTGTCTCTATAGCCCTTGCATCTGCTGTCCTTATCGTAAAAGGTCTGAAAACATTATCAATAGAAAGAAGATCCTGGGGTGTATAATCAGGATAGGCCTTTGCGAATAGCTCAATGTATTGATCGGTTTTATCACCATATTCTTTTGCTAAGCGTTCTTTTGCATCTTCCATTGTCAGGTCTTTTTCGCCATAAGCTGTGGGCATTAGCTCATTCAGTGTTGTTCCCATCATAAGGGGTATCTCTTTTGAAATATCGGCAAAACCGGGGCTGAAAGGTTGCTGGAGCAAAACAACACCATCGGCAGAAGGTGCAAAGCCAAACATTGTTGGCGATCCGGGTTTTCTTGGGCCCGAAATTTTTGCTATTGCGTCATTTCCTGCTTTTACAAGATCCATGTAAGGGATCGTATCCAGTTTTTCTACATCGTTTGGCGTAAGTCCTAAATTTTCAAGTACGGCTAAACCCAGGGGTTGTGATTTCTCTTTCGTCATAGTATTTAGCAGGGTTCCACTTTGAATGATTGCCTTGTGAAACAAACCTTTTGCCGCCGGCATACACATGAGCGTACCCACTTTTCCTCCACCTCCCGATTCGCCCACAATGGTTACATCAGAAGGGTTGCCACCAAAATTCTCAATGTTTTTTTGGATCCACTCCAGGGATTTCACAATGTCGATCATCCCAACATTTGCCGATTCTGCATAGTTGGAGCCACATGCCGACAAATCGAGAAAACCAAGAATGTTCAATCGGTGATTTACTGATACAAAAACAACATCCCCTTTTTTAGCCAAAGCTTCACCATAGGTCATGGGATCATTGCTGGCGCCAGTGTGAAAACCACCGCCATGTAACCAAAGCATAACCGGACGTTTTTTTGCATCATTAATTCCCTGTGTCCAAACATTTACACTGAAGAGTTCTTTTTCATTTTGAACGGAATCGGGATACCAGGGCACGATTTGTTTGGCTACCGGTCCGAAGTCCTTACATTCAAGAACTCCGTCCCAGGCATCCGGATCCTGTGGAGGCATAAATCTTTCGGCTTTGGCATAGGGGATCCCCTTAAAAGCATATACACTTTCGTTAAAACTGCCAGATACATCACCAGAGGTGGTTTTAACAACCGGGTTTTGATTTTGGTCTGTTTTTGGGTTACATCCCGAAAGACAAAATACGGCTGTAATTAAAAAAAGGAAGATAACGTTTGTAAATAGTCTCATAGTATAAAAATTTGTTTGTGTTTAATTTTAAGTTTCAACAATTTGCAAAATAATAC
>CAZNPV010000065.1:0-12949 GCA_964575025.1 uncultured Mariniphaga sp.
CCAGTATCCAGTATCCAGTATCCAGTATCCAGTATCCAGTATCCAGTATCCAGTAACCAGCAACATATTAACATTCTTTAACTTTGATTTGTAAGTGTTAACGGGTTTATGCTGTATTTTTGCAGTGTACCGATAAAATTTTTTTCATAGAAAATAGGTTTGGTTAGATTTGAAAACAGGGATGAAAGGTTTCATCCTTGTTTTTTTATTGGAAGGAGGGTAAAGTCTTTTATTCCTGTTGTTCCATTTCCTGCCTGTATGGTTGAATGCAGCCATGTCATTTCTGCAATCTCTGCATAGAAAATCCAGTAGTATTTTCATGGATCTCTGTTTGGGAATGGACAAATTGTCCTGAATTTCCAAATGGACAAATTTTTGATTGTTTTCTTGTAAAAAATCAGGAAGTTATGAATTTTAACAATTTTACGATAAAATCGCAGGAGGCCTTGCAGCAGGCTTTTCAGATTGCTCAGGGGAACAATCAGCAGGCTATTGAGCCGGCTCACATTTTAAAGGGATTGTTTTTTTCTGCCGAGAATGTAACGAATTTTTTATTCCGGAAGCTGGGAGTGAATACCGGCGTGTTTACCCAGGCTTTGGACCAGATCATTGAATCTTATCCCAAGGTTTCGGGCGGTGAACCCTATTTATCTTCAGCATCGAACCGTGTTTTACAAAAAGCCATTGATAATGCCCACCAGATGGGGGATCAGTATGTTTCCGTGGAACATATTCTGCTGGCTCTACTTGAAGGAGACCATGAGTCTGCCCGCCTGTTGAAAGACAACGGAGTGACGAAAAACGAACTGAAGAAGGCGATAGAGGAACTGCGCAAAGGAGCTAAGGTGGACAGCCAGGCTGCTGAAGATACCTTTAATTCGCTGAACCGGTTTGCTCTGAATCTGAACGAACGGGCCCGTTCCGGGAAACTTGATCCGGTGATCGGCAGGGATGAGGAGATCCGGAGAATTCTCCAGATCCTCTCCCGGCGCACCAAGAACAACCCGATCCTGATCGGCGAACCCGGTACAGGCAAGACGGCTATTGCAGAAGGACTGGCTCACCGGATTGTCCGGGGGGATGTTCCTGAAAATCTCAAATCAAAGCAGGTATTCTCCCTTGATATGGGCGCCCTGGTGGCCGGGGCCAAATACAAGGGCGAATTTGAGGAACGCCTCAAGGCAGTAGTCAGGGAAGTGGAAAGCTCCCATGAGGAGGTGATCCTCTTCATTGATGAAATACATACCCTTGTGGGAGCCGGCAAAGGGGAGGGTGCCATGGATGCAGCCAATATACTGAAACCGGCTCTCGCCAGAGGCGAGTTAAGAGCGATAGGTGCAACCACACTCAAGGAATACCAGAAATACTTTGAGAAAGATAAAGCCCTGGAACGCAGATTCCAGGTAGTACATGTCGACGAACCCGATACTCTGAGCAGCATATCGATTCTGCGTGGATTGAAGGAACGGTACGAAAATCACCACAAAGTGCGGATTAAAGACGATGCCATCATCGCGTCGGTGGAATTGTCTCAACGCTACATTACCGACCGTTTCTTGCCGGACAAGGCGATCGACCTTATGGATGAAGCCGCAGCTAAATTACGCCTTGAAATGGATTCCGTACCGGAAGAACTGGATGAAATTGTACGAAAAATCAAACAACGGGAAATTGAACGGGAAGCCATCAAACGGGAAAAAGACAAAGCAAAGCTGGAATCCCTGAGTCGCGAAATTGCGGATCTGAAAGAGGAAGAGGCCAGATACCGTGCCAAATGGCAGTCTGAAAAGGATATCATCGATACCATACAGAAGATAAAAGCAGCGATTGAAGAATTCAGACTTGAAGCCGATGAGGCCGAACGGCAGGGCAATTACGGACGGGTGGCTGAACTGCGTTACGGAAAAATAAAAGAAGCAGAAAAGGAAATAGCCCATTGGAATGCCGAATTAAGTAAAATTCAGGATAATGGCGCGATGATCAAAGAGGAGGTGGATGCCGAAGATATTGCCGATGTGGTTTCGCGGTGGACCGGCATCCCGGTATCGAAGATGCTTCAGAGTGAACGCGATAAACTGTTACACATGGAGGATGAGCTTCACAAAAGGGTTGTAGGGCAGGAGGAGGCTATAGCTGCTGTTTCCGATGCTGTGCGCAGGAGCAGGGCAGGGCTCCAGGATGAAAAACGCCCGGTAGGATCGTTCATCTTCCTTGGCTCAACAGGGGTCGGGAAAACCGAGCTGGCAAAAGCACTGGCTGAATACCTTTTCGATAACGAGAACATGATTACCCGGATCGACATGTCGGAATACCAGGAAAAGTTTTCGGTAACCCGCCTGATCGGAAGCCCTCCCGGGTATGTCGGGTACGACGAAGGGGGCCAGCTTAGCGAAGCGGTCAGACATAAACCGTATTCGGTTGTATTGTTCGATGAAATCGAAAAAGCCCACCCCGATGTGTTTAACGTTTTACTCCAGGTACTCGACGATGGCAGACTGACGGATAACAAAGGAAGAATCATCAATTTTAAAAATACGATTATTATAATGACATCGAACCTTGGGACGCATCTTATCGAAGAAAGCTATGAAAAAATGAAAGAATCGGAGTGTACAGACGGGATGGAAGAGCTCAGGGGTAAATTGCTCACTCTTCTGAAAAAAACGGTGAGGCCTGAATTCCTGAACAGGATTGACGAAACCATTATTTTTACCCCCTTATCGCGTGAGGATATCCGCGGGATTGTTAAAATCCAGTTCGACAGGATACTCCACCGTGTTAAAACCCAGGGGTATGAAGTCCGCATTACTGAAAAGGCAATTGATTGGATTGCTTCTGCAGGATACGATCCGCATTATGGAGCGCGCCCTGTTAAACGCATACTGCAAAAATATGTGCTGAACGAATTGTCGAAAAAAATCCTGGCAGGCGAAATCAACAAAGAACAAACGGTAACAATTGATTCTTCGGGTGAGCAGCTGATGTTCAGAAATTAATGCCTGCAAATATGTTACGGGATATTTCAGGGGAAAACGGTTTATAAAGTATTATTTCCTAAGTATTTAAAAGCAACGATGAATAATTTGTTCAGATAACAACAATACGTTAAATTACCACAGGTGATACTTTTTTACATTTTATATAATTCGGAGAATCCGGATTGAATGTTGCGGGACGCAGGCCGTTTGGAATCCTGTTCATTTGTATCTGCAAGGTATTTTCATCCAGCATTTCAATGATCCCTTTTAATCGGATATCCGGATCATTTGTAATTATATCAATCCCGGGAGGAGTAACAGATTCATCAATTTCATAATGCAATTCCGTTGGTATTGATCTTTCATTTTTCCTGATTACTTTTCTGAAATTTCTTCCCGGAATTTTAACGTTGTATTCTCCTGATTTTTTTAATTCAATCGTAACTTTCTCATTTTCTTTATTTACATATTCCCAGTTACCAGAATATTCCTGACCGAACACAGGAAAACATAAGTAAAGAAAAAATACCGTTGCTGTTAATTTAAAATGTGTCATCCCATACTTTTCTTTTAAACGAATAAGGAATGTGAAATATTTTCTATTCCTTATTCGTATGATTTTTTACCAATCTCCCATATACTCGTATACAACCTGGCCAAAAATGTTATACACTTTTCCTGTTCCCCAATCGATAAGGTATACACCCCCACTGTCGTAAACTCTCGTTACTGGGCCTATCATATTACCTCCATTGATGTTCATCAGATCATCTTTGTGAAATTTTTTCATAATGTAATTTTTAAATTTTATCTATAAGTATTTGAGCAAAACGTAATAGCTAAAATAAATTCTTTCACTCTCAAATTCTGATAGTAGCACAATAATCAAATGAAGTTTTTATGACTTGAAAACCATCAGGGATTTTTTGGAATAGGATACCCGGATGACCTGTGCTGCGGTTGAGTGGATCGGAACAGCCGGTTTTGATGCTCAGTATGCAGCCCGGCATATGAAACATATCCTTCAGAAACAGGTACTGAATGAATGGTCGAAAAGAATATTTTCCGGTGCAAGGGTAAAAAAAGATACCGCTCGATCTTGCAGTGGACCGTCAGGTTTTTGTGAATTGGAAGAGAGGCAAAAAACAGTTAAATCGTATCTGCATAGTCCTGCAACTCATTCACTGCAGCCATGCCCAGTTTTTTAAATTCCTCTACGTACTCCGGATAGGTTTCCGTTTCTTTGTTTTCTTCGGTGAGAAGTTGCAGTTTTTTCAATTTGGCACCCAGGTCGTCCATCCCCACTATGATAACGGAAGATTTGGCTTTATGAGCCTCTTTACCGAGTTCTGCATGGTTCCCTTCCGCCAGGAATTTTTCCATATTGGCAATAAACTCAGGGATCTGCCCGGTAAAAACCCCGATCATCTGTTTAATAAAAGGGAGATCTCCATCGGAAACCTCATTCAGGTAATTTAAATTGGTATATTTTAATTCAGCCATTTGAAAAACAATCTTTTTTAAACCGGATACAAATTAATAAAATAAATGCGATAATTTATCCATCCTTTCTTTAAATGGTTCATTTTTCTGATATATTTCATAGGAGAAGCTCAGGGTTTCCCTACCTTTGTGTATAGCAGGCCGGATGGATAAGGGCCGGTTTTGCATCGTACAAGATGTGTGCGAATTCATCCTGAGCGCGAAGGATCGGAGAACTGATCCAACCGTTTGAGCGATCATTTTAAATGAACAGAAGTACAATTTTAATCCGATGAAAAAAACAGCACTTAATTCGTTGCACAAACAACTGGGAGCCAAGATGGTGGAGTTTGCAGGATATGAAATGCCCATAGAATACAGTGGAATCATGGAAGAACACATGACTGTGCGGAACCATGTAGGGGTTTTTGATGTTTCCCATATGGGGGAATTTATCGTGGAGGGGCCCCGGTCCCTGGACCTGATTGGCAAGATCTCATCCAATGACCCCGGAAACCTCGTACCCGGAAAGGCTCAGTATACCTGCTTCCCAAACGGAAAAGGCGGGATTGTGGACGACCTGCTGGTATACTGTATGGACCCTGCCCGGTATATGATGGTGGTGAATGCCTCCAACATACAAAAAGACTGGGACTGGGTGAATTTGCAGAACAATGTGGGAGCCGAACTGAAAAATATCTCTGATGAGGTAAGTCAACTGGCAGTACAGGGACCTGAAGCCTTGCCGGTTCTTCAGAAATTAACCGATGTGCATTTGCCGGAAATCAATTTTTACTCTTTTATCACCAGCTCCCTGGCCGGCGTGGAAGATGTGATTATTTCGGCAACAGGCTATACCGGTGCCGGAGGCTTCGAGTTGTACTTCCCAAACCGCTACGCTGAAAAAATATGGAATGCCATTTTTGAGGCAGGCAAAACGTACGGAATAAAACCCATAGGGCTGGGAGCCAGGGATACCCTTCGCCTCGAAATGGGGTATTGCCTCTACGGAAACGATATTGACGACACCACATCCCCGATAGAAGCCGGACTGGGTTGGATCACCAAATTCAATAACAACCGGGATTTTATCGATGCCCAATACCTTAAAATGCAAAAACAGGAAGGCATAAAAAAACGCCTTCGCGGATTTGTTTTAAAGGAACGGGGAATCCCACGGAAAGGGTATGAAATTGTAAATAATGAAGGCGTTTCTGTCGGTAAGGTTACTTCCGGAACATTGTCTCCGGTGTTGGGCCAGGGGATCGGTCTGGGATACATTGATAAAGAGTATTCCCCGTTTGGTACAACCATCCATATCAGGGTGCGGAACAAACAGATCCTGGCAGAAATCGTTAAAACACCCTTTATATAAAGAAATAATTCTTTATATTGTTTCTCTTGTTGATGTTTTATTAACATTTGAAAATTACACCCACTTCCGGGTTTTAATCTGACAGGATTTCTCTATATTTGATTTAAATTATTAAGTTCTTTTTAATAGGTGGTTTTAATATGTTGATTTTTAATGATCAATAGATTTGTCAATTCCGATGGACCCCTGTTTATGACGGGAATAAAAGAGCCGAAAGATTGATTTTTCTCATCCCTTACCCTGTAAATATTCTGTTCCTTTGTAGAGGGGAAAAGGGCAGAAAAAAATAAATGAGGAAATTAATCTTTGAAAGGGACAAAACCCGGATCGGGAAAGCATTAGCAAAAAAACAGGAACTGCATATCGGGATAAAAGAAGGATGCTTACAATACGGGGTTAACTGAAATATTAATCTAATAACTAATGAATATTATGAAGAAGCACAATTTTTATGCGGGTCCCTCTATTTTACCCGAATTAACAAAACAAAAAGTATCAGAAGCTTCCATCGATTTTGCCGGAACAGGCTTATCGGTTATGGAAGTTTCCCACCGGAGCAAAGAATTTGCAGCCGTGATGGAAGGTGCCGTTGGATTGGTAAAAGAATTATTGCATATCCCGGAAGGGTATGCTGTACTGTTTCTTCAGGGAGGAGCCAGTCTTCAGTTTTTAATGGCTCCCTACAACCTGATGAATAAAAAGTCGGCTTACCTCAATACCGGTTCCTGGTCAACGAAAGCCATCAAAGAAGCGAAATTATTTGGTGAGGTTGTAGAGGTCGCTTCTTCCAAAGATGCGAATTTTACTTACCTACCCAGGGACTATAAGATTCCCGGGGATGCAGATTATTTTCATTATACTTCGAACAATACCATTTTTGGTACCGGTTTTTTCATTGATCCGGAGTCTCCTGTTCCTTTGGTTTCGGATATGTCTTCGGATATTTTCAGCCGTCCGGTGGATGTTTCCAAATACGATTTAATCTATGCCGGTGCGCAGAAAAACCTGGGGCCTGCAGGAGCAACCCTTGTGATTGTTAAAGAGGATGCATTGGGGAAAACAGACCGCCCGATCCCGACCATGCTCGATTATAAAATTCATATCGATAAAGGTTCGATGTTTAATACGCCATCCACCATTGCGGTTTACGGATGCCTGCAGACGCTCTTATGGCTGAAAGAACAGGGTGGGGTGGAAGCCATTGAAAAAGTGAACATCCGGAAGGCAGCGATGATGTACGAGGAACTCAACAGGAACAAACTGTTTGTGCCGAATATTAAAGTTGAGGAGGACCGTTCCCGTATGAATGTGACTTTTGTTATGGCTCCTGAATATCTGGATCAGGAAAAACCTTTTCTCGATTTTGCCATTTCCAGGGGGATGATTGGTATCAAAGGGCACAGGTCCGTTGGCGGTTTCCGGGCTTCTCTTTACAATGCACTGCCTGTTGAAAGCGTTCAGGCATTGATCGATGCAATGAAAGATTTTGAGCGCAAAGTATAGATTGCAGAAATCCGGGACATGGGGACTCCTGCTGGGGTGCCTTTCGGTTCATCTCATTACAGGTAAGCTTTGCGGTTAAAGGGTTTTAAGCAGATCAGGAAACTTTATGGATGGGGTGGGACGGGGTGAGTACCATGAATCACCTTATAATATAGAAATTCAGGAAAATGAAAGTATTAATTGCAACACAGAAACCATTTGCCCCGGCAGCAATTCCCAAAATCAGAAAAATCTTTGATAAAGCCGGGTATCGGCTTGACCTGCTTGAGAACTATACGGAAAAGAACCAGCTGCTTTCTGCCGTGGCTGATACAGATGCCCTGATTGTCAGAAGCGACCGCGTTGATGCGGAAGTTCTTCAAGCGGGCAGAAAGCTGAAAATCGTAGTCAGGGGTGGTTCAGGATACGATAACATTGATTGCGAAGCAGCGTCAGCCCGGGACGTGGTGGTTATGAATACGCCCGGACAGAATTCCAATGCAGTGGCTGAACTCGCCATCGGGCTCGCTATTTATGGGCTGCGTGAATTCTTCTCAGGAAAACCGGGGGGGGAACTGCGCAAACGTACCCTGGGTTTGCATGGATTCGGATACGTAGCCCGCAACGTTTTCCGGATATCCCGGGCCTTTGGCATGAAGGCAATTGTCTTTACCCGATACAGCAAAGGAGCAGCAGCTTCTATCGGACTGAAAGTAACGAAGTCACTGGAAGACCTCTATAAAAAATCGGATATCGTATCGGTGCACGTGCCGGCCAGAGGAGAACATATCCGTTCGGTGAGCTACGAAATCCTCCGGAACCTGAAAAATGACAGCATCCTGATCAATACATCGCGTAAAGAAGTGATTAACGAAGACGACCTGATCCGGATTATGAAGGAAAAACCAGGAATCAAATACCTTTCGGATATTGCCCCGGATTGTGTGGATGCATTTAAAAAAGAGTTCCCGGGGCGCTATTACTTTACGCCTAAAAAACTGGGTGCTCAAACTACTGAGGCAAACATAAATGCTGGTGTGGCCGCTGCAGAACAGATCGTTGCATTTTTTGAAAAGGGGGATCAAACGTGTCGGGTAAATGAGTCGTAAGCCCGTGACGTACAGTGTTGCTTCCAACCTGTTTTTGTGCATCCTGGTTCTATGCAGGTAAGAGAAAAAAGATTGAAACCTATTACTGAAAATAACCCATTCTATTGTCTATGGCAACCATAAAACCATTCAGGGGATGGCGCCCGCCGAAAGAAATTGCCGAAAAACTGGCTTCCCTGCCTTACGATGTGATGAATTCTGAAGAAGCAGCCCGGATGGCTGAAGGGAAAGATTGTTCGCTGCTTCATATCACCCGGGCCGAGATTGATTGTCCTGCAGGAGTAGATCCTCACGATAAAGATGTTTACAAAAAGGCAGTTGACAATTTTACTGCATTCCGGGAAAAAGGATGGCTGATACAGGATCCGGAAGCCAGGTACTATATTTATGCACAAACCCGGGACAGAAAAACGCAATATGGGATTGTAGGGGTTGCCGCGTGTGAAGATTATCAGAGGGGGATCATAAAAAAACATGAACTGACCCGCCCGGAAAAGGAAGACGACCGGATGACCCTGACCCGCTACCTGAATGCCAACATTGAACCGGTATTCTTCTCATACAAAGCGGTTCCGGAGATTGATGCCCTGGTGAAAAAAATTGTCCGGGATCAGGATCCTGAATATGACTTCACCGCTGAAGATGGTTTCGGACATCACTTCTGGGTGATTTACGATCCGGTTACCAACCGGAAACTGGAACAGCTGTTTGCTGAAAAAGTACCTTTTACCTATGTGGCTGACGGACATCACCGTACAGCAGCCGCTGCCCGCATCGGTCTGGAGAAAAAAGAACAGAATTCATCCCACACCGGAAACAAGGAATATAACTTTTTCATGGCAGTGCATTTCCCCGATAACCAACTGAATATTATCGATTACAACCGCCTGGTCAGGGATCTTAATAAGCTGAATAACAGGCAATTTCTTGAAAAATTGAAACAGCCCTTTGAAATTGAAAAAAGGGGAGCAGAAATGTATAAACCCGGGAAGTTGCATGAGTTCGGCATGTATCTTTCCGGGGAATGGTATAAGCTAACGGCCCGAAAGGGTACCTTTGACGACAGTGATCCGATTGGCGTTCTGGATGTCACCATCCTCTCCCGGCATGTTCTTGAACCGATCCTGGGTATCCGAGACCTCCGCACTTCCGACAGGATTGATTTTGTAGGAGGCATTCGGGGTTTGGAAGAATTGAAAAAACGGGTTGACAGCGGCGAGATGAAGGTAGCTTTTGCCCTGTATCCTGTGTCAATGCAGCAACTGATCCGTATTGCCGACTCCGGAAACATCATGCCGCCAAAAACCACCTGGTTTGAACCAAAACTCCGCTCCGGACTGGTGGTACATACCCTTGAGTAGGAAAAGTCTCACAGAAATTTGTATGTTAAAAAATATTTTCCCTGGTTTAAAAAGGGATTATTTTGGTGATTCCCGTTTTTTTACGGAAATTTCGATGGGCATGTCTGACAATTACCGGATAGCCCTGGAAGAAGGAAGCACCCTGGTGCGCATTGGAAGCGAAATATCCGGCAGCCGCTAAGATTCTTTGGTTGCGTTACAGCCAGAGCAAATGCAAGACGATAGAATTTGAAATAGTAAGCTATAAACTCAAAACTCAAAACGAATACAAATGGTAAACCTGGAAACAACCTATCTTGGATTAAAACTACGAAATCCGTTGGTAATTGCAAGCTCAGGGCTTACGGCTACACAGGCAAAAATTGAAAAACTGGAACAAGCCGGCGCCGGGGCGGTCGTGTTGAAATCGATTTTTGAAGAGCAGATCAACAACGAGGTCATCCATTTAATGGAGAAAGATTCACAAAACAGGGATTACCCGGAAGCAGCTGACTACATCAGAAACTACATCCGCGACAACTCCATGGTCAGGCATCTGGAATTGTGTAAAAATGTGAAGGAAGCGGTTTCCATCCCGGTTATTGCCAGCATCAACTGCATCGATTCCAAAGAGTGGACAACCTTTGCAGGCGAGTTTGAAGGAGCAGGTGCGGATGCCCTTGAACTGAACGTTTTCTACCTTCCCACCGATCGTGCGGAAAGTGCCGGGAGGGTGGAACAGGTTTACCTCGATATTCTCCGGAAGGTGAAAAAACAGGTTTCCATTCCGGTTTCGGTTAAAATCGGGCCGTACTTTTCAAATGTGGTCGCCATGGCTGAAAAGCTCAAAGCAGAAGGAGCCCGGGGAGTTGTCTTGTTTAACCGTTTTTATGAACCCGATATCAACCTGGATACACTGGAGTTAACTGCTTCGGAAGTGTTGAGTTCACCGGAAGAGTTGCGCCATTTTCTGCGCTGGACCGGGCTGGTTTCATCAGAAGTTACACACCTTGACATCGCAGCCTCTACCGGCATCCACGATGCCAATGCCGTGATCAAACAAATCCTGGCAGGAGCCCGGGTTACTCAGCTGTGCTCAACCATATATAAAAATGGTCCTGAACGAATCGGCCACATTCTGTCCGGAATGGAGGAGTTTATGAAAAGGTGGAATTTTAAAAAACCGGAAGATTTCAGAGGCCGGTTATCGTACAAAAGCATTCCCGACCCGATGCTCTACGAAAGATCCCAGTTTATGAAGTACTTTTCTGACCGAAAGTAAAAACCGTCAAACAGGATTGTAAATCGGTTTCTCTTCCGGTTGCCGGCAGCGTTATGACACAACGGTGAAACGTTAGCTTACAACGTGGTATCAGTCATGGAGGGGTTTATAGGGGAAAATCCGTTTAATATTTTCTTTTGAAAGTTTGAGGACAAGCGACAGGGAACCGTTGAATATCAGGTGGTTGAGGTGGGGTGTGGAACCAATTCCTCCGGAAAAAACCAGCCGGAAACGGTCGTTTTCAAAACCGGCTGAACCCCCAAAAAGGTGCAGGTTATCGCTGATATTGTTCAGAATAAAGACCGAATAAAGAAAAGGCCGCCCTGTAACCCGTAATTCGCTTTTGGCCTGGAAGAGACCGTTTTCATAATGCAGGATCAACTGCGGGCTGATCACTTTCAGCCGGGTTAATACGCCGTTACTTGTACTGTTTAAACGTGTGGATAAATGAAAAAGAATTTTATAGGGCAACCGCGAGGACTCAATCTCTGGATCCTTATTTATTTGAAGCCCATAATACCCTGAAATCCCGACCTGCCATTGGTTTTTCAGAAACAACATACCTCCTCCCAGTTTATACACATCGGAATGGAAATAAGGCCTGCCGGGAAGGATTTCATACTCATCTTCAGGGATTTTTTTCCGCCATTCATCCCAGGCGTACATAAACCACTGTTTCATAGGTTTGGTGTACCCCAGGTACAACGATGGGAAGAAAGTTCCTTTGAAACGTTTCATGCGGGGTGCATATGAAAATCCCAGTTCCAGGGTGTTTACGTTGGTGCTTGCCTGTAATCCCTGTTTAAAAAAAAAGGCGGTTCCGCCTTTCAGCTTTGGGGAATAACGGTCGTAAACCAGGGTATACTCATTGAAAATCGCCTCTTTTGATTTGAAAAAAAACGAATACGAACTCCACAAATGTGATTCGTATTGGTATCCTGCAAATGCCGGATTGATAAGGATCCGGTTGTAGTTATTCAGGGAAGTGTAGGTTTCCTGTCCCTTTGCCAGACCGCAAGCAAGGGAAAAAGAATAGATAAACCATATGAATCGTATCCATTTCACGTTTCGTTCTTTTCGTCTTCGTGGGTTAGAAAATTTTCCATCATGTTGAGGGTTTCATCCAATACATAGCGCTTTCTTCCTTTTGTTTCATGCAAATGGGATTTTATCTTCGCAGTTTCTTTACGGATCAGGTTGTTTTCCGGCATATGTCCCATATTCTCTATGACTGTAAACGCCTCAAAAGAGATTTCTTCTGATTCATGGATCATGAGATCGGTAAACAACGAAAAATAGCGTGTATAATCCAGTCCGTTTTGCCAGCATGCTTCCACCAGTTCTTTGCGAATGGACAGGTATTGTTCATTTCTGATGGCATCAGCCAGGTAGGTAGCGGCCTTTTTATGTTTCAGCTGATTCAGTAAACGGAAGATTTGTGATTTTACGTTGTCAAACCGGGTTGCATGAGCCAGTTCAATCAAATAGGGAAGATACCCTGCTTTCCCTGAGGACATCAAATTTTCAACCACAGATAGGATGGTCTTCTCATTTCCTGATTGCAGTTGCTTGATTATTTCCTTGTCCGGCGTAAACTTTTTACTTTCTCCCATGACGGTTGCGTTGCTTGATAAGGCAATTTATGCAACAAAAGTAAGGCAAAACATTTCAATTTTCTAATTGTTTGTATTAATCTCTATTTTTGTCCTGGATATGGGAGTAAAAGGGGCAGCGTATGCGACCATCATCTCCATGTTTGTGATGGTATGGGTTATGGCTCACTTCCGTGGCAGACGATCCGTAATTAAACTAAGGAAGAAAAATGTAATCCCTGATAAACGTAACCAAAAAAAAACAGGGCTGCATGCAGCCCTGTTTTTTTCAGTTGTAGTTTACTCTAC
>CAZNPV010000066.1:0-12214 GCA_964575025.1 uncultured Mariniphaga sp.
ATCTTTTTTACGGGAGGGCATTCATAAAGTACAATCCGTTACTTTTTATATATTTAGCCTTTCAACTAAAACTGATCAGATGAAGCATTTTTTGTTTTTGATTTTATTGATCGCCTCTACGGTTGTTTTTTCACAGGAGCATCCAGATCCTGAGACATTAAGACCCGGCTCAAAAGCTCCTGATTTTAATCTGCCGGGAATCGACGGAAAGAACTATACCCTGGAATCATTTTCTGATGCCCGGATACTGGTTCTTATTTTCAGTGCCGTGCATTGTCCTACTGCCCAGGCTTATGAAGACAGGATTATTCAGATCCAGAATGACTATAGGAAGAAGGGAGTTCAGGTGGTAATGATCAGTCCGAATGCCCCGAATTCGGTATGCCTTGAAGAGATGGGCTATACCGATCTGGGCGATGGTTTTGAGGAAATGAAAATCAGAGCTGAAGAAAAAGGCTTCAATTTCCCTTTCCTGTATGATGGCGATACCGAGGAAATGTCGATAAAATATGGGCCTGTAGCCACACCGCATGCCTTTATTTTTGATGAGAAAAGAATTCTGAGATATGTAGGCAGAATTGATGACTCAGAAAAAATCGGAACTGCAAAAATTCATGATGCACGCAATGCCATTGAAGCCATTATGTCCGGAAAAGAAGTGGAAGTGACACAAACAAAGGTTTTTGGCTGCTCCATAAAATGGAAATGGAAAGACGGATACCGCAAAAGGCTGGATACGGAATGGCTTGAAAAAGAAGTTCCCCTGGAAGAGCTGGATTTACAGGGTTTAAAGGAACTTCTTAAAAACAAATCCGATCATCTTCTGGTGATTAATCTCTGGGCTACCTGGTGTGGACCGTGTATCGTTGAAATTCCTGATTTTGTGGATACCTACCGCATGTTTATGGGACGTGATTTTAATATGGTGACCATCAGTACCGATAACCTTGCAAACAGGGATAAGGTGCACAAATTCCTTCAGGATAAACATGTTGCGATTACCAACAATTATATTTTTGGCGATGAAAACAAGTATGACCTCATTGAAGCTATCGATCCGGCGTGGCAGGGCCAGATTCCCTATACCTTACTTGTTGAACCGGGCGGGAAAGTTTATTATCGTCATCCGGGTGGAATTCAGCCATTGACATTACGGAAAAAGATTGTGGAGCATCCGCTCATAGGAAGGTATTTCTGAGAAATTCACCATTCCATCATTTTTCCTTTAACCCGGTTGGTGCCTATTCATATGATCCGCAAGATCACTCTTACCGGAGCTCCGTCGGCTTCCATAAAAAAGAGAGGGAAACAGAACAGTTCTCCTGACTTTTCGGACAGGGATTCCGGGAAAAAGAGGTTTTCCAGGATGATCTTATCCTGGTTAAAAAGCAGCATATGGTTTTCCCACCGGGTGGTTTCCACCGGATCGGGTGAAGGGGTATCCATACCTACCCCTTTGATTGTGAAAGATGCCAGAAAGGAAGCTGCTTCCTTGTTCATCACGGGAAAATCCCGGAAATAGGGATCGCTGCCCCATTTGTTGCCCCAGCCCGTTCTGAACAGCAAAAAATCGGTTTGTTTTATTTCCTCCCGGTACTCGTTGAGAAATTTTTTGGTGATCTGCTGGTTCCCGGTGGGTATAGGGAGTATAAGAGCCTTGCCGGTAAATTGTGATGGTGGATACTGGTCCAGAAAGCGCCCTTCCGGGAGCATGTGTGCCGGAGCATCGATATGGGTCCCTGTGTGCGAAGTGATTTCCAGGGTGGTTTCCCGGTATCCCTGAAGATCCACTTGTGCTTCTTTTTTTATTGACGGATGTTTCCCGCCCGGATAAACAGGCATTTGCTCCGTTAACAAATGCGACAGGTCAAAATATTTCATGGGTGATGGTTTATAGCGTTGCGTGTGTGTATGTTATTTTCCGAACAATGAAAGCAATTTATTCAGCAGTTCTCCGAGGTTGTTGTATTCTTCCCTGAAAATAAGCCCTATTCCCTGGGTATAAGGGGCTGTTTCATAGATTAAGTTGTTGTTGGAACGGTTAAACGCCTTAAGCTGTATTTTTCCGTTATCGGTCAGGTTTACTTTCAGGTCGAAATCCCCCACGATCTGGCTGTTGTTGGTTGCGGTTGGATTTACATTGTTGGCAATGTTTCCGTTGATGGTAACCCGGTCATTAAACATCTGTTTGCTGAGGGCCAGTTCAATTTCATCTTTTGTAAGCTGAGTTCCGGGGCGGTAGTTAAAACCGATGTCAAAATCGTTGCTGATCTGGGAAAGCCAGTTGCTGAACTGGTTCGAAAAAACTTCACTGGCTGTTGATCCGATGGCATACGATGAGGTGGTGGCTGCCTCATAGGTTCCCCGCATAAATTCGGGGGTGTAGAACTGCCCCAGTACGACCAGTGAGATGATTTGCCGGTTCATCTCTTCTTCCGTATTGAAAAACTGCTGAAGTTCATCCACAAGGCGGGTTTCAACCAGTGGAAATTCGATGTCAAAATGTATATCCGGGTTGGAAAGGTTGTCAGAAAGCAGAATTTTGCACTCTACAGGAATTCGTTGTGACCTGTCTACATTCAGGTTGCTGTTTGCAAACAATTCATAGAGCGAAGCTTTTAATCGATAGACCGCTTCAATATCAATGTTTGCATTCATGGGATCTCCGGGGAAGTTTACAGAGCTCCCCGGTTCGATGGTGAATCGTTTGTTCAGGACATTTTTAAGGGTAAAGAGGTAATCCCCCTGAACAATATTGTAGCTGCCCAAAATGGTAAGGTCTCCGTTCTGATCCATGCCAATTTGCAGAACCCCTTCCCCCTGGCCTCTGATAATATCGCCAACCTGGGAATTGTAAATCAGCTGCGCCTGCGCCTCGGGTGTTACTTCAATCCGGAGGTTTAGGTTCAAAGAGGTGTCTTGTTTGCTTATGTAGGTTATTTTTTCCTTTTCATCCTCCCTGGTTTCCGAACCGATAAATTCAATGAAATCGTATTGTTCGGCTTCCTGTCCTTTTCCCAGGGATATGCTGACGTTGGTCCCCCGCAACGTGGATCCTTCCCCATCCAGGGTTACATTGACTCCCTGGCCGGTAATATAAAAACTGCCGTTGGCGATTACCCTCCCGAAAAACTGGCTGTTGTCACCCAAGCCGGTATTCATAGCCAGTATTTCCGGAGAGGTTACACTCAGGTCATATACCATATTTGAAAAATTCGTATGGGTCAGTGTTCCGTGAAATATTCCCTGATTGCCCAGTTCGTCGTAGATGGTAAGATGGTTAAAAAGAATCTGGTTCCCCAGAAAATATACGGAATCGTTAAAGGTATAGGGAACCTGTGTGAAATCAATGGTCAGCCCAGCTCCTGTCCCCATCAGGGTCCCGTCCAGCAGAATATTATCCGGGGTACCATGGATATTCAGTGATCCGGAAGCAACGCCCTGAAAATCGGAAAAGGTCTTCCGGATGACCTGTTCAAGGATTACCAGAGATACTTCATTCAGATCGGCGTTTAAACTCAGGCTGTCTGTAAGTGGATTGTAAAATCCGGAGGCATAAAGCCGGGTTATGTCTTTGTCTGAAATTTTCATCTCGGCCAGAACCTTGCCGGAATGGCTGTCCCAGGAATTTGAAAGGGAGATATTCCCGAACGTCTGATCCTTAAACCGGAAATGATCCAGGATGAGGTCCGAGTATATAAGCCTGTTTCCGTATAAATCTTCCAGTTCGATGCTGCCGTTCCCTATTCCGTTAACCGTTGCTTCACTTTGGAAGTATTTTTCAATCAGGCTAAGGTTAATATTTGAAAACAAGATTTTTAACCGGTCTTTCGGATTTTCGGAGATGATTCCGTTTACGGAGATGGTTTGTGAAGACCCGGTTAATCCCACTCCTTCGAAACAGAAACGGCTTGAATCGATCGTTATTCTTCCGGGACTCACCTGCAAGAGGGAATCGGAAATATAGATGTCTGAGGGGATGATATCAATTTCGGCATGTATGTTTTCTCCCTTTCCGGACAGTTTGGAGGTGGTGTTTACCTCACCGCTGTAACTCACCGGGTGGTAATTATTCCAGGTTAGTCGTGTGTTGAGGAGGTTTTCCCGGGCTTCTGCATTGAGAGCAATGTTGTAGAGGTCTATTCCGGAGCGGGTCTGGAGCTGGCCTATTTTCAGGGTGGCATTGTATACCTTATTTGTTTCAGACCGGATGCTGATATCTCTCAGAATCAGATTTTTGCTGGAGGCTCCGGGAATTGTACTGTTGAGATAAAAAAGGTTTTCCCCGGTGTCGATTTCGCCTTCGATGGTAAAAGGGGTAATGATCTTTAGCTCCGGTTGGAATACGGCAGTTATTTTGTCAAGATCCTTTATTTCAGCCTGGATTTTAAAACGATTTGTTATGGAAAATAAGTCTTTCTCATCCGAATAAGCCAAAGCAGGGAGGTATTGGGATACGATATAGCGAAAGGTTGCCGGGAAGGTTCTCAGGTTATATTGGCCATCAATTTCAATGTCCAGGAAATCGGAAGCAAAGGAGAGCACCCTGTTGTTTTCATGTGTCCGTGTATTAATTCCCATATCCTGAAATGTCAGTTCACCGTTGGTATTCAGGTACGAACCATTTTCAATCCGGATAAAACCATTCAGGTTGTCAATGCTGTTCCCGGTAAAATTGGCTTTGCTGATAAAGGCAAGGTCCGAGAGTTCATGGAGGCTGTCAATTTTGAGCGCTCGCAGGTTGGCATGGCGCACGGAAAGGTCAAAGTCGAATTCGGGAATTTCAGGATTCAGGTGCAGTTTTCCCAGGAAGTCGAGCTTCAGGTTGGGATCATCGATATTAACAAAACCATCGAAGTTCTTGTTTTCAAATTTCCCGTCAATCAGAAAATTCCGGTAGGTATATCCTCTTGCTTCGATGCTTGCTATTCCTCCCTCGAAGGTCCCCCGTATATCATTGGTTTCTTTATGGTACTCACCGTTAACGATTCCATCGAATGATACATTCCCCAGGTTATCATTATTGAAGAGGGCCCCGAGCATAAATCCGGTTGTGGAGATTTTCCCATCCAGTTCAATGATCCCTTTTTCACCCGGAGCAAAAGAGAGGTCTGTACTGATATTTCCCATGTCGCTGTTGAGCCTTCCAAAGGCTACAAAATCGGTAAGAAACCCGGTGAAATTCCCCTGATACGTTATAATTCCTGCATCATAAAAAAACTCCGGGAAAGCGATGTGTTTTATCTTCGATGAACGGGGAAGGTTTATTTTGCTCAGATCCGCAAAGGTTGTCTGAAGGTCTGTCAGATCAATAAACAGATACAGGTCATCCAGTCCTTCTGATAAACCGTTGAGGTAAAAGTTGCAGTTGACAGACGTGTAATTGCCTGTTTTGAGTGAAATATCATTTCCTTTCAGGCTTGTCAGGTCTCCGAAAATATGACCTGAGAATTCAAACGGATCATCCATGCCCTTTAATCCCGGGATAAAAACGGCAATATCTTCCATATTCACGGATGACTGTCCGACAAAAAAGTTGATGCCCGGAATGCCGGGAGGCTGTAAGGTATCGGTTGGATGCAAAGTCAGTGAGGTATTGGTTACCTGTGACCTGGAAGTTTCCAGGTTTATTTTGCGAATCGTTGTTTCGTTCCTGTGGACTGACAATTCAGCTGAAAGGTTTTTAACGTCAAGATTTACAGAACTTTCAAATGAAAGATTTTCAAGATCAAGAGCCAGGGAGTCGCCCCGGTACCTGAAATTTGTGAGGGTACTGTTGATATCGGTAAACGATTGCGGGCGGGGTTGATTTATGGTTCCGGCTCCCAGATTCACTTCCGATTGTTTGAGGGTAAAGCGGGTACAGGCAAGGTTCCAGCCTGTGCTGTCGGAGGATCGTTGCGTGTTGGATTTTTCCGGTATCCTGTAATTCCAGGCTCCGGTAGAATCGACAGACAGGTTTACCAAAGCATGGTCAAGATCTATATTTCTGAACGTTACGTGTCTTTTTTTTATAGAAAATGAATCAATGCCTGCGGTCAGCTTTTTTATGTATACCAGGGTGTCCTGCCCGGTATCTTCCATCCACACATCTTCCAGAATGATCTTATCAAACAGGGCTATATCAACTCCACCCACATAAAACTGTGTATTTAACTGTTCAGCGAAAACATTGGCTATTCGTTGCGTCAGGTACCGCTGAACCGCAGGATGTTGCAACGCTATATAGGCAGCTATCACCAGAAAAGCAATTCCTGCGATACCTATTAGCACTATTTTCCCGGCTTTTTTGATATTTTTGCGTTTTGACAAATTTAAACAAAAAGCGTGCAACAATAAAGATGCCGGGCAGCAAAATATTCAATCAAAAAAAAACCGGTCGGGTTATGAAAGAAAAGAGGCAGGTAGTCATTCTGGGAATTGAATCATCCTGTGATGATACCTCAGCAGCTGTTGTTTCGGATGGAAGGATTCTTTCGAACTGTATTGCCGGGCAGAAAGTACATGAAGCTTACGGAGGAGTGGTTCCGGAACTGGCTTCCAGGGCGCATCAGCAGAACATTATTCCGGTGGTTGACCAGGCCCTTAAAGCGGCAGGAGTTGATGCATCCTCTCTTTCGGCAGTAGCCTTTACCCGGGGACCGGGTTTGTTGGGTTCGTTGCTGGTAGGAGTCTCTTTTTCCAAAGGATTTGCCCTTGCTTCAGGGATTCCCCTGATTGAAGTTAATCACCTGGCCGGGCATGTACTGGCTCTCTTTATTGAAGAAGAAGGGAAATCTTTTCAACCACCTGCTTTCCCTTTTCTATGCCTGCTGGTTTCCGGAGGGAATTCTCAGATTATCCGGGTGAATGATTATCTGGATATGCAGGTTATCGGTCAGTCCATTGATGATGCTGCCGGTGAAGCGTTTGATAAATGTGCCAACCTTATGGGACTCCCATACCCCGGAGGACCGCATATCGATGCGCTGGCAAAAAAGGGTCGTTCCGAAAGATTTGTGTTTTCGAAACCACAGGTCCCGGGATTGGATTATAGTTTCAGCGGATTAAAAACAAGTTTTCTCTATTTCCTGAGGGATAACCTTAAAAAGAATCCACAGTTTGTGGAGCAGAATAAAGCAGACCTGGCTGCCTCACTTCAGCGAACCATCATTGAAAATCTCCTGGATAAACTGGAAGAGGCTGCCCGACAGACCGGTACCAGGGAAATAGCCGTGGCTGGAGGTGTTTCAGCTAATTCCGGTTTGCGCACCGCCTTGCAGGATCTTGCAGCAACGCATAGCTGGAACCTTCATATTCCGTCTATTGAATTTACAACCGATAATGCAGCCATGATCGCTATTGCAGGGTATTACAAATATCTGAATAACGAGTTTGCCGATCAGAAAACCGTCCCTTTTTCACGATTCCGCATCTAAAGGGAGGCAAAACATAGGGTTGATTAACCAGCTACACGCGTGCCGTGTTAGTTTATTCCCCCCGGATAACCTCTTTCAGGGCTCTTCGTAAGGTAGATGATTCGATTTCAAGTTCCCTGATCCGTTGACGGAGTTCCCCGGTTTCCCTGGCTGCCTGCGTCGCAGGCTCTTCATACGGTAGTTTTTCGGCAATCTCCCTGAAAAAATTGTAGTGCAGTATTTCGGATAATTGAACCAATTTCTGAACCTGGAGCGTGGGGCGCCTTAACATGCCGTGAACCGACGACGGATTGGCCTCCAGTTTACGTGCCAATTCCGCCGGGCTCACATGCTTCTTCATCAACTCCCTCTTGACAATCCTGAGGATTTCAATTTTCTCCATCTATATACGAACACAAATTGATTGATATTTCAAAGGAATAAAATAAATTTGTAAAAAACAAATAAAAATGCATTAAAAAATAATAAAATATATAAAAAAGTGTAATATAAGTATTGAAGACACAATAAATAATTGTATAGACACAATAAATATTTGTAAAAAACAAATTTATTTCATCGGATTAGAATGGTCTGTTTCGAAAGGGTTCAGATGCCTGCCTGTTCAGCTTTGCTCCGTTGACAGCGCTTTCGCGTAGCCGCTATGGCAGAGCAAGGAGCTATGCAAAAGCGATGCAGACAGGGAACTCCCATACTTGGAATCCTTGTTTTTGTGTCATGATTTGTCAGGGTCGTTTCATTCCGGGGGATGAGCTGTGTAAGAGATCCGGATTTTACGGAGGCCTGGGGATGAATGAATCGGGTTACATTTTGGGTTGATAATGACGTTTCAGCCATTTGGCGAGACCGTCGAGGCCCGGAAAGAATACGCGTTCCGTTAAGTTTGCCTGGTCGAGTTTATCGCGTACCTCCCATTTTAATTCTTTGGGGATGATAATTCTCCGGTACATGCCGGGGTGTTGTTTCAGCCAGTTATCGAAGACTGCCACAGGGTTGGACATAATGGAAAACAGGGCAAACTGGTTTACAATTCTGTCATCCAGCGATGGGGGTTCAAAAAAGATTGCCTGATCTTTTCCGAAGACTTCGTCGAAATGGTGGAGTGAGGAGAAGTGGGTTTCGAGCATTTCTACCGTGAAGGCGTTGCATTTTTCAATTTCGAGCAATCCCTGAAGGGGTTCGGGGGAAAGTCTGTTTACTTTGACAAAGTCTACTTCCCAGATAACGCCATCGGTATCAAAATGTTCGGTATTGGCTGTAGCAAAATGCATCGCTACAAAGGGCGAATAGGTCCAGTCGAGCAGGCGTGTGGAAAGCCCGTGGTGTTGAGCCAGTACCAGGGAACGCCACAGGGTATAGGTCTGGTTTGGTTCTGTGGTACGGGCATATTTCCTGAAATTGCGCAGGATATGGTATTCCAGGTCGGGATGGTTTCCGCTGTTACGCAGAAAACTGTTTTCCAGGCGGTAGGAACGGTCGGAAAGACCCCGGAAAGCATAATTGCTCCGGTAACGGCTGAGGTCCGGCTTCCAGGAATCGGCATATACTTCCTCTACCAGATGGTTCCAGCTCTTTACACGTATATCATTTTGCGTTATATTGCAGGGCATGTTTTTTTGTTTATCGTTTGCTGCTTTGCGAAGGTAATAAAACAAAAAGGACATTCATAACCTGATTCGTAAGAAATTGTTGTTTCTTTGCCAACAGATTTTTTGTGCCGGATGAAGAAGAAACGTGTGAATGTTATAACGTTGGGATGTTCCAAAAACCTGGTTGATTCCGAAGTTTTGCTCCATCAATTGGAGATAAACAACTATGAAGTGTTTTTTGATTCCAACGGGCAGGATTTTGATGCCGTGGTAATCAATACCTGTGGATTTATCCAGGATGCAAAACAGGAATCCATTGACATGATTTTACAGTATGCTGAGGCCCGGAAAAGGGGAGGGGTCAGAAAGCTGTATGTTATGGGGTGTCTTTCGGAACGGTTTGGAAGGGAACTACAGGAAGAGATTCCTGAAGTGGACCGTTTTTTCGGGAAATTTGATCTGAAAGCTTTGGTCCGGGAACTGAATGCACAGTATGATCCGGAGCGTCTCTATCAACGAAAGATCACTACACCGTCCCATTATGCGTATCTTAAGGTTTCTGAAGGGTGTAACCGGTCGTGTTCGTTTTGTGCCATCCCCCTGATGACCGGTTCCTGTAAATCCAGGGATATCGGGAGCCTGGACATCGAAGCCCGGTACCTGGCGCAAAGAGGAGTGAAAGAGTTGTTGCTTATCGCACAGGATCTTTCCTCGTACGGTATGGATCTGTACGGCAGGAGCCGGTTGGTTGACCTGATTGAACGGATCTCGGAAATTCCCGGAATCGAATGGATCAGGCTTCATTATCTTTATCCTTACCAGTTCCCTTTGTCTGTGCTGAAAACCATTCGGCAGAATCCCCGGGTATGCAGATACCTGGATCTGCCATTGCAACACATTGCGGATCCCGTTTTAAAATGCATGAGGCGTCATATCTCCGGGGTGCAAACAAAGGAGCTGGTTGCACGGATTCGTAACGAAGTACCCGGGGTGGCCTTACGGACAACATTGCTGGTGGGGTTTCCCGGTGAAACAGAAGAAGATTTTGAACAACTGAAGGAATTTGTCCGGGAAGCAAAATTTGAAAAACTGGGCGTTTTCACCTATTCCCATGAGCAAGGTACCTATGCCTATGACCGGTTTGAAGACAATGTTCCTGAAGAGATCAAACAGGCACGTGCCGGAGAAATTATGGCTCTTCAGCAACAGATCTCTGCCGCAATTCAACGGGAAAAAGCAGGTGCCCGAATGAAGGTCCTTATAGACCGGAAAGAGGGCGGATCCTACATAGGGCGTACGGAATTCGATTCTCCCGAAGTGGATGGCGAGGTATTTGTTTCTTCACAAAGAGCCTTGAAAATCGGTGAATTTTATCAGGTAATCATAACAGAATCAGATGATTATGATCTTTATGCGCGCCCGGCAGACAGCAATGCGCAGTCTTGGTAAATAAAAAAGTCGTAAGCCTCTTATTGCATTCGCCAATGCGAAGGAACCTTCATTCTTTATTTTCCTTTTCGCCAGCGCCTGGTTTTCCGGATCGGGAAAATTCCTTTGTTTACATATTTTACATCTTCAACCGAATAAAAGGCATTGGGATTGAATTCGCGGATAATATCCTCTACAAGAGGTACATCCGTTCTTTTTAGTACGGTATAAATAATGCTTACATTTTCAGCAGCACCCTGTGCTTTCAGGTGGGTTATCCCATATCCGGATTCCTTCAGAACAGAAATCAGACTGGTTGCTTCTTTGCGGGTTACGATCTGTATGCGGACAATCCCCACAGCAAGTCTTTCTTCGATTAACAATCCGATGAAATTCCCTGCAGCAAAGCCTGCTGCATAGCCAAAATAACAAACCCAGTTGTCGAGGTTCTCAAAAATCTTAGAAATGGCTATCAGCCAAATTAATACCTCAAAGAATCCGAGAACAGGAGCCGCTATTTTCTGGCCTTTTGAAAGCATTACGATCCGGATCGTTCCAATGCTGACATCCAGGATGCGGGAAAGAAATATCAATAACGGCAGGATCAGGTAGGTAAATACCCCACTGTCATATAATGTATCAAGTAGAAACATGTTTCCTGTGTTTATTCTTGTTTAGGATTTTTTGTGTAAGAAGTCCATAACATTTTGTTGAATCCGTTTTTCCATTTGAGAAATTTCTGATTTCTGAAATGAATCGCCTGTAATTTTTTCATACAGTTCGATATACCTTTCGGATACAGAATTTACAAAGGCTTCGTCCATTGTGGGAATTTTCTGACCCTCTTTTCCCTGGAATCCATTTTCGATCAGCCATTGCCTCACGAATTCTTTGGATAGTTGTTTTTGCTTTTCGCCCTTAGCCTGTCTTTGTTCATATCCATTGGCATAAAAATACCGGGATGAATCGGGGGTATGGATTTCATCGATCAGATACACTGTCTTGTTCTTTTTTCCGAATTCGTATTTGGTATCCACCAGGATCAGTCCTTTTTCAGCAGCCATTTGGGTGCCGCGGCGGAATAATTTGCGGGTATACGCTTCGAGCTGTTCATACGCTTCCCTGGAGACCAGCCCTGAAGCGAAGATCTCTTCCCGTGAAATATCCTGATCATGACCTTCTTCAGCTTTGGTGGTCGGGGTAATAATGGGGGCGTCAAATCTTTGATTTTCAATCATTCCTTCCGGTAAAGGGACTCCGCATAGTTCCCTTTTTCCGTCGCGGTACATGCGCCAGGCATGCCCGGTCAGGTATCCCCGGATTACCATCTCAACTTTGAAGGGTTGGCAGAAATGCCCGATGGTGACGTTGGGATCGGGAGAAGCTATTTTCCAGTTGGGAACAATATCCTGTGTGGCATCCAAAAATCTTGAAGCGATCTGGTTTAAAACCTGACCTTTATAGGGAATGCCTTTGGGAAGTACCACATCGAAGGCTGAGATACGGTCGGTAGCAACCATGACCAGAAATTCGTCGCTGATATTGTATACATCTCTCACTTTTCCGTGATAAACCGATTTCTGCCCCGGAAAATTGTAATCTGTTCTTGTTAATGCATTGCTCATCATATTTTTCACTATTATAATATATAATCTATTATAGAAATACACGTCCTGGGGACGTGGGATTGTATTTTTTGCTTTGCTTGTAGTTGAATGGAATCATAAGTCGGAAGACGGAAGACGGAAGACCGAAGTCGGAAGACGGAAGACGGAAGAC
>CAZNPV010000067.1:0-11661 GCA_964575025.1 uncultured Mariniphaga sp.
TTTTCCTTTTTTCAAGGTTTATCCTGGCAACGATATTCGTGATTTAATACTCTTTCAGTTTCTGCAGGTATTCGCTCGGATTCATGCCAAATTCATCTTTAAAACACTGCCTGAAATAGCTACTGCTATTAATCCCGACCCGGTACATAATCTCCGAAATGTTGTACTGGCCGGTAATTATAAGTTGTTCAGCATAATTAATGCGAACTTTTCGAATGAACTCATTCGCAGTCAAATTCGTAAGTGCTTTTATTTTCCGGTACAAAGTGGAGTGGCTCATGTTTAATTGTGACGCAACATAAGAGATGTTCATCTCTTCATCCTCAAGGTTTTTTTCAATTACCGAAGTAAGCTGACGTAAAAATTTTTTATCCAGCTCACCCAATGATTCATTCAACAACTGTTGTTTTTTCTTGAATTTTGATGCATCTGAAAATGAATATTTTTTCCTGGCATCAAAAATGTTTTTTAGCCGGCTTTTCAATAGATTGCTGCTAAACGGCTTGGTCAGGTAAGAATCGGCACCCACATCGTACCCTACTTTTTGGTCGTGCAATGATCCTTTGGCAGTGAGAAGAACCAGGGGGATATGGCTGGTTCTCACATCCTCTTTGAGAAGTTTGCACATTTCTATCCCGTCCATAATGGGCATCATAATATCGCTGATTATGATATCCGGTATTTGTTCTGCTGCCGTTTCAAAACCAATCTTCCCGTTTTCTGCAGAAATTACCGTGTAGGTGTCACTTAAAAAATCGTGGATGTATTCAATAATTTCCGGATCATCGTCAACAACCAGAATTACTTTTTTTGAATTTTCTTCTGTTTCTTCCAAATGAGATTCTTCAGGGTAATAATGAACGGCGTCGGGATAACTGTTGTTGGTTAAAAATTTAACCTTACATACCGTTCCTTCATTCAGCCGGCTGCTGACTTTGATTTCGGCCTGGTGCAGTTCCACCATGTTTTTGACAAGGGCCAGGCCAATGCCTGTTCCTTTTACCGGATGTGCGGCGTTCTTTGCCTGGTAGAACCTTTCGAAAATATGCGGTACGTCCTGCTCTGAAATTCCGTAGCCTGAATCGGAAACAATGATTTCTGTATAATTTATATTGCCGTCCAGGTATTGCTTTAATTCCAGTTTGATTGATCCTTCTTTCGTATATTTAAAAGCATTCGTTAAAAGATTGTCTGTAATAATGGTAATCACATCCGGATCGAAATACATTTCGACCTTGTGGTTTGGGACTATAATATGGTAATCAATTGACTTATTCGGAGTTAAATCTTTGTATTTTTCCCCGATTTCGTAAATATACTTAGCCAGATCGTCTTTTATCACACTTAATTTGCGGCTTTTATTTTCTGATTTTCTGAATTCAAGAATCTGGGTTACAGATTGAAGCAAACGATTGGAAATGCGTTGTATCAGATGCAATTTCTTCAATTGCCCCGGATTCAGGGAATCGTCGAAAATAAGATCTTCCAGCGGCCCTAAAATCAAGGTCATTGCGCTTCTCAACTCGTGGGTAATGTTCGTGAAGAATTTAAGCCTCTCTTCGTTTAATTCATGTTCCTGCTGATGTCTCTTTTTTTCCAGAAGAAGTTCGTTCTCAATCTTTAATTTATTTTTATAAAATCTGATAATGAATACAACAGCCGTTACGGCGATAGCTAAATAAATCAATTTCATCCACCAGTTTAACCACAAGGGTGGCTCAATTCTGATGGGCAAAGAATTCAGTTGTTCCGACCATTCATTGTTTTGAATTCTTGTTTTTAAATTGAAAACATAATTTCCGGGCTTAAGATTACGAAAAGTAACTTCATTTCCGGTATTAACAAGGAACCAGCCATCATCGAGTCCTTCCATCTGGTATATAAATTCCACTTTGTTCGATAAGGAATAATCCAGTACATTGAACCGGATCTCAAAAGAATTCTGATTGTGCTTTAATTCGATCTCATCGTCGAACGGAATATCGGTAAATTCGTTGAGATAAATTCTGGTGTTGTTTACCGAAAAACCGGTAAATGCAGCCTTTGGCGTTGGAATTTCTGTTTGTTTCAGGATCTGATCGAACCAGGTAATTCCGTTTTGCGACCCAAAAAATATTTTGCCGTCACTGGTTTTTGCTACTGCTCCATTGAGAAAGTCGCCGTAGACAATACCATCACTGACATCATAGTTGCTTACATACATGGTATTCAGGTCGATGTGGCTTATCCCGTTGGTTGTGCTGATCCAGGTTTCGTTCTCCGACTTTCCTTCCACGATTGCGCGGATATTGGTTTCATTTAATCCTGAAATTCTGCCAATCCGCATCACCGAATCGGTCATCGGGTTCTTGATCAGGAAAAGGTCGTTCTGACTGCCGATCCAGATCCTGTTCTTTGAATCTTTGTATATATGATTTACTGCATAGAAATCATACGTATGTCCATAATTCCTGATCAAGCTGAAGTTCTCATCAAAAACACAAAGTCCGCCTATTAAAGTACCTACCCATAGATTGCCATTTCCATCTTCTGCAATGGATCGTATCACATTATCTGACAAACCTGAATTTTCAGCTGTATAGACCCTGCATTCTCCCGAATTAACATTGTACATGTGCAATCCTATGTCGGTAGCTATCCACAAATTGTTTCTTGAATCTTCGAAGAAATAGTAAACAGGAATATTATCAAGGTTTTCGAAACAACCGAATTCATTGTATTTGTTTGTATTGCTGTTGTAATTATAGATCTCTCCTTTATCTGTTCCAATCCAAATGGTGTTATTTTGCGCTTTGAACACGGTTAAAAAATTTTGAGTCCTGGGGGAGTTGTTTATTCTATCAATTTGTTTGATTTTTTCCCCCTTGTCGTAAATTGCAATACCCCCCTGGCCATTTGCGGCCCACACATGATTATCCGGATCCACACAAAGACTAAGTACGGATTTGTAATGGAGACTGTTCGTATTTCCGATGTACGGCAGATAATTGATTTTGTTAAAGATGTTCGGCCTGCTTGAAATAAAGTTGACACCTCCTCCTAACCCCCCAATCCAGATATTGTCAAAAGAATCCTGAAAAACAGTCTGTACCGACAAACTTGACAATCCGTCCGGAGTTTCAGATGCCAGGATGCGTTCGAATTTTATTTCTGAAGGATTAAACCCAGATGACAATTCATGTAAATCTACAATATTTAATCCACCCCCTTCGGTGCCTATGTAGAGTTTGTTGTCTCTGGTTTCAATGGTTCTCTGAATAAAGTTATTGCTTAAAGAATACGTATTTTCCGGATCATTCCTGAAGTTCACCATTTGCCTGCTTTCCGGATAAAACAGGGTAAGTCCGTTTCGTGTTCCGATCCAGATACGGTCTTTGGAATCTTTGAAGATACTTGTTACCGTGTTGTCCGGAAGCGAAAAAGGGTCGTCAGGATTGTGTTTAAAGTGAACTGCCGTTTTTTTCTGTGAATTTATAATGCTAAATCCGTTGTTAACATGCCCAACGTATATTCTTTCGTCTGAATCATACATTATACACCAGTTATAGTTTGAGCCTAAACCAGGTATATTTGATTGATTATAATTGGTAAAACGATGTGTTTCTCTGTCTAAAAAGTCAACACCGCCATCATACGTGGCAAACCACAAATTTCCTTGTTCATCGCTATCAATATGCGTAATTCCATTCGCACTCAGGTCGTTTACTTCGGGATTTTCATAGTCATGCTCATAATGCGTAAACTGGTGTGCCTTATAATTGTATGCATCAACACCGTTCTTTTCGGAAGCGATCCAAACCACATCATCCATCTTATCGGCATAAACGTAATTGAGGACATTGCTGCAAATTGAATTTGGATCTGAATGAGACGTTTTAAAAACAGTAAATGTATTTGAATCGAATCTGTTTAGTCCGTCTTTGGTGCACACCCAGATAAAGCCATCTCTGTCCTGGGTAATGCTTACAACATTGTTGTTTGACAACCCTTTCTGAACCTCGATTTTTTCAATCGTTGCTGCATGCGTATTTGTCAAAATTCCAATAAAAAAGAACAATGCCCATATCAATTTTTTTACGTTATTCATCCCGATGGTACTATAATTAGGCTTGACCAGAGGTAAATTTAATGAAAAAATTGCAAACAGTCAGATCTGCCTGTCCGGGGGTTACCAATGACCGGTTTTTGTTTGCTCAATGACGAACTTATGATGCTTTATCATCTTAAAGATAAGTAGATTTACCAGCGTAAGATAGTAGGAGCATTGTATCTTTCAAAAAGCAACGTAATGCACGTTAAATGCAGATACTATCTTTATCACAAGCGCCTGTCTTCAGCAAACGGGCTGACTTGTTTTTTTAGTAAACATTGTTATTATCAACATGTGGACCCAAAAAAAATTATATCTGATCGCTTTTTTATTTATAATGGGCAGTTTTAATCAATGCAATGTCCGACATGATACGATTAGCCGGAAACAACTTTTTGATTTAAACTGGAAGTTTAACCTCGGAACCCGTACTTTTGCACCGGAGATTGATCTGAATGACGATGACTGGCGAAGCCTTGATTTGCCTCATGACTGGAGCAAGGATAAAGAACTAACGGTTGCTGCATCGAAGAATTTAACGGGTGATAATTCGACTGTAACCGGATGGTACCGGAAACATTTTGAAATTCCTAAAAAATGGGTTGATAAAAATATTCTGATAGACTTTGAAGGAATCTGCGATCGAAGTGAATTATTTGTGAACGGAAAGTCCTTAGTCAATTCCAAGAATGGAAATAATTCATTTCAGGTACTTTTAAATCCTTACCTGAATTATAACGGCAAGAATGTGATTGCGATCCGGGTGGCCATACCGAAACAACCGGATGGTAAATGGAAAGCGGATTCAGGAATATACAAGCATGTTTGGATTATTATTAAAGATTCTCCGGGATTAAAAAACTAAACGTGTCATACACATCATGCGCGGAATTCCCAAAGTGGCTGTTGAAAAGAGACTGCCGGTTCCCGGAACCGATGGAATTACCGCCGCCGAGATCTATTCAACTGAATTACAATGCCGGTGGCTAAAAGATAATTACACAATTGTTGCCGGTACAACCGGTGCGCAGGTATATTACAATGCCATGGGGTTTGTCCCGAATAATCGGAAAGACCGGTAAAATAAACAATGATAATCCTATGAAAAAAATCGTGCGATCCGTTCCTTTCTGTAAAAGAATTTTGCGTTCCGTTATTGCCCCGTTGGCCGGCTCGTTACTGATCAGTTTACAGTGCGGTAATTCACTCTCGGCGCAGGTTGGATTCGGGCAGGCCGTACCAATCACCAGGGACTGGAAGTTTATCCTGAAGGATATTGAAAATGGTAGCCGGATCAGTCTCGATGACCACTCCTGGAAATCCATAAGCCTGCCACATGACTGGAGCATCAGGCAACAACTGAGTCCGGATCTGGCCAGTGCAACCGGTTATTTACCCGGAGGTGTCGGCTGGTACCGGAAGCAACTTTTTGTTCCTGCTGAGCGTGCCGGAGAAAAGGTGTATCTCTATTTCGAAGGAGTGTACAACCGAAGCGAAGTGTTTGTCAATGGGAAGTTGCTTGGAAAGCGGCCCAACGGATACATCTCTTTTATGTTTGATGCGACGCCTTACATTCAATATGGAGAAGAGAACCTGGTGGCTGTTCGGGTGGATCACAGTCAATCGGCCGATTCGCGTTGGTACACAGGGTCGGGTATTTACCGTGACGTTTGGGTGGTTTATGCCGGTCCTGTGCACATTGCCCAATGGGGTGTTTATGCCTGGCCTGAAAAGCATGAAACAACATACCGGTTGAATGTGGAGGTAACGATTGAAAACGGCCTGACCGAATCTTCGACTTTGACCGTTACAAATGAATTGTTTGGGCCGGACCATGCATTTGTGGCGGAATCATCCCAAATATTGACCGTACAGGGAAATCAGTCCGGGAAGATTCACACCGGATTGGAAGTTGCCAATCCAGCGCTTTGGTCGCTTGAAAATCCGACCTTGTACAGCCTGAGAACATCGGTTTTTAAAAATGGAGAACGAATAGACGAAACAACCACAGTGACCGGGTTCCGCCATTTTACATTCGATTCCGATAAAGGCTTTGCACTCAATGGCGGGTGGATGAAGGTGAAGGGGGTCTGCCTGCATCACGATGGGGGTGTACTTGGATCGGCCGTTCCACGGGAGGTCTGGGAAAGACGATTGCTTACCTTAAAAGAAATTGAGGTAAATGCCATCCGAACAAGCCACAATCCGCAGGCACCCGATTTGTATGAACTGTGCGATGAACTGGGCTTGTTGGTCATGGATGAAGCATTTGATGAATGGGAATTTCCAAAACGCAAGTGGCTCGACGGATGGAATGTGGGCACACCTGGCTTCCAGGGATCTTACGATTTTTTTGAGGAATGGGGCGAAAAAGATCTGGCCGATATGATCAGACGCGATCGCAATCATCTATCCATTTTTGCCTGGAGCATTGGAAACGAAGTCGATTATCCGAACGATCCCTATTCACACCCTGTATTAGATGGCGGCGGAGAGACCGGTTTCACCCAACCTGTTTTTGGTGGGTATAAAAAAGATGCACCCGATGCCATGCGTTTGGGAGCTATTGCCAAACGGCTGGTTAAGCGAATCAAGCAATGCGATCAATCGCGGCCTGCAACGGCCGGTTTGGCGGGCGTAGTCATGTCGAACCAAACGGATTATCCTTTTGTGCTGGATATTGCCGGCTATAATTACACCGAAAGCTTATACGATCAGGATCATGCCAACTATCCGGATCGCGTGATCTTCGGCAGCGAAAACAGACATGATCCGGAAGCCTGGAAGGCAGTAACTTCCCATGATTTTATTTTCGGTCAGTTTCTCTGGACCGGTATTGATTATTTAGGCGAGTCGGGTCGATGGCCCTCGCGCGGCTTTTATTCAGGCCTGCTCGATTTTGGTGGTTTTATCAAGCCAAGAGGTTTTTTCCGCCAGTCACTCTGGTCTGACAAACCAATGGCTTATCTTGGAACCTATCCGGTAACGAAAAGAAGAAGGAGCCCGGAGCCTTCGATAGATGCCTGGCCCATCTGGAATTATGAGGAAGGGCAGTTGATCCGGGTTGTGTGTTACACCAATGCGGCCCAGGCAAAACTGCTGCTCAACGGTAAGGTTGCAGGAGAGGCCAGGCCTTATGATGAGCGTACCGGGATTATTTACTGGGACATCCCTTATCAGGAGGGCAGGCTTGAAGTTATTGGGATGGATCCCAATGGAAATCAGGTTAGCCGGTATGCTGTACCATCTTCCGGAAGCCCTTATGCGATCAACATTCTTTCAGCATCAGCTACTTTAGAAAAAGGAGGTGTTGCCCAGGTTGTGCTGCAGGTGGTGGATGAAAAGGGTATCCCGGTGATGCGCTCGGAGGATGAGGTTACCTGCCGGATTCGCGGCGATGCCCGTTTGCTCGGTTTGGAGGCCAGCAATAACTCGGATATGTCTGACTATACCGATAACAAACATCGGGTTTATCACGGAAGAATGATTGCCTACATAAAAGCGGGAGACTCCCCAGGAGTCCTTGATGTGAATTTTTCTGCCAATGGGTTAAACCCGGCTGTAACTAAAATTATCGTTCCTTGAAAGCACCAAAGAATAAAAAAAATAAAACAAGCCCCGATGGGGACACCCCTCTCCCGCTGCGCGGGATCTCCTCTCAAAAGGGGAGAACAGAAGAAAAGGAACGGGCGGGTTATTCCGAATAATCGGAATCAGCTGGGGTGAACATCCCTGCATCTTTTCCCGATGAATTCGGCGATGTGGACCGGGTTTGGGCTCCACAAACCATGTATGATGAAGAGGCCGGAAGATATATGATTTACTTTTCGATGAAAAAACGCGGCAATCATCCCGACATTATGCTTATGCAAATGGGGATTTCTCAGGCCTTGAATCGGTTCCGAGACAGTTGTTGTATAACCCGGACAATAATGCTTGCATTGATGGGGATATCATCAGGAAAGACAACAGGTATTATTTGTTTCATAAATCGGAAAGTGGTGCGTTGTCTTTTATAAAACAGACACTTTTAATCAGATGAAGATTGGACACCTATCCATATTGATACTGGTTTTATGGGGAACAATCCCTTTCAAAAGCAAGGCACAGGATTGTTTATCTGCTGAGGTTACAAGTGCCAGTAACCAGCTGGTGGCACATCCGGTACCCGATCGGAGGATCCTTTATAATATCTCGGCAGAGGGAGAATCCAGACCCCTAACCTGGGGGTTGGATCTGGCCTGGCTTTGGGATGTCAATATAAGGCGTGGTATTGCATTTATGGGAGCTGAAAGAGTGGATGTTGTGCGATCATCATTCATGCCAACAGAACCCCTGAACAATGGCGAATTACACGGTGAAGCCCTGAATAATACAAATTTACGCATTGAGATTATCGGGAGATGGCTTCCTGAGAGTACCCGGGTTGTCCTCAACTGTGATCATCCGGACGTACATTCTTTTTTTGTTGGAGATGCTAAAAATTGGGCTGCATTAATTGATGTTACAGCAAGAATGCATCAGGAAGCTGGACGTATGGTTGTTTCCGTATCGCCATTTAACGAACCCGATTATGGCTGGGGGCAGGGTACCATCGACGACTTTTATGCTATTGCAGGAGAACTTCGGAAAAACACCCGTTTCGACGGTATTCGTATTTCTGGTGGAAATACACTTAATTGCGACCAGGCTTTGCCGTGGTACAATTTTCTTAAAAACAGGCTGGATGAAGGGAATACACATCAGCTTGCCGGAAGTTTCGACAGGTATGCTACTTTTTACGAAACGGTGAGAGCCAATGGTCATCACGCCACGAATGATGAGTTGCATAATGTTATGGAGGCCATGGTGGGTGTTGAATATGGCTTGCAAACGGGTATCTGGTGGGGTACTGCAGAGCTTGCACGGGGTGAATTTGTTAAAGCCAGTGATGGGGAAAGGCTTGGCTATGCAGAGCATCGGGATCACTGGACAGCTGCCTCGGTATACAGGAGCCCGGAAGGGAAAGTACAAGCCTTCTGTGGTTCATCGGAAAGGCAGGCAGCCACAACGACCTATTTATACATATCAAAGGAAAGAGATGTTTTTTACGATGGGCACGGCCCTCAACGTGAATACTTTTTAGAAATGCCGGGTGGCACAGGTTACCAACAGGGACAAACAAACGCTGAAAGAGTAATCAATATAACGTGGGGTGATGATATCCAGCCTGTTATTGACGGGAGCTATATTCTGGTTAACCGCAACAGTGGAAAAGTGATGGAAGTTTCCGGAGGATCTACAAATGCAGGGGCAAATATCCGGCAAGCCAATCATACGGGGGCTGCCAGTCAGCAATGGGAAGTTAAACCGGTTGATCCGCGAATTGGAGGTGATTTTAGTTATTATTCAATGAAGGCAGAAAATAGTGGGAAAGCGGCTGATGTTTACAACTGGTCTTTGGATAATGGCGGTAACATTGCAATATGGGATGATACAAAAGGCAGCAACCAGCAATGGTTTCTCGAATACGCAGAAGATGGCTGGTTTTATATCCGAAGCAGATACAGTGCGCTTTGCCTGGATGTACAAAATGCAAGTACTGCCAGTGGAGCCACTATTGTTCAAGGGGGAAAAAATGGCGGTGAAAATCAGCAATGGCGTTTTATTCCCGTTGATGCTCCGGTTGAGTTTGATGCACCGGTTCCTCCGGCTGAATTGGTGGCTACGGCAAATGCTGTGTCGGTTCGGCTAGACTGGTCTGCCAGCCCCGGGGATGATGTTGCGGGATATACTGTCTTTCGTTCAGAATCTGAAGAAGGTCCCTATTACACGATTGCACGGGACGTGAGATCTACTGCATTTATTGATAATACCTGTACAAGGGGTGGACCGTATTTTTACAAAATAAAAGCGGTTGACAACTCCCTGAACAGATCGGAATATTCAATCGGGGCAACGGCAACAACCTCCGGAGACAGTGCTCTTGTAGCCCGTTTCTCATTCGAAGGAAATATTCAGGACAGCTCAGTCAACTTAAACCACAGTGCATCGTACGGAAAGATAGCTTTCGATGAAGGTATGGTCGGAAATGAATGCCTGGCGCTGAATGGGGAGAACAGTTTCTTACAGCTTCCTTATCATTTGACAAATCAACAGGAAATGACCGTTACAGCATGGGTTTACTGGAATGGAGGCGCTCCCTGGCAACGCATATTTGATTTTGGCAACAGCGAAACGGAATCCATGAATTTAACCCCCAAAATGCGTTTTGCAATTAAAAACGGGGGAAACGAACAACGCCTGAATGCTTCGGCATTGCCGGTGGGAGAGTGGTCCCATGTAGCAGTAACACTTGGGGCATCCGGTGCACGCATGTTTGTAAATGGAAATATAGTTGATGAATCTGAGAAAATTACAATAAGGCCAATTGATTTTAATCCCCTGTTAAATTATGTCGGCCGTGGTCAAACCGCTGTTCCGTTTTTTGATGGATTGATCGATGATTTCAGAATTTACAATTATGAAGTATCGGGCGAGGAAATCTTTGCCTTGTATGAGGATGTTCAAACTGATGCAGCTTTTGTAAAGGGAACCCGGGAAACAAAATTCAGTGTCTGGCCGGTTCCTGCACATAATGCATTAAAATTTAATTACGATTCTGATAATCAACTAAGTGATGCAAAGATAGGGCTATACAATGTTTACGGAAGACTACTGTTGCACCAAAATATTAAAAATGGGCAGGAAGGAGAAATTAATGTCTCGGATATTCCGGCAGGAATTTATATGCTCAAACTTACAAACGGACAGGAGTTTGTAAGTAAAAAAGTTATTGTCAATCATTAATAAAAAGGGGGAAATGAGTATTACCGGAGGTGGATTTAAAATCATTCAGAATATTTTTATCACGATTTTAAGTGTACTTACTTTATCATCGTATGCTATTGAAAAGGAGACCATTGAGTGTTGGCGTGAATGGCCGTGTTGCCATCGAGGGTAGCGGGACTGTTGTAATGCCCTTTGGCTAAGGGTTTAAGCCTTTGACGGTTGCGGTTCGAAACGTGAACACAAGCGGATTTGAAATAAGCCTGAAAAGCGAAGAAGCTATCACAACGAACTTAACCGGCTTTTCCCCGGAGATATTAATTAAGGAAGAATAGGTTTTCCCAACTTAATTAAATACCACATCTCTTTATGATTCGGATAAAACAAAATTTATTTCAATACGTAAGCGATTAAAATAGTAGTTTATCTATTCACATGTATTTCAATCAATCGGGTTGATAGAAACCATAAGAAAATTGATGTTATCGATCTTTGATAACACCTGACGAATTTGTGCCCATTGAAAAGCGAAAATGTGAACATTCAAGAACCATTAATAGCAGTAATTTTAAAAAAAATATTGAGAAAACTTTATTCATTTAAAACTAAACCATTATGAAAAAAAATTTACTTTTTAGATTTTGGATAATGTTAATGTTTGTCAGCTTGCTAGGCTCTTCCGGGGCCTTTGGCCAGGCAACATTAAAACATTCCTACACCTTTGAAGAAGGGACCTACGAGGGAACGACGATTTATGATCAGGC
>CAZNPV010000068.1:0-3848 GCA_964575025.1 uncultured Mariniphaga sp.
TGTCAAGGCTCTTATGACGGGAATGAAAACAAGCATCACGAAAACGAAAAGCCCCGGGAAATTAAAGAAATAGAAAAAGAAGCATTTCATTCGATTCAGGTAGATAATCCAATCTGCCAATGATAGGTTAGGAAACTGCACCCTTACCCTATCTAACCCTTTGCAGGCTTTTATTACTACAGATTTTTTAGTATCGTTCCGTCGGGGAGCATGGTATCCGGGTGATACAGTCCTTTTTGTTCCATTTGGTAACGCACACAGCTTTCCCAATCGCCTTTGCAGAACCGTTCAATCCATTTTCGCTCCAGCCTGTTGGTTTCATAAAGCTGTTTCATCGGGCATATGGGGAACCATTTGCACGGTGCTTTGAACCGCGCTATCTTTTTAAAATCGTCCAGCTGAATTTGTTTTGACGAGGGATTATGAAGCACTGCGGAGGGATGCCGCAGGGGATAGATTTTTATTTCCCCGGAAAAGATCAATTGGCCTGCCCAGGGCGATGCCGGAAGGTGATCCCCGAAATACTTTTTGAGGATATATTTTGTAGCGTGGTACCCCATTGGGAATAAAAATTCCGGTTGTACGATTTCAATTTCCTGATCCAGGTATAGCCTGCACGGGTCGATTTCATCCTGCCTGGGTTTCCGGTTTTTTGGGAGATTGCATTTGATTAAATTGGTCATATATACATCCCTTCTGTTCAGACTGATCTCCCCGAACAGTTCGTCCAGTACTTTCCCTGTAGGGCCTGTAAACATTCTTCCTTCCCGGTCTTCCATCTCTCCCGGTGCCTGTGCTATGAAAAAGAATTTCGCATTTGGAGTGCCTTCCCCACAAACGGCATGGTTCCTTTGGATGTGTAACCGGCATAGGTTGCAGGTTCGTATGCGGTCCTTTAAAATTTTTAATTGTTCATATTTTCGGGTCGGTACGGGCATATTGCAGTTCCCTGTGATGATGAACGATTATTGTAATGCCAGGATGGCATCTTTTAATTCTTCCATTTCAAAGCCATATTGCTTTCTTAATCTTCCGATCCTTTCCCGGGATTGATAAGACGGAATTTGTAAGGCACGGGTCAATTGATCTGCCGGAATGGAATATTTTTTTGCGACCTCGTCTAAGGTCATCCTGCCCGATAGTTCCAGTTCCTCATAGACATGGTTCTCATTCTTCGGGGCCGTAAGGATTTCTTCTTCTGTTGCTTGTTTTTCATCCAGGGCCGGCATTGGATCGGGAAGAGTTGTCTCTGACCGGATGGAAAACCTGCCCGGATCATGGACGTGAATATGGTTCCTGGGCATATCCGCAACTTCCGGCTTTACAAAAAGCGGAGCAAGACCGAAAAAAAGGGCCACACAGCCCAGGCAAACAGCAAGGACCCTTCGGTTTTTTTTTCGTGAAACCATTTGCCTGAAAATGCAAACAATCATTTTCCAGTGCAAAACAATATGTACCAATATCAGAAACAGAAAAGAAAGACTCAGCCATAAATGGATGGTTCCCCAATCATGCCGGGTAAGTCCCATAAAATAAAGCTCTACATCCCCCTCGTATATGGCGTTGCGTTGATATCCGGGAAGAAGCACATATTTAATGAGAAAACCCAGACCGGCCATCAACATGAGCACAATAAGCATGATGGCATCGATGACCAGATTAATTTTTGGCAAGTTTTTAGACGTAATACAAGGGTTCATATTTTTATTGTTTAATAGCAAAATTAAATAAACTTTTGTTCATATTGCAATTATTTAAATTAATTTTGAATAAAAAACAAAATGAAGATTTTCGTATTGACAGATAACAATCCGGGGGCCCATACGGAAGCAGAACATGGATTATCTTATTTGATTGCTTTCGATGGACAAAAAATACTTTTGGATACCGGGCAGAGTGATTTATTTATACGAAACAGCAGGATCATGGGATTGGATCTGTCTGATGTGAATACGATCGTACTGAGTCACGGGCATTATGACCATGGGAACGGACTGGAATATCTTCAGGGGGGGAAACTGGTATGCCATCCGGGCTGTTTTATAAAAAGGTACCGGAAGAGAGATCTTACCTATAACGGATTAAAAAATACAAAACAGGAAATCAGCCAAAAGTTTGAACTGATAACCACAACCACCCCTTATCGAATTACGGAAAAAGTGATTTTCCTTGGGGAAATTCCCCGGCTTACGGATTTTGAATCGAAAAGTACGGCTTTTCAGTGCGAGGATGGCGCTCCTGATTTTATAACAGACGACAGCGCCCTTGCCCTGCTGCATGATAAGGGACTGTTTGTCGTAACCGGATGTGGCCATGCAGGGATCGTTAATACCCTCGAATATGCAGGAAAAGTAACCGGTGAAAAAAGAATTTTTGGCATTGCAGGCGGATTTCATCTTAAAGAGAATGACCGGCAGACCAAAGAAACAATCCGTTATTTAAAAAAACATGATGTGAAACATGTCTTGCCTTCGCATTGTACGGCTTTGCCTGCCTTTACCGCTTTCCGGAAGGTTTTTGGAAGTGAACCGGTAAAAACAGGAGATATACTAGCATTTTAATCCATTTAATATGAACAAAAGTTCAATAAAATTGTTTATTTTTGTAGATAGTAAATGAACAAAGATTGCCAAAGAATTGCTAAAAGAGCATCGGAAGGCAATCTGTATGTTAAACCATTAAAAGAAAAAAATATGCCATCAGGAGATCGAAGAGGACCCATGGGACAAGGGCCAATGACAGGAAGAGCGTTAGGATTTTGTAACGGATACGACACGCCGGGCTACACCAAAGGATTTGGTGGAGGTGGAGGCAGAGGATTCAGGTTTGGTGGAGGCAGAGGCAGAGGCGGAGGCCGTGGTTTTGGCTGGGGCTGGGGCCGTGACTTTTACGGGGCCACTCCGGAATACCACGGTCAATCGTACAGCCTAAGCAAAAAAGATGAACTCAATATGCTTAAGTCTGAAGCCGAAAACCTCAGGGAACACCAGAAAGAAATTGAGAAGCGAATCAGTGAACTGGAAGGGAAAAAGGAATAAGGATCGCTTTTGGCCCCATTCCACCGGACAGACCGGAATTGAGACCGGGGAACATTCATTTTGTTTCTCAGGCAGCTCCGGCTTTATAAAAAATTATCATAGTCAGGAATAAATGGTTTTGCCCATAATACTTTACGGATCACCGATCCTTCGCAAAAAAGCCTTTGATATCGACAAAGAAAACAATGTGAAGGAGATCATTTCCAATATGACGGGTACCTTAAAACAAATGGGAGGGATTGGCCTTGCAGGACCTCAGGTTGATCTCCTTAAAAATATTTTTATCATAGATACGACCCCCTTGGAGGGTGACAATATTGAGGTTGTTGAGAAAGTCTGCATGAATCCTGAAATTATCCATTACGCGGATTCAGATGAGTTCTATGAGGAAGGCTGCCTGAGCATCCCCGGAATATTTGAAGAGGTAAAAAGACCCGGTCAGGTGGAAGTGCGTTACAGAGATGAAAATTTCGACTGGCATGAAGAGGTGTTAACGGGAATCTCAGCTCGTGTATTTCAGCATGAATACGACCATTTGCAAGGCATATTGTTTATTGACCGGTTAAGTGCCCTGCGCCGAAAAATGATCCGTAGCAAACTTAAAAAAATAAGCCACCATAAATAATTAATTTGTAAAAAAGAGAACATTATGCCACAATTAAACGGAACAGGCCCGGAAGGAAAGGGCTCTAAAACAGGCCGGGGCCTTGGAAAATGCAAGGATCTGCCTGAAGAAGAATTAAGAGAAAAATTAGGAAAAGGTATGGGCAAACGCCGTAAATCAGGCGGCGGCGAAGGAAAGGGAAAACG
>CAZNPV010000068.1:3948-11550 GCA_964575025.1 uncultured Mariniphaga sp.
TCTTTTACAAGCTTTCCGCTATGTGTTTTCCGTCCAAGCACAACCGTATAGAGGTACACCCCTTTATCCAGAAACCGGAGATTCATTCTTTCGCCCTCTGTAACCCTTTGCGAATATATTTCCCGGCCATGAATATCAAAGAGTCTGAAAAAGGCATCCCCCTGATGGCCTGCAAAAGAAAGGCTCAGATTATCGGACACAGGATTGGGATAAACGAATGCTTCTCCCCAGGGCACAATGGGAGGAATGCTTTGGCTTTCTCCAGCGTAATAAAAAACCTCTTTTCGGGTTGGAGAAAGCTGACCGGTAATCTCGTCGTTGTGATAATAAATACGTTCCTGCATATTTCCATTGCTGTCGTATTGAATCTCGTATTTATAATTGATTGTAAGAGGAAGCGATTTGTCATACCGGAGAGAAAATACATAGCTGGTTGCATTTCCCATGTTGTCCCGGGTGTATTCAATTTGCATCATTACGATCCATTGGTTTGTGACCGAGTCCCATTCTGACATTTCAGCTGATAGTATAGCCTTGTTTGCATCGAATGTAAGTGTTTCCTTCGAATGATTGATCCACAGACTGTCAGAAGGATCCCATACAAAAGACCAAAGCTCTTCTGGTAAACCATTCTCATTGAAAAGGGTTTGGTATTTATCTTGAAGAACCCAGAGACTGTCTGATTCACTCCATATCGAAGCAATCTCCAGGTCGGGTGTTCCATCCTCCTTATATGTATACTCATAATTCCTGGAAGCTTTCCAGTAATCAGTTTCAGCATCCCACTCATACATTGTTTCCTGTATCATGATGGCTGCATCATTGTAAGTCATTACGGTTTTGGTTAACCCCTCCCACTGGCTGGTGATTGTGTCCCACATAAAATAGGCGTGTTCGGTTTCGTTGCCATAGACATCGTAATGATTTTCCGTTTTATGTTCGTTGATCCACTGGTTGGTTCTTTGATCCCAATTATATGTGATTTCCAGAGTCGTGTTGCCGGATTCATCATAGGTAGATTCCTCTTTGTTTATTTCCAACCACTCCCCGGTGGTCTGATCCCAATTATAATAAACCCATGAAGTTGTTTCTCCCTTTTCATTGTACGTAATTTCTTCTTTCCAGCCCGGTATCCATTGATTTCCTTCATCATCCCAATGATAATCTGTAGATGCTGTTTGATTCCCATTTTCATCGTACTGGTATTCATGCTTTTCATAAGGTTCCAAAGGCTGGTCAGATTCATACCGGACAGAACGAATGTATTGAATTTCATTGCCCTGGGAGTCGTAGGTATATACAATCTTTCCGGTGAGCAACCATTGATTGGTTTCAAGAATCCATGCATACTGCAATGTACTGTCAGGCCCCTGATTGGAGGATACAGCAAGGGTACTTTCAGGAAAAATATCTTTTTCAAATTGAGTAGCAAATTTCTGTGCAAAAAGAGGAAGGGATAAAAGGATACAGATCACCGTAAGAAGCCATTGTTTTCTGTCTGAATGAAATTTTGAATAATTTATCATGACAATTTATTTTTTAATTAATACAGATTGAAATTTTTTCCGATTTTTTTGCAATTTATGAAAAATATAATAGGAATTGATCATTCCGGGAAGCATACATTACCTTGCTCTGCTCCGGTCAGGAGAATTTTTTGGGTTGCCCGGTAGTTTCTACCAGGTTTGACCAGAGTTCACTTTCCAGGGAAATTTTTTTCCGTTTAATCACTGCAAGATGTAAGGGAATCAGGGTAAAGTGAGAGTTCCAGCAACCGACCACAAAATTGGTCCTTCCTGCCATTGCTCCATGTACTGCGTTCTGGGCTAAAAGATTACAAAAAATACTATCGTTGGCAGTCGCAGGCAGGCTCCTGATGATATAACTTGGATCAATATATTTTATGGAAAAAGAAAGCCCTTTCTTTGATAAATAGTCTGTTATTTTTTCTTTCAGAAAAAGTCCGATATCCTGATAGATAATATTTCCGGAAGCATCATAGCGTACGGATTCATTTTTTAATAAGTCCTGGCCGGCACCCTCTGCCACAACGATCAGGGCATGGTGTTTTCGCTGCAATCTGTGATAAAGAACTTCCAGGAATCCTTTCGGGCCATATAAGTTTAATTTCATTTCCGGAATAATGGCATAGTTAACTTCCTGTACAGAAAGGGCTGCATTGGCTGCAATAAATCCTGAATCACGGCCCATTAACTTTACCAGGGCAATTCCGTTATAGACTCCTTTGGCTTCATTATGAGCACCTCGCAATATTTCTGTTGCCATGGAAACAGCCGTTTCGAAGCCAAACGATTTTTCTATAAAAGGTATATCGTTATCAATGGTTTTTGGTACTCCGCAAACGGATATTTTGAGATTTCGCTTTTTTATCTCTTCATGAATAGCCCGGGCTCCCCGTAAGGTTCCGTCACCCCCAATGGTGAAAAGGATATCGATATGCATCCGCTCCAGTGTATCTACCATTACGGATACATCCTGGTGCCCTCTTGAGGATCCCAGTATACTCCCTCCGTAGACATGGATATCTTCTACATTTTCAGGTGTCAGTGCAATGGTTTCGTGCTTGTATTCAGGATTAAGTCCTTCGTATCCATACTTAATTCCGATGCAATCTCTTACACCGTACCGGGTGGCAAGTTGCATAACCAATCCACGGATCACATTGTTTAGTCCCGGACATAATCCCCCGCATGTGACAATAGCTGCTTTGGTTTTTCCCGGATCAAAATAAATAAACTCCTTTGGCCCGCTTTTCTCAAAGGAGACAGGTTGTTTCCCGTTTTTCATGCATTCATGGTAATGACTTAGTGCAGGATTAAGTACTACCCGCTCATCATCCAAAATATAATTATAAATACCATCATCCATTGCTGTTGACAGTTGCAAAGGAGAAGGAAGGGTTCCGGTTCCTAACCGCTCAACAATAAAATCTTCAGGTTTGTACATAATTGCTTTACCTATTTTAATCAGACCCTGCTTCATGCAAAAATAGTGTTTTATTAAACTGAATTAAAAGAAACGCATATATTTATACCTTTTATGCTGTTCGTAAATGCATTCTTTATGCGGTAAAATTAAAAAGGGACGGGATAACAATCCATGTTTGTAGATTTAACCCGCGCAATGCATTCTCTGTAACAGACGCCTCTACACAAATGGATTTGTTTCTTCCGGACCGGCACTGTTTGTTCTCCTGGTACCTCCGGTCCGGGAAACGTTTCATTTTAGCATCCTGGATGAAAACAACTGGCTTATAGTCTGCCTGTTATCACTCATTCCCCTGCTGGTGATCGAGGTCTTTAAGCTGCTAAAAATCAACGGCACAAAAGACCAAATAAGGAGCCGTGATTGACGATAAAATGCTACCTTTGTTTTCACCTTTACAAAAATAATCCGTAAAAAAAGAGACCGGCCAGTGGACAATGATTCAATAGGGCCGTAATCATTTATAGGGAAACCAGATTACGGATAGAAAGGGGCAAATGATTAAACTTGCAATTACTGAAAATGGAAAAACCAGGTTGATTGAAACACAACCGGGAGAAACCTTATTGGCTATCCTGCAAAAACACGGTTATTCGGTGTATGCTCCTTGCGGAGGTAGGGGTACTTGCGGGAAATGCCTTGTACAGGTTAAAGGGGAAGGCTACGTGATAGCCTGTATGTATTATCCTGAAAAAAATGCAGAAATAATCCTTCCGGGGAAAGTGGAATCCATGATATTAACAAGCCAGAGCGACTTTCTCGAAGACTTGCCCCTGGATATAGAACCTCCCGCTTATAAAACGAAAAATCCATGGGCTATTGCCGTTGATATGGGTACAACTACCGTTGTTTTATACTTCCTGGATCTGCGTAACGGCAAAATCGAAAAAATCGATTCTTTTATCAATCCACAAAACTCCTATGGCGGGGATGTCATAACGCGGATCGGATATTGCCAGGAACACAAAAACGGACTGAAGGAATTACAGCAAGCGATTGTACATGAAATAAACAGTGCGCTCGAAAGTTTTGCCAAAGAAAATTCATGCAAAGCGGATAATTTCGAGAAACTTATTTTTGTTGGCAACACCACCATGTTGCATATTTTGCTTGGTGAAGATCCGGTTTCTCTTGCTCTGGCACCCTTTGTTCCGAAATTTACAGCAAAGCAGATCCGCACCGGAAAACAGACCGGATTCAACGTGAACCCACATGCCGTTATTGAAACGCTTCCATGCATATCGGCTTACGTAGGGGCTGATGTAGTAGCTGGTCTGGCTGCTTTAAACGTACCCTACAAAAACTTTTTGTTTCTGGATATTGGCACCAATGGGGAAATAGCCCTGGTAAAAGGCAGGGAAATAGTTACATGCGCTGCAGCGGCAGGTCCGGCTTTCGAAGGAGCCAATCTATCATGCGGTATGGGGGCTGTTGCCGGAGCTGTGAATATATTCAAAGGTAAAAACCAGTACCGGGTGATCGGAAACATCCGGCCTGTGGGGATATGCGGATCAGGAATTGTAGATATTGTGAATTATCTGGTTCTGAACAACCAGGTGGACGAAACAGGATTCCTCCCTGAGGATTTTGTGATTCACAAAAAAAACAACATCCGGGTTACGCAGCAGGATATCCGTGAAATACAACTGGCCAAATCAGCGATCTGTTCAGGCATTAAAATACTCATTCAGGAGGCAGGGATTTCTTTTGACTCCATAGAAGCATTGTTTATAGCCGGGGGATTCGGTAATTATATCAACATTCAATCTGCTTTGAACATCGGACTGCTTCCGTATGAATTAAAAGATAAAATCTATGCCGTGGGCAACAGTGCCGGAATAGGGGCACTTCAATATGCAAAATCCAATTATTTCAAACAGAAAACAGATGCCATTGTCAAAAGATCCCGTTATATAGAATTATCCCTTGTTGATGAATTTACAACTGAATTTGCATTAAATATGAATTTTTCACAAAACAGCTATTAATTATGGCCAGAACAGCACCTTTTGATTCCTATCTTTGTGAATACGAAAAATGGTTCGATGACAATCAGTATGTCTATCTTTCAGAGCTGGAAGCTATTCGGGAGGTAATCCCTGTTGGCGGCAAAGGGATTGAAATTGGCATTGGCAGCGGACTATTTGCTTCCCCTTTGGGGATTACCGAAGGATGCGATCCGTCAGCCGAAATGCGAAAAAAAGCAGCCCAAAGAGGGTTACATGCCATCGAGGGTATCGCTGAAAATCTTCCGTATGAAGCAAAAAGTTTCGATTACGCACTGATGGTGACAACCATTTGTTTTGTTGACGACGCCATGAAAACATACCGTGAAATAAACCGGATTTTGAAACCTGGAGGAACCGTGATTACCGGTTTTGTGGATAAAAACAGCCCGCTGGGAAAATTGTATGTAAAGTACAAAGAAGAAAGCCTCTTTTATAGAGATGCTGATTTTTTCAGTACAGAAGATATTATGGATTTACTGAATCACAATAATTTTAAGATTACAAAAACCTGCCAGACTGTTTTTGGAAATCTGGAAGATATAAAAGCCATACAGCATCCTGAAAGCGGATACGGGAAAGGTAGTTTTGTGATCATACAATCAAAAAAGAAGTAATATGGAACGAAGAGTATTTGGACCGGTGCCCTCACGCCGACTTGGACAGAGCCTGGGAATAAACAATATACCGTATAAAATATGCACCTACTCCTGCGTTTATTGCCAGGTCGGTAAAGCCATAAAAATGCAGGTTAAAAGACAGGAATTTTATGATCCCCGGGAACTCATCAATGAGGTGGGTGAACTGTTGCATGCCATCCGGAAGAATCAAAATGCTCCTGATTATATTACCATCGTGCCGGATGGTGAACCCACCCTGGATGTTCATCTGGGAAAACTGATCGACGGGTTAAAACCGTTTAATATTCCTGTTGCCGTGATTACCAATGCATCCCTGATGCCCTGGCCGGATGTTCAGGAAGACCTGCTAAAAGCGGATTTTGTATCGGTTAAAGCCGACACCTTTTATCCGGAAACCTGGAAAAAAATAAACAAACCCCACAAACACTTACTACTGGGTGATATACTAACGGGAATACAAAAATTTGCGGAAGTATTTACCGGAAAACTGGTAACCGAAACCATGTTAATAAAGGGAATCAACGATTCGGCAAAGGAAATGACATATATAGCCGCCGTCCTGGAGACATTTAATCCCCATACAGCCTATCTTTCCATTCCCACCCGGCCACCCGCATCCAAGGAAGTACGACCGGCCAGTGAAAAAGCCGTTACAGAAGCCTATCATATTTTCAGAAAACATGTCCCCAGGGTGGAACTATTGACGGGTTACGAAGGAAATGCCTTTTCGTCTACCGGAAATTTCAGGGACGATATTTTAAGCATTACAGCGGTGCATCCCATGCGGGAGGATGCGGTGATGGAACTGTTGCATAAAACAGGAGATGACGCATCCCTGCTGAATGCATTGCTGGATGAAAAAATACTGGAAAAATTGCATTACAGCGGACATTTTTATTATTTGCGGAAATTCAGAAAATGAACCGGGGAGAAGGAGCTTAGGAAAGAATGGATGAACAGCTGAAACAAAGATACAATGAATATCCACGGCGGGAAAAAGGATTTTGTGCAGATTGCCGGAAAAATGATCAGTGAACAGAAATACGGAGAAGCGCTCAATTATCTGCAACAGATCATTAATAAGGACAAAAAAAATACGAAAGCCATCTTACTGATGGAACAGATAAAAAAAATAATGGAATACCAAAACATGGATTTGTTCAGTTCGACAAACCTGACTATGGATCCCTGGCTGGAAGATTAATATTCAATCGAGAGAAAGTATGGTCAAGACCTTATTAAAAAGAACAAAGGAAGCCTATGAAGAGGACCGGCGATTAATCAGTCCGCTTATGGGATTCCCTGGATTGCGACTGGTAAACAGTACGGTTAAACTGGCTCAGCAGAATTTTGGAGAGCATTACAAAGTGATTCAATCTCTTATGAATAAATTTCAACCGGATATTATTTTCCCGCTGATGGATTTATCCGTTGAAGCAAATGCATTGGGCCGGCATACGGTTTTTCCCAGACATGATACTCCGACGGTTGTCAAAGACCATTTTGATGGTACGGAACTGGAATTACAAAAACAAATTAACATTACCTATGATACCCGTCTGCTGGGGTATGTGGAAACAATCAGGTTGTTGTGTCTGAATTTTTCTGATAAAATTATGAAAGGGGCCTACGTTACCGGTCCGTATTCACTGGCCAGTTTAATTATGGGGGCCGATATTGCAGCCATATCAGCTATCATGGAACCGGATAGATTACTGGAATTATGTGAATTTACTGTAGAACGTATACAGGAGTATATCCGGCTTTTAACAGGAGCCGGAGCCAGGGTAATATGCGTTCTGGAACCTTCAGCTGTGATGCTTGGCCCAGATGAATTTCAGAAGTTTTCGTCCGATTTTGTCCGACATATTGTGAACAGCTACCGGTATACCGATGTAGCGATCATTTATCACACGTGTGGAAATACGATGCACCTGATTGAAAAGATG
>CAZNPV010000069.1:0-11434 GCA_964575025.1 uncultured Mariniphaga sp.
TTAGTAAGATAATGCCTGAAAAACAGCGGTTTTCCTTAAAATTTTCTGAAATGCTTAAACAGCTGACTGAAATGAATAGGGGATTTTCCGGAATGCAGGTTTATCGGAAGACAATTGGAAATGATTGGATAATTTTAAATATTTGCCGGATAGAATTTGCTCATTTACGAATTAACTTTTCATGAAAAGGAGGCATTCAAGAAATAGTCATTATCAGAATGTATTGTTTGAACATTTATTTAATGATCTGCATGCTCCGCTCTATTTTTATGCCTTAAAATTCATAGACGACAAAGAAGTTGCAAGGGATCTGGTTCAGGATGCATTTCTTAACCTCTTAAGCAAAGACAGAGAAGTTTTTGGTATCGTGAACATAAAACACTATTTGTTTAAAAGTGTCCGGAACAATTGTATAAATTATCTTGCCCATCTTCACATAGAAAATAAATTTCATGAGGAGGAAATCAACCGCTTGAAAAGAGAACTTGCGTTCTACGATTCACACAAGGCATTGGTCGAAAAAGAGTTGTACATGCAAATAATGGATGCCCTGCATGAATTGCCCGACCATTACCGGATCCCCTTTGAATTAAGCAGGTTTGAAAACCTGAAGAACAAAGAAATAGCCGAAAAACTGCATATACCGGTCAGATCAGTCGAAACAAAAATTTACCGTGCTTTGGTTATGTTGCGTGAAAAACTGAGCGGCATCCTGTCGGTGATTGGTGCCATCTTTTATACCGCTTGCCTGTTTAAGCCTATAAATAATGTTATAAAACATCTTATTAATTGACGTAATTTGTCCTTCCTGGTTGTCAATACTTTATTGAAACAGCCAGAAATGCAAATAGACGAAATATACATTAGCCTGATAGTGAGGCATCTGAAAAAGGAAGCCTCAGAAAATGAAAAAAAGAAACTCTTTGAATGGGTTTATTCACACGCTGAACACGAAAAAATCTATTACCTTTTAAAAGATATCTGGGAAACATCCCGGTATGATCAGGTTGCCGGAGAAGCAATGACTGCCTCGGAGTGGGAAAAGTTGGCATTGAAGGCAATCGAAACTGAATCAGGTCATTATATCAGGAAACAAAAGAGTATCCGAAGGTTGTACCGTGCAGTGCAAATTGCTGCTATCCTTATTCTGGCCATTGGATTCGGTTTTTTTCTCAACAGAATAATGCCTCATAAACAAGAACTTGTAAGCATTAATGTGCCCTATGGTGCAAGAACCGATATTGAGTTACCGGATGGAAGCAAGGTATGGGTAAATTCGGGCTCCAGGCTCACTTATCCGGCTGATTTTAGGGGTAAAGAGATTGATATCAGACTCGATGGAGAAGCGTATTTCGATATAGTTCATAATCCGAAACGCCGCATGAATATCCTTACCTCATCTGTAACCGTTCAGGTGCTAGGTACTGTTTTCAACATAAAATCTTACGACGATGAAGAAATATTTGAGGCAACCTTATTGAAAGGATTGATATCAATTGTCGGTAAAATCGGGAACAAAGTGATCGAACCGGTTGTTTTGAAACCCAATGAACAGGCGAGGCTGACAAAAGGGAATACGGAAATTAGTGTGGGGAAAATTGAGCCTGAGAAAGAAAAGGGCGGCAGGGCAAAACCTGAAGATCATAGGGAAACCCTGAGGAAACCGTCCTTACATATTCTGAAAAAGATCGACACAGAACCGGTGACTTCATGGAAAGACAATAAACTGATATTCAAAAGTGAGCGGTTTAATAATCTGGCAAAGGAAATGGAACGCTGGTACAATGTAAAAATTGAAATTCAGGATGAAGAATTAAAAAATGCCAGGTATACAGGTAGTTTTGATAATGAAACCATTGAGCAGGCAATGAAAGCATTGAGCCTTTCCCTGCCGTTTTCCTATACGATTGAAAAAAATAGAATCAGGGTACAAAAAATAAACTAACTGATTTTTAACTAAAACGTAATGCCTATGAAACATCCTTCCTGAATGTTAAAAAATCGGGAAATGCGCTAACATTCCCCGACCATAACGTCGTTCCGGTTTTACGGAAAAACAACATTATTAACTAAATGCAAATCAAAATTATGAAAAAAAAGTATGAAAATGTGCTTTTGGTTCAAAAAAGGCACTTTATTAAAACTTTACTAGCTATGAAGTTTACGCTGTTATTCCTTTTTCTTACTGCCACCCAGGTATTTGCTAGTGTTTATTCGCAAACTACCAGGCTTTCATTAGATCTTCAGGAGACTACCCTGACTCAGGTTCTGGCTGAAATTGAAGGCCAGAGCGAGTTCCGGTTCTTATACAACGATGATCTTCTGAGGGATAAGCCCTATCCGATGGTGCAGTATGACAATAAGACGATTGATGAAATACTTATGGAAGTACTGGATGGAACGGGTAGCGATTATACCGTTCTTGAAAACAACCTGATTGTGATTACACCGGGAGTAGGCGATCAGCAATCAAACCAGGTCAGAGGGGTCGTTACCGGTGAAGACGGGAGTCCCCTGCCAGGGGTTACCATCCTCTTGAAGGGAACCAATCATGGAACGGTATCCAATACCGACGGAAATTATCTCCTGGATAATATCCCTGAGGATGCCGTTCTGAAATTCTCATTTGTAGGAATGAAATCACAGGAAATTGAAGTTGGAAACCGGGCTGTAATCAATGTAACCATGCAGATGGATGCCCTGGGGATTGAAGAAGTGGTAGCCATTGGGTATGGTACACAGAAAAAAGTTACGTTAACCGGGGCTGTATCCGGTGCTGAAGGAGAAGATCTGGTTAAAAGTCAGACTCCCAACGTATTAAATTCACTTACCGGACATTTGCCCGGCGTGATCATCAATACACGGAGTGGGGAGCCGGGAAAAGACGATCCGACAATCCTGATCCGGGGAATGAGCACAACAGGAAGTGCTTCGCCTCTTATTTTGATTGATGGGGTGGAAAGCAATGAATTAAGCCGGATCAATCCCAATGACATTGAAGATATTTCAGTTCTGAAAGATGCTACGGCCGCTATTTATGGAGCACGGGCTGCCAATGGAGTCATTTTGGTTACCACCAAACGGGGTAAAGAGAGCGCTCCGACTTTCAATTTCACCTACAATCAGGGATTCTCGCAACCTACAAGAAAACCTGAGATGGCTGATGCATACACTTTTGCAAAAGTGTATAACGAAATTGAAATAGGGGAAGGGCGTAGCCCCAAATATTCCGATGCCGAACTTCAAAAATTTAAAGAAGGTACCGATCCGAATTACCAGTCAACCGATTGGTACGCCACAATGATCAAACCATTGACGCCGCAACATCAGGCAAACCTATCTGTTTCCGGTGGCAACAATGTGCTGAATTACTATTTGTCGCTCGGGCAATTATCCCAGGATGGGAACTTTGAGTATGGAACCACAAACGTGAACCGCTATAATTTCAGGTCGAATGTCAATGTGAATGTATCGAAGTATTTTTCGATCGGATTTGATCTGGCGGGAAGATACGACGACAAGCATTATCCGGGGAATCCTGATACAAGAGGGGTATATAGCCATATCTATTTATACCAGCCAACCTGGACCCTGTTCTGGCCGGGAACCGATTATATGAGGCCAAACAGAGATAGCGAAAGCCTTATTAACTGGGTAAGTGACAGTGGTGGTTATCAGGATGATAAATACAAAGCCCTGGAATCGAAACTGAGGGTGGAATATAAAATTCCCTGGGTGGATGGACTATCTGTCAGAGCCAGTGCGAACTACGATGCGGGTTATGATTTTATCAAAACCTTCACCAAACCTACCTATGTGTATTATTACAATGAGAATACCGGGGAGTATACAGAGGGAAGAACCGGGCAGCGTTCCGACCTGGCATCCCTGGAAGAATCTTTCAACCATTCATCAAGATTGACCCTTAATGCACAGGCTAATTATGAGCAAAGCTTCGGAAGTCATAATGTGTCTTTAATGGCAGGTTACGAACAGATGGAATACAGCTTTGATTACTTTATGGCGGGTCGTTCTGATTTTCCATCCACGGTTCTGCCGGAACTGTTTGCCGGAAGCAGCGATAAGAACAAACAGGAAAACGATGGATATTCTTCCAAAACATCGCGGTTGAATTATTTCGGAAGGTTCACGTATGATTACAAGCAGAAATACCTGGCTCAGATCATCATGCGATACGACGGATCTCCGAATTTCCCTCCCGAAAAAAGATGGGGTTTCTTTCCCGGCATCTCCCTGGGGTGGAGAATGTCTGAAGAACCGTTTATGCAAAATTTCTCGTTCCTCGATAACCTGAAAATCCGCGGTTCGTATGGTGAAATGGGGAACGATGCAGTTCCTGCCTTCCAATACCTCACCAGCTATGAATACGGAAACAATTATGTGATCGGCGGAAGCGATGTGATCGGTATTGTTCAGAGTGGGGTCCCCAATCCAAACATTACCTGGGAAGTGGCAAAATCTACCAATTTTGGCTTTGAATCAATCCTTTGGGAAGGAGCGCTGGGCATCGATCTGGATATCTTCAAAACCGAACGGTCCAATATTCTTACAAAGCGTACGGTGGTTATTCCCGACTATACAGGGTTGGAACTGCCGGATGAAAACATTGGAATCGTGGAAAACAAAGGGTTTGAATTGCAATTGTCACACAGGAAAAGTCTGAATCGATTACGGTATTCTGTAAACGGTAATTTTACCTTTGCACGAAATAAAGTGATCTTCGCCGACGAAGCTCCTGCTGCTGAAGAATATCAGATGGCTACCGGACATCCAATAGGGACACAACTCTATTATATAGCCATAGGCATTTTTAAGGATCAGGCTGAAATTGATTCCTATCCTCATCTGCCAGGTACCCGGCCCGGTGATATTAAATACGAAAACAGAAACAATGACGAGGTGCTTAATTCAAGAGACCAGGTTAGGTTGGATGAAACGTCTACCCCTGAAATTATTTACGGAGTTAACGGTACACTGGAATATGGTAATTTCGACTGTTCCATCCTGCTTCAGGGACAGGAAAATGCAAAGACTTATTTGGGAGGTTATTTTAATGTCATGAGCTACAGCCTTGGGAATTTCCCGCAATGGCGGGCTGAGGATCGCTGGACACCTGAAAATACGGATGCTACGCAGCCAAGGGGATCGGTTGATAACTGGAACAACAATACAGAACAAAATACCCATTGGCTTATTGATGCCGGATTTTTGCGCTTAAAGAACCTGGAGATAGGCTATTCATTGCCATCCCATGTATGCTCAAGAGTGGGAATGAAAAACATGCGCCTTTATGTGAGCGGCAACAACCTGTTGATCCTGTACGACCATATGAAAGATATCGGTTTTGATCCGGAGACGACAGATTACTGGTTCTATTCGCAGCAAAGAGTATTTAATGTCGGAGTTAATTTAACTTTCTAATCTGAATGGCAGGAAAAGAATCCTATAACCGTTTGGTATACATAAAACCCATAGGTTTATGCGGGTTCTGATACCATGCTATAAAAAACTAAAATGATATACACATGAAAAGTAAACTGATAATTTTAATGATAGCTTTAATCTCACTCCTGTCCTGTGATGAGATTTTCGAGATTACACCTCAGGATAAAATTTCTGAGACCGATGTATGGAACGATGCTTCGCTCATTCAGCTTTATATAAATGCCTGTTATACCAACACCTTTCAACATGGATTGTACCGAACGAACCAAATCGGACATGCTACCGACGAACTTCACAGCATCAAAGGATCGGTATACTATAAAATTATCCAGGAAGGTGATTTAACGCCTGATAATGTAGGTATGATCCATTCTTTTTTGCATAACTGGTCGAATGCCTATTCTGTGATCAGGGATATCAATATCTTTTTCACAAAGATTGATGATGCCCCGATTGATGAAAATGTGAAAACCGGAATGAAAGGAGAAATGATGGTTATTCGGGCTTATCTGTATTCTCAACTGATCTCAAGGTACGGAGGGGTACCGATCATTGAGAATGTTTTTGAATTAAATGATGAATATGAAGTTGAAAGAGGTTCTTATGACGTTTGTGTTAGTTATATTGTAACCCAACTGGACCAGGCAATACCCTTGCTTCCGGATGGAAAGCAGACCGGTTCTGATCTGGGTAAACTGTCTGCCGATGTGGCCCGGGCTTTAAAATCAAGAGTCTTGTTATATGCTGCAAGCCCTTTGAATAATCCTTCCAATGACAAAACAAAATGGCAGAAAGCTGCCAATGCAACTGCCGAACTGCTGGATGCTGGTTATAGTTTGTATAATGATTATTATGAATTATTCCAGGTAGACAATGAAGAGATTATTTTTGCCCGCTATTTTACGCAATCTAATTCAACCCAGCTGAGTTTTCAGGTTGGTCGTTGCGGAGACCATGGGTGGGGATCGGATTCACCCACTCAGAATCTGGTAAATGATTTTGAGATGGTGAGCGGCCAGCTACCCCTGAATGAAGATGGAACCGTAAATGAAGCCTCAGGATACGATCCTGAGAATCCTTATGCAGATCGTGATCCGCGGTTTTATGCCTCCATCCTTTACGACGGTTCTTTCTGGATGGGCAGAGAAACAGAAACCTTTAAAGGAGGCCTTGATTCCCGTGACGGACCGATTGATTCCTGGAATGGAACTCTGTCGGGATATTACCTCAAAAAATTTGTACCCGAGGATATTCCTCCGGTAATGGGGATCTCTGATGTTCCAACCAACCCGTATGTATTTTTCCGCTATGGGGAAATCCTGTTGAACTATGCCGAAGCAAATTATATGCTGGGCAACGAGGAAATTGCACGGGAATATCTGAATAAAGTACGCAACAGACCTGGCGTGGAGATGCCTCCCGTGACAGCCTCCGGTGAAGAGTTGCTGGAAAAAATAAGGCATGAACGAAGGATTGAACTGGTTTTCGAAGGCCATCGCTTTTTTGATGTCCGCAGATGGAAGATTGCCGGTGAAACGGAATCAAAAGATCTTAAGGGCGTGCAAATAATTAAGAATGATGACGGGAGCAAAACCTATTCCCTCATCAATCTGATTGACCGGGAATGGGATGACAGGTTATATATGTTGCCTATCCCAAGAGCCGAAATTGACAGAAGCAATAATTCCCTGGTGCAGAACCCAGGTTATAATTAGTGAGATACAAGGTACCTGTGTGAAAATACAGGTACCTTTTTTTTATTTATGAATGCAATTCAGATGATTATGTCATTAATGCGAATAAACAGGAAGAGGAAACTATTTTCGTTGTGGGTTGTTTTGTTTTTTTTTACAGCAGGCAGCGTATTTTCCCAGCATGCTGAGATGACCGGTTCCTGGGGCGACCAGGGGAACGGGACCTACATTAACCCGGTATTGAATGCTGATTATTCCGATCCGGATGTGGTGCGTGTGAGTGAGGATTACTATTTGGTTTGCTCCGAGTTTCATTTTATGGGCATGCCGGTTCTTCACTCCAAAGATCTGGTGAACTGGACGATCATCGGGCGCGTGTACGACGAAATGAAGTTTGCCCCGGAATACGATACCAACGACCGGTATGCCGGAGGAAGCTGGGCTCCTTCTATTCGTTACCATGACAATAAATTCTGGGTTTATTTTTGTACGCCCGATGAAGGACTCTTTATGTCGACGGCAGAAAAGCCGGAAGGTCCCTGGGAGCCGTTGCATCAGGTAGTAAAAATTCCAAAATGGGAGGATCCCTGTCCGATATGGGACGATAATGGGCAGGCTTACCTGGCCAGAAGCCAACATGGGGCAGGACCCATCATAATTCATCGAATGAGTGCCGACGGCAAAGAGTTGCTGGATGATGGATATACTGTGTATACCGGTCCAGTGGCTGAAGGCCCGAAATTTTACAAAAAAAACGGTTATTATTATATCAGCATTCCGGAAGGCGGTGTTGCTTCGGGGTGGCAGACCATCCTGAGGTCGAAAAATATATATGGCCCGTATGAGAAGAAAGTGGTTCTGGAACAGGGCAGCACTTTAATTAACGGCCCGCATCAGGGAGCGTGGATCGACCTTCCTGACGGAGAATGGTGGTTTATGCATTTTCAAAATGTATTCTCCCTGGGCCGTGTATGCCATTTGCAGCCCATGCGGTGGATAGACGACTGGCCTGTAATGGGAGTTGACATCGACATGAATGGCATCGGAGAACCTGTGTATGTATGGAAAAAACCGGATGTTGGAAAAGAATATCCAATTACAGCACCGCAAACTTCGGATGAATTTAATGCGGATCAACTTGATTTTCAGTGGGCATGGAACCACAATCCTGTGAATGATGCCTGGTCGCTTAGCAAAAAACCGGGATACTTATCTCTCTCTTCCCTGCAGGGTTCTTCGCTCGAAAAGGCTAAAAATACATTGACCCAGAAGGTCATGGGCTATCAGGGCGAAGCTGTCACTTTGCTGGTTCCGACAGAAATGGAAAACGGGCAAAAAGCAGGATTATGCCTTTTCGGCCGGCAGTATAATTCCATAGGAATCGCAAAAGACAACGGTGAATTATCGATATTTACCGACATTAACGGCCAAATAACAAAAGAATCAATCAAAGGCAAAAAAATATATTTGCGGGTGGACATTGTTTCCGAAAATCCCAATATGTTTCGTCCCCCGAGAGAACGGAACCAGCCACGCTCCGAAGGAGAACAGGAACCGCCTCAGGAAAGAAGACGTTTCCGTTTTCCCGGAATGGCTGGAAGCCATCAGTTTTATTACAGTACCGATAACAAAGAATTTTTTCCGTTGGGCGAAAAGTTTGCTGCCACGTTCGGGAACTGGAAAGGACCTAAAGTGGGCCTGTTCAGCTACCATGAATACGGAAAGGGAGGAACCGCTCTTTTTGATTGGTTTCATTACCTGCACGATGGCCCCGGAAGGACGACCGGGGAACAATAAAGAAAAGATTGCAACCCGGAATTCCGATATTTGACGGAATAACAAAACATAACGAATAACAATGAAACATCTATCAATCATAGGTATTACCTTTTATTTTATTATTCTTGTTCTTCCCGGTTCTTCTCAGCCCTGTTACCCAACATTTGATAAATCTTTACCCGATGGAGAAATACGAAACCAGCTGTCTGAAGAATACATGCCGGTAATCGGAGTCTGGAATGTGCGGGAAAATGAACTTGAACCGGATGGTTTCAAAAGTACAATTGACCAGGCAAGCGCTCATTCCCCGTTTAATCTGCTCATCCCGTTCTTGCGATTTCCTGACAAGGAAATTGCTGACGAACTGGTTCACGATGCAGTCAAAGGGGCAGCTGAGTATGCCATAGAAAAAAACCTGGCGCTTGTTCCTGATTTGGACCTTCGCAATGCCAGGCGTGCTTTTCAGCGCCGGTATCCCGATGAAATGCAACAACTGTTGAGGATCCGGGAAACAGAGCTTTCAGAAAATACCCGTACTGAAGTTTCGGTCATAAGCATTAAGAATTTAAGCGACCATTATTGCAACGGTCCCATTCCAAAATACGAAGCCCTGGAAAGTACGTTGCTGCGGGTTTATACGTATATCGGTACAGGTGAAGAAATTGAACCGGAAACCCTCAGGGACATTACAGGGGAATGCACCCTTGTGTATTCCTCAAAAGATTCGGTCCGCATAAGCATTCCTCCGGACAATACCGGACGTACACACGCCAGTGTGATGGTTGCATTTACCATTTTTTATCCCGATGTGTTTGCGCCACATCTGATGACGTTCCAACGGGACCTGATCCGGCAGTATGGGGATATTCCCCTTGCTGGGGTATGCAAAGACGAATGGGGATTTCCTCCCTATTTTCCCCGGTATGCAACGGAGAACACCTGGGATTACTGGTATTCGGCATCCCGGGAAAAGGATTTTGCAGAACGGACAGGAGGCCGGGAGTTGTTATCTGATGGGTTGCTCATAGCAAAAGGATTTAAAGGGCAGGAAACAGAACGGCAGGTAGCGATTAATCATTTCCGGGAAGGTGTATTGCAACGGAATATTGCGTTGGAGAGTGACTTTTATGACTGTGTGAAAGAAGTTTTCGGTCCGGATGCAGCAGTAACCGTGCATCCTACCTGGTGGCCTTACCCCGACCTCAATGAAATGAGAAAGAATGGCCTCGACTGGTGGGGGGTAAAAAGAGACTGGGCCCAAACCGATGAGATTGTTCCTTTTGGTGTCCGGACAGCCCTCAGTAAAAAATGGGGGAGTTCGATCTGGTATCATATGTACTACACCAATATTCTTTCTGATCAGGTCTGGAGTTCTGTCCTCGCAGGAGGCCGGATCAATTACCTGAGCTTCCAGACGCTGTACCAACCGGAAATTATGCGGGCCGAAAACCGGATCAGGCTTTTAAATGCGGTCAGCCAAACACCGATGGATTGTCCGGTGGCTGTGATCTTTGGCCATCCCGCTGCCATGAACTGGGCCGGACCCCATTTTGACGATGTCGGCATGGAGCTTCTAAATCTTCTATGGAACGCCGGATACCCGGCGGATTTGATACCCACAAGCGAGATTGATAACGGAAGCCTGAAAATCGATGAGAATGGCTGGATAACATACGGCAGCCAGCGGTATGAGGCAGTTGTCCTGTATCATCCTGAATTGGATAAAAAATCAACATCTGAATTTTTTAAAACAGCGGAAGACAGCAAAACCGCAATGTTCAGGGTAGGCAACTGGACCCGTGATTTTTACGGGAATTCTGTCGATGTAACAACCTGGTTGCCTGAAAACATGTTGGCTGCACAGGATTACCGGGAAGCGTACCTGAATATCCTTTATGTTTTAGGTAACCGGAATATAGCCCCTCAGACCCCAGCCACTGAGGATCTGGACAGCCGATATTTTACCCTCCGTGGTTTCAGCGAGGTCTCAAAATTTCCTCCTACAACCGGTTTTTGCCGGCTGATTGATGGAACTGTCATTCATGTTGCCGGTTCTGAAAACATCAGCGGTGATCCCATTATGAAAGAATATACCATCGATGAATACCCTGTAGTGGTCGATGCGGTGGGAGTGGCTGCCGTACGATTGAATGAAAAGGGCAAATTACAGGCCCTGGCAGCTGGCAGCCTGAAATCTTTTAAAGGTGGAAATATGGAAATTGCCCTGGATGAACGGCTGGATATAGCTTTGTGGATCGATGAAAAAGGAAAGTGGAAAGGGATCATACAGGGAATGAAAGGCGAAATACCTCCACAACTGATGCAGATTACCAGGAACTGGGAAAAAATAGGTCTTCCCACTCCGCCTGCAACGCCCCGTTGGAACCGAAGAAATTAAAGCCCTGTGCGGGATGATTGTATTTACTCTTAATGAAAAAGAAATGACAAAAATTAATCTCAACCAACTTTTATTGCCGGCAATCTTTATCTTCATA
>CAZNPV010000070.1:0-10374 GCA_964575025.1 uncultured Mariniphaga sp.
GTCTTCGGACTTCCGTCTTCCGACTTATGATTCCATTCATATACAAGCAAAAAGTACAATCCCACGCCCCCAGGACGTGGATTCCTATAATATATTAAACATTACAAACAGGCTACAGGCACTAAGTATCAAACGCATGAATGGATTATATCCCTTAAAATTTGAATCCCGTTATTTTGAGAAAATATGGGGAGGACAAAAAATACGAACGGTATTGGATAAAGATTTTGGTGATCTGCCCAATTGCGGTGAGAGCTGGGAAATCTCCGGTGTTGAAGATAACCTGTCGGTTGTTTCCAACGGATTTCTGGCCGGGAACACCCTTCAGGAGCTGATTGAGATCTATATGGGCGACCTTGTAGGGGAAAAAAACTACGAGAAATACGGAATAGAATTTCCCCTTCTGGTGAAATTTATTGATGCCAACGCGGATCTTTCCATACAGGTGCACCCCGATGATAAACTGGCCAAAGAGCGGCACAATGCCTTTGGAAAAACAGAAATGTGGTATGTCGTGGATGCCGGAAAAGGAGCCAGGCTGAATTCCGGGTTTAACCGGGAACTTACCAGAGAGCAATTCATAGAGTATCTTAACAGGGGCGATTTACTGAATATCCTTTCTTTTGAAGAAGTTCATAAAGGCGATGTATTTTTTATACCGGCCGGGAGAGTTCACTCAATCGGCGCAGGCGTGTTGGTAGCTGAAATTCAACAGACATCGGATGTGACATACCGGATTTATGATTTTGACAGAAAAGATGCAGAAGAAAAGAAAAGAGAATTACACACCGACCTGGCCCTCGATGCCATCCGTTTTGACTATCAGAAAAGCTATAAGAAAAAATACAAAAGGCAGCTGAATAAACCCTCGGAACTGGTTCGTTGCAACTATTTCACCACCAACCTTCTGGTATTGAATAAAAAAATCGAAAGAGACTTTTATTCTGTTGATTCTTTTGTGATCTATCTGTGCATCGAAGGGGAACTGGAATTAAACTACAGCGGGGGAAGCGGATTACTAAAAAAAGGAGAAACCCTGTTGGTTCCGGCCAGTATACCAAATTTCAGCCTGCGGCCTTTCCATAATGAAGTAGCGCTGCTTGAAGTGTACATCCATAATGCGTAACGATGGAAGTAAAAAAAGCCCTTTTTTTAATCAGCAATGCAGATGTCACAAAATGCCCGGCACCTGACCGGCCCGAATATGCCTTTACCGGACGATCCAATGTAGGGAAGTCATCGTTGATAAACATGCTGGTTCAGGACAAATCACTGGCTAAAATATCGGGGAACCCGGGAAAAACCAGGCTGATCAATCATTTTCTCATCAATGATTTCTGGTATCTGGTCGACCTGCCGGGATACGGATATGCTAAAGTCTCAAAAAAAGAACGCAAAAAATTCAACACCCTTATTCGTCAGTATATTCTAACAAGGGAAAACCTGTATTGCCTTTTTGTCCTGATCGATATCCGCCATGAACCCCAGAAGATAGACCTGGAATTCATCCATTGGCTGGGGATAAGCCGGATTCCCTTTGCTATGGTATTTACCAAAGCAGATAAGCTGAAACCTCAGGAAGCAGATAAAAATGTAGCGGATTACAGCCGGAAACTTTCAGAAACATGGGAAGAATTACCTCCCTTCTTTGTTTCATCTGCTGCCAAAGGATTGGGAAGGAAGGAGATCCTTGATTATATCCAACAGATTAACGAATCAAATTAAAATGGAGTTGATTGTTTTTTATTTTCTTCTTACTTTTAGGGGGAAACTATTCATGAGCAACTCATTTATTATGCTAATAATGACCATCTTAACTCAAATTCAACCCTAAATCAAACAAACATGGGCCAAAAGAACCATCCGTTAAAAATTTTCACCTGTACCGGGACCCGTCATTTAACAGAAAAAATATGTGAGAACATAGGCATTTCTTTGGGCAGGTCTTCCTGTCCGGTTTTTGCCGATGGAGAATTCGAACCCTGTTATGAAGAGACCATCCGGGGATCGCATGTTTTTATTGTTCAGTCGACTGCTCCTCCATCAGACAATCTTATGGAGTTGTTTCTCATGATTGATGCGGCCAAGCGTGCCAGTGCCCACACGATTAATGCAGTGATTCCATACTTTGGGTACGCCCGCCAGGACCGGAAGGATAAACCGCGGGTATCCATCGGGGCCAAGCTGGTTGCCGACCTGTTATCGGCAGCAGGCGTCAACAGGGTGATAACCATGGACCTGCATGCCGACCAGATACAGGGTTTCTTCAATGTGCCGGTGGACCATCTCTTTGCATCGGCCCATTTTATCCCCTTCATTCATAAGATGAACCTTCCGAATCTGGTGATTGCTTCCCCTGATGTGGGAGGCACCAAACGGGCCAATACCTATTCAAGGATGCTGGAATGCGGAATGGTTATCTGCCATAAATCAAGATCAAAAGCCAATGTGGTGGGGAATATGACCGTTATCGGAGATATCACAAATAAAGATGTCATCATTGTGGATGATATGATTGATACCGCCGGAACCATCACGAAAGCAGCCAATTTAATGAAGGAAAAAGGAGCAAACAGTGTGAGGGCTTTTGCCGCCCATGGCGTCTTATCGGGCCCCGCTGTCAAGAGAATCGATGAATCGGCCCTCGAAGAAGTATTCTTTACCGATTCTATAGCCCCAAAAAATGTTTCCAAAAAAATAAAATATATATCTGTTGCTGAGGCCTTTGGAGAAGCAATCCTGCGAATTTATAAAAATCAATCGATAAGTTCGTTATATTACAGGTAATGATTATATTTGCACCGCTTTTTTAAGAGAGCCAGCCTGTATAATTATGCATGCTGTTTTATCCTGTTTTACACCAGGAGTGAAACTGAGTACCATAATTGTAAATTAGTAAAAAATGAAATCAGTAGTAATTAAAGGAAAAAAAAGAGAGTCCGTCGGTAAAAAATATGCCAGAAAGCTGCGGGCAGAAGGAAATGTTCCGTGTGTGTTATACGGAGGTGACAAACCCGTGCATTTTTATGCTGAATTTAATGAATTCCGTAAGATTATCTATACACCGGATGTATATCTGATCGACCTGGATCTTGACGGAGAAATCTACAAAACCATCCTCCAGGATCAGCAATGGCACCCCACAGATGAGCAACTGCTCCATACGGATTTTCTTCTGTTAAAAGAAAACAAACCGGTAAAAATGGAGATTCCGGTAAAAATCGAGGGGTTGGCAGTTGGAATAAAACAAGGAGGGAAATTATACACAAACCTTCGCAGGCTGCGTGTTAAAGCCCTGGCAAAAGACCTTCCGGATTACATTGAAATCAATGTGGAAAATCTGGATATTGGTGACAGCATCAAGGTGGAGGATCTGAAAAGAGATAACCTCGAATTCCTCAACGATAAATCCAATGTAGTCGTTGGAGTGATTGTTACCAGAATGGCAAAATCCCTGCTTCCTGAAGAAATAGAGGAACAAGAGCTTGAGGAAGAAGAAGCCGGAGAAGAAACCCCATCTGAAGAAACTTCCGGAACAACGGAATAGTGATCATAAAAAACCAGCAACTTGAAATACCTTATTGCCGGTCTGGGCAACATAGGAGAAAAGTACGAAAATACCCGTCACAACATTGGCTTTAGAATATTGGATGCATGGGCTGATGCATCCAATATCTCTTTTGCGGACCGTAGATACGGGTTTATCGCCGAATACAAATACAGGTCCAGGTTGTTTATCCTTCTCCGCCCAACCACCTGGGTGAACCTAAGCGGAAAGGCTGTAAATTACTGGTTACAAAAAGAAAAGATCCCTGTGGGCAATCTGCTGGTCCTGGTGGATGATATTGCATTGCCCTTTGGGACTTTGCGGATCAGGGCAAAAGGAGGCGATGGCGGTCATAACGGACTCAAAAGCATCAATGAGACACTGGGCCATACCAACTATGCCCGGTTGCGTTTTGGCATCGGGGATGATTTCCATCCGGGATTTCAGGTCGATTATGTGCTCAGCAACTGGACCCGTGAAGAAGAAAAAGCCCTTCCGGAGAAAATTGAATCCTGTATTGAAATAATCCAAAACTTTGGCACGTTAGGCATAGATCGGACCATGAATCTTTTTAATAAAAGAGAATAAAAATGGACAAAGGGGTGCGGATGGATAAATGGCTTTGGGCTGTCAGAATCTTCAAAACAAGAAACAAGGCGGCAGAAGCCTGTAAAAAAGGACGGGTCTTCCTGGGCAATCTCCCTGTAAAACCTTCCCATGCAGTTAAACCCGGCCAGGTGGTGGAAGTCAGAAAATCACCTGTCATCCGGACTTATAAAATACTCGATGTAACAGAAAAACGAATGTCAGCAAGCCTTGCTGCCGGATTTGTGGAAGATATTACCCCCCCGGAACAACTCGAAGTGCTGGAAATGCAAAAAAGGGGTTCCTGGTTTAACCGGAAGAAAGGGGCGGGCCGCCCTACAAAAAAAGAACGACGGGATATAGACCGTTTGTTTAATGAGTAAATGTGAAAATTATGTTTGTCGCCAGAAAAAAAAGAAAAGAGAATATTGCAGAATACATCCTTTATATGTTTCAGGTTGAAGACCTGATCCGGGCTTTTAAAATGGATATGGACCTTATACAAGACCATCTCATTTCCAGGTACCGGCTAAACGAATCCCAACAGCAGGAAGTAATCGACTGGTACGCGAACCTGGTCCTGATGATGGATAAAGAAGGAATCTCAGAATCAGGCCATCTTCAGTTCCTGGCAAACCACATCAACGACCTCAACGAATTTCATCTGAGGATCTTACAAAAGAATACTTCCCCTGAATATTCTGCTTTCTTCAATGAGAATATCGCTCTGATTAATGAATTCAGGTTAAAAGGAAATGCTTCAGCCCATGACATCGAAACCTGCCTGAACGCAATCTATGGGTACCTTCTGCTTAAGATACAAAATAAAGAAATTACATCCGGCACCGAAGAGGCCATGAAAAAAATTGCCACTCAACTGGCTACCCTTTCGAAACTCTTCAAAAAGCACGAAGAAGGCAATCTGGAACTATAATTTCCTTATTTATTTGTCTGAAAATCCTCCACCAGTCCAAGGGTCATCCAATTGGCCAGAGCCTGTCGGTTATCGGTCACGATGAACCGTCTCTGGTCACGGGCATGGTTAATATTGCCCAGTTCGATATAAACCGCCACAGGGTATGTATTCCTGACCATATACAGTCCCCGGCAGGAAACCGTGCCATGGTATCCCCTGCCGGGTTGGTTTTCCCTGTATTTCTTATCAAACGTCCGTTGCAGGATCGTTGCCGCTTTATGTCCGGTGTTGCTTCTCCGGTCATGATAAAAAAACACATCAATGTTTTCTCCGCGGCTTCTGGAGTCCACATGCACCACGATCACCCGCTGAAATTTATTTTTGTTTTTGAGATAGAGGTTATTCACAGCGTCCTTGCGCTGTCTGAGCCTGGCAACATGGTTTAAGGGGATGCTCAGATTGGGGTAACAGATCTCATCCTTATCCGGTTTCAGGAACTGTTCATCCCTGATTCCTTCATCGGGATCCCGGATAATCATGTATACGGAGGCCCCTTTTTCAATAAGGTTTCTGGCAAGGCGCAAGGTCACGTCATAGGCATATTCATCTTCGCACAGGGTATGGTTCCCATACCTTCCCATCGCACCAGGATCCGGCCCTCCGTGACCGGCCACAAGATAATACACAGCTCCGCTGAGTTCGTCCGACGAAATAGCTACCTCTTTGTACTTTTCACCAAAAATTGGATAGCTGTGAACAACAGCATTTGCTGAAATAGACGGTCCGGGATCGCTTTCAGCTTGTACCGGCAATTTGTACATTCTTCCAGAAAAAAGTGCATGGTTTGTCCCCAGGGCTGATTTGTTCAAGGATATGAATTCATGAAGGTATTGCCCCGGTTGCAAGCCATGCCTGCGAAGCAAAGTGTAAATACCATCCCCCTCCTTTGCTTCCACCAGCATGTAATTCTCCTGGGAAACCGCAGGAAACAGCATGAAAAGTAAAAAAATTGTTAAAATAATGCCTCCGAACTTATTTATATGTAAGTTTGAAAAATCCATGAACCGGCCGTTATATTTTATTATTTTAACGGATTAATATTAAAAAGATTTTTAATCATTTACAGCAAATGCGGAAATTAGTTGTTTACAACCTGTTGTTAATAATCGGTATCCTGGCTGCATGTAGCCCAAACCGTTATATCACAGATATTCAGTATCAGAATATTCCGGTAGATTCAACCCTGGCTGAGGAAGATCCGCATGTGGTTTCGCTCTGTCAACCCTACGCAAAACAACTGAAGGAAAAGATGTCACGGGTTATCGGTAAAGCTGAGGAACAAATGGTAAAGAATAAGCCTGAAAGCAATCTTACCAATTTCCTGGCCGACTTGTTGCTCCTGGAAGGGAAGGATTTTTTAAAAGAAGAAAACCAGCGCATGGAAGCAGCAGTTTCCTATTTTAACTATGGAGGCATTCGGACTTTTCTTCCGAAGGGTGAAATAACCGTACAGCATATTTATGAGCTTATGCCTTTTGAAAACAAAATGGTCTTTCTGAAACTGAAGGGTTCTGATATTAAGCGTTTCCTGGACAGAATAGCCGGGAATGGAGGAGACAGCCTGGGAGGAGTCCGGTTTGCTATTTCCGGCAGTAAGGCTGAAAATATCACGATTGCCGGGAAATCCCTTGACCCGAACGGACACTATTGGCTGATTACAAACGATTATATAGCAGACGGAGGAGATAACCTGGAGATGCTGAAAAATGCCTTGCAACAGGTTTCAAGCGATTTGTTAATTCGTGATGTGATCATCAGACACATGGAAAAGCTGTATCAAAGCGGCCGGTCTGTATCTGCAAAAACCGACGGGAGGATCTATTATGAATAGAAGACTTTTTATCAGGAATGTCATGGCAGGGGCAACCGGACTATGGGCGGGTCTGGCTCCCTTCTCCATGCAGGCAAAAAATGGCTTATACACCATTACCATTTTGCATACCAATGATATACACAGCCACATTGATCCCTTTGAAAGTTCGGATGAACGGTACAACGGAAAGGGAGGACTGGCACGCATTTCAGAATATGTAAAAAAAGTCAGACTGGAGAATCCCGGAACCTTGCTCCTCGATGCCGGGGATATGTTCCAGGGAACACCCTTCTTTAATTTTTATAAAGGCGAACTGATCTTCAAGACGATGAGTCTGGCAGGGTATGATGCCGGAACCGTTGGGAACCATGAATTCGACAACGGTCTGAAAGGCCTAAAGGATCCCTTGATACATGCTGGTTTCCCATTGATCTGTTCCAACTACGATTTCTCCGATACCATTCTGAAAGGTTCTTTCCCCCGCTACAGGATCTTTAACCGCGGGGGAGTAAAAATCGGAATCTATGGGCTGGGAATCGAACTGAAAGGCCTGGTAGCCGAAGCGAACTATGGAAATACGGTGTACAACGATCCCCTGAAGGTTGCCCTGGAGATGGAATCCTTCCTGTCCGAAGAGGAGGCATGTGACCTGATCATCTGCCTTTCCCATCTTGGATTGCATTACCGTGACGGGCGAATCGGCGATGAACAGATTGCAGTCCATACAGAACGAACCCACCTGATTGTTGGAGGACATACCCATACCTACCTTGAAAAGCCCCTTGAAATAACCAACAGGGCCGGCCGGCCGGTAATTGTAAACCAGGCCTGGTGGGGAGGAATGATGATCGGCCGGGTGGACTTTGTTTTCCGTGAGAGGGAAAAACAGGCCGTCGCTTTAGAAAACAGAGTAAACAGCTGATCCATGAAGGGAAGCCTGAAAATTATATTAGCTTGTCTTTCCGGCATACTCCTGAGCCTGGCCTGGCTTGGATTACCCGGATGGATCCTCTTTGTTGCCTTCCTGCCGTTGCTCTGCCTGGATGATCATTACGTATCGGCTAAAAAAACCGTTCGAAGTGTTTCATTCTTCGGACAGGCCTTTCTGGCCTTCCTGGTCTGGAACCTGCTTACCACCTGGTGGATCAAACATGCAACCCCTGCAGGCGCAATAGCTGCAATCACCCTGAATGCTTTTGCAATGGCTCTCATCTGGTGGCTGGCTCATGCGGCCAGACGCAGATTTTCCGGGAGCCTTGGCTACCTTGCGTTGGTTGTTTTTTATCTTTCGTTTGAATTTCTACATTACCACTGGGACTTTGAATGGCCCTGGCTGACCCTCGGAAACGGATTCGCCAATCAGGTGAAAATGATCCAGTGGTATGAATGTACCGGTGTTTTTGGAGGTTCCTTGTGGATCCTGACAGGCAATATACTGATCTATAAGGTTCTGAAAAATATTGTCCAAAGAAACAGAACCCGCTGGTTTTACATTTCTGCTTTTTCGGTTGTGGTTTGGGTGGGGATTCCCATTATGGTTTCCGTGTTTATGTACACCCATTATGAGGAAAAGGAAGATCCCCGGGAGGTAGTGGTGGTCCAGCCAAATATCGATCCTTACAATGAATCGCATGATATCGGGTTCTCCAATCAGGTTCTCCGGAAATTTGTCGACCTTGCCAGGTCAAAAATGACCGGCGAAACCGATTTTATCCTGGGGCCGGAAACAATCTTTGAACAATACTGGGACGAAGAGAACCTGGAAAATAATGTTCAGTTCCGCAACATGGCCCGGTTAACAGAAAACACTCCGGGCACAGAATTAATGTTTGGCGCCTCCACATTAAAATACTACCGGTCGGGAGATTCCATACCGGAAACAGCCAGAGCAAGAGAATTGAATGACGGTCGAATGCTTGTTTTTGATGTTTTTAATACCGCTCTTTACATCGGATCAGATCGAGAACCCCAGATCTATCATAAATCGATTCTTGTCAGCGGCGTGGAGAAAATACCGTATCTGAAATACCTGGGTTTTTTGCAGAATTTTATTATCGACCTGGGGGGCACTTCAGGTAGCCTCGGGAAGCAGGGGAAACCTGCAAATTTCATAGCCGACGACGGAACCCGGATTGCCCCGGCTATTTGTTATGAATCGATCTTCGGAGCTTACATAGCTGATTTTGTCAAACAAGGAGCCCGGTACATTTTTATTATCACCAACGACGGATGGTGGAAAGATACGCCCGGATACAAACAACACATGTCCTATGCACGCCTCCGGGCAATCGAAACAAGACGGAGCATTGCCCGGGCTGCGAATACCGGAATCTCCTGTTTGATCAACCAACGGGGCGACGTGCTTCAGAAAACCGGCTGGTGGAAAGATGCTGCATTGAGAGGGAAACTGAATGGAAATGAAAAGATTACTTTTTACGTAAAGTACGGAGACTATATCCCGAGAATCGCTTCCCTGGTGAGTGTGCTGCTGGTCTTATTCCTTCTGGTTTACACATTAAAAGAATGGTCTGGCAGAAAGAATTAAACAGCCGGATCAGGTTCCAAAATCCCGTATTTTCTAGTTGGTGATTCTTTGGGGTTTGCTGACTCATCCTTTGGCCCCAATGTACAGCACATTGGAACTACAGGATAATTTTCAGAGCCTCTCATGGGATTTGAACCCACGACCTGCTCATTACGAGTGAGCTGCTCTACCGCTGAGCTAAAGAGGCATTTTGCTCCAAATATATTTATTTCTTCATAATTTTCAGGAAGAAGACAACAAAAACTTCAGACAAGCCAAAAGAATAAAAGCCGGCTTATAGATAAGCCAGCTTTTAATTCGAAAAAAAATCCGCACTAAACTGTTTGTAAAACCCCTAAATGATAGGATTTGGGTGCCCGGTTGATCAAACGTCCTCCGGCCTTGCGGCTTTCCGGAAAACCGGAACTGAGGCCTGTTTTAACAACCGTAAGCTTACCCGGTTTACGATTACTGTTGAGTTTACCAACTAAATATTAATGCGGATCAATATGTTCCTTTCAATGAACTTCCTTTTCTTTCCTACCAAATGTAAACCGAAAGTTTGAATTTACCAAACAGTTTATCTTCTTTAGAAAGATTACAAGTCCTTATATGTTGTTATTCTGCTATTTAGAAAACGTCTCCCTTCACATTTTATTGTGTAATAGAAGGGGATTTATTCACATAATTATAGAAAAAACATGTTGTCAATATTAAAAACTATTAATACATTTGCACGCACGAAAAAGGAAGAGGTTTATTCCCTCTTTTTTGATACATCAGGTGAGGGGGGTGAGTGGCTGATCCGGCAGCCGCCGGATGCTAAACCAGCCAATCCTTATCAAACCAAAATGCGTTCATCAACAAAACAGAATCAATGGTGGAATGGAATAAAATCTATTCCCTATTCAGCATAACACAAGGTGAGG
>CAZNPV010000071.1:0-10136 GCA_964575025.1 uncultured Mariniphaga sp.
TAGTAGAGTAAACTACAACTGAAAAAAACAGGGCTGCATGCAGCCCTGTTTTTTTATTCCTGAAATACGGATTTCAGGAATTAAGTGAATGGATCCTGATCTCTCATAGGGATCAATGCGTTTCATTCCAATAATTCCTTGCGGTATGCCGGGTTTATTTTTTGTATACTTTTTTGTATCCGTAGATCGCTGAACTTCCCAGTTCTTCTTCAATGCGAAGCAACTGGTTGTATTTGGCCATCCGGTCGGAGCGGCTCAGGGAGCCCGTTTTTATTTGGCCGCTGTTGGTTGCCACAGCAATGTCGGCGATGGTTGCATCTTCGGTTTCCCCCGAACGGTGGGAGGTTACCGAGGTGTATCCTGCACGGTGAGCCATTTCGATGGCATCCAGGGTTTCGGTAAGGGTACCGATCTGGTTCACCTTGATCAGGATGGAGTTGGCAGCACCCAGTTCGATGCCTTTCTTCAGGTACTCCACATTGGTCACAAAAACATCGTCACCAACGAGTTGACACCGGTCTCCGATTTTTTTGTTTAACAATACAAAACCGTCCCAGTCGCCTTCATCCATTCCGTCCTCAATGGAGTCGATCGGAAATTTATCGATCAGTTCCGCGAGGTATTGGGCCTGTTCTTCCGAAGTGCGTTTTGCAGCTCCTTCGCCTTCAAATTTTGTATAGTCGTACACGCCATCGACAAAAAATTCCGAAGCAGCACAATCGAGGGCAATGGATACATCGCCACCCTCTTCAGCCCGGCCCGGTTTATAACCGGCATTTTTTACGGCTTCGAGGATGCAGTTCAAGGCATCTTCCGTGCCGTCCAGTTCAGGGGCAAACCCCCCTTCATCGCCCACCGCGGTACTGAGTCCGCGGTTTTTCAGTACCTTCTTCAGGTTATGGAAAACTTCAGCGCCCATGCGGAGGCCTTCGCGGAATGAAGTTGCTCCAATCGGGCGGATCATAAATTCCTGGAAGGCTATGGGTGCATCGGAATGCGATCCGCCATTGATGATGTTCATCATCGGGATGGGAAGTGTTTTGGCATTCGTACCACCGATGTACCTGTAAAGCGGCAATCCGCAATAATTGGCGGCTGCTTTGGCAACGGCCAGGGAAACCCCCAGCATGGCATTGGCTCCCAGCTTCGACTTGGTTTTGGTGCCATCAAGCTCCAGAAGCTTGTGGTCCAGGGCAACCTGATCGGTTGCATCCATGCCTATAATCTCTTTGGCAATGATGGTATTGATGTTTTCAACCGCTTTTAAGACTCCCTTTCCAAGATAGCGTCCTTTGTCTCCGTCCCGTAATTCCAGGGCTTCATTTTCCCCTGTTGAAGCACCTGAAGGAACGGCTGCACGCCCGAAAGCCCCACTTTCAAGCACTACTTCCACTTCAACAGTCGGGTTTCCCCGTGAATCCAGAATCTCTCTGCCTGTAACATTGTTTATTAACATAGTGATTTTTTTTTAATGGTTATTAAAATGATTGCTATTGCTATAGGATCGTGTCAATCGTAATCTGTTGTTTTATCGCTTCGATAACAGCAAACAGATCATCATCGGATGAATGGTGCGACCACGCATTCCTGACCTGACCCTGGTGATGTACGCTATTTTTCCGGTTTCATTTAAAACCAGTTCAAATATAGTGAATTGTACGGAAATCGATGAACTCCCTGCAGCGATGGTCCGGTTATTTTATATTTACTTAAGACGAATTGGGATCCTGGTATTTTTCTCCTTTTTTGTATTTGTGAACTTCGATTTCTGAGAGGATCACGAGCCCTCCTTTTTTGCTTCCGTCGATCAGTTGATCTACTTTTTTCAGGAATTTTTTTATTTTTTTCTCTTTATCCACAATTTCTATCACCACCGGAAGGTCCCCCGAGATGGCAAATATTTTCATGGTGTGGATCGAATGGCTGGCCCCGAATGACATGATCCCTTTGGTTGCTGTAGCACCCGCCAGTCCTGCATTTCTGGCTTCAAAGACGATCTCTTCATGCAACGGCCTTCCGTTGATTTTATCCGATTCCCCCACATAGATTTTCATTAAACAGGCTTTTCCTTCGATATTCATGGCTATAGGTTTAAATGAGCGCCCTGACCAGGACGATTCCAAGATAAACGGCAAAAACCCCTGCAACCAGGCTTCCGCCGGCATTTAACAGAAGATAATAAATGGAATTATCTTTCAGCAGGTTGAGGTTGTTGTAGGCAAACGCTGAAAAGGTGGTAAACCCTCCGCAAAACCCTACGGTCAGGAAAACCCTCAGTTCAGGATTCAGCAGGTTTCCTTTTTCAGAAAAGGCATACACCACTCCGATAATAAAACACCCTAAGATGTTGGCAATGAATGTAGCCCACGGGAAGGTGCTTGTCATCCCTTTTTCAACCAGTACATGGATTATATACCGGAGGGCACTGCCCAGGAATCCCCCGGTTCCGACGATTAATATTGTGCGTAACATGAACTTTTCTTACCTTTCCTGTTGATTAAAATATGTTGAAAAAATACGATTCTACAAAATAGCCAATAAATCTACTATGAACGTGCGGATTTTTCTTGTTTTATTCTTTTTTTTTGCTGGCAGGGTTTGTTCTTGCCAGTCCCTGTTTGATCAGAAAGTAAAGGAATTACAGGCTCATCCTTTGATGAAAGGGGCCGGTACAGGAATTGTGGTGGTTGATATCAGCAATGATTCTGTGGTTTACGCATTCCATCCGGATCAGCTCATGGTTCCTGCTTCCACCTTAAAACTGGTATCCTCAGCGGCAGCCCTGGAGATTCTGGGACCCGCCTACCGGTTTAAAACCCATCTGGCTTACTCCGGGCAGATCCATCGTCAAACACACTTTCTCGATGGCGATCTTCTGATTATCGGGGGAGGGGATCCTGCGCTGGGTTCTGCGTATTTTCCGGATTTTTACCGGAATCCTCCTTTTCTTGATCAATGGGTTCAGTCCCTTATTCTGAAAGGGATCCGGGGCATTAACGGGAACCTGTGCATCGATGAGTCTGCGTATGAAGAACAGAGGGTTCCTCCGGGCTGGGTCTGGGAAGATATCGGGAACTATTACGGAGCCGGGGCAGGTGCTTTGGCCGTGCATGACAATATGTTCCGGATCACCTTACAGTCAGGAGACGAAGCCGGAGAGCCTGTTTCCATCATTTATGTGGATCCCTGGGCTGAAGAGCTGAAGTTTGAGAATTATGCAACTTCATCGGAGAAGAATTCCGATCAGGCCTACGTGTATGGTAGTCCGTGGGGGGACCTCCTGAAGATCAGGGGAACCATCCCCGTGAACCGGGATCGTTTCCCTATCAAAGCATCCCTGCCGGAACCGGGTATCGTCCTGGCGAAGATGCTGAAATCAAAACTCGAAAGAATCCATATACCTGTTTCGGGGAATGTCAAAAGAAGAACAGCCGGTGAAAAAACGGTACCCATCCACGAGGTGGTTTCTCCTCCCTTGTCAGCCATCGTTAAGGTCCTGAACCATGAGAGTGTCAATCTGTTTGCCGAGCACCTGGTAAAACAACTTGCCTGGGAAAAAAACGGATTGGGAACAACCCGGGAAGGGGTAAGGATTATACGGGATTTCTGGTCTCAGAAAGGCCTAGATACCACAACCCTCTTCATGGAGGATGGCAGCGGGCTCTCCCGGTCCAATGCACTAAGTCCCCGCCACCTTACGGAAATACTTCTTTACATGAAAAATGAAAGTCCTCATTCGGAGCTTTTTACCGGTTCATTGCCGGAACCGGGTGAGGGGACATTGATTTTTTTTGATCCGGCTCGTTTTCCAAACCAAAGCCTCCGCTGCAAAAGCGGGTCCATGACACGGGTGCGCTGTTTCGCCGGCTACCTGGTAACCGTAACCGGTGAAGAACTGGCTTTTTCCATTATGCTAAACAACTTTTCGATGAAGCAAAGTGAACTGATTGAAAAAGTGGAGGATCTGCTGGTGACCCTCCGAAAGAAGGGCATCCGGCAACCATGAGAACCCCGACAACGCGAGCATAGCGAGTGGACAACCCCGACCACAAAATGCCATTGCAAGCCTTAATTATTGCATCGATTGGAATGATGGGATGATATATTTTGTTTTGATGTTTGGGCGTGGCCCCACCCCGAAGCGTCGGGGCCTTTTTTGCCTTATCAGGCACATTTTTTCTTAGGTGGAGGATTTTCCGACTGCATCGGAAGGATTGATCTTCATCGATCTTTTTTGATCCTTATTTCTTGGTTCTAGACTCCTGGTTCCTGGTTCTATTTAGTCCGATAATCTGATAATCCAAAAATCGGGAATCCTTATCGATTCTTCACTCTTCCAGGAACTCCTGGTAAATCTGATAATTTTCCTCATCAAAGATACAGAATATCACGCGGTTGATCGAGTTTGCTTCTTCGAGGAAGTTTCTGACTTCTCTGACAGCGATGGTTGCTGCTTCTTTTTTGGGATATCCATACACGCCGGTACTGATATTCGGGAAAGCCACGGATGTTAGGTTGTTTTTTTCTGCAAGTTCCAGGCTTTGCCGGTAACAGGAAGCCAGTTTCTGAGGTTCCCCGGAATTTCCGCCGTGCCATACCGGGCCTACCGTATGGATCACATATTTTGCCGGCAGGTTATATCCCTGGGTGATTCTGGCTTCTCCGATGGGGCAGCCGTTGAGGGTCCGGCATTCAGCCAGCAATTCAGGGCCGGCAGCCCGGTGGATCGCCCCATCAACACCTCCACCCCCCAGGAGCGACGTGTTGGCAGCATTGACTATGGCATCAACCTTCAACCGGGTGATGTCCCCCTGGATGATTTCTATGAGTCGCATAAATTCCGTTTTAAAAAATAAAAGTAGACAGAATTCTTCTGATTCTCAAACCTGGGTTGTTCGTATTGGCATATTTTATGTAAACTCTTTTCTTTGAATCAAAACAGACGGAAACAGATTGGAGGGTGAATCCGCGAAAAGCTTCCGGTTAACAAAAAAGATCATGCATCGAATCATTGTATTTATATTTTTTCTTTTTACTTTTTCCCATGCTGTTCTTTCACAGGTTGTTCCACGGGCTTTTGATTAGCGGTACATGCAAACCGTCATTTACGATGATTTCGACGGAACACCCATCGATCCGGATATATGGAAGCCCGGATTGATTCACCGGGGGTCGGGAGAAATGATATACAGCAGGTTAACATATAAAGTGTCGGAGGGGCTTCTTGAACTCACCATGGTACATTTTCCGGATTATAACGATTCATCGAATTATCTGGGCGCGGAATTTGTCCCAAAAGAGACCTTTCTGTAGGGTAGCTTCGAATGCAAAGCTACGTTGGCCCATGGAACAGGTTCCTGGCCGGTTTTCTGGTCCCACCATCAACAGCGTTGTCCGAAGAGCAGATAACCCGGAGCCATGTCCTTTCGCCTGCTGACTTTCAACGCCGGTTTCCCGGAAGATGAGGTAATTGTAGTTGAATATCAATCCATTACAAGTATACAGGAGGAGATGAATCAAGGGTGTATTATACTTCTCATGCTGCAGGAAACCGATAGACCACTTGAACCCAGCCTGTTGCAAGCCTGAAAAAATGGGTGAGAATAAAAAATAATTTAGTAAAAAAGTGAAAAATTCCAAAAAAAGACCTAATTTGTATATGTCTAATCTTTCATCAATAACAAAGTGAGCTGAAACGGTTGTTGGCGATGCGAATTGATTTCCATCATTTATTTGTTTTTATTCATCGATACAAGGCCGATAGAGAATCCGGATCAATGAAGAACAGACAAACAAGCATTGAGTGATATAAAAAGAACCACACATGAAGCATAAAACATTACTGGCAGGTAACTGCCCTAAGGAACGATGCGTATATGCAGGAACATCCGTTCCGGGAGGAACCCGAAAAAATGAGATAACGAAGGGCTGAAGATCCCAAAACGCACGTTAACCGGTTGATGGGGGTATCGTAAGTGTGGGTAGAAATAGCTTGTTCCCCCCAACAGAAGCGATTCTAGCGGGAACCGGTTTGTTTCAGGAATTCCGGATAGAGTTCATCCCTCACCCAGAGGTAGTCCGGTTCTGTTTGCAGGATTTTCCGGTAGGTATCTCCGGCCTCCCCGGCATTTCCCAGCCCGGTTTGTATTTGGGCAAGAACGACCAGTTGATTGAGGTATAACCAGTTGTTTTCGGTCAGGTTTTCGTCTTCCATCTTTTGAATGGCTCTCCGGTAAAAAGATGCTGCTTTTTCTTTATCTCCGCCCAACACCCCGGGCAGGTAATGGTACATGTTTCCTTTTTCGATGAGTCCCTGGACATTTTCAGAATCCAGGGTCAGTGCTTTTTCCAACGAGCGGTGATTGCAAGTTCCGGCATCTCGTCGTAAAGGACCATGAAGGCATTAAAAATGCTCTTTTTTTCGTTGCCAGGTTACCAGGAGGGCTCCCGTAAGGACGATGAGGGCTCCGACTACGGTGAGGAGTGTAAACCGTTCGGCATCAATCCAGGAAACGTTGAGGCGGTCGAGGATCTCCATGGTCACAAAAGTGATCAGGGGATTGAGGATGATGATGATGCTTACCTTGTTGGCTTCCGTATATTTCAGGGCTTTGGCAATGCAGGTGTAGGCGATGAAGGTATTGACACCGAGGAAAAGCATGAGGAGCCACCAGATCAGGGGCAAATGGAATAGGGGGGTCAGGTTGATAAAAGGAAGGTAGATCAGCACCGGCAGCCCGAAGAGAAACAGATTCAGGGATTCCACCGGGTGTTTGGCAACCAGGATCTTCTGCAACGAAGCATACAACGCCCATGCCAGGGCCCCGGAGAGGGTCAAAAGAACTCCTTTAAGGTACATATTCCCGTGGCCGATAAATTCTCCTGCCTGCTGGTGGTAGAAAAGGACCAGCCCTGCCAGGGCCAGGATGAAACCAATCACCTGCCTGCGGTTCAGGCGTTCCCTGAAAAAGGTTATCCCCACCAAAGCCAGCGTCAATGCTCCTGCCTGGATGAAAATCTGGGCATTGCCCGGTGTGGTGTGCTGTACCCCCAGGGTGAATCCCAGGTAGTTCCAGCTTAATCCCAACGCAGCCAGCACCAACAGAAGCGGAGGACGGATGAGGATCCTGAAGGCCGAAGGATCATGCAGCCCCTGCCAGGCAGCCAACAGCAGAAAAGCAATGAAAAAACGACTCCACACAATGGTAGCCGGTTCAAATTCACGGGTGGCTATCTTGAGGGCTATGGCCAGAAAACCCCAGAAAAAAGCGGTTATAGAAGCATAAAGGATTCCTTTGGTGTGGTTTTGCATATATAAAAAATTCTAAAAACAGCTCTTTGGTATGTTGATAGAAAATCCTTACTGATCTTCATTGTGTTCTGAGGATGGCCTCTTTATCTGAGTTGGGCTCCCAGCTCCCGTTCATACATCGAAACCAGTTTCTTCATCACCTTATCGATCTGCTTCTCTTTTAAGGTGCACTTATCGTCACGAAGAATATAACTCAGGGCATAGGATTTTTTTCCCTCCGGGATTCCTTCCCCTTCATACACATCGAAGAGGTTCACTTCGCGCAATATTTTCCGCTCGGTATGGAATGCCAGCTTTTTCAGGGTGTCGAATTTTACTCCTTTGTCGATCAGGAGGGCCAGGTCGCGGCGGACCGCCGGATATTTAGGCAATTCATGGTATTCCACCTTGTTTTTCCGCAACTCCCGGAGCAACAGCCCCCAGTTGAAGTCGGCATAATAAACCGGTTGACCGATATCGAATTTTTTGAGCCATTCAGGGGCTACAAAACCAGCTTCAGCCAGCTTCTGGTGGTTTCCGGTAAGATAGACCAATCCGTCGGAGAGAAGTTCACAGGCTGATTCTTCCACCCTGAGGGTTTCCAGGTTACATCCGGTTTTCCTCAGGATGTTTTCCGCGTAGGCTTTAATCTGGAAAAAGGACGATTCTTCAGCCGGGGCATTCCATTGTTCCGGTTCTTTTCTTCCGGTCACAAAAAGACCCAGGTGTTCTTCTTCGTAGTACCTGTCGGCCGGGGAATCTTCCGGGCAGGCATCTTTCTTAAAATAGCAATTCCCGAATTCATAAAACCGGAGATCCGGATGCTGGCGGTTGATATTGTAGGCGATGCTTTCCAGGCCCCCGAAAAGCAGGGTTTGCCGCATGCCGTTCAAATCAGAACTCAACGGATTAAATAGCCGGACGGTTTTATGGTCGGGATAACCGGTCATGTTTTTGTAATAGTCAGCCCGGGTCAGTGAATTGGCCATAATCTCATAAAAGCCCTGTGCTGTAAGCATTTCTGAGATTCTGTTTTTTATCTTCTCCGGATCAGGCTTTGGAGAAGTCTGTACGGTTGATTTTACCAGGGATGGAATCTCCACATTGTTGTATCCATAGATGCGCAGGATCTCTTCAATCACATCGGCTTCCCTTTGTACATCCACACGGTAAGTGGGTACATGAACCACCAGTCCTGATTCGTTTTCCGAAACAATTTGTATTTCCAGCGAGGCAAGTATTTTTCTGATCATTCCGGATCCGATCTCTTTTCCTATCAGGCGGGTAATGTTTTTGTACTCCAGGGAGACTTCGAAATCAGCCACAGGATGGGGATATACATCTACAATTTCCGAGGATATGGTTCCTCCGGCCAGTTCCCTGATCAGGAGGGCCGCTCTTTTGAGGGCATAGATCGTTCCGTTGGGATCGGTACCCCGCTCAAAGCGGTAGGCTGCATCCGTATTCAGGTCGTGGCGGCGTGCTGTTTTGCGGATGTACAACGGATGAAAGCAGGCACTCTCGAGGAAGATATTTTTTGTTTTTCCGGTGACACCCGAATGGGCTCCTCCGAACACACCGGCAATGCACATTCCGGATTCAGCATTGCAGATCATCAGGTCATCGGCGTGGAGCTTCCGTTCCTCTTCATCGAGGGTCGTAAAAATGGTTCCCTCCTCCATGGTTCGTACCACCACTTTGTTTCCGGTAATTTTACCGGCATCGAAAGCGTGCAGGGGCTGGCCTGTTTCGAAGAGTACGTAATTGGTTACATCCACGATATTGTTTATGGGAGTCAGCCCGATGGTTCTGAGCCTGTTTTGCAACCATTGAGGGGATTCCTTCACGGTTATTCCGGAGAGGGTTACTCCCGAATAGCGGGGGCATGCTTCGGTGTTTTGCACCTCAACGGGAATTTCCAGGGCATGGGTATCTGCCTTAAAAGCATCTACGGATGGTTTTTTGTGGCGGGTATTTTTTTTCAGGTTCAACCAGGCAGCTACATCGCGGGCTACCCCGATATGGGAAGCTCCGTCGATGCGGTTGGGAGTCAGGTCTATTTCGATCGACCAGTCCTCTTCCACATGAAAATAGTCTCTTGCCGGCATTCCCACGCGGGCTGCCGGATCCAGAACCACAATTCCTTCGTGGTCTGTACCGATTCCCATCTCGTCTTCGGCGCAGATCATGCCTTCGGACACTTCCCCCCGTATTTTCACCTTCTTAATGGGGAAGGGCCCCTCTTCCATATGCAGGGTTGTTCCTACCGGGGCGACCACAACTTTCTGGCCGGCAGCTACATTGGGAGCTCCGCAGACGATTGCCAGAATGCGGCCTCCTACATCAACCGTGGTTTTGCTCAGGTGATCCGAATCAGGATGGGGGGCACAGGTGATTACCTGGCCAATAACAAACCCTTCAAGGCCCCCTTTGATGCTCTCCACTTTCTCAATGCCCGCCACCTCAAGACCGGTTTCCGTTAAAATCTCTGCCAGCTTCTGCGGGCTTAGCTGATCAATGTTCACATAATCCTTTAACCAATGGTATGATATCTTCATCTGGAAATGACTTTCTGAGTGATTAATTTTTTAAAAGCCAAAAGTAAAGATTTTAATTGAAAGGGGAAAGGGATGAATTGTTTTGCAGGCGGGGACTACGCGTGAAGCAGTGCATTTGTTATCTGTTAAAAGAAAAGTTTCACGCAAAGGCGCAAAGGAGATAAGCTGAGCCAACGATCGTTAAAATACTTCCGAAGGATCGGGATGAAAGCAATTCACTACCTGGGCTATTCATCCGATGACTCGAAGTCATCGGATGAATTATGAATTGCGTCATCGGATGAATT
>CAZNPV010000072.1:0-9963 GCA_964575025.1 uncultured Mariniphaga sp.
AAATTTGTCATAATAAGATAATTAATAGATTAAATGCCTCAAAGATACTGGTTTTTGGTGGCTTGAAAAACCACCGAACGCCAGTGAGGTTAAGTTCAACAATGTATAAAAATAATAGCCGAAATAGTAGTAAATTCAAGGGGTGTAGCCCGCTTCATCCTTCTTGCAACTTGACAGGAAGGTGCCACGCAATCGGCTACTATTCTTATACTAAACGTTGGCACCAATTTGAAGAACGATAATGCATTATAATTAAATAATTGAAGAGGTAAATAAGATTTCTCTTTTTCAACCAAACATTATGAAAAGTATTTTGAAGACGCTAAAAAGAAACGAATTGGTAATATTCTTACTGATTTTTGTTATTGCCACTTTTTTCTACATGTACAAGCTTGGATTCAGTGATTTGTGGAGTGATGAAATATATACCAAATCGATGTTAGATGGTTCCTTGCCTGACTTTTTCGCCAAATTTAAAAACGATTTACACCCACCACTATATTATTTGGGATTACGGTTTTTCACTGATTTTTTCGGTTTAAACGTTACAACATTGCGGTTATTTTCAGTTCTGGGGGTATTGTCAACAATATTACTGGGGTATTTTGCCGGTCAACGTATTTTTGGGAAACAAGGTGCACTGTATTTATGCCTGATGCTGATTTCAGTACCAATGCTGGCAGCATACTCGCACCAGGCCCGAATGTACACCTGGGCAGCATTTTCAGTTACCGGAGTATTCCTTTATGCTTACCTGTTTATGAGAACAGGGAAAAACCGCGATTTGGTCTTTCTTTTTGTTTTCACGGTGATAGCCATGTATATTCACTATTACAGTATGGCAGCGGCGTTTGTGACAAATGTGTTTGTTTTTCTGTACCTCCTTTCGACTAAAAATAAAAAATGGCTTTCTCATTTATTATCATTGCTGTTGGCAATCCTGCTGTTTCTCCCATGGCTCTTTATGTTTATTGTTCAGATAAAAAAAGTCCAACATGCTTTTTGGGCTCCCGAAGTTAGTTTTAGTGCAATTTATTCTTGCTTTACAATTCCATTCACAGAACAATTCTGGACAAGCAATTATTCCATTGCATTAACTATTTTGATGTATAGCCTTATTGTTATTGCACTTTTCATGAGTTTTAAAACATCGTTTTCCGAGTATCGTTTGGTTTTGTGTTTGTCGTTGTCTGTTTTTTGGGGGACACTATTTGTTGTTACAATTATTTCCCTGATTTCACAACCCATCTTATCCACAAGGTATGTCATGTCAATTGTTACGATGCTTGTTATTCCAATCACTATTCTTTTTATCGAGATGAAGATAAAATGGTTGAAATTGATTTTAATCTCGGTTATCATTTTGTTGAGCGCACGGATATCAATTTCTAATTTCGATTTTTCATATGGGCCATATAAACAAACCATCGAATATATCTCTTCCACTTATCCTGAAATCAAAAAAATCCTTCACATTACCGAAGTCACCGCTGGGCCATTGGTTGAATACAGCGGCAATTCGGGCTTGAGTCATTATTGGCTGAAGGCAGAAATGTCGAATGTTGATGCTTTCAAGGAGGTGCATCAATACAATCAGCCCGGAGAATTTTTACAGCCCGGAGAAGAATTTTGTGCGGTCAGATTTCATAATCTTGAATTAAATATTGAAAATCTTAACCGGGTTTTGTCAGAATCAGAACTAATAAAAACTGATACCATAATCGACAACAAATTTAAAAACGGAATTTTTATACAGCTTTATCTTCTTAAATATAAAGGGAAATAAATTGATTGATATAATTCAGAATTAACAGATATGAAAAAATAAAAAAATAAAAAGGTGTTTAAACTGGACAACGAAATACAAACCCTGATTAATAAATATTAGAAATGGAGTAAAAACTGGTGCCAATAAATAGGACTCTGAGCGGCGCGCAGCGCCAAGCGATGAGTCCATGTTGAACTACACCTGCCGGATTCAGGGCTATGTGCTTAATGACGATTTTAAGATTTTTTGAAGAAAAATAATTGAAGTGTTCTTTGACGGTTTGCAGGTTTTTGTGCTTTTTCATGCCATCGGTATAAGTAAGGCAATGTGTATATGCAGCTTTTTTGCCCTTTTTAGTGGCATTTGGACATACTTTTCCTGGTTACGCTTTGGGCGCAAATTTAAAAGTTGCTTAGATTTGTTTTACCGGATTTTTAAAAATGTTCCCTGACGGGGAGCGTATTCGTGGCAATTCCCTTATGGTAACCATTCGTCCGGTTTTGCATACCGGACAGAGGCACGGGTTTATTCCTGTCAGCCTTGCAAAGCGCTCAGTATTGGTTTCAGGCGGATTTTGTTGTTTGATAATTGCATCAATATCCGGCTTTTTTTCCTCCACAAATTGCAGGGCGAGATTTCGTTTTGTGGTGTGGTTGTAAATCCCGAACCTTCGGATTTTAACAAACCTTCGGGGTAAAATGTGTAGGGTAAATCGTCGCAGAAACTCCACGCCATCAAGGGTAACCGGCTTTTTAACGGCATTGTCGCGGTAATCTTTTGCAATAAAAGTTACTTTGCCTTCGGCAATATTCATAATACGCTGATTGGTAATAGCCACGCGGTGGGTGTACTGCCCCAGGTATTTTATCACATGTTCTGCGCCTGCCAGCAAAGGCTTGCAGTGTACCACCCATTTGGTTTTGTAAGCCTGTCGCAGAATGTCCGAAAATTCAAGGGCAAACTGATTATCCGTCCATCGAAGGAGGCCGTTCAATCGTTCAAAGACAAGATCAAAAAGATCATCAACGAAAACCGTGGGATACCCGCACATTAAAATGGAAAAATAATAGCCATTAATAGTATGAAATATTTAAATAATAATTGGTTAATTTGGATATTAAAGCATGACTCACTTATGAATTGGATAAATTCAAATTATCAAGAACTGTCTGGATTTATTTATAACGTGACTTCTGATGGAGCACAAAAATATATTGAAGCAATGCGATTGTATAATAACACATTAGCAATGCATCAAAATAATTAGTTCGTTTAAAAACAACCTATTAAAAGAAGAATTATGAAAAACAGAAAACACCTCATTGTATTTATTTCACTGTTTATTCTTTGCTTGACCCACCTTAATGTAATAGCACAACTATCAGAAAAATACTCCAATTATGAATACCTCGAGTACCAGGGGCTGAAATATGGTTTTTATAAACCATTGGGATATGACGAAAATAAATCCTATCCACTGGTGATGGTTCTTAATGGATTTGCCGACACAATGAACCATGATTTTGTATATTATAAGGAATCATTTCAATTAGAGAATCCATGTTTTGTACTGGCTCCTAAATGCTATGGAAATCCATACCTGGGGGGTGGATGGGCCGATATGGCCAATGATACATTACTACCCGATGGAAAACTGGCGATTGAAATCATGGAGAATACCATTCAAAAATATAATGTCGATGAAGACCGGCTTTACCTACACGGAGGTTCCATGGGAGGAATAGGTACTTTGGGAATGATATCAAATCATCCTGAAAAATTTGCAGCGGGCTATGTTGTTTGTGGTGGAGCTACTGTAAAATCTTCCAAAAAATATATCAATACTCCTTTATGGATCCTTCATGGTGAATTGGATGATGTAGTTCCTGTTCATTTATCAGGGAACATTTACAACGAAATTATTGAGCTTGGTGGGAAAATGGTAAGATATACCGTTTATCCAGGTGTAAAACACAATAGCTGGATTAATGCATCAAAGGAAAAAACCCTGGTACCATGGATGTTTAAACAGGAAAAAGGTAAAACAGCCGGAACTCCTGATACCCCAAAGAATTTAACCGTTAAAAAATCCCAAACCAGTAATATATTAACATGGGAATTACCAAAAAACACCAGCAATCCCGATAATGAAATATGGTATTATATTATTCTTCGGAATGATAAGGTGTTGACCGAAGTGGATGGTGATGTAGGAACTTATTCAGATGGTGTTCGTATAGATCATGATTATTACAACTACAGGTTAATAGCGGTTAATTATTATTTCAAAAAATCCAAATCAACTGGAGCAGTAAAAATTAAAGAATAGTTTTTAAAGCCCTGGTCCCGACACCTGGAAAAAGGTTACATTTACGCTTCTTTTTGTGACATATTTCCCGAAGTGGAATAAAAAAACTTCATTTTAAAAAGAGGTTGTCAAAATAAATTTAACTTTAGGCTGCTAATCATAATCATTAATCTCCCCGCCGTAAATGGACAGGGTATCATGATGAATGATAAAATAGCAATTTGGCGCCGCAAGCGTCGGGATTTTCATCCCTTGTCCGCCCATGGGCGGATTCAAAGCTGAAAAACAGAAATTTTAACCCGAATAAAAAGGAGGATAAAGTGAATACAATTGTGCGATCTGTAATGAATGGCAAACCTGCAGCAGCCATAACAATGCTCATTGCGGGTATGCTTTTTTTTGTTTCTGCGGCTCTGTCACAGGATATTTCTTCGTATCGGAATTACGAAGCGATGACCAATGAGCTGCAAAAGCTCGTGAATACCAATCGGGACATCGCCAAACTCGAATCGATAGGGAAAACCCTTGAGGAACGTGACCTCTGGGTGGTTACCATTGCCCATCCCGAAGGCGCCCCGGTGGATGAAAGACCGGGGATGTTCATCGGGGCTAATTTTGAAGGGGACCATCTGATCGGAAGTGAGATCGCACTTTCAGTAATCCATTACTTGTTAGAAAATTATCGTTCCGATGAGGCAGTCAAAAAGAGTATCGATGAACATGTATATTACCTTATCCCACGGATGAATCCGGATGGTGCGGAGAAAATGTTTGCTGACATAAAGTACGGAAGGAAAACAAATACCTCGGAATACGATGGGGATAACGATGGCAGGATGGATGAGGATGGCCCTGAAGATCTCAACAACGACGGGCTGATTACCGTGATGAGGGTTAAGGATGAAAACGGACTTTATGCGATCAACGAGGATGAGCCCCGGCTGTTGAAAAAAGCAGATCCCTCCAAAGGGGAAGCAGGTGTTTATTCGGTGTATTGGGAAGGTATTGACAACGACGAGGACGGATTTATCAATGAAGATCCACCGGGGGGCGTTGACATAAACCGGAATTTCATGCATGCATATCCGTATTACCAGGAGGATGCCGGGTGGCACATGGTCAGTGAAAATGAGTCGATCGCATTGATGGAATGGATTTTACAACACAGGAACATTGCCATCATGTTACATTTCGGGGAAAGCGATAATTTGATCGTTTCGCCGGATGCCAAAGGAAACATACGTTCCGACAGAGAAATTGATCTGATGCACTTTGCCAGGGAGAGTTATTCCGAAGCCGGGAAGGTAGGCATGATGAGCACGGGCGGCAGAGGCCGTTTCAGAGGTTCTGGCGGCATGTTCAGGATGTTCGGGGGCAGACCCGATCAGCAAATTCCTCAAACAACCAGCCGCTGGCAAAGGCCGGTGAGAAATCCCGAAACAACCGTCAATACAGCGGACCTCGATTATTTCAAACAAGCCGGCGATAAGTACAGGCAATTAACCGGAATCACAACCCAACCCCCGGTGAGGAACCCGAAAGGAGCATTTTTCCAGTATGGATATTACCAGTTTGGCGTGCTTTCATTATCCACTCCTGGCTGGGGTATCGATGGAGCAGGCGATTCCACGCAAACAGGAAAAAGGCCGGCTGCAGGTGAAGGAAAGGAATCGGCACCTCCTGATCCTGCCCCGACAGCCCGAAGGGCTTCCTTCGGAGGCAGGATAACTTCAGGAGGACAAGCCCAGGAAGGGCCTGGAAAAGAAGGAATCGATAAGGAGTTTCTTGCATGGCTGGATAAAAACAACAAAGAAGGATTCATCGGCTGGCAAACCATCAGCCATCCTGAATTCGGAGAGGTGGAAGTAGGTGGTTTTTCTCCGTATGCGGTAAATAATCCTCCGGAATCAAAAATTGCCGGGCTGGGCAAGGCACACGGGAAATTTGTCGTATGGTTATCCGGATTGCATGCAAAGGTAAAAATTGCCAGCACCGAGGTGATGGATCATGGTGGAGGAGTATTCAGGATTAAAGCGGAAGTGGAAAACAGCGGTTTTCTTCCGACAGCGATGAGCCATGGGGTTGTATCCCGTTCGGTTAAGCCGACCATGGTTCAGCTTGGTGTGGACCCGGAAACCATTATTTCCGGGAATGCCAAGACCAACTTCTTTTCGTCCCTGGACGGTTCAGGAAACAGGGAAAAATATGAGTGGCTGATCAGGGGAAATCCCGGAGACCAGATTGAACTTACCGTGGTTGCCCAGAAGGCAGGAACCGATAAGGTGAAAATTACATTGAAATAATCGCGTAATTATAAATACAAATTGGAGGACATAACGTGAAGGCAATCTATAAAAATACAACATTGACATTGGTTCTTGTACTGCTGATGACCGGTGTTTCACACGTTACCCGGGGGCAGAACTATGCATCAGATCCGCAATTTAAGGTGAAGCTTGATTTTAACCGCTGGCACGATGTGGATGAATTGTGGAGCGACATGAAAAGACTGGAAAAAGCTTTCCCTGAATTTCTGACCGTCAGATCAGCCGGAAAATCGCACAACGGACAGGATATCCTGTATACGACAATCAATAATCCCGCAACCGGGCCCGAAATGAGCAAAGCGGCCATGTATATCGATGCCAATATTCACGGAAACGAAATTCAGGGGGGAGAGGTTTGTCTGTATACCATTTGGTACCTTATGGAGAACTACGGAAGGATAGATAAAGTGACCCGCCTGGTGGATGAAAGGGTTTTTTATATTTTCCCGTCGGTGAATCCCGACGGACGTCAGTATTTTATGGAGGGTGAAGGCGGTGGAGCCCGCACCGGACATGTTCCCGTAGACGATGACAACGATGGTTTGTACGATGAAGATGGCCCGAATGACCTGAACGGAAACGGAGTGATTGAACAGATCAGAGTATATGTCCCCGGAGAGGGAAATATGAAAGTAAGCGCACTAGACAAAAGGATTCTGGAGCCTGTGGAATTTGGAGAAATGGGTGATTATATACTGCTTGGCACAGAAGGAATCGACGATGATGGGGATGGGGAAATCAACGAAGATGGTCCCGGAAGTTATGATCCGAACAGGAACTGGGCTGTTGACTGGCAACCCGATTATGTGCAGTCGGGGGCCATGGATTATCCTTTTCAGTTGCCTGAAGCCAAAGCAATCAATGATTTTCTCATGGCCCATCCGAACATTGCCGGAGTACAGGCTTACCATAATTCCGGCGGCATGATACTGCGCGGGCCCGGAGCCGAAGCCCTGGGAGAATATCCTGCTTCAGATGCAAGGGTGTATGATGAACTGGGACAAAACGGGGAACGCATCTTACCGTTTTACAGGTATCTCGTCATATGGAGCGGTTTGTACACCGTGCACGGAGGTTTTATCGACTGGACCAATGATGGCCTGGGAATGATCTCCTTCTCCAATGAATTGTGGAACGGCCGGCAATATTTCACCAGCCCGGAGCTTCAGCAACAAACAGAAGATCCGGAAAGTCCGATTTCAGGACAAAAAGGAGATTTCTTTTTTGATGACTATCTTGAATTCGGGGACCAGTATGTCGACTGGCAACCGTTTGACCATCCTGAATATGGAAAAGTGGAGATGGGTGGCCGCTGGAAAAAAACAAGGGGAAGAGTTCCCCCACGGTATATGAACGAAGAACTTTGCCACAGAAATATGTCCTTTACCTTGTACCAGGCAGACGAAATGCCCCTGATGAAAATGGGGAAGCACAAAGTGGAAAAACTGGGAAAGGATGTGTACAAGGTGTGGGTTGAGTTTTCCAATCCGAAGGTAGCACCAACCATCACTGAAAAGGCAGCTCAGAATAATGTGGTAAGGCCCGACCTGCTGATATTTGAAGGAGATATGGATGTCATTTCTGCAGGATGGGTCGATGATCCTCAAACGGATGAGTATTTGAAACCGGTAACCCAGGAAATCGATCAGCATGACCTGAAACGGATCCTGATCAGAAACGGGCATCCGGGAAAGACCCTAAGAACCATTCAATATGTGGTTCGGGGTTCCGGAAAAGCAAAGATCACTTACAATTCGGTTAAAGGAGGTACAGTAAGCACTTCGTTTGATGTGAAATAAGGGATGTGCAGGGTATCTGTTTGAGACACCGTATGCACGGGATTAAAAATGCTTTCAGACACCAACCCTTTCCGGACCATCAACTCATTACAAGATAAATGAATAATTATCTCGCCAAATACTCGTCAATCTGGCGAGATAGAAGTGTTAATAGTTAAACAGGTACTGTAATCCCGCCACATGTCTTACATTATGGCGAGATATTATGTTACAGATGGGTGCAAAATACGTACAACGACATAAATCGCGTCATACTGTCGCGATAAAAAAAATGGACATAAACCTGGACATGGTGTCCAAGCTAAGGTTAAAACAGAGATTGTCCCTTATGTACCTGGACATATTGCTAATAATCATTTACCGGATATTACCGGATGAGTCAATAATTGAGATGCTAATAGTCTGATAAATAGGATAATTAGTCAGGATGTTATTACCGGATTAATGATAATAATGGAAAGTTGATAAAGTAAAAGATGCTAATATAATTTATACTTCAAAAAAAGGGAAAACCATCACCGAATCGTTGGAAGAATTTGAAAAAAAGTACTCAGGTGCGGTTGTAGTGATGGAGAATGATAAAAAATCGGGTGAACAGGATTTTACAAAAAAGAGGCAGGATGAAGCCCTGTATAAACTGTTGCTCCCGCTTTGTATAGTTGCATTTGGATTATTTGCAATATATACGTTTATTTCAAATTTTCAGGAATTTAACCGGATGCCTCCATACTTATTAATTGGATTGATTTTAACCAAGATAGTCGGGCTTAGTGCCTCAATTTTCCTTGCTATGCATGAGTTTAAAGTTCATTCTGCAATTTCAGATAAACTTTGCGGATTTAATGCGAAAACAGATTGCGACAAGGTGCTTTCCTCCAATGCTTCACGGGTATTTGGTTGGTTAAACTGGGCAGACTCCGGATTGATATATTTTACCGGCACCCTGATATTTTTTCTTGGAAGTAACTCTGCCACTTCTTTATGGATTTTATCCTTTGTGACCACTCTCGTACTGCCCTACCCTGTTTTTTCCATTTACTACCAATCGGTTAAATTAAAAAAATTCTGCCCCTTTTGCCTTATTGTGCAATTGGTTTTTGTTACAGAGTTTTTTTTGCTGTTTCCGGTTTTAAAAACTCCGGTTTTAACAATTCCTCACATCCTAGGATTTACAGCAATTCTATTAATCATTACTGCAACCTGGCTGGCTTTTAAGGCCTATTACGACAGGAACCAGCAATACCAACGGTATTTTTCGCTATACAAATCGTTTAAACGCGATCCCGATATTTTTCTATACCAACTAAAAAATAACGGCTACGAGGAGTTTGCTGAAGATGAAAACAGCTTGGTTTTAGGCAGTCCTGATGCACCTGTTACGATTACTGCTTTTCTGAGCTTATATTGTAATCCATGTGCCGCAGCATTTAAAAAACTGTATCAGGGAATAAAAAATAATCCTGAAATAAAAATCAATGCCATTTTTTCTGTTTATTCCGATGATGATACGCAAAAGCTGGTAAACACCCTGTACTTTATTTATAAAAATTTTAATATGTAATTTTTAAAAATTTTCTCGGTTAATGGATGTTTTGAAAGTTTCTCTAAAACATGAATTTCATCATCAATCAATTCTTCTAAATTCTTGTCTTCTCCATTTGAATTGATTACTTCAATTATTTGATCAGGGCTTAAATATTCAAAACCTAACCTGAATAATTCATAAATCTAAAAAAAAGTGGGTAAGTTTCTTTATTATCT
>CAZNPV010000073.1:0-9479 GCA_964575025.1 uncultured Mariniphaga sp.
ACGAAAGTCCAAAAGAAAAAATATTTCGGACTTCGGACTTCGGACGAAAAGGCTTATGCATTATTGTATTGGGTCTCATAATCCTATGGATTAAATTTAATACCACCTTCTTTGATGGTGGATTCTTTATTCGTATCTTGTGTTTTCAAAGCAAAAATATCATTTATTTGGTACCCGGTAAAATTATTTTATTACCGGCCGAAGGTACAAAACAAAAGTTAAAAGTATGTTAGTGATTGGAATTGCAGGGGGAACCGGATCAGGGAAAACTACCGTTGTCAATAAGATTATTGAGGAATTTACCCGGGGCGAGGTAGCCATTCTTTCGCACGATTCGTACTATTACGATCTGAGTGGGTTGCCCCTGGAAGAACGCAGGAAAACAAATTTTGATCATCCCGCAGCCATTGAATTTGACCTGATGGTTCAACACGTAAAGGCCTTAAAAGCGGGGAACCCCATTCAGGAACCTGTATATTCGATGTTGACGTGTACCCGGACGAAAGAATTCAGGAAAATTATTCCCCGCCAGGTTTTGCTCCTTGAAGGGATCCTTTGTCTCAGTCATAAAAAACTGCGCAGCCTGATGGATATAAAAGTTTATGTGGAATGTGCTTCTGATCTTCGGCTTTCACGGGTTATCCGGCGTGATATAGAGGAACGGGGACGCAACATTCATCAGGTACTCGAACGATATGAAGAGACCGTTCGCCCCAGCCATATTCAATTTATTGAACCTACCAAACAGTTTGCCGATATCATCATCCCTCAGGGGGGCAGAAATCAGGTAGCCATTCATATTTTAACCAACTATATCAAACAATCCCTTAATAACAGGTAGCCATGTTAGATCATCTGAACATTGAAGAGGTTTTATTTATCGATATTGAAACCGTTCCCTTGTGGCCCGTATACAACGAACTACCCGAACCTTTCCGGAAACACTGGGAAGCAAAAATGAAAAACCAGGTGGATGAAACAACCACCGCTGAATCACTCTATGAACGGGCTGGTATTTATCCGGAATTTGGGAAAATCATTTGTATATCAGCCGGGTACATCCATCAAAAAAAAGGAGAATTCTTTTTCAGGGTTAAATCGTTTTACGACGATCCTGAAAAAAAGCTGTTATCCGCCTTTAACCATGCCCTGTCAAAGTTTTCAGCGGCCGGAAAAAAAAGGCTTTGTGCGCACAACGGCCAGGAATTTGATTTTCCCTATATCGCACGCAGAAGTCTTATCAATGGGTTAAAATTGCCAAAAATCCTTGATGTTGCAGGAGCCAAACCGTGGGAAGTGAAAGAACAATTAATGGACACCCTCCAACTATGGAAGTTTGGTGATTATAAACATTATACTTCGCTGGCTTTGCTGTGTGATCTTTTCGGAATTCCCACCCCCAAAGACGATATAGACGGCAGCATGGTAGCCCAGGTGTATTATACAGAAAACGACCTCGACCGGATTATCCGCTATTGCGAAAAAGATACACTTGCTGTAGCAAACCTTATGCTCCGGTATAAAGGAAAAAAGTGTGTGCCGATGGAAAATATGGAAGTGGTGTAAGGAGAGATCAGGAATTAATTTCTCTTCTTTAGTGGAGATTTTTTTAAATTCCGTATTTTTGTCCGGGCCTGAATACAGAATGTTGTATGCCCCGTTTTTTATTGTATAATCGGTTTTTTATGAATAAGAATTTCTGGAAGGTTATTGGACCGGGGATCATATGGGCGGGTGCGGCCATCGGAGTTTCCCACCTGGTTCAGTCAACCCGGGCAGGTGCCAGTTTTGGTTTTGACCTGGTAGCATTGGTCTTAATCATTAACCTGCTGAAGTATCCTTTTTTTGAGTATGGCCCCAGGTATGCTGCTGCTTCCGGAGAAAGCCTGATTCATGGGTACAACCGGATGGGGAAATGGGCCGTTATCCTGTTTTTTGTGATGACCCTGGGTACGATGTTCACCATTCAGGCAGCGGTCACATCGGTAACGATCGGCATATTCAGCTCCCTGTTTCCGGGAATCTTAAATTTTCAGGAATGGACGGTACTCATTTTTGGTATCTGTCTTTTGGTAGTGGCCGTTGGACGGTACAAAGCCCTGGACCGTTTAATGAAGGTTTTTGTGATGGTGCTGGCCCTTTCAACTGTGTTGGCTGTCATTGCAGCCGTTACCAAAGGATATCATCCCAATCCTGATTATGCTGAATCTTTCACATGGAATCCGGGGAATGTGGCATTCCTCATAGCTATTGCAGGCTGGATGCCCAGTGCCATAGATATCTCGGTCTGGAATTCCATGTGGACACTGGAAAAAATAAAACAAACCGGATACCGGCCCACACGGAAAGAGATCTTGCTTGATTTCAATATCGGGTATATCGGAACCACCATTTTAGCGCTTTGTTTTCTGACATTGGGTGCCCTGAGTATGTACGGCTCCGGAATCGAATTCTCGGAAAACGGATCTGTTTTTGCCCTGCAGTTATTTGATCTCTACACCTCATCCATTGGGGAGTGGACGCATGTAATCATCGCGATCGCTGCCTCGGCAACCATGTTCAGCACCACCCTCACGGTGATCGATGCCTATCCGAGGGTGCTGGTCCCCGTTACAAAGATTCTGATCCCCTCGATTAAAGAAACCAAAGCAGCCGGCTATCTCAATTATTTCTGGTGGCTTCTTTTGCTTGTGATTGCTTTTCTGGTTATGACTTCCTTTTCCTCAAAAATGAAGGTGATGGTGGATATTGCCACTTCGTTATCTTTTATTACCGCGCCGGTTTTGGGCTATCTGAACTATAAAGCAGTTACCAGTGATCACATTGCGCTTGCAGACCAGCCTAAAGCTGCATTAAAAGTACTGAGCTGGATTGGCCTGGTTGTTTTATCGGCATTTGCTGTTTATTTTATTGTTTTACGGATTATTTAAATACAATCGGATGCATTCTTTTAAATTTTCAACCCTACGCAACGGATTCCTGGTTTTGCTGTTTCTGGTCGGTTTTTCCTGTTCGGAACAGGAAAATGAATCCCAGGAAATTGTCCAGATTTCAACCATTGACGCATTAATGCAAGGTGTTTTTGATGGATCCACGTTGTTGTCGGATCTTACGGGAATGGGTGATTTCGGGATCGGAACCTTTAATGCCCTGGATGGGGAGATGACCTTTCTGGACGGGGTTTTTTATCAGGTGAAAGCCGACGGGAAGGTGTATGAACCCGATGTTCACACCACAAAAACTCCCTTTGCCACCGTTACCTGTTTTAATCCGGAATGGACCCGGCCTGTTTCTTCCGTGGATTATGATGGCTTGAAAGATACAATCGACAGCCTGAAAACAAGTCCGAACCTTTTTTATGCCATTCAGGTGAAAGGTACCTTCTCGTATATACGCACCCGAAGCGTCCCGGCGCAGGAAAAGCCCTATCCGACGCTGGCTGAGGTGACGGCGAACCAGCCTGAATTTGAAGCCCGGTCCGTAACCGGTACCCTGGCAGGATTCTATTGTCCGCCTTTTGTAACCGGCATCAATGTAACGGGCTACCATTTGCATTTTATCTCGGATGATGCTCATTTCGGCGGGCACGTGCTGGAACTGGAACTCCAGGAGGGAACGTTACTGCTCGACCAGGTTGCTACATTCAGGTTGCTTCTCCCGGAGGAAGGTGATTTCCTGGATGCCGATCTGACGGAAGACCTCTCTGAAGAGCTGGAAGATGTGGAAGGGTAGGAGCGAAGTGATAAAGGATTATTGCGCAGAGAGCCATAATCCTACGTAAATACGTAATTACCCAAAAATCTGTTTTCAGCCTTTATACCAGTCCCGAAAATCCCATGAATGCCATGGCTAGGATGCCGGCAGTGATCAGTGCAATGGGCGTTCCTCTCAATCCCTTCGGTACATTGACAAGGTCGAGATGCTCGCGCATTCCTGCAAACAAGATCAGGGCCAGGCCAAAACCAATGGCATTGGATACGGCAAAAACAATCCCTTCCAGGAGGTTGAAATCTTTCTGAACCGTTAATATAGCAACTCCCAGAATGGCACAGTTGGTTGTGATCAGCGGAAGATAGATTCCTAAAGCCTGATACAGCGGAGGACTTGCTTTTTTCAGGATGATTTCCACCAGCTGAACCAGAAAAGCAATGACCAGAATAAACGATATGGTCTGAAGAAAATCGAGATGCAACGGATTGAGTATATAGACCTGAATCAGATAGGTTACCAGGGTTGCCAGTACCATAACAAATGCGACAGCTCCCATCATTCCCACTGCCGTGGACACCTTTTTGGATACCCCCAGAAACGGGCAGATTCCCAAAAACTGCATCAACACAATGTTGTTGACGAGGATAGCCGATATGATAATCACAAAATAGTTCATGTGCTGTTCCTCCTATGCTTTTTTTACTTTGTTGATAATGTAGATCAGGTACCCCAACACAATGAAGGCCCCGGGAGGCAAAACAAACAGCAGGGTAACATAATCTTCGGGATAAATTGGGATATTGAATATCTTGCCGCTGCCCAGGATTTCACGGACACTCCCCAGGAGGGTCAGTGCGAAACTAAACCCGAGCCCCATTCCCAGTCCGTCGATCATCGAAGAGCCGGTCGTGTTTTTGGATGCAAAGGCTTCTGCCCGTCCCAGGACGATGCAGTTTACCACAATCAGAGGAATAAAAAGACCGAGGCTTTTGTACAACGCCGGTACATAGGCCTGCATAACCATTTGAACAATCGTCACAAACGTGGCAATAATTACGATAAATGAAGGAATCCTGACCTTGTCCGGTATCAGATTCTTTATGAGCGATACCACAAGGTTCGACATCACCAGTACGAAGGTAGTGGCAAGTCCCATCCCCAGGCCGTTGATGGCTGATGTGGTAACACCCAGGGTGGGGCACATCCCCAGTAAAAGGATGAATACAGGATTTTCTTTAATAAATCCTTTTGAGAAGTTTTTCCATTGATTCATTTTGTCCCTCCTTTATTTTAAATCGGCCTGAGCCGTTTTTTCCGCTTCAGTTTGGGCCTCTTTGAATGCATCCCAGGCTCGCCTGAGTGCGTCGAGGAATGCCCGTGAAGTGATGGTTGATGCGGTTATGGCATCGATATCTCCCCCGTCTTTTGATACGGTAAAATTGGTTGATCCGGGATTTTTCCCGATGATCTGTTGATTGGGTTTCTCCGGATCTTTAAACCACGTATCCATTTTTGAACCCAATCCGGGTGTCTCTTCATGATCCAGCACTTCGTATCCTGAGAAGTTCCCGTTGGCATCAATTCCGGCCATGATGGATATGGTTCCGCCAAAACCGTTATTCGTATAGGTTTTTATAGCTGTTCCAACCCATTTTCCGTTTTTAAAAGCCGGATAAAATTCGAGGCTGTCGCCTCCCTGAGGAGGAGCGATCTTGCATTCACCGGTTATCTCATCGTATTCCGGAAGCACCATTTTTATGGCCTCCATTTTCGCCTCTTCCATTGTTGTTTCAATGGATATTCTGGTCAGTTCATGCACAAATCCCAGCGATGCAGATGCGATAAGGGTAACCAGGAACAACGCAGTCACCATATTCACAAAGGTTGATTCACGTTTAGCCATTATTGTTTTCCTCCAAATTGTTTAGGTTTTACATAGCTGTTAATGACAGGCACCACTGCGTTCATCAGCAGTATCGCAAAAGAAACCCCTTCAGGGTAGGCACCCCAGGTTCGGATAGCTATGGTTATCAAGCCTATTCCCATGCCGTAAATGATTTGTCCTTTCCCGGTCATTGGGGAGGTAACCATGTCTGTTGCCATGAAGATCGCTCCCAGCATAGCCCCTCCTGTCAGCAGGTGGAATACAGGATTCATGTACATTTCAGGATTTATCAGCCAGAGAAACCCTGAAAACAGAGCGATTGATCCAAGCACCGACACCGGAATATGCCAGGTAATGACTTTCCTGAAAAGCATATAAATGCCTCCGAGAATCAGAAGGATGGCTGAAACCTCTCCCAGAGAACCCCCGATATTTCCGAGCAGCAGATCCATCGTCCCGGGCAGGTCTCCCATGGTTTCGCTGAGCGGTTGCCCGCTTTTAAGGGTTTCTTTGATGAGCCCCAGGGGGGTTGCCGACGTAACACCATCGATACCGGCCTGTTTGTTTACGGGCCAGGATGTCATCTGCACCGGAAAGGAGATCAGTAAAAACACCCTTCCGACCAACGCAGGATTAAAGATATTCTGGCCCAGTCCGCCAAAGGAAAGTTTGCCGATCCCGATTGCTACAAGAGCCCCGATCAGAATAATCCACCAGGGAAGAGTTGCCGGAACATTAAAAGCCAGCAGTACTCCGGTTATGATGGCAGAGCCGTCCCCAACAGAGGGCGTGATTCGCATTGCATATTTCTGGATCACGTATTCAAATACCACACAGGCAGCCACAGCTATCAGCGTCACCCGCAGGGCATCGATCCCGAAAACAAAAACCGACCATACCAGGGCAGGAATCAGGGCCAGAATAACCCGGTACATAATTTTATGGATTGATTCGCCGGAATGTATATGCGGTGAGGGCGATACCGTTAATATTTTACTCATTGGTTATGTTAATTTTATATCCTTTATTTTGTTCTATTGCACAGAAGGAACGTTTTAACCGGTTCCCGGTGAACTATCCATTTTTTCGTTCTCTGACCAATTGCCCAACCTTTCCCTTAGCGAGCCTTATGTAGTCGAGCAACGGACGGTTGGAGGGACAGGTATAGCTGCATGAACCACATTCTATGCAATCCAGTACATGGTTTTTTTCAGCAGCTTCCCACATTTGTTTTTCCGAAACGGTCATTAAGTAATAGGGCTCCAGTCCCATGGGGCATACGGATACGCACCGTGAACAACGAATACAGGCTTTCTGTTCTTTTCGTTTTGTTTCGTTCCCTCCGGTCAGCAAAATTCCTGATGTGCCTTTGGTAACGGGTACTTCCCTTTTGGCTATTGCTTTGCCCATCATCGGACCCCCGCAGATGATCTTGCCGGTATCGCCGGGTTCTCCTCCGGCGGCTTCAATTAAATCAGCGATGGGGGTACCAATCCGGGTTTTAAAGTTGGATGGTTTTTTTAGTGATTTCCCGGTGACCGTTACGATTCGTTCAAAGAGCGGTTTGTTTTTCTGAACCGCTTCATATACGGCAAAGGCGGTTCCGACATTGTGGACCACCACACCGACTGCGATAGGCAAGCCTCCTGAAGGAACTTCTCTTCCGGTAATTGCTTTGATGAGTTGTTTTTCCCCTCCCTGGGGATATTTGACTTTTAAGGGAACAACGGAAATCTCCGGATATTCCTTTGTTTTTTCACGCATCAGGCGGATGGCATCCGGTTTGTTGTTTTCTATGCCGATGTAACATTTCTGCACGCCGAGGGCTTTTTTCAACAGCATGGTTCCCACAAGGATCTCATCAGCTTTTTCAAGCATCAGCCGGTGATCGGAGGTCAGGAAGGGTTCACACTCGACCCCGTTTAGGATCAGCATTTCCGCTTTTTTCCCTTTCGGGGGGATCAGTTTAACATGGGTAGGAAAGGTAGCTCCCCCGAGGCCCACAATCCCGGCTTCCAGTATTTTATCTGTAATCTCTTTGCCTGACCAGGAGAACTCTTTAACCAGTGTTTCCGAACGGTCAATGGTATCGATCCATTCATCGCCTTCGGTATCGATCACCACACCCGTTCTGGGATAACCGGAACTGTCTGGCAGGGTATCGATTTTTTTTACCTTCCCGGACACCGGGGAGTGGATGTTGGTTGAGACAAAACCGTTGCTCCGGGCAATAATCTGTCCTGTTTTTACGGTATCGCCGCGTTTAACCAGGGGAACAGCCGGAGCTCCGATATGTTGGGAAACAGGGATAAATGCTGTTTTGGGAATTTCCAGAACCTCAATAGCCCGGTCGGCTGATAATTTATGGGCAGGTGGATGTACTCCTCCGTTTTTAAACGTTTTTAACACGATGTACCTCTCCTTATTATTTTTCAGTTTTACACTCTTCTTTTTCTTCCTTTTTTATTTTCCGTGGAGGAAAATTTATTTCCAGGATGGAATTAGTGGGGCATACAGAAACACATTTCCGGCAAAGTTTGCATTTGTCGGAATCGATAAATGCCAGGTTATTTTCCAGGGTGATTGCGTCGAATGGACACTCTTTTACACATTTTCCGCAACCAATGCAAGCCACACTGCAGGCTTTCATGGCTACTGCTCCTTTATCTTCATTGCGGCATGCTACGACGATTTTTCTGTTTTTCGGGAATTTTTTTCTTAGTTCGATGAGGCTTCGTGGACAAGCTTCCACACAGGCACCACAGGCCACACATTGATCATCGAGGATAAGTGGAATACCCAGGTCAGCACGTAAATCAATGGCTCCGAAATCACAGGCATCGTAACAATCGCCGTACCCCAGGCATCCGTACGGGCAATCGGTTTCTCCACTGTATGCCAAAGCTGCTGCTGCACAGGTTGTTACTCCGTCGTATGTGCTGGTTTTATTCCGGTATTCGCAGGTTCCGTTGCATCGGATAAAAGCAACCCGGGGTTCGTTTTTCACCGCTTCAAGTCCCAGAATGGCTGCTACCTTCGCCATGGTTTCGTTTCCTCCCACAGGGCAGTTCAGGTCGCTCAGGTCATTCTGTTTCACACAGGCCTCCGCAAAAGCCCGGCAACCGGCAAAACCACACCCCCCACAGTTGACTCCCGGAAGGGCATTTTCCACCTCGTCAATCCGGGGATCTTCATACACCTTGAATTTACTCGCTACCAGGTAAAGAATGACCGCAGCTGCCAGGCCGATCATGCTCAGGGTTATGATGGTATACAAAATTGTAATGCTCATGGATCAGTTGGTTTCTTCGATTTCGAATTTGAACATTTTTTTTAAATGATGACGAAAAAAGTATAAGGTTATATAGTATGGTACCAGAATTGCCAGTGCAATCAGCCCGCTGATTCCTTCATCGTGCGTAACCCTCAGCGTGATGATCAACGCAGTGATTAACATCAGCAAGGGAACAATGTATCCGAAAAAAAGCGCTTTGAGCCCGCTGGATTCTTTAAACAGAATAGTTACCTCCTCACCTTTCCTGTGCGGTTTTGTGAACCCGGTAATTTCAATTTCCTTCTCCTGTATATCCGAAACGGTACAGGCCTTTCTGGCATGACAAGCAGCACAGGCTGACCGGTTGATAACAGTAACCTGCAAAGAATCAGGGTTCACTTGTTTTACATAAGCTTTGTGCCGGATCACTTCACTCATCGGATGAATCTTCTTCTGTTTAAGAATTACAAAAGTAGATATTTGGAAGGATTAATCTGTGCCAAACCTCATTTTTCATCAAGAATATGTAATTTAGAAAAATTCTAATTTACCGCAGTTTCGCACGGGTTTGAATCAAATAATGCACCGAAGACGGGAGACGGAAGACGG
>CAZNPV010000074.1:0-9189 GCA_964575025.1 uncultured Mariniphaga sp.
TATGAAAAACTTTCGTTTCCTTCTTTTATTTTTTATCCTTCCTGTTCTGACGGTTGGACAGGATCGTTTAACGGGATTACCCTTTGCCACGCGTTCGGAAGTTCTTGCACAGCAGGGAATGGCCTGTACGAGTCAACCACTGGCCACACAGGCTGCCCTCGGGATTCTTCAGCAGGGAGGGAATGCCATTGATGCAGCCATTGCTGCCAATGCAGTACTGGGCCTTGTGGAACCTACCGGGAACGGCATAGGCGGAGACCTGTTTGCAATCATCTGGGATGCCAAAACTCAGAAACTTTACGGGCTGAATGCCAGCGGACGTTCTCCCTACGATCTGACGCTGGATTATTTTAAGGAAAACGGGTATACCAAAATTCCTGCGCTCGGGCCTTTGCCGGTATCTGTGCCCGGTTGTGTGGACGGATGGTTTGCGCTTCATTCCCGATTCGGAAATTTGTCTATGGATCAGATTCTTGCGCCAGCTATTCATTATGCTGAAGAGGGATTTCCGGTTACTGAACTGATTGCTTACTACTGGGAGTCCGGATCACGCAGCCTTCAAAGATTCCCCGGCTTTAAGGAAATATTCATGCCTGGGGGAAAGGCTCCTTCCAAAGGTGAAATTTTTAAAAATCCCTACCTGGCGAACACCTTGCGCTTAATTGCTGAACAGGGAAGGGATGTTTTTTACAAAGGAGAGATTGCTGAGAAGATTGTTGCCTACATGCAGGAAAACGGGGGATTCCTTACCATGAAAGATATGGAAGACCATAGCTCGGAATGGGTGGATCCTCTGTCGACCCGTTACCGGGGATACGATGTCTGGGAACTTCCTCCCAACGGTCAGGGTACTGCCGTACTGCAGATGCTGAACATCCTGGAGAATTACGACCTGCTAAGCATGGGCTTTGGTTCACCTGAATATATGCATCTTTTTATTGAAGCCAAAAAGCTGGCTTTTGAAGACCGGGCCAGCTATTATGCCGATCCCGCCTTTAACGACCTCCCTGTTGAAGAACTGATCTCCAAAGAATATGCAAAAAAACGGGTTGTCCTGATTGATGAAAACAGGGCGGCCCGGAGTTATCCGGCCGGCGATCTGGAAAAAGGAAACACCATCTACCTGACGACAAGCGACAAGGAGGGGAATATGGTTTCTCTGATCCAGAGCAATTACCAGGGGTTGGGATCCGGGATGACACCCGGCAAACTGGGCTTCATCCTTCAGGACCGGGGAGAACTATTTTCTCTGGAAGAGGGACACATGAACGTTTATGAGCCCCACAAAAGGCCTTTTCATACCATTATTCCGGCTTTTATTACCAAAAATGGAAAACCCTGGATCAGCTTTGGGGTCATGGGTGGAGCCATGCAACCCCAGGGACATACCCAGGTAATCTGTAACCTGATCGATTTCGGCATGAACCTTCAGGAAGCTGGAGATGCACCGAGAATAAGACACAGCGGATCGAGCCAGCCTACTGGCGAAGTGATGAACGATGGGGGTACCGTATACCTGGAAAGTGGATTCCCGTACCAAACGATTCGGGAACTACTGAGAAAAGGACACAACATCCGGTTTTCAAACGGAGGATTCGGAGGATACCAGGCAATTATGTGGGATGATGAAAATAAAGTCTGGTACGGGGCTTCCGAATCAAGGAAGGATGGCCAGGCGGGGGGATATTAAGATTGAATTACTGAATTACTGAATTACTGAATAAACTGAATGAACTGAATTACTGAATGATGGGGGGTTGAATGAGTAAATATGAATACCCGTTAATACTTTTCGGAGTGGATTCATCATTATAAACAAATGAAATCTATGGATATGAGAAAGATGATATGGATTGGATTGATGCTTTTCCCACTGGCGGTGTATTCTCAGAGGGAGCAGGCATTTGAGATTAATCAGAAGCTGGGGCGGGGCATTAATTACGGCAATATGTTTGAGGCGCCCTCGGAAACCGCCTAGGGAAATCCATGGCAGCCGGAGTATGCATGTTTGATTGCCGACATGGGATTCAACCATGTAAGGATACCTGTTCGCTGGGAACCTGAGGCGAGAAGTATGGCCTCTCCGCCCTATACGATTTACCCTTCTTTTCTTAACAGGATCAAACAAGTGGTTGATTCAGCGCTTGCGAATGGGTTGTATGCCATTATCAACATGCATCATCATGAGTTACTCTACGCCGACCCGGATGGTCAGAAAGAACGGTTTCTGGCCATGTGGGAGCAAATTTCCGGGTTCTTCCGGGATTACCCCGACAGCCTTCTTTTTGAAATTCTGAATGAACCGCACAACCAACTTGACGCAGCGAAATGGAATGTTTTCCTGGCGGATGCTTTGGAGACGATCCGGCAAACCAATCCCGACCGGACAGTGGTCATCGGAACGGCTGAATGGGGAGGGCCTGGCGGTTTATCCAAACTGGAAATTCCCGATGATCCGAACCTGATTCTTACCATTCACTATTACAATCCCTTTCATTTCACCCATCAGGGAGCCAGCTGGTCGGAAGGTTCGGAGGAATGGCTGGGAACCCAATGGATGGATACCGAAACCGAACGAAATGCAGTACGACAGGATTTTGCTCCCCTGCTGGAGATCAGCGAAAAGGAAAACATACCCGTCCATATAGGGGAATTTGGTGCGTACGAAAAAGCAGACTTAGCCTCGCGGGAACGATGGACCACTTTTTTGGCCAGGTATTTCGAATCGCTTGACTGGAGCTGGGCTTACTGGGAATTTTGCGCCGGTTTCGGAATATATAATCCCAATACAGAAACCTTTCTGAAACCATTGGTCGATGCACTTCTTTACAATGAAATCGGAGATGCTTTTGAATACGATACCCATCCGGTTTACCGTTCCGATTTCAGGTCAGGAACCGACAGCTGGAGCCTGTTTACCCAGGGAACAGCTTCTGCTCAACTGCAAACCGGTAACGCCGAGCTGATCGTTTCCATTACCCAGGGAGGCGATGAAACCTGGCATGTACAGCTTGTTAAAAGAAACATTGCTTTGCATGAAGGGAAAAAATACAGGGTTTCATTTACTGCCAGAGCTTCAGAACCAATGCAACTAAATGCTTACACCGGGATAACCTCCTCTCCCTGGTCTGCCTACAGCGATTACAACCATATAACCCTTTCTGATACATTAAAAGAGTATGCGTATATTTTTGATAGCAAGGAAACCGATCCCGATGCACGGATGGTGTTTGATATGGGTACTTCCACCGGGAATGTTGTTTTTTCGGAAATCAAACTGGACGAACTTTTTATCAGCACTGCCCCGGTTTCAGACTATATAAAAGCGTTTTCTGTATTTCCCAATCCGGTTATTCATACCTTCAGGCTTTCAGATACAGGAAATTACACAACCATGGAGTTATTTGATTTGTCCGGAACAAAGATCGATACCCGGAAAGTGGATTTTAATAAGGCGTACGATATATCGGATTTATCATCGGGAATCTATGTATTAAAATTATCCGATCACAGCGACGTTCAAACCTGTAAAATCCTGAAGCAATAGATAGAGGGTAAGAGCCCGGTAAACCCTATGCATGCCAACCTTTTCGATGCCTTTGTTGTTCCTTTACAGATCCCATCCTTTCCATCGTTTAACGGAGCTTAGTCTTTGTTTCTTAAATATTTGCGGTACATGTCAGGACGGAGCCTTTTTGTGCGTTCCAATGCCTGTTCATGATTCCATTCATCTACCCGTTTATCGTTTCCGCTCCGTAAGACTTCGGGTACTTTTAACCCTTTGTATTCGGCCGGCCGGGTATAAACCGGCGGACTGAGGAGGTTGTCCTGGAAAGAGTCGGTCAGGGCCGATGTTTCATCCGATAAAACACCCGGAATGAGTCTGATGACAGCATCAGCCATCACGGCAGCTGCCAGTTCCCCACCCGTCAGCACATAATCACCAACTGAGATTTCCCTGGTGATCAGCGTCTCCCGGATCCGCTGGTCAATCCCCTTATAATGCCCGCAAAGGATGATGATGTTTTTTTTCAGCGACAGTTTGTTGGCTTCCTTCTGGGTGAAGAGCTCTCCGTCAGGCGCCGTGTAAATAATCTCATCGTACGTACGTTGTGCAATCAAATGGTTTATGGCTTTTTCAATGGGCTGAACAGCCATAACCATGCCGGCACCCTTCCCAAAGGAATAATCGTCCACCCTTTTGTGTTTGTCATCTGAAAAATCGCGCAGGTTGTGAATACAGATCTCTGCCAGCCCTTTTTCCTGCGCCCTCTTAAGAATGGAACAGCGGAAAGGACTTTCGAGTATTTCAGGGAGTACTGTTATTATGTCTATCCGCATGGCCTGTTTTTTTTGTAAAAATAATCATTCATCTGATTTTTTTATCAATTCTTCAGATATACATATTTATAGATTCAGATAATGTGAAATATTGACATGTAATTTGTGTTAATAACGGTCAAAATGGCGTAATGAATTTGTTTTTTTTGTGAATTTGCCCATTTTTTATGTACGGTATTGCATTTGCTACCAGGGTTTCTGAATTTGAAAATACATAATTGAATTAAATAAAACAGGAGGAAACGTTATGAATATCGTAAGATTTGAAAATCCGCATTACCGTGTTAACAGAAATCTGGTTGATGATTTATTCGATCGTTTATTATTGAACGACACCCATGCCTGCGGATGCAATCAAGGGGCTGCAACCAACATTTATGAAACAGAAAAAGATTTCAGAATTGAGCTGATGCTTCCCGGCTTCAATAAAAATGAAGTATCGATGAATTACCACAAAAATCTGCTTACCGTAAAAGCGGTAAAAGAACAGAACACGAAGAATCAGGATGAAAGCCGTTATCTGCAGCGGGAATTTGGAGCTTCGGATGTGGAAAAACAATTCACTATACCGGAATCAGTGGATGCTGAAACAATCAAGGCAAAATTCAGGAATGGGATTCTGGAAGTGACCCTTACTAAAAAAGAAGAAGCACTGGAAAAATCACCGTTAGCTATAAGTATATCATAACCCGGATAAGGATTGAACGCAAAGAAAAAGTGTTGTGTATGCCCGGCTGGTTGAAGCCGGGCTTTTTTTTTTATCCGGTTTGAAGCGCGCTCGTTTTTCTATATGAATCGTTCAGTTTAAAGACCCAAACGATTTTTTCCCCGTCAGATTTTTCATAATCGCGCGGAAGTATTAATTTCACCCTCTCACAACCTGTGGAAAAACCAAGACCATTTTTCCATAAAAAAACAGCAACCCTATGTTGGAAGAGTTAAAACAAAAAGTAACGGAAGCCAACCTTGACCTGGTAAAACATGGCCTGGTAATTTTTACCTGGGGCAATGTAAGTGCCATCGACCGGGAGAAGGAACTGGTAGTAATCAAGCCAAGCGGGGTATCCTATGAAGAGATGAAACCCGCTGACATGGTTGTGTTGAACATGTACGGCAAAGTAGTGGAGGGAACCCTGAAACCATCGAGCGATACCCCTACTCACCTGATTCTTTATCGCCAGTTTCCGGATATCGGCGGAGTGGTGCACACCCACTCAGAGTGGGCGACCAGCTGGGCTCAGGCAGGGAAGGGGATCCCTGCGATTGGAACCACCCATGCCGATTATTTTTACGGGGAGATACCCTGTACCCGGAAAATGACCCGGGAAGAGGTGGAAGGAGACTACGAACAGGAAACAGGAAAAGTTATTATTGAACGGTTTAAAGATTTGGATCCTGCCCGGATACCGGGTGTACTGGTGCACAACCATGGCCCGTTTGCCTGGGGTAAGGATGCTGCCGAAGCAGTGCACAATGCCGTGGTGATGGAGGAAGTGGCCAAAATGGCCTTCCGGAGTTTTATCCTCAATCCTGAGACCAACATGGATCCCTTCCTTCTGGACAAACATTTTCTGAGAAAACATGGAAAAGAGGCGTATTACGGACAATAACAATTAATTATATGAGTGCAACATACACAATAGGACTTGACTATGGAACAGACTCGGTCCGTTCTTTGATTGTCAATACCAGGACCGGCGAAGAGGTTGGCAGTGCAGTGTTTGAATACCCCAGGTGGAAAAAGGGGCTTTACTGCGATGCGGCGAAAAACCGCTTCCGGCAGCATCCGCTGGATTACCTGGAAGGGCTGGAATACACGATCGTGGAAGCGTTAAAACAAGCTCCCGGGGATGTGGCAGCGAATGTGGTTGGTATTTCAATAGATACCACCGGCTCCACACCGGTTGCTGTAGATGAATGGGGAGTCCCGCTCTCGTTAACACCAGGGTACGGGGAAAATCCCAATGCGATGTTTATTTTATGGAAAGACCATACCGCTGTAAAGGAGGCGGAGGAGATCAACCAGCTGGCCAGAAAATGGGATATCGATTTTACAAAATTTGAAGGAGGGGTCTACTCATCTGAGTGGTTCTGGGCTAAGCTGTTGCATGTGATCCGCGAAGATGTGGCTGTTTATCGTGCAGCTTTTTCATGGGTGGAGCACTGTGACTGGATACCGGCATTGCTCACCGGGAATACACATCCGAAGACCTTGAAACGCAGCCGTTGTGCGGCAGGACATAAAGCGATGTGGCATGAGACCTTTGGGGGTTTGCCATCCGAGGATTTCCTGGTGGCGCTGGATCCTGCTCTTGCAGGCCTCAGAACCCGTCTCTACAAAGAAACCTTTACCTGTGATGTGGCTGCCGGAACGTTATCAGAAGAATGGGCAAAAAAACTCGGGTTGCCGACCCGTGTCGTGGTAGGAGTGGGAGCTTTCGATGCCCATCTGGGTGCTGTGGGTGCCGAAATAGTACCTTACTATGTTTCAAAAGTGATGGGTACTTCCACCTGCGATATGCTGATAGCTCCCATGGAGGAGGTTGGCGATAAGCTGGTGAACGGAATTTGCGGCCAGGTGGACGGATCGATCGTTCCGGGGATGCTCGGACTGGAAGCCGGACAGTCGGCATTCGGCGATATTTATGCCTGGTTTAAACAGATGTTGGCATGGCCCCTGGAAAACATCCTTTCCGAAACAACCCTGGTGGATAAGCAAACCCGGGAAAAACTGATGGATGAAACTTCAGAAAAAATACTTGCAAAGCTGAGCGACGAAGCCCGCAAGATTCCCATCGGGGAAAGCGGGATCGTAGCGCTGGATTGGATGAACGGGCGCCGGACCCCCGATGCCAACCAGAACCTGAAAGGCGCTATTGCGGGATTGAACCTCGGCTCGGATGCCCCGCGGATTTTCCGGGCCCTGGTGGAAGCTACCGCCTTTGGCTCGAAAGCGATCAACGACCGGTTTATCTCCGAAGGGGTGCGGATCGACGGGGTAATTGCCCTGGGCGGGGTAGCCAAAAAATCGCCCTTTGTTATGCAGGTGGTGGCCGATGTGCTCGACATGCCGATCAAAGTAGCCCGCCCGGAACAAGCCTGTGCCCTGGGTTCGGCCATGGCAGCGGCTGTGGCTGCAGGAGCATATCCAACCCTTGCTGAAGCCCAGAAAAAAATGGGGGGCGGATTTGAAACGGAATACCATCCGATACCTGAAAATGTAGAGAAATACAAAGTGCTTTACGAAAAATATAAAAAGTTCGGGAAGTTTATTGAATTCGATTACTAACGCATACCAACCGTTCCTTCTGGATTTGAGCCGGGGTAGTTAACTCCGGCTTTTTTGTTACTTGGTACAGGCAAAAAAAAGAGCTCTTTTTGAAAGCAAGAGCTCTTTTTTTATGCGTGCCTTTTATTTTTCACTTATACAATACAAACTTTTAAAACCCCTGAGGAACAAATCATTCCCAACCGCAATGGGTGAAGCATGAAAGTTGTCATCCAGTTTGTTTGTTGCCAGAATTTTAAATTCTTCACCGGACTGAATAACCAGTACTGTATTTTCAGCAGCAATATAAATTTTATCTCCTATTCCGGTGGGGGAAGAATACAAGGTATTGATCCCTTCGGTACGTTGGTTGGTATAATAGGGTTCTCCGGTTTTTGCATTGAGGCAGGTCATCATCCCGTTGTTGTTGCGCAGAAAATAAAGTTTTCCATCCATTACAAGCCCGTCGGGGGTATAGGGTGTGTTTTTGTTGTACTCCCAGTGTATGGCATCCGTTCCGTCCAAATTTCCTTTTGCATTGGGCAGGTCAACTGCTTTTAAGGCCTGGCCCCTGAATCCGCTCATCAGGTAAAGGATTCCCCCGGCGTATTTTGGGTTTGGGATAATGTTCTCCGTCATGCCTGATGTCGTCCATATTTTCGCACCTGTTGCCGCATCGTAACCCACTACCTTGCCTGTTCCACTGGCAATCACCTGCTCTTTTCCGTTAACTTCTGCCACGAGGGGGGTTGCCCAGGAGGTAATTTCATCGCGTTTATCTACCCATGCGTCCTTGCCGGTTTTTTTTTCGATGGCATAAAGGTAAGAATCCCCTTCATGGTCCCATTGTATAAAAACGTGGTTTTTGCCGATGGCCGGAGAGCTACCTTCGCCGAAGCTGGCGCGTTTCTCCATCTGCCCGAAATCGCGGCTCCACAGAATTTCCCCACTGAAATTGAGGCAATAAAGCCCGCGTGAGCCGAAATAGGCATAGATCAGCTCTCCGTCGGTACCAGGCGAATTGGAAGCCCAGCTACCCAGCTCATGGGTGCTTTCCTGCGGATATTCCTGTGTTACTTCCGTTTGCCAGTTTATTTGCCCGGAATTTTTATCCACGGAAAGAACCCTGAAGGAATGGATAAACCCGGCTTTGGGCCCTCCCGAAGACCATCCTCCTGACCCGGAATCAGAAGATTCTTCGCTAAGATGCTCCGGTTTTTTGCCGGTCGGGACCGATGTCAGAACGATAACCTGATCGCCCCATACAATTGGCGTTGCATGGCCTTTTCCCGGAATTTCCGTTTTCCATTTTATATTCTTTGTTTCGTTGAATTCAAGGGGTACATCCGCATACGGGGTGGCTCCCGTGTTCAAATGCCCACGCCATTCCGGCCAGTTATCCCGGTAATCATCCAGGCTGTTCTGTGCATACCCGTTTCCGGGTAACACTGAAATAAATAACAGAAGAAAAAAACTGAAAGTTGAAAGGACAGATGATTTTTTCATAGGTATTGATTTTAATAAATTATAGAAGTTCACGAAATATTGGCGTGGTAATGTGGGAGGAAGTCCGGAGTCCG
>CAZNPV010000075.1:0-8953 GCA_964575025.1 uncultured Mariniphaga sp.
ACTAAGTTTAGTTTTTCAGGGAATAAAGGATATTATGGCTTCATCTTCAGATAGAGGTTGCTGTCGCCATAGCTCAGGAAGCGGAAGTCATGTTGAAGGGCATAGTCGTATACTTTTCGCCAGTCGTCGCCCAGGAAAGCAGCAATGAGCAATAAGAGGGTGCTTTTCGGCTGGTGAAAGTTGGTGAGCATCCCGTTGATGATTCTGAACCGGTAGCCCGGAACAATGATCAGTTGGGTTGAAAAATCCAGGGTTTCCAGCCGGTTTCTTTCGAGATAGGCTATGATCTGCAGAAGCGCCTCTCCCGGTTCAATCCGGATATCTTCTTCATAGGGTTCCCACTGGGAGACGTGAAAGGGTCCCTTCCCGGTTTTGTCGTTTACAAACTGAACCCCCAGCCAGTACAGACTTTCAAGGGTACGTACGGAGGTTGTGCCCACTGCCACAACCGGTTTATTGTGCCGGAGCAACCTCTTCAGGAAACGCAGGGTCACCCCAACCGTTTCGTTGTGCATTTCATGTTGGGCAACGGTTTCTGATTTCACCGGCTGAAAGGTTCCTGCACTTACATGGAGGGTTATCTCTTCTGTTTGAATTCTTTTTTCATGGACCTCTTTCAGCGCCGCTTCTGTAAAATGGAGTCCGGCCGTAGGGGCCGCTACCGACCCTTTAATTTTTGCATAGACGGTCTGATACCGGGTGCTGTCAATTTCTTCCGATTCCCGGTTCAGGTAAGGGGGTATGGGAATGATTCCCGACAAATCCAGAATTTCGCCAAAGGTGTACTCCTTATCCCACTCAAAACGGATGATCGCCTGGGATCCCTCTTTTCTTACCTGCTCAGCAGTCAGGGTTACCGGATGCTCCCGGCCGAATATTTTTTTCAGTTTCCCTGACTTCCATTTTTTGGCATTTCCCACCAGGCAACGCCATTCAACCCTGCCGGTTTGGCCGAATATCTGTTCATAACCGGACGGTTCATGGGGTTCCAGACAAAAAATCTCAATTCGCGCCCCGGTTTCCTTTCGGAAAAAAAGACGGGCCCAGACTACCTTGGTATTGTTAAAAACCATGAGGGTACCAGGAGGCAACAAGGCAGGGATACGATGAAAAACCGTTTGGGTGATCTCCCCGTCTTTCCAGACCAGCAGTTTTGCGTTACTCCTCACCTCAAGAGGATATCTGGCAATACGCGAACCGGGAAGTTCGTAATTATAATCGCTGGTTTTTATTTTACCAACTGTATCACTGATATTTTCTGTATGGTTTTTCATTTTCAGGGAAGCAAAAATAATTCAAACTTTCGCATACCCAAAATATTATACCTTTGCAAAAAAAAAGAGAGCATGGTACAGGTAGGCGATAAAGTGCGTTTTCTGAACGATGTAGGCGGGGGCATCGTAACATCGGTCATCAACAACAAACTGGTTCATGTTGAAAACGAAGATGGGTTTGAAATACCAACCCTGGTTTCAGAACTGGTAGTTATCGAATCGTCAGCAACAGACTATGAAAAACGCAACCCGGAAGAAATAAAAGCACAACCGGCTGAGAAAACAAAAGAAGTTCCACAGCCCCGGATAGTGGAAGGAAAAGATGCACCCTCCTTCTACCTGGCTTTTGCACCCCGGGATCCGAAAAATCTGGTTGGCAGGGAGATGGAAGCATGGCTGATCAATGACAGCAACTTCACGGTTCTTTTCAACTATTCCCACAAGAGGGAAGAATCCTGCAAAAGCATTGTGGCAAATATTCTTAACCCCAACTCCCGAACTTTACTGGAGGAAATTACACCCCCTGATCTGTCTGATTTACCGGCATTCACATTTCAACTGATCTATTTTACCGGAGAAGCAAAGCAACTATATCCACCCGTTATAAAAGAGATGAAGATTAATCCGGTAAAATTTTACCGGGAAGCAACCTTTGCAGAAAACGATTTTTTTGATACCCCTGCATGGCTTCTTCCGGTTCTGGAAAACCAGCCGGGTAAAGAACTGGATACCCTGAGCGAATCGGATATTCAGAACCTTCTTTCGGCGAAGGAACCGAAGGAACAGCCGGAAAAAAAACCAGGGGTGCGGAAAAGGGACCAGGAACTGGTGGAAGTGGATCTGCACATCCATGAACTGATAGACAATACAAGCGGACTCACGAATCAGGAAATACTTGAAATTCAACTCGACCGGTTTAAATCGGAAATGGAACAGGCCATCCGGAATCGCGTGAAACGCATTGTGTTTATCCACGGAGTGGGCAAAGGAACCTTAAAAACCGAAATTATGAACGAGTTGAAAAAATCCTACCGGAAATATTATGTCCAGGACGCCTCCTTTCAGGAATACGGCTATGGAGCTACCCTGATCATCCTCAGGAAATAAAAACATTGTTCAGTGTTGATCAGTGTAGATCAATATTGATTCATGGATCCTGTTGTCAGTTGTCAGTTGTCGGTTGTCGGACAGACAGACAGTTATCCTTTGCCGTTGGCTTTAGCCAACGGATTAAAGGCAGCAAATAAACCCGGGGCTTCAGCCCCATTTTTTTGTTAATGTGCTTAAATTCGTGAGACAGCTCGCTGAATCTTGCTTCTAAAGAAGTTTTGTGCACGGATATTTTTTATCTTGTGTTGTTAGGAGCACGATTCCGCAAGGCGACGTAGCCCGTCTGACTGGTGCAGCTAGAGAGCCGTAGCGTTCTCACGCCCATGCGCCAGACCGCATTTTTTTAGGTTGAGGAATTCCGACTGTGTCGGAATTATTGATCCATTGTTAATTCTGAACCAGAAACGTGAGAAAAATGCTTACGCCCTTAAAGGGCTTTTCAGGAGGGGGTTTTGATATAACCGGGCGTTGCCCGGCCCTGATGCTGAAGCCCTTACAGGGCTGAAATGAAAAAGTTGTCGTTGTTACTACTGAGACAGAACCATGACAACACGAAGCGGACAACAATGACAACAAGTAACCTATTGATTTTCATTTATCTTCAATGATCCTTTCTGATCTATATTGATTCTATTGAATTGATCTTGTTTTCATCAACGCGAGCGCAGCGAGTGGACAACTACGACAACGATGACAACTTCTTTCTATGACAACGCGAAGCGGACAACATTGATCCATATTGATCCATCTCATTGATCTTCCTGATCCTTTTTGTATCTTTGCAGTGGCAGGCCGTTCTATCGCTCTTCGCCTTCTGGCGGAGGGAGGAAAGTCCGGGCACCACAGGGCACCATGCTTCCTAACGGGAAGATCTCCGAAAGGGGATAACCACGTAACAGAAAAAAACCGCTTGCTGAGGTTTCGGTAATTGTGTGAGCAAGCTCACCTTCGCTGAAGCTTCGGTGAGCAAGGGTGAAAAGGTGGGGTAAGAGCCCACCGGTGGCGATGGCGACATCGCCAGCCGTACGCTTCATGGGGTGCAAGGCCATGTATACTCCGGTAAGAATACCAAAGTGGCCCGCTTTGATCCGATAAAAATCGGAGCCGGAGGGGGTAGGCTGCTCAGATTCCGTCAGCAATGACGGAACAAGATAAATGATAGAAATCCCGGGAAACCCCGGGATACAGAACCCGGCTTACAGGCCTGCTTTTTAGTGAGACTTAAAAAATAACCCGCTCCGGCGGGTTATTTTTTTTAGTCGAACTAATCCCGATAACCTGTCACGACAAATACATAAGTGTTGTAATATCGGGATAGATGATAAACCCGGAAAAATAAATTAATACTGAAACCGATCAAATTAAAGGATACCCGCCTCAAGCGGGTTATTCTTTTTAGTCGAACTTATCCCGATAACCTGTAACGACAAAACTACAAGGGTTGTTCTACCGGGATCACCCGTCGAGCCAGTTTTTGAAGTTGGCTACCTTATCCCGGCTTACAATCAAGGATTGTTGTCCGGGGGTTGACAGCTTTATTTTCAGACGGTTTTTTGAGTAGACGACAATATCGGTTATGGCATTGCGGTGAATGATATGCTGGCGGTTGATACGGAAGAAAAGCCCCGGATCCAGGATTTCCCCCAACTGATCCAGCGAATAATCAACAATGTATATTTTCGCATCCCTGGTACAGAGGTTCGTGGTTTTCTCCATGCTGAAGAAATAGTTGATATCTTCTGTTCGTACCGACCGCAGGTGTTCACCCACTTTTATAACAAAACGGTTTTTGTAGGGTTTTTCCAGCATTTGCCTGACATTGCGTATTATCTCATCCTTAAGGGCAGGTATACGGGTCTCCTCACGGTAAAGTCTCCGGTATTTTTCTATGGCTGCTTTCAATTCAGAAAAATCAATGGGCTTGAGAAGATAATCCACGCTGTTCACCTTAAAAGCCCGGATGGCATATTCCTGATAGGCCGTGGTAAAAACCACCGGCGTTTCAACGCTCACCTGACTGAATATATCAAAACACAACCCGTCAGCCAGTTGAATATCCATAAAGATCAGGTCGGGTCTGGATTCCGTCTGCAATCTGGAGACCACATCCTTCACGGAATCCAAAACCTTCATGATTTCTATGGATGCATCGTATTGCTGCAGCAAATCAATCATTCGTTCCGCCGCAGGCTGTTCATCCTCTACAATCAATACTCTCATTCAGCAACTCAGTAATTCAGTAATTCAGTAACTCAGTAATCATAGGTATCTTCACCATAAAATACGCCTCATTATTCTCCACAATCACAGGATTAGAGGTAAAAAGTTCATACCGTGAATGGATGTTTTTCAATCCGATGCCGCTGCTTTTGCCTGCCTGCTTCTTTTTTACATTGTTCCGAACCACCAGGTATCCGTTATTTTCAGAAAAAATCTCCACGTAAAGCGGAAACTCAGCGGATACAATGTTGTGTTTAATGGCATTCTCAACGAGCATCTGCAAAGAGAGAGGTATAATATACCGGTTCTTTTCACCTACCTCAACCGTTACCTTAAGGTTCTTTCCAAACCGTATTTTTTGCAGGAATATGTACGATTCCAGGAATTCCAGCTCTTTTTCCACAGGTACGATTTCATTGTCTTTTTGTTCCAGCACATAGCGGTACACCTCCGACAATTTTCTGGTAAATTCGATGGCTTTGTCTGGTTCTTTTCTTATCATTGAGGTAATCGCATTCAAGCTGTTAAAAAGAAAATGGGGATTAACCTGGTTTTTCAGTGTTTCATACTGCAGGCTGAGTTGTTCACGTTTCAGCTGTTCCTGTGCCACAGCTGCTTTTTTCCAGTTGACAAAAAAGAGGATTGCATTGGTGATCAGCATGGATAGTATCAGAAAAAACAAGGTTACTTTAACCATGAACAAAACATTCTCAAAAAGAATCTCATCGGTAATCCGTTCCCGGTTAAACCATGCAAAAATGAGGATAAACAAAGCCACCACCGCGAGACAATACCCTATGGTGAAGAGCAGCTGCCAGGCAATGCGTTTGCCGGGATTCTGCAACCACGGATATTTGCGGTCAAGCCACCCTATTATATGGAAGATGCCCAGTGCCATGGCTCCACCGATCATCAATGCATAAAGGGAGTTGGAAAGGAAGATCTTCCAGGTAAATTCACGAATCGGCAATTCGAACAGGGTGATCGCATTTCCGATGAGAATCATCAGAATACATATCAGAATGCCTTTGCGGATAAGCCTTGGGTTAAACCTCATTTTTGTTATGGTAAAACGTTTTGGCATAAAGGTACGCAAAATATGGCTGGATGGATCCGGCAGCTATTCCGGAATGCGTCCATTATTGATTCAACTTATCCAGTTCTGCCTGGTTTATTTTTTTTCCCCAGTCAGGAGATAGGGAAGACTCCGGTTGAAAGCAATCAAATTTTTCTTTGGCTTTTTCAAAGAAAGGTTTTGCTGCTCCTGCTCCCCCACCGAATGCCTCCGGCATATTCAGGGTAATTATTCCGCGCAGATAATAACTGCGCGGATTTTCCGGGTTCATTTCGATGGCCTTATCAATGGCTCCGTTAAGCAGCGCTATATATTCCATGCCGCGGCCCATGGGGTCTACCGTGATCCTTGACGGATAAAGGAATGCCTGCAAGGCATAGAGCTCCGACTCATCGGGAGCCAGATCAAATGCTTTGTCAAGAAAACCCTGAGCCTTATCCAGCAGAGGATCTTTTTGGGTTGTTTCCTGCTCCTGATAACTGATCAGAATATACGCATAAGCAGCATAATACAGGGGCAGCCATTGATCCGGCTCATTCAGGCTGATCCGCTCAAAGGTGTTGGCAGCTTCCAGTAATCCCTGTGGATTCTCGTTGCGGTTCATTTTCTCGATGGTTTGTTTCATCGCTTCCTCATACCGGGTTCCCTGAAATCCAGAGACCAGGAAGAGGGAAATCATCAAAAATGCATACCGTGTTTTCATCTCATTATAATGGTTAATTGTTAAAGGGAAACTCCTATAAAATTATAATATTACTTGTATGGGAATAAGTTCATTCATGGTCGTTTCATAATCCTTCTTTCTCTTTATAACTGAATCGATACAAGCAGTACGGCCATTCGCTTTGAAGCGGGGATAACGGGCGTGGCATGATACACTCCCTGGCTGTCGGGTGTGTTGCTGTAAGTATATCCGTAGATATTTTCAAAACCGAACAGGTTGTTAACAACCAGATGGATTACCGACTGCCTGTTGAACAGGTACAGAATATGGGTCAGCCCGATGCTGAAATCGTTATAAGGCTTGGTTTTGTCTTTCATAAACTCCGTATTGTTGGGATTATAATAGGGTCGCCCGCTGGCAAATGACCAGGTCAGAGAGGCAATGGTATTCATCTTGAGAAAGAACTTCTTGTATACGGCTGTAAAGGTATGCGCTGAGACATAATGGGGAGTGGCTTGTTCCTTAAAATCCCTGTAGTTACGTTTCGAGTCGTTCCACGAGTAGGAAATCCAGTAATCCCCCTTGTCGATGCTTCGTTGATTGCGCCAGAAAAGATCAAAGCCCCGTGAATACCCGGAGCCGTTATTTGTATAATTACCTGGTTCAAAGGAGTACGCTTCGGTGAATTTTACCAATCCGGTATACTTTTTATAGTAGGCTTCTGCCCTGAATGTATGTGATTCTTTTTTAACCTGCCAGGTTAAGATGGAATGGGTAGCCTTTTCCGGGTTTAATGCCGAACTGAATTTCAGGTAATCCTCGCCGGGATTCTGAAAGAATTTTCCGTATGCCATGGAGAGTTGGCTTGATTTACCTGTTTTAACAGCAGCGGACAGCCGGGGAGCCACATGGGTAGAGCGGATCAGCGAATGATGTTGTGCCCGCAAGCCGGTCCGCAATGCCAGAAAATGATTTATTTTAACCTCCGACTCAACAAAGGAGGCATACAGGTTATTGGTGAAGTCCAGCGTATACCTTCCATCCATGGAGATGTCCTGCCGGTAATCATTCAGGATATAATCCATTCCGCCTTTGATGGTGACTTTGTCAGACTGCAAACGGGTAACATTTAATTTAACGTGGCTGTTCTTCCGGATGGTTCTGATTTGATCTTCTCCCAACCCGGTATTTTCTGTATCGAAGTTCAGGGCCATCCCTACATGGATCATCCATTGATCGCTGAGCATTTCGTTAAAGGTTGTGTTTGCATAGGAATTGCTGTTTCTGAGGGTTATATCCTGCGTAAGCAATTCCTCGGCGTTGAAATACCGAAGGCTGCTGGTATTGTAGCTGAAGCTTCCAAACGATTTGATCATTCCGGTTTCGCTTGTTTTATGTCTGAACATCAAGGTTGTCCCTGTATTAACCGGTTGCTTCAGCCAGTCGACATTTTGTTTAAACATCCGGTTTGTAAGCCCGGAATGGAGATATTCAGCGGTGATCGCCAGGGAGCTATTTTCCCATCTTTCGGCATGGGAGCCCTGAACTCCCACGGTGAGGAGAGAGATACTGGATTTGTCTTCAGGCTCCAGGGCAGTGGTATTCAGTGCAACCACAGAAGAGAGGGCCTGTCCGAATTCAGCTGAATAGCCGCCGGTACTGAAAACCGCCCCGTTAAACAACAGGGGGGAAAACCTTCCTCTCGTAGGCAGATCAGGCATTTTTGAAAAATACGGAGTGTGGACCAGCATGCCGTCCATATAGGTTTTGGTTTCATAGGCTTCGCCCCCCCTGACAAAGAGTCTTCCCTCCTCACCCACACGGTGGGAACCGGGAAGGGTTCCGAAAGTACCGTATATATCACCGGTGGCTCCCGCTGTGGAGGCGATATCAAAGGATTTCATCACTACCGATTTCTTCTCGTCGCCGGCTTCAAAAGTGCCGGCATTGATGACTACTTCATCCAGAGCACTGCTTGATTCTTTCATGACAAGGGTCAATCCGGAAATATCAGAGTCAATATTTAAATGAATTCCTTCTGTTTCATAACCAACAAAACTTGCTATCAAGGTTTGGCTTCCGGTTGCTTCGGTAGTAAACAGGAAGGCGCCCAAACTGTCGGAGGTACAACCATCGTAAGTTCCCTCAATAAACAGATTTGCTCCCTGCACAGGCTCTCCCGATCCGGTTTTTACCGCTCCCGAAATTTCAACCTGGCTTACAGCTGAAAAGGTAAATAATTGAAATATGAGCAATAGTATGGGTGCTTTCATGGCTTCCTTTTCCGGTTTTCTTCACTCAAAGATCCTCCTGTTTTTGCCGGATTCAAAATAATAATGGATGAATGGGATGTCGGGATGGATGAATGGGAATACAGAACGATGAACCGGGATCTTTTTCTCTGTGCGTAAAGAGGGAGTGTGAAAGCATCAGAAAAGCATTCATATTGAAAATTGATTCTATCCTTTGCCCCAAATCAGTCGGGGCCGCTCCAACACAGAGTGATTAACTCCTGGTTACTGGTTGCTGGTTGCTGGTTGCTGGTTACTGGTTGCTGGTTGCTGGTTGCTGGTTACTGGTTGCTGGTTACTGGTTGCTGGTTACTGGTTG
>CAZNPV010000076.1:0-8896 GCA_964575025.1 uncultured Mariniphaga sp.
ATTCAGTAATTCAGTCCTTCAGTCCTTCAGTCCTTCAGTCCTTGATTCCTGGTTCTTTTTAATCTGAGAATCCGAAAATCTTAATATCTGAATATCTGAGAATCTTTTCTGATCCTTCTGATCCATTGATCTATTGATCTAATTTGATCTACATTGATCCCGCTGAGTGCAACGAAGCGGAACTGATCCCTTTGCTTTCCGCGCTTTACCCGGATTTTGTTTTTGTAAGCTTTTTAGGCCCATACCACAGCCAGAATCCTGTGATGGTAAATACCAGCAGTGTGAGACCCATTAACGAAGTATAGATCAGTTTGACCTGTTCTCCGGAGGTTCCCAGATACCGGTCAAGGATGGACCCATCGTGGATATCTTCAATTAAGTCGGAACGCCTTTTTTCAATCTGCAGAAGTTTTCCTGTTGCCCCGTCAAGCTGGACGCCGTAATAGTGGTTGGCAAAGACGAATTTCACCATTCCTTTGTCTTTGCGGATATCAATGCGATCGAGTTTCAGTGAAAGGTCCGTTGAAACAGCCTCGTGCAAAAAAGCACAGGCATTTTTATGTAAACTGTCAAGGGGCAACCAGTATTTGAGATCGGTTGATGTGCCGGTATACGATTCCGGACGCAACAGACCGCCGCTGTTTTTTTTCCAACCCAGCAGCAACCCGGTCACAGCAATGGAGAAGAAAAATACAAAAAATAAGGATCCTGAAATGCGGTGGATTTTTCTGAATGTCCGTATGGTTTTAACCTGTGTATTTTTTGAATTTTCATTTGCCATGATTTGCTGTTTTTTTACAGGGATCGTTCAATCTCTGCAATGTTGGTCATAAAGCAGTGGTTGTTCCGGGTATTTATTCGGTATATAAAACGGTTCTATGCATACCGGGCGCTAAAATACGATTTATTTTGTCAGTGCAGGTGTACCGAGCAACCCAAATCTTCTGATCAAAACCGGAAAGGAAAAGCATTCCATTCCCCTTCCCTGTTTCAATTGTGAAATGGGTTTCGTTTGTTTGTACAGAATTTATATCTCAGAATTTAATCGTCCAGCGAATCGTCCATAGCTTCGTCGTAGTTGTTATAGGCAAGGTTACCCCAGTTTTCGTCCTCTTCAAAATCGTCGTAAATCGAAAGTTTGCGCTTTGCGCTTCTGTCTTTGTGTAGTTGTTTTTTTGCTCTTTTCCGCTCGATTCTATCGCTTTCAAGCGATATATTTTTCTTCGGATTAGCTTTTGTCTTCATTTTAAGTGCAAATAAATTATTAATTTAGATGGATTTAGAAAAATAAAATTTAATTCTTTAATTACGGATTTAAATATAAAAAAAAATAAAAGAATCACAATGTCCGGGTTTTTTTTTCATGTTTTCCATGGTGTTTTTTATTAAAGACGCAATTTTCAGAATTTTATTTCGCTTTATCTATAAAAAAATGCAGTGACTAAAATACGAATGCAACGTCTGGTAAAGTGGGTGCTTATTTTTCTGATCGGTTTGGTACAGGTAGGTTTTTCTCAGCCTTCAAAGCGATCGGTACGGCTTTTTGAGAAAGCAGAACGTGCGTATGTTCAGGGAAACCACGAAGAAGCTGAGAAATATGCCCTACAGGCTGTTCAAAAAGACAGTTTGTATTATCATGCGCATTTGTTGCTTGCTGACATCTACCGAACCGCGGATTCTCCGGGCGCTGAAGCCAGGCACCTGGAATTTGTATGGAATCACCGGCAGCCTCATGATTACCTGGTGGGATACCGGCTGGGGGAATCCTTCTATGCGGAGGGCCATTACCGGAGGTGTCTGGATATTCTTACTGAAGTTATTGCAACAGATACGATGCCGTCGGACCTGCTCAAGAATGTGAACCGGTGGATTGAAAGTTGCCGGTTTGCGTTGCAAGCCATACAAAACCCGGTTTCCGGGGACGCGCAGAAACTGGTAGGAGACATAAACAGTTCCCTGGATGAGTACTGGCCTTCGATCAGCATTGACGGAAAGGTCATGGTTTTTACCCGTTTGTTGGAGGCCGGAGAGAACCGGTCCTACCATCAGGAGGATCTGTATGTTTCCCGGTTCGATGGTGCTGTGTGGAGAGATGCCGAACCGCTGCAGGGAGTAAATACGCCGGAAAATGAAGGGGCGCAAACCCTTTCGGCCGATGGAAATTTGTTGTTTTTCACGGCCTGTAACCGGGCGGATGGTCTGGGAAGTTGCGATATTTATTTTTCACGCAGGATGAATGGCCGGTGGGAAGAACCACGCAATGCGGGAACTCCTGTTAACACGGAGGCCTGGGAATCGCAGCCCTCGCTGACGGCGAATGCCGTGATGCTTTATTTTACCAGCAACCGGCAGGGAGGGAAGGGGAAAATGGATATCTGGCGCTGTCAGCTGAAAGGGTTTGACCCAACAGGAAATCCCGTGTGGGGTACCCCCCAGAACCTGGGCGACAGCATCAATAGCCCGGGGAATGAATTTTCACCGTTTATTCATTTTAACGGCAGAGATCTTTATTTTTCTTCGGATTACCTGACCGGCATGGGAGGCAATGATCTGTTTGTTTCCCGGTTGCTGGATGATGCTCTGTGGAGTGCCCCGGAAAATTTGGGGTATCCTGTCAATACCAGCCATGATGAACAGGGACTGGTGATCAGCGCTTCCGGAGAAACGGCGTATTATGCATCAGACAGGGATGGGAACATGGATATCTATCAGTTTGAATTGTACCCCGAAGCGCGGCCGGTTGCGGCAACCTATGTGAAGGGTACCGTGAGAGACCAGGTGTCGATGAAACCCCTGGAAGCAGATGTGGAGTTTGTCGATCTGGAAAACGGCCATGTGGAATCCGTACAAACAGATCAATACGGAACGTTTCTGATGGCCCTGCCGCTTCAGGAAGATTATGCATTTGCCGTATCCCGGGAAGGATACCTTTTCTATTCCGAGTCCTTTAAGCTGAAAGGAGTATCCGGGATCACAGATCCCTTTATGCTGGATATTTATCTGCAACCCCTGGAGAAGGGTTCCCATCTGGTCCTCCGGAATATCTATTTTGAAACAGATTCCTACGCCTTGTTGCCGGAATCCCGGCCGGAGCTGGAGAAACTAATCAACCTGTTAACACAAAATCCCCGCATCTGTGTGGAAATCGAAGGGCATACCGATTCCATCGGGCCGGAAGCATACAATCAGGAACTCTCGGAAAAGAGAGCTGAATCAGTTTTGAACTATCTGAGTCGTTCAGGGATTGACAGAAACCGGCTTTCATACAAGGGGTACGGATTCAGCCGGCCCCTGGCAGGGAATGATACTGAAGAGGGGAGAGCCCGAAACCGGCGTACCGAAATGCGGATCATACGGGTAGATGAATGATCCTTCGTATTTCGGCTTACTCAAACGGATCTTTTCCGTTCCATTTGCCTCCGCCTGCCAGAACGGTGTACAGGGCATCGTAATGCATGGTCTCAAAAATGGTAAATTCGTTGAAGTTTATCGTTGCCATATTGTCGACATACTGGCGTTCTTTTGGCAATTCATTTAAAGCAGGAACAACCTGAACCCTGCTTCTCCAGCCGGTAACCCCAGGTCCGAAGACGGTAATTCCTGGTTTGGGTCCCCATCCCAGGGATTTGGTGTATGCACTCTCTCTGTCGTGTATGTTATGCACCCGATGAAATCCCAGGCCGGTAACATAGCTGATCCCAACCGGATTTAAACCAACCTTATAATCCATCAACTGAGATGCTGCATCGAAGTATTTTTGATCTCCTGATAATTTCCACCAAAGCAACGGAGCTGCAGCATATTGTGGCTGTCGAACATTATGTCCCCAGCTTCTTCCAACCGGATTGTTCCCTAATGGGTAGGCATATGTTTCCAATTCTTCCAGATTTACATCGGCAGCTTCTTTAATAGCCTGTTTAAAAAAGGCTACAATTTCCGTATCGGTGGGAACGTCTTTGGCAACAATATAAGAAAGAATGTAGGCAGGATTATCAAATTCTTCATTGTTAAGTGAATATCCCGGAGTAACCCATAGGTTGTCTTTTAAATCTCCTGCAATTTGATACAGTTCTTTTATTTTCTGATGATCCGTTTCCTCCTGCAAAAGCAGATATCGTTGAATATGGTAGTACAGCCTTTCAGGATCAGCCATGATTTCATCGCCTGCTTTTTTTGCCAGTTCAGCTTTTTCAATAAGTCCCAAAGCCCTTTCTTCGTTGTAGGGTTTTATTATCCGTGCAAGGTGCATAAACAATCCTGCTCCGGTACAGGTAGCCCGTGGATCGGTTCTTACCGTACCGTATTTTTTGATGTCACGGTTGTAAGGAGCAACAAAAGGTTCTGCATACCCTCTGGTTTCCGTGCCAAACTGAATTTTCCCGTCATCGTTCTGCAGGTATTCCCATGCGAGGGTTCCCCATTCGGCTTCGTCGATAATGTCGGGGATGTCGTTGGTATAACTCTTAATATGAAAATCTTCTGTAAATTCTCCGGGGATGTCGTATTGGTTGTCCGTGAAATATTCCGGGAACGCTTCCCAGATCATCATGTTCAGAATCGGGTTTGACATGTGGTATGCTCTCCGGTCGGCATCGCCTGCGTCGTGGTAGCCGCCGTACATGGTAAAGGTAGGTTCATCGCCAACCACATCGATATTGGCTTCCCCGATGGGTCCGTCCACATCGTAAATTAAGGTATGACAAGGATCCTTTCTGATTTCCGGAATATCGATCGGGCAACCGCAACGTTGCATATATTGTGCCCTGAAAATAGTATAAGCCAGGTATTTTGAAAATTCCCCTCCGACACCAAAGGAATATGACGAACCATATCCTTCGACGGCAACCTTGTAGGGACCTCCTTCCGGGACTCCGGAAAGGTTAATCCGGTAGACGTAATTGCCTGAGCTTTCATCCTCGCCAATTTCTTCCAGTGTGCCTGATGCAACTGCTTTTTTTGTTTTCACATTAAAAACTTCGTAACCGGGCAGGTCTCCTTCAATTTTTTTTGATCCTCCGGTTCCCAGCCAGATGGCAAAATTGGCATACCGAACCTTTGAAAAGGCACTGTATCCTACCTGGTTGGTTTTTATGGATTCACAGAAAATTTCCTTTGCCCGGAACCGGATGTTCTTTTTTCCGTAGGGTGTTTCAATTTTATATTTTTTCCCTTCCTCCAGTTTGGATGTTTTCAGGTATATATGGTGGTCACAGGAATCGCCTTCTGTAGCAAATTTATAAATCTCTGCTACCGGTTCCCCATTGACTTTCCATGCCGACCTGTCCTCGATGGAAACGGCGTTCACGTCCAGTGTGTCACCTGTAAAAAAAGCTACCAGTACATCGTTTGATGCAGTCCGTACCTCTTTAAAAGAAATTTTTTCGTTAACGGATTGGGTGTTGCAGGAAATGGCCAGAATGGCCAGAATTGCCAGAAATGAAACTCTATTAATCATAGTAAAACATTTAGTTGGTTTAGATTCAAATGAATTATGGCAAATTTAACGAAATAGTTGGAAGTAATGGAGTCCGGTGTAAAAATAAAAACAAAAATCCTCCCCTGTAGAAGCAGAAGAAAAATTTTTGCTGCAATGCAATGAAGCTGGTGTGAGGGAAATGAAAAACGAAAAGTGAAAAATGAAAAATAGTGGAAAGGTGGAAAGGTTGTCCCGAGACGCTCCGCTCCCGACGGGTCGGGACAGGTTATCGGGATTAGTTCGCCCAGCGACATTGGGTTCGCTACGCTCCCCAATGTCGGGGCTCACTGAATCAGTTTTCAGTTTATTCAGTAATTCAGTCCTTCAGTAATTCAGTCCTTCAGCCCTTCAGCCCTTCCGTCCTTTAGACCAGTGCATCGTACAGGATCTCCACGGGATGCATGGCTTGCCTGTCTGTTCCGTCTTTGATCTGACACCGGCAGGAAGTTCCCGGAGCACAGATAATGGTCTCATTTTCAGCATTACGTACAGCCGGGAATAACACCAATTCACCAATCTTCATGGATAGTTCGTAGTGTTCTTTTTCATACCCAAAAGCTCCGGCCATGCCGCAACATCCCGAAGGGATCTCTCTAACGGTGTAATTCCTGGGGAGTGAAAGCATTTTCAGGGTTGGTGCTGTTGATGCAATGGCTTTTTGCTGGCAATGACCGTGTAGCAGGATCTGTTTTTTTGCTTCTGTAAAGAATTTCTCCGAAATAAGGCCGGCTTCTGTTTCCTGTGCAAAGAATTCTTCAAAAAGAAGGGCATTCCGTGCAAGTTTTTCTGCCTCCGGTTTTAGCTCTCTGTCGACCAGTTCCGGGTATTCATCCCGGAAAGCCAGGATGGCTGAAGGTTCAATTCCGATCAGGGGTGTTTCTTCTGTTATCCGGTCTTTTAAAAGATTGACATTCGCGGTCGCTATTTTTTTGGATGTGCGCAGCAGGCCCTTTGAGAGGTAGGTGCGCCCGCTCTCTTTATGGACCGGTATTTTCACTTCATATCCCAGCTTTGTCAACAAGAGGATCGCTTTGATTCCGATATCGCTTTCGTTGTAGTTTGTGAATTCATCATTGAACAGGTAAACCTTTTTTTTCGGTTGTGGGGGATTTAGCCTTGAAATATTCCCTACCCATTTATTCAATGTAAGTTTTGACAGTCCAGGGATCTGTCGTTTGGGTTCAAAACCAATGGCTTTTTTTGCCCATCCGGTTTTCAACAACACATTGGTGAAGGACCGGAAAACCATAGCCAGTTTGTACAATCGTGGCAGGTAGGCGATGATCTGTGTCCGGAAGGGAATACCCCGGATATCGTAATAATGCTGCAGGAATTCAGCTTTCAGTTTGGTCATATCCATATTCGAGGGACATTCGGATTTGCAGGCTTTGCAGGAAATGCATAAGTCGAGAACATCGTAGATTTCCTGTTGACTGAAGGCATCCTGGGGCTCGGATGCATACAGAAATTCACGCAGAATATTGGCACGGCCCCGGGTACTTTTATCCTCGTCGCGTGTAGCCATAAAGGTCGGGCACATGGTTCCCCCGATTTTTGCACTTTTCCGGCAGTCGCCGGATCCGTTGCACTTTTCAATGCTGCGGAAATACCCTTTGTCTTTCGAAAAATCAAAGAGGGTTGGAAATTCAGGTGTCGGTTTACCCGGGATTACGCGCAGATTCTCCGTAACCGGGGGTGTATCGGTTATTTTTCCGGGATTAAAAACAGAATCGGGGTCCCAGGTTTTTTTTATCTCTTTGATAATCTGGTAATTGCGTTCGCCCAGCATGAACGGAATAAATTTGCCTCTGACCCTTCCGTCGCCATGCTCACCGCTCAGGGACCCGTGGTATTTTTTTACCAGCGTTGCCACTTCATTCATTAGGGTATCAAAACGTTCCACATCCTTCGGATCTTTGAAATTGATCATCGGACGGAAATGAATTTCTCCCGTGGCAATATGGGCATAAAAAACACTGTCGAGGCCCAGTTTCGCCAGTACCTTTTTGATGTCGGCTACATAATCGGGCAGGTATTCCGGATGAACTGCTGTATCTTCAATACCGGGAACCCCTTTTTTATCGCCGGGGATGTTTGCCAGCAATCCCAGTCCGGCAGTACGCAGCGCCCATACACGTTTTATTTTATCTTCCCCGGTGACCAGCGGAAAATGGTACCCCAGTCCGGCATCGCGCAAATCCCGCTCAAGAGCTTTTGCTTTACCGGTCAATTCCTTTTCCGTTTCAAACGAAAATTCGATGATCAGGATGGCACCCGGATCACCCTGGACAAAAAAGCGGTTTTTATTTTGTTCGATATTGGCTTTGGTACATTGCATTATCGTATCATCCATAAGTTCGATAGCCGTTGGCTTATGTTTCAGAGCTACCAGGTTCCCCAGCAATGATTCTTCCAGTGTTTTAAAATGGGCACAAACCAATCCTTTGTATTTGGGTGGGAGAGGGATCAGGTTCAGTTTGATGCGGTGTGAAAAAGCCAGGGTCCCTTCGGAACCGGCCAGTAGCTTGCAGAAATTGAACGGTTCGTATCCTTTCGTATAAATCTCTGAATTCAGCAAAGAATCGATGGCATACCCCATGTTGCGGCGCGTCAGTTTGGGATCCGGAAAATTATTCCGGATCTCTTCCTGATTTTCCGGGTCAGAAAGAATCGTATGGATGTTTTCATACATTGCTTTTTCCAGTGGATTGGAATTGTTGTTTCGTTTTTCATGAAATTCTGTTTTGGTAAGGGCTTTGAAAGTAGCTTCTGAACCATCGGAGAGAATGGCATCCACCTCAAGGATATGTTCGCGGACGCTTCCATAGACCAGGGAATGCAATCCGCAGGAGTTGTTCCCCAGCATGCCGCCGATCGCACACCGGTTGGCTGTGGATGTTTCGGGACCAAACTGCAGTTCATGTTCCGCCAGAAACAGGTTCAGTTCAGCCGGGATGACTCCCGGTTCCACAATGACCCAGTTTTCTTCCTTGTTGAATTCAAGGATCCGGTTCATGTATTTCGAGATGTCTACCACAATCCCGCTACCGACTACCTGCCCTGCCAGGGAAGTTCCACCACCCCGTGGAATAACAGAGGTTTTGTTTTCACGGGCAAAAGCAATGATTTTTTTGATATCTTCCTTGTTCCGGGGGCGGGTGACTGCCAGGGGCAATTCTTTGTATTGTGAGCCATCGGTGGAATAGAGCACCCGTTGGACATTATCGGTGAACAGGTCTCCTTCGAGCGATGCTTTAAGTTGGTTGAATGATTCGATTGTGATCATGTAGCAAATATATTAATTCAAATAGAATTTATTGTTTTGGCCTTCCCTGTTTTCTCCTTTGATTCAGAGAAGGAAAAAATTGCTGGTTGCTGGTTGCTGGTTGCTGGTTGCTGGTTGCTGGTTGCTGGTTGCTG
>CAZNPV010000077.1:0-8639 GCA_964575025.1 uncultured Mariniphaga sp.
GATCCATATTGATCCCGCTGAATGTAATGAAGCGGGACTGATCCCATTGATCCATTAAACAACCGTTTCGCCGTTTTTCATTCCCTCCGTTTTCCTGTTTTACCGGGTGACCAATGTCACATGGAGTACGGTAGGCACATTGCCCATATAGGGGCCGCCCCAGTCGGTTTCATCGCCATTCCGGATGCGCAGAAACCGGAACTCCCCGTTTTCATACCAACCTTCTTTTACTTTCAGGTATTGCCATGCTTTTCCTTCGTTTTTTCCGGTTGGCCGGAAGGTAAAGCGGCACTGGGTTCCGATCAGGATACATTCGTTTTCATCCAGTTTGATCACCATGGCTTTCCCGGTAGGTCTTTCGTTGCCACTCTGATTCCTGCGGTAACCGGTCCCGAATGACAGGACAGCTTCCCACAGGCCCAGATCGATTGTATACTGATGTTCTGTTTCGGATTCAACGACCGAATAAATTTTCCCTTCGAAGCCCCATTTGGCCAGTTTCCTCATCATGGGCTCCATGATCCGGTACTCCTGAGCCAGGGCCAAAAGGCGCTCAGCAGCTTCCTCATCGGTACCCTGCCCGTTGTTGTCAATTCCAAAAGGAGCAAATCCAATTCCTCCGTGCTCCAGTACTTTATACAGGTATTTGACATTCTCACCAGAACCTGCTATTTCCGGTACCATGAGGGCATTATCCTCCCGGGCATATAGTTCAAGCACTTTCAATACGTTATCATTCCCACGCAAATAAATATCAGGAGCCAGAAAATCAATGGAAGGGGCGGCTGCTTTCCAGATCGGTATCACGTTATCGGTCGGCCCGCCACTTTCATAGGTATTGGCCGGAGGATCGGTCAGGGGATCGCGAAGTGCCGCATTCACATACAAAGGCAATGGATTCACAGCCTTTCCTGCAGCAGCCACGTATTCAATATAGCTGGCCACCGACCAGGCATGAAAGTATTCATCGGCATTCTTGCCAAATACCTCTTCCCAGGACCCCCTGGCATCCACCGGAATATTCAGTTCACGGAGCACCTCAGGTTCAAGAAGCGCTTCAGGTACCGGTCCTTCAAACAGCTTTTGCGCCGTTTTGGAATAATCGCGCACACTTCCCCAGGAACCGGGTTCATTCTGAACCTGAACCATCAAAACGGTATGTTGCGGATCGGCTTCTTTTAAATACCTCATTACACTTGTAAAAGCCCTTGCATCGGCTTCCATTGCTGCTTTCGCGTGGGGGGATGGTGAATCCACGGGATTTCCGTCTTTTCCTGTAATATTCGGGTATTTCCGCGAATCGCGTTTCATCCATTCCGGCATATAGTGGTTGCTTCCGTTTTTCCAGGTAGCAAACCATAAAAGCACCAGACGTTTATCGCGTTCCCGGGCCTGAATCAGCAAGGTGTCGATGAAAGAAAAATCAAACTCCCCGGGCTGCGGTTCGATTTGCTCCCAGTAGATCGGTACTTCCAGGGTATTGGCATTCAACGCCTCAATGGCATACCACACATGGGGAAGCATACCGGGCCATGCACTGGAATTATGGGCCTGGCCTCCAAACATAAAAAACGGTTCTCCATCGACAAGCAGGGCATGCCGGCCGTCTTTTTCAACAATCCGTGGCATAGCAACTGTTTTCTCCTGTCCATTCACCGTGCCCATGGTTAGCAGCAGTATCAGGAAGGCGATACCGATTCTGCTTCTTGTTCTCACTTGTAATATTTTTTGCACTTTAAACACTTTATTGTTTTACAATTCCGGTTTCCATCCGGGTTCATATTCACGCCCCCAGCGTTCCATGGCCTCCCGGTCGTAGATACGTCCTGTTTGGGCATCTATTTCGAATCCTTTGCCGATGCGATAGGCTAAGTTGGCATAATGGGTCATGGCCTGACTTATGGTGCCTTCTTCAAGGGGAAGGTTCAGTTTTTCTTTTCCCCGGATCGCATTAAAGAAATTCTTCGCATGGGCCGTGGATGTATCGCCTCCTCCACCGAGGGCTGTGCCGGCTTCCTGAGACTGCGATTTGCTGTCTTTTATCACTTTTCCTCCCCGGTCGAAATGTTTAAACCCATTGCGGTTTACAAAAACCGATCCTTCGCTTCCATAGATGATGGTTCCCCGGTCATACCCATAGGTATCGTGTCCGCTCCGGCTTTTTCCATCCCACTGAATAACCCGGTTTCCGGGAAACCGGAAGGTAGCATCCATGGTATCATACATGGTCCATCCATCCCCGGGGAAATGACGCTTGGCTGCTTCCACATAGACACTTTCCGGATAATTTACCTGCAAAGCCCAGCGTGCAATATCCAGCTCGTGGGTGGCATTGTTCCCTGTTTCACCGGTACCGTAGATCCATCCGTACCAGTGCCAGTTATAATCCCATGTGTTGAATTTATATTCCTGACGGGGTGCCGGTCCCTGGAACAATTCCCAGTCGAGGCCTTCCGGTACAGGCGCCGGTGTCGCAACCGGAACTTCCCCGCGCACATTCACATAGAAGGTTAGGGCTTTATAGGGTTCTCCAATGGCTCCGTTGTGGATCTCCCTGATAATCTGTATCGATTCCGGGGATGAACGTTGCTGAGCCCCCATCTGAACCACTTTATTGGTTTTTTTCTGGCAGGCAACCAGCAGTTCATTCTCCCACATGTTATGGCTCACCGGCTTTTCAAGGTATATATGCTTACCGGCTTTCATAGCCATTACCGCCATGGGTGTATGCCAGTGATCAGGGGTAGCATTGAAGATGGCATCCACCTCCGGATCATCCAGCACTTTCCTGACATCCTTTTCCAGGGTAGGTGTATAATCCATTACCCGTGCAAACCTGCGGGCTGCATTTTCACGCTGTTTCTGCATCACATCGCAGAGATACAAAAGTTCCACATTGCTCTCCGTATCGGCTACCGGAGGAATATAAGCCCCCAACCTTCTTCCCAGTCCTACAAGGGCCACATTCAGACGTTCATTGGACCCAACGATCCGCCTGTAACTTTTTGCCGGCATTCCCAGCACTGACGTTCCGACAGCTACTCCGGCTGTTCCGGCAGCAACTTTTTTTAAAAAATTCCTTCTGTTTGTACTCATATTTTGTTTATTGTGTTAATGTTGCCAGTACTCCTTTGATATACCCCAGTGATTCTGCCATTCCGGCCAGTGGATCATCGGGATCTTTTTCATACTCCAGGGCCACTGTTCCCGAATATTCCATATCGATCACCAACTTCAGAAAAGCCGGAATATCGATTACTCCCCGGCCCACTTCACAGGTTGTACCCTCTTCACTTGCGGCTGTCACATCTTTTATATGGATATCATATACCCGGTCAAAAAATTCCTTCACATCTTCTTTGGGATCGCGGTTGATTCTTTTGGTATGGCCGATATCCACACAAAGGCCCATGCGTTCATCCATGTCTTTGATCAATCGCCAGGCACTTTCCGCACTGGGGTACAGCTGATCCCCCGGTCCATGGTTATGGATTGCCAGTTTGATATCATACGCCTTGACCTTTTCCTCCACATAGGCAAGGAGTTCATGATTGGGAACTCCGATGATTACATCCATTCCGGCTGCTTTTGCATACCGGAAAGCATTATCCACATCCTCCCTGGTTCTCATGTAAATAACTCCTCCGCCATACAGGGTTATGCCCTTCTCTTTGCATAAAGCAACTGTATCAGCAATCTCCTCATCCGTGGCATCCAGGGGAAGGTGAAAATCTTTGAATGAGATCCGGCTGATATCCAGTCGGCGGCTCATTTCAAGAGCTTCTTCAACAGGAAACTCCCGGAAAGAATAGGAGGCAATCCCCAGTTGAAACCGGCAATCTGTTTTTTTTGCCGTTTCAGACGAGCATCCCGCAGCAACCATGCCTGATGCAGTTATCGCTGCCAATCCCAGGCCTGTCGTTTTTAAAAAATCTCTTCTGTCAGTCATAATAGTTCGATTAAAATTTATCATTTTGTTATTGTTAATGCTTCGGAAACAAACCGTAATTTCTTCCAACTACGATCTTTACTGTTTTATTCCCAACTGGTTAAAAATAAAAGCGTACTCCAGTGCAGTGTCTTTGATCCATTGAAACCTTCCGGAAGCACCTCCATGTCCGTGTATGGTTAGTTCTTTGGGTATTTTTTTTGCAACCGGTGCCATTATCTCTTTCTTTTTACCACAAGCTGTCAAAAGAACTAAAACAACCGAAACAATAAAAATGAATTCTTTTCTCATAACCCTATTTTTTCAACATTTGTCTAAAAATACAAACATTAATTAATAATTACGATATTTATAGCACCTGAATGGTACCGGATATGCAATATGTTATTGTTGTTTTATATTTTCTGATCCTAACAGGAATCGGGTTGGTTTCCCGTTTTCAGATCAGGACCCCGGAAGATTTTTACATAGCCGGGAAAAAGGGAGGCGTGTTCCAGATCTCGGGTAGTCTGCTGGGAACAATCCTGGGAGGCTCTGCGATCATAGGCACCCTGGAGTTAAGCCTTCAGAACGGATGGGCCGCGGTGTGGTTCCCGGTATGTGCTTCCCTGGGGCTTTTCCTCCTGGCCCCTCTCGCAAAATATGTCAACCGGTATGGAAAATTTACCCTTCCGGAATTGCTGGGACGCTTTTACGGAAACAAAGCAGAAAAAATGGCCTCAGCGATCATCCCCCTGGCCTGGTTGGGAATTATCGGAGCGCAGATCATCGGAGCTGCAAAGATTCTGAACAGCATGGCCATCATGAGTTATTCAGGAGCAACGATTCTTTGCAGTTCGGTTTTTATCTTATATACCCTTGCAGGCGGGCAGAAGAGCATCCTGAGAACCGATCTGATCCAGTCCTTTCTGATCCTTTCTGTTCTTTTTTTTATTTTTATTCTGGCAGCAGGAAATCCGGATAAATTACAGCCTCCCTCCATGCAGAAGGGATTATTCCACGCTGGTTTTACGGTTCTGGATCTGATCATTCTTATTCTGACCTATTCCACCACCTTTATCGTTGGACCGGATATCTATTCCCGTATTTTTTGTGCCGGGTCAGAAAAAACTGCCTTCCGGAGTGTTCTTACGGTGGCAGTGATCCTTTTGCCGGTTGCATTTATTCTGACCTATATTGGCATACACACTTCTGTTTCCGGTGAAACACGTGATGTTACCGGCCTGTTAACTACCTGGCAAAACTTGTTGCCCGGCTGGATAACCGGTCTTCTGCTGGCTGCTTTGCTCTCCGCCATGATGTCATCGGCAGATACAACCCTGCTTACAGCTTCCATGATTGTCAGTGAGTTATTTTATAGTCCGCTTACCGGAAAAAGATCCTTTGTACTGACCAGGATATCGATAGTGGTGACAGGTATCCTGAGTTTGCTCATCTCGCTGTATGTAACATCGGTAATCCAGTCGCTGCTGCTGGCTCTGACTGTTTTCTCCGGTTCTTTTTTTGTACCTGTACTGGCAGGACTGACCGGTTTAAAAACCAGGAAAAACAGAATACTCCCTGCCATTATCACAGGTGGATTGTTGGCCCTGGGTGGAAAACTTACCGGAATGTTTTATCATGAACTAACCGGAAATTTGCTCATTGTGTTTTCTTTTCTTGCCAATGCCGGTATTTTGTTTTTAAAACGGCCGGCCCTCTTTTCATCTCCACCCGCAAAGAACGAACAGGTATAATCCCCGGCTTATTGTCATCCGACATGTTCCAGAACATCCTTCAGATGTCTCCAGAACTTATCCACCGTGGCTATCTCGAGTGATTCGTCCGGGGAGTGGGCATTCCGGATGGTAGGACCAAAAGATACCATATCCAGCTTCGGATATTTAGCCAGGAACAGTCCGCATTCCAAACCTGCATGAATCGAGCGGACAACCGGTTTATTCCCGAACAACCGTTGGTAGGAATCGATCGTGATCTTTAAAACTTCAGAATCCGGATTGGGAGTCCACCCCGGATATCCGTCGGTATGAACCACTTCAGCCTTTCCAAGCCTGAGAACCGATTCAACCATGCGGGCTGCATCCATTTTCCGGCTTTCGATTTCGCTGCGCTGGCTGGTGGTTATCACCAGGGAATCCGTATCTCCGGGTTTCACAGAAGCCAGGTTGGTCGATGTTTCCACCATGCCCTCCATACGGCTGCTCCATTCCAGGACCCCATGCGGACAGGCATACAGCATATACAAAAGCAGATCCCGGCTTTCGCGAGACATTCTGTGCTCCGGTATATCCACTGAATCAGCTCTCAACTGAAGCTTCGGTTCTGTTTTCTCATATTCATGCTCTATTTCCGATGCAAACATGTTGAAAGCGGCTATCAGCTTCTCTTTGTATTTATGAGGCAATACCACCAGAGCATACGCTTCACGGGCAATGGCATTCCGGAGGTTTCCCCCGTTAAATTCAGCGATATCCAATTCAACTTCTTTGGCAGCCTGCCACAAAAACCGGTTCAGTATTTTTATGGCATTGCCCCTGCCTTTATGGATATCATCGCCTGAATGGCCTCCCTTCAGACCGGCAACCGATATTTTCAGGGCAAATGCATTGCGGGGAGCCGGTTTGACTTCATAAAAGAAGGTTCCCAGGGTATCGATTCCCCCGGCACAACCGATGAATATTTCCCCTTCGTCCTCTGAATCGAGATTCAGGAGGATCTCTCCGCTGATAAATCCGGGTTCCAGGGCAAAAGCTCCGGTCAGCCCGGTCTCCTCATCTACCGTAAACAAACATTCAATGGGTCCATGACGGATGGTACCGGAGCTCAAAACAGCCATCTGGGCTGCAATGCCGATGCCACAATCGGCTCCCAGGGTCGTACCATTGGCCTTTACCCATTTCCCCTCAATCAACGGTTCGATGGTATCGTGATCAAAATCAAACACCTTGTCGCTATTCTTTTCACAAACCATATCCATATGCGTCTGGAGAACCACAACAGGAGCATCTTCCCTGCCTTTGACCGCAGGTTTTGTAATTAACAGGTTCCCAGCCTTATCGGTTTTTGCAGGCAGGTTATGATTTGCTGCAAAATCAATCAGGAACTGCCGTATTCTCTCCTCCTTCTTTGAAGCCCTGGGCACTTCACAGATTTGTTCAAAATAACCCCAGAGTTCTGTGGGGTTCAATCCTTTTAAATCACTCATATTTCCTTTCTTTTCATCTCAATTATACGCTCTGAAAAAATTCCTTAGTTTTCCGGTTAACCGGGTGTAAATAGGTTTTGTAAATTCCACAAACAACTCCTGCCCGGGAGGCAGGGGGGCAACCTTCCGTTCAGTAAGTTTACGTTGCTCTTTATCGAGGGCTTCTTTATCACCGACATACATGGCATATTCATTGACCCAGGTAAAAGAACCGGGTACACGTTCATTCATCAGGAGTTTACCCCCCTCTCCTTCAGAAATTTTCACATCCAGGACCCCTCCGGAGTTTACCTTATCGCTATACGTTTTTAATTTAGCAGTATAGTTTCTGTACACTACTCTTGTGGTATCTCTTGTTTCAACCTGAACCCGTCTTTTCACTTCCTCTTCTTTTTCAGAATGTTCGGTCTGGCCCACTACAAAATCATAAAACTCAAGGCTGACAACCATGTCGGGAACATGAATCCCCACCTGTTTCGCCTGATCCGGTGAATAAAAATTCACAAAACTTCGTTCCGGGAACTCGTTGTTCAGGTACTCAAATACGTTGTTGTAAAAGAATTCTGATGACAACTGGTATCGTTGGGTATGAACCGGGATGGTTTCCAGAATCACCCTCAGGGTTCCCAGGTTTTTTGCTTCCCGGAGTTTTTCATCCACATCCCTGTAACCGGGCATAAAGTGAACCACATCTTCAAAGTGGAAGAAGGCTTCACGGGCTGATTCCCTGGTTCGTTGTTCCAGCAAGGTTATTCCAGCCTGGTAACTCTCAGCAGCTGCCTTTTCCCTGGCACTGGTCAGCTCCGACAGATAAATTTTCGGATCCCTGATAATTTTCCGTGCAGCCGGTGACGCACGAACCTCCCCGGAAAGGGCATTCACCTGTTCCATGAGATCCACAGAACGTCCCCATTTAAAAGGCTCATTCAAAGTCATGATACGATCAATCTCCTCCTGAGCCCATTGTATGGCCAGGGGATACCCTTCACTCAACACAGAGGTTGCTTTCCGGTTTTTGGGATCCGATTGTAAACGCTGAACAGCCTTCGAAACAGCAGAAAAATATTCACCTTGCTGAAGTGCTTTCTTCCCGCTCGAACATCCCGAAAGAAAAAAAACGACAGCCAACAAAAATAAAAGATAGTGTTTCATGAATGTAATAGTTAATTGGTTGATTCAGTCATTCAGTCATTCAGTAATTCAGTCATTCAGTCATTGTATTTATTGAATTCGTTCGGCTAAAATACAACTTTAAAGGAATCTATCTATAAACAGGAATATTATTTGGGATAATCAGGGATCAAGGAGATCAACAGGATCAATATGGATCAATATGGATCAATATGGATCAATATGGATCAATTTAGATCAATTTAGATCAATTTAGATCAAAAATTCCAACGCAGTCGGAATACCCTCCGCCTAAGAAAAATGCGGTCTGGCGCAGGGGCATGAGACCGCCACGGCTCCCTGTCCGGCTGCGCC
>CAZNPV010000078.1:0-8554 GCA_964575025.1 uncultured Mariniphaga sp.
ATAACATATTAAATTTGCTTTCAATTAATGTTTATGAATTATTCAGGCTAAATTATCCTTATTCCAAATTTTGTCAATTTGCTCAATATTTTGCTTTACTCTAAGTTGTTCTGAATTTTCCCCCCAAGACCTCGAAATAGATAAACTTTCACCATTATCCACTAATCCTTTTGAAGTAAAATTACAACTCCCGCTAAAATAAACTTGGTTTGTTCCGTCATCCAAAATACCTTGTTTGAAATGTGCCAATCGGTTTGGCTTAAGTTTTACCGGAATAATTTGTAATCGGTCATGCTTCAACAAATATTTTAAACAATCGAAAAAATGTTGGTCACCACCTTCCAGTATTTTTGCAAGTCCCTCTAAATCATTTTTTATTAAATATTCTATTTCCTTATCTTCAACCAAAGGTTCAAAATCATCTTCAGATATCAGTAGTTTATCTTTAATTGACAAATAATGATTGGTTATGATTCTTAAAACTCCACCGTTATGGATAAATTGAGCAAACCCATAAGCCAATGTTCGGATAGCATTGGAGCTAAAATAACCAAGCTTTAAATCAATTCTTATGCACTTAGGAATAGTTAGCATAAAGAATTCTAAAGGAAGATTTATACCGTCAGAACTATATTCTAATGTTAGTGGATATTTTATCGATTTTAACATTTTAGAGTTATTCTCTATTGTTTCAACATAAATAAATTAATCAAATGTATAAAAGCTCATTGTTCAATATAACAAAATTAAACAAATTAGTATGATAATAATTAGTTAACTATCTGTAAGAAAGTAGTATTGTTCTCCTATATATGCTCATATTCTAGCTTCGGGTTTTTTTATCGTGAACGTCGGCCAAGGCTGTGTAACGTTTTGAGTTTAAAGTTCAAAGTTTCGGTATTAAAGGTAGTAAGAAAACGGGAATAAGCCCCAACTTGTTCCGATCAAATTGGGTTGCTTTTGGAAGAGGGCCATTCAGCTCCCGGAAAGAAAGATCGGTAAACGCTGGGAGAATCCGGGGTTCCGGGGGGTCTTCTGTTGAACAGCCGGAGAGGCAGGAATCAGCGGACTTGCAAACAATTCCACCAGCGCTCGCGAAATAACCAAATCCTGCTCCACCTGGGCATTGGTTGACCATGGCGCTACACTTCTCCATTCTGTTATATACGCCCGTGGTATCATAAATCCGTTTCTATGGTTGTATTTTCAATTATTTTCCAATGTGCGTTTTTTCGGTCTTCCGGTTTCCTTTGTTTTCCCGGCAACAGAGGAACCCAAAAGGTTTTCCGGCTTTTCAGTTCATTTTCAATCACCTGAATCAGTTTTTGCGGGGCTTCGCAACGACTTAAAATGTAACCCAACCGCTGAATAGTAGCAGTTTGAACCTCATTCTGCAACAGTTTTTTTAAACTGCCCGAATGCAATTCGGAAAGTAATTCCTGAATAACTGTGGCAGCCCGGTTTAACCCTCCAATGGTTTTGAAAAAGGAAACCAAATCGATGCAGGTTCTTTCCGGCGAGGAAACTTTAATGTATCCGGTATCCGTTTTCAGGTCTGAAATTCCTTCATCCGACCAGCTGTTTTTGGTAAAAAACCGGATTCTGTATCCTTTTTTTTCGATAGTCCGTAGCGCAGGTTTTTGGGTCATCACAAATAATTCCTGTGGTTGCTGATGAGCTGCTCCATGCATGGAGGCGGCAGACAACAGTCCAATATAATACGGCTTATTCAGCCATTGCATCATTGGGTGAATAAACAGTTCGGGAGGCATTAACCCTGTTTGGCTGTATTCCGGCGGAACAATGGTGTAAAAACCCTTTCTCACCGCAACAACACTTCCCTTCTTTTTTAATCTGTCGAGTTCCCGTTTAATGGCAGTGTCAGTCTTAACGGTTTTTTTTCTGGCTTCTTCCACCGGGAAAGAATACCTGCCATTTGCCTGTAAAACAAATAAAAACTGGTCAATGCTATGGGTATTTTCGTTCGGCATAAAGTATCATTCAGTTTTCATTTGCGAAAAGTACCATTTTAAGGTATAAATTGCAAACTATTACTCGTTCTATTTTTTCCATTCATTTTTCGGCAGGAAATAGTATAAAAAACAGGATAGAATGACAACGCGAAGCGGACAACTGGATAACACGGAACATTTTAACTCCCATTGAGATGGTTCCCCATGGGAAAATATCCTTTTGAGCCTCTTGCAATGAACAGACTTTTATTGTCCGTGTTATAGCCAGTGTTATTTTGTTTCTCTTGTTTATTTTTAGGTTATCAGCGTAGTACTTCTAAATCCATTCTTTTGGTTTATTGAGAATAAAACCATCTTTTTTAGGAACTTTTTCATCGAATAGACTATCAACTAGTTTTTTCCTCCCAATCGTCATTGATCCTTTAGCTACTAAGGCAACTGAAGCATTGTGCCTTTTAGGAGGAAATGCAACAAACACTCTTTTATGCTTGAAAAGTTCATGAATTGCTTTTATAGGCGGAACAAGGTCACTGTCACCAGAAATAAGCATAGCCATATCGTATCGATCTTGATATGCATCTATCAACATCTGGGTAGCTATATTTACGTCAGTCATCTTTTCGTGAAAAGTAGGCCAGATATTACCACATTGTCTACATTCCGTAGCATCGTTTTGATAATGTCCATAATAAATCTTAATGCCAATTGATTCAAGGGCCTCAATATATGTTGTTTGTCTTTTTTGTTTTTCAGGATTATTGCTTACTCTGCTTGTAAAGTATTTAATTTCAATTAGTTCCTGGTTTACTTGTAGTAGATTGTTAACTAATTTACTAATATTTAACCATTTACAATTAAGAAAACCTGCTTCAAGGATTCCGAAATACATGTTAAAACCATCAACATATACAATTACTTTTTCTTTTTTGGGAATGTTATTTGCAGAATTCATGTTTAATTTCTTATCTTTGTATTACTTAAACATCGTTAAAGATAGCATCTTTAACCCGACGCTCTGAAAAGAGCGTTTCTTTTTTTCAAAGGGTAATCCAGGTATCCGAAATTTTTTTAAAACGCCAGGAGCGACGAACCCGGAATCAAGAGCCAGGATCTAATATCCATTATCCAGGTACAAGTATCCAGCATCCAGAATTAAAAATAAAAAGGATCATCCCATTATTCCGGCGCTTCAATGAAACCCAATATTTGAGAGTTTGCGAATCAAATATTAATGGTTGAATTAAACAGGCCTTTCATTCAGGCCTTGAACCCGATAGATCGAAAATACTTACCCATAACGGGTGCGGAAGAGTTGTTGTTATTAGTGAGCCAGAACCATGACAACGCGAGCGCAGCGAGCGGATAACTACGACAACGCGAAGCGGATAACCATGAAAACTGGTTGCTGGTTACTGGTTGCTGGTTCTAGTGATCATAGTCTGAAAATCCAAGAATCTGATAATCTGAAAATCCGAGAATCCAGTAATCTTTAACTGATCTATAATGATCCCGCTGATTGAAATGAAGCGGGACTGATCCTATTGATCGTTATTATTGTTCCTACTGAGCCACAACCCTGACAACGCGAAGCGGATAAACATGCCAACAGATCATATTGTTCCTCCGGATTTTGACTGGATAATACGTTCTAATATTGTCATGCTTGTTTGAACACAATCCCGTATGTAGATTAATTTAGTCTATCTGTTTTGGGGGGTCAACATGGTCCGTGTTATCCATACATAAGCCATATTGTGTACAAAGACAGCAAATTTCATTAAAATTCTTATATTTGTGTCTTATTTGTGAGTTTTAAACTCATTAAGAAGGCATGAAAAAGCATATCTCTTACAGATCAGCGGAGTTCCTGGATGCACTGAGTAATCGGAAACAGGATTTCTTTACGCTAAAAGAAGCGGCTGAAATTCTATCAGACAAGGATTATGCGACAGTAAGAAAGTTGCTAAGCGATATGACGAAAAGGGGACTTATGATGCGCATTAAAGATGGGTTGTATCATCGTATTCCGTACGAAAAGCAACCTGATCAATATTTCCCTAATTGGCATTTGACAGCGGAAGCAATAGCGCAACCAGGAGAATATTATATAGGCTTTTACAGCGCTCTTGATATTCATGGTTTGATTACGCAGCCATCCATGACAGAACAGGTGGTAACCTGGGAAAGAGTAAAACCTAAGATACAACAGGTTAAAAATGTCCGGTTTGAATTCATCACTTTGAGCAAAAACCGATTTTATGGCTATAAAAAGCAATGGATTGATGATTTCCATAAAGTAAACTGCAGCGACCTTGAAAAGACATTTCTGGACTGTCTGTACAAACCGGACTATGCCGGAGGGATCACGGGAATAACTAAGGCATTATACAAATCCAGGGAAAAACTGCAACCAACAAGATTTCAGGAGTACCTTGAAAAATTCAATACGCAGGTCGTATATAAACGACTTGGTTTTATCATTAATGAGCTTGGTTTGTTTTCAGAACTTCAGGATTTTATTACTGGAAAGATTAGCTCATCCTACGCTCCATTGGATCCGTCACTTGACAAGCATGGGAATTACAATTCAAAATGGGGAATCATAGATAATATTGACTTTAAAACAATTATTGACTCGATAAAAACATAAACAAGTGATACAACCAGGAGAAATACAATCCATAGCCGGAAAAGATGGCGTCCGGGACACGCAAATCGAGAAGGATTATGTCATTTCCTGGGTGACCTATGGCATTGCAAACAATCCGTTTCTGAAAGAGAACATGGTTTTCAAAGGTGGTACGGTGTTGAAAAAGGTGTATTTCCCGGACTACCGCTTTTCAGAAGACCTTGATTTTACATTCACAGGAAAAGACCTTTGCAAAACACTGGAAAGATCATCTTACGAATCAAATGAAAGAGATACCGGACTTTAATAATGTTTGGCGTGAATTAGGAAAACATTGGAGAAAATTTCAGAAATTCATTGAATAGAATGCCAACGCTGTTTTACCCATTGGCGTGCTCGTTCCTGCGCGCGCCAAAGAGCAAAACCGCCAACGCACTGACAGAATGAAGAAAAAAACCTCCCAAACGCACGACAAAAAAAGACGGACCTGGGAGAAATAAACGACATTGGGGAATGCGGGCTACAGTTGCCAATAAAGCATAAAAAATCATAGGGTAGACAAGGGTTTTAGAGAGTTTAATTTTCCCAACAAACATCCTGCCCGGTTGACAGGAAAGTACTCCGAAAGCCCTACGTTTTTCATACAGAACCGTTGTAAACCAAGTCATATTGAAATGATTCTCTTCCTTTTATTAAATTTGGATTTTCATCAATTCTTTGAATAGCTTGTAAAATACTCTCTTTGGTAAGGTTCTTCATTTTATTTTAAGTTGGAGTGTTTATTATAAGATCGTTTAATATTGGATTTTATCTAAAATTATTAAAAAAAGTCTTGTCTATTCGTCTTATGTGAAAATGTCTGGCTTGCGCTCCAATCAAATACAGGGGAATATCCATTGCGTGACAGGTTTCGTCAATTAACTGAAACACTTGTTTAAACCAAGGAGTTATTTCTTTAATACTCATTGGCAAGGTATTTTTTCCAAATCATTTGAGCCGTTTCGTAACACCTGTTATCTCCCGTATTCATTAAGTCCACATAAACCAGAAAAGGATGTACTGTTTCCTGTTTTTGTTGTTCAGTGGTGTCCCAAAACGCCTTAAAAACTCTAACATCTCCATTTGGATCAGGAATTAATTTGTATCGTTTCATTAACTCAATCCGGGTGTTGGTTGTGTAAAGGGTGAGTTCACCGGGCTGGAGGTAATCGGTAAGAATATCTCCGGCCGGTTCGCCGCCCCACCAGGTTTTTTCATCTAACTCTATTTTGCGGTAATGGACAAAGGTTTTTTCATCGGCAAAACGAAAACGTCCAACTTTCAGTTTTGGCTGTAAAGTATCATTATAATCAACCATCCATTTTTCAAGCAATTCTTTTTTATTATTTAATGCAAAGGTGTTTTTATTTATTTTAACCATGAACCTGTTCTCTCTCAATCCTTGTAAAATATAGGCAATGTTGCCATGAGCAACATTTGTTATTTCTGCTATTTTACGCTGCGGTAAGTTAATTAGCTCTTTGTTCGTGAGAAAATGGAACAATACTTTTAATCCGGTTTTAGTGTAAGCCCTGTTTATTTTTTCTTTTTTAGTTGCAATTGGCTTTTGTGTTTCAATAAAATAATGGAAATTCGTTTGTTTGAAAAATACATTCCCATTCGCTTCAAGATAGGCGATATTTTGTGTTCGCAGATGTTCCTTTATTTTGGGAAATATTCGCTCCGCCACAATGATAAACGGATGATACATTTCTGCCATCTTTTCAATTTGCCCCAACTGGTGGTTACGTAATTCTTTTTTTATTTCCGCATTAAATACGATATTTTTATTGTTGATGTATAGCACTAGTTTCCCATCTAAATAAGCATCTTGCAAATGAATCCACTCCCCATTAATTTGGGCTGTTTTTTGCAGGTTCTCTATCGCTATATGTATTATATGTATAACTTCTATTTCTTTCATGTCCATTAATTTTAGCCGGCCACGATTCGTGGTCGACATGAATTATTGGACAAATTTATTGATTTAATTTCTTTTTCCATTCATTTTCCGGCAGGAAATAGTATAAAAAACAGGATAGAAGAACAACGCGAAGCGTGATAACCATGAAAACTGGTTGCTGGTTTCTGGTTGCTGGTTCTAGTGATCATAGTCTGAAAATCCGGGAATCTGAGAATCTGATAGTCCGGGAATCTGAGAATCTGAAAATCTGAGAATCCATTAATCTTTTACTTTATTGATCTACACTGATCTACACTGATCCATATTGATCCCCTTAATCCATCCTGTTCTTTCCTGATCCATGTAATCATATTTATATTATCTTTGACAGGAGGTCCAATTTAAAATTTTTCCCTATGCGATCGATGAAAAGGATACCGTTTTTTCTATTGACTGGGTTTCTGCTTTTTTCCTCATGTGAAGAGAGTGAACCGGATTTCGATGAATTGTATAAAGTCGACAGGATTGCCTCTGTACAGATGCTTTTTGAAAGCATCAGCCGCAATCCTGAGGCAGCCGATAATTTGATCCGTACAGCGGAGAACATCGCCGGGTACAGCAAAATTTCCGATCTGGCTCCCATAGGGGAATGCATCAGCAGGGAATTCGGATATGCCCGGGGCGATTGTATTGCTGCATGTGCCGAAGCCATAGTCCGTCAGCCGGAGTTTTCGGAAACCCTGATTGAGGTGGCTGAAAAATTTCTGGGAACCTCTGAGGACCCGGAGATTACCTCCGACATCAACGACTACTCCAGGGTAAGAGCCTTGCCCGGTATTTTGGAAAGCATCGCCCGTCAGCCGGAAGAATTGAATAAAATCAACCAGATGAGCCTTGCGCTTCTGGGGGTGGATCTGACGGAAGAATGAGAATAGTGAACAATTATCCGTTCCCGACGACACACCAAATTGAAAAAAACCACAACTTATTGCAGTGGGTTTCAAAATCCCTTTAAATAGAATAGCAACTTCTTTGATGGTGAATCAGTAACCATGATCAAACGATTGAAAGAATAAGCAATGGGCATGCAGCAGCGAAGGATATCTTTTGCCGGTGTTTTTGAAATTTTTAATGTAAATACGGGGAAAAACATCAAGCCTGAAGGTTTTTCAGAAAAAGAATTTGTATTTTTATGTTAATAAAAAAATCAGGTAAAAATCCATGGATATGAATTTTGTCGCTTTTTTCCCGGGTAAGTATATTCAGGGTTCGGGGGCGATTCTTCGGCTGGAACAGATGATCCGGCAATTTGGCAACAAAGCCATCCTCATAACCTCCCCCACAGCCGGCAAGAATCTTCCGGCTGAATATAGCCAACCTCCTCTCACCTCTCTGATTTATTTAGAACCTTTCGGAGGGGAATGTTGCGAAGAAGAACTGACCCGTATTTCAGAAAGCATCAACCGGGAGAAGGCACAGGTGGTCGTAGGCATGGGAGGAGGCAAAGTCATCGACACAGCAAAAATTGCGGCTGACAGGGCAGGATTACCGGTTATTATTGTGCCGGCCATCGCTTCAACCGATGCCCCTTGCAGCGGTTGTGCCGTGACCTATACAGCTGAGGGAGTGTTTGAAAAGGTCCATTATCAAAGGCTCAATCCTTCGGTAGTCCTGGTAGACATGAATATCATAGCCCGTGCTCCGGTACGGTTTCTGGTGGCCGGCATGGGAGATGCTCTGGCTACCTGGTTTGAGGCACGTTCCTGTGCAGCCACCTCTTCAACGAATGAATGCGGTGGTCTGGGAACATGGACCGGACATAGCCTGGCCCGTCTTTGTTACGAGGTATTGCTGGAACATGGCGTTCAGGCTAAAAAGGACAATGAAGCCGGCATGGTCAGCCTGGCCCTGAATCGTATTGCAGAGGCGAATATTCTGTTGAGCGGAATAGGTTTTGAAAGCGGCGGCCTGGCTTCAGCGCATGCCATACACAACGGATTAACCGTATTG
>CAZNPV010000079.1:0-6707 GCA_964575025.1 uncultured Mariniphaga sp.
GCTGGATATCACAAAAATAATTAACTTTGATGTTTTATAACATATTAAAGGATTTAGGTATGCTGAATTCCGATGGTGGCGTTAAAGATATCCTCGAGAATCCAAAATCGATCCTGAGCCATTTAACAGAGGAGGAGAAGGAAGAGCTGCTGAATCATCTTTCCGTTTTACATTTTAAGAAGAATGAGTTTGTTTTTAAGGAAGGAGATGAGCCATCCGGTTTTTTAATCCTGGTTACAGGAAAAGTTAAAATTTTCAAAGAAGGAGTTGGCGGGCGTGAACAGATCATCCGCATGGCCAAGCCCATGGGGATTATCGGATACCGGGCTCTTTTTGCTGATGAACCCCACATTGCCAGTGCAGTTACCCTGGAGGAGTCCCGGATTTGTGTCATTCAGGCTGGATTTATTTTTGAAAAGGCCATCCGGAATGTGGAATTTTCCCTGCGTATGATCCGGAAACTTGCCAAAGAACTGGGTTTTGCCAATTTACGGACCGTCACCCTTACCCAGAAACACATCCGGGGACGGCTGGCCGAATCACTGATCCTCTTAAAGGAAAAATATGGATATGAAAACGACGGGGCTACATTAAAAGTTTTCCTTTCACGTGAAGATATTGCTAACCTGTCGAACATGACAACATCCAACGCCATTCGTACCCTGTCAACTTTTGCAAGCGAAAGGGTAATCGCTATTGACGGCAGGAAAATAAAAATCCTCGATGCCAAACGGCTGGAACGGATCAGCAAAATGGGGTAACACTCGAAATATCAGGATTAAAACCTTATATTATTGCAAAAGTCTCCATTTTGAGTTCTTGTTGTTCCGGAATTATCTAAACTTTGAAAATAACCGGTTCGGTTAATAGCAAAGGTGCACCCTTTTTCAGGCAGAAGGTTTTGCTATTGGCAATCGGTTGCTGAATAAAAAAGTAACTCTTTATGGTTATATTTAATCCTGCGATATCTGCACCTAATTTTTATAACGTATGGCTGTAATAGGATTGGACCTGGGCGGCACAAAGATCAGCAGTGGTTTTGTATCCGGGGAGGGTGGCATACGGTGTTATAACAAAATCCTGTTCCACGGGGCAACAGGGAACAAAGTGTTTGAGGTTTTGAAAGAAAGAATCCGGATGGTATGCAGGGAGGTTGAAGATACCGGAGACAAGGTAACTTCAGCCGGAATTTCCGTCCCGGGTATTTATTATAAAACCACCGGTCATGTGTGGGCTCCGAACATTCCCGGGTGGGATGATTTTCCGCTGATGGAAAAGTTACAAGAATCGTTCGGGGAGATCCGTTTTTTCATTGACAACGACAGGGCTTGCTATATCCTGGGAGAAGTGTGGAAAGGAAAGGCACAGGGGTGCAGGGATGTTATCTTTATCGCTGTGGGTACCGGCCTGGCTGCCGGAATAATGGTCAACGGTGAGGTCCTCAACGGATCAAACGGTATCGCCGGAGCCATCGGTTGGATGGCCCTGAACAAACCCTATGAGGAAAAATACAAATCCATGGGATGCAATGAATACTATGCTTCCGGAGAGGGTATTGCCCGCTATGTCAGGGAAGTAATTGCCTCAAAACCGGATTATTCAGGTGCTTTTGTTACGGGAACGCCTGTCACTTCATTGCATATAATCCAGGAATACGAACGCGGTGATGAAGTGGCAGTGGCTGTGATGAAAAATACCATAGCCTGTTGGGGAATGAGCGTGGCAAACCTGGTGAGTATTTTTAATCCGGAAAAAATAATTTTCGGAGGAGGCGTTTTCAGCAACAGTGCCTGCAAATTTCTGGAGGACATCCATGCGGAAGCAAAAGACCGGCTGGAAGCATGCCTGAAAGTGTATAAAGACCGGGTGGCCGGAGTGTAAGGGTAAGAAATCCTGAGAATCTTACCCAAGAATAACGTAAATATGGACAGGGAACGTGAATTTCAGATTTTTGTCAAACCGGTTGGGTCCATGTGTAACCTGCAATGCAGTTACTGTTACTACTCAGGGAAGAATCCTCTATCCCCGGAAACAAAAAGCCGGCGGATGGACGACAGCCTGCTTGAGGAATACATTATTCAGCATATGGAGGCAACCACAGGCCCGGCAGTTTTTTTTTCCTGGCACGGCGGGGAACCAACCCTTGCAGGGCTTGATTTTTACAGGAAAGCGGTTTTATTTCAGAAGAACCACCTGCCAGCGGGTAAAACCCTCCTGAACGGGATACAAACCAACGGAATCCTGCTTAACGATGCCTGGTGCAGGTTTTTTGCCGACGAGGGCTTCCTGGTGGGGATCAGCATTGACGGGCCGCCGGAAATGCATAATTTATACAGGATCGACAGACAAGGAAAAGGATCATTTAACCAGGTGTTAAAAGGGTATCAGCTGCTGCAAAAGTACCACGTAACGACAGAAATCCTGTGTGTGCTGAATGCTATAAATGTGCAATACCCGTTGGAAATTTACCGGTTCTTTAAAGGATTGGGTGCCCGCTTTTTGACGTTCCTTCCTTTGGTGGAGCAACAGCATGATTCACCCACGGGTGTTACCCCGGAGTCTGTTCCGGCAGAAGCCTTCGGCTGGTTCCTGGTCCGGATCTTTAATGAATGGGTGGAACATGATATCGGGAAATTAAAAATACAGATTTTTGAGGAGGCCTTGCGTACAGCGTTTAACCAGGAACACACCCTCTGCCTTTTTAAGGAAAACTGCGGGGGTGTCCCCGTGGTTGAGCACAACGGGGATTTTTATTCATGCGACCACTTTACCGATAAGAAACATTTTCCGGGAAACATCCGAGACCATCACCTGATCGATTTTCTTGACAGCCCGCGGCAAAAAGATTTTGGCAAAAGAAAATCATCCACGCTTCCTGCGTATTGTACTGAATGTCCTGTTAAGGATATGTGTAACGGCGAATGCCCCAGAAACCGGTTTCTGCAAACCCCCGACGGGGAAGCCGGTCTTAACTACCTTTGCCCGGGGTATAAATTATTTTTCACCCACTGCCGCCCTTTTGTTGAAACGGTCAGGGCAGCCTGGCAAAACAACGGGAAATAGGCATTCTATTTGAGCTTCTCCTTAAAAAACGACACCGTCCTGCTCCATGCCAGTTTAGCTGCTTCTTCATGATACCGCCCGGGATTTGAGTCGTTGTTAAATGCATGCTCAGCTCCGGGGTATATAAAGATCTGGTATTCTTTGTTGTTTTTTTTCAATGCTTCTTCAAATGCCGGGATGCCAGCGTTTATGCGTTCATCGTTTCCACCGTAATGAGCCATCACCGGTGCTTTGATCTTAGCGACATCCTCTTCCGAAGGCTGCCTGCCATAGTAGGGTACTGCCGCATCAAGCTCCGGGCAGTTGACAGCCACCTGGTTGGTTACCGCACCTCCCCAGCAGAATCCGGTACATCCTACCTTGCCGTTGGAATTGGGATGGGTTTTGAGGTACCTTACAGCAGCCACAAAATTTTTAGTGGTTTGTTCGCTGTCCAACTGACCGAACAATTCACGAACTGTTTCCCCATCTTCAGGTGTCCCACCTACAGGCGACAGAGCATCCGGTGCCAAAGATAAAAATCCTTCCTCTGCCATTCTTCGGTTGACATCCCGAATATGGGGGACCAGCCCCCGGTTTTCATGGATGACTACCACGGCAGGAAATTTTCCGTCGCCCGCCGGTTTCGATAACCAGGCACGCATCTCTCCTTTTTCGGCAGGGTAGGTAATGTACTCCGACAAAACATCCTCAACCGCCTGATGCCTCTCCCCGGCAGTCAGCGTGTTGTCCTCCAGCACAGGGAGCAGGGCTATGGCTGCAGCCGTACTTCCGGTTATGACCACAAGCTTTCTGATGAAATCACGCCGCGATGCCCGGCCGTCTTGATAATCATTGTACAGACCGGTAATTTTTTTGTTCATGATGATTCGTTTTAATTCAATTTGTTTCTATTGCTTAACGTAAGCAAGTTATAAAAAAACGAACACTTCTTTTATCTTGTGGACTCAATAATTCCCCCTCTAACGCGGCACTGACTAATTCTGGTTGTAATCCGTGTCACAGAAGAATTTGTAATAAATGGAACGAAAGATCTATTGATTAGCCGGATAACCGACCGTCTGGGAAAGGATGACATGTTGTGTGGAACGCAGGTTGAACACCTCTTTTGCCTTTTCTTTATCGATCATTCCTCTCACCACTGTTGCCAGTCCTTGTGATGCACAGAACAGATAGACATTCTGAGCAATAAAACCCACATCACAGGCCGAGTAAAAAACCTGAGCTTCCGCATCGGCCCCGGTCATCCGTTCGAAATCAGCTACATACACTAAATTGACAGGAGCTGTTTTTACAAAATCCTGAAGTCCGGTAAACTCACGCAGGTCTTCATGGCCCATTGTCTGTAATGCATGTTCTCTGGCATCGTAAACATACCATCCTTTTTGTGTTACGACATAAATATCAAATTCATTGAATGCACGTGCAGAGGGGACCGTCCGGCCATCTGGCCTGTTGTAGCCGTAGGCTGCCCACAGCAAACCGGACATTTCCTGCATGGAGAGTTCCCTGTCACTGAAAGAACGTTGCGATTGTCTGTTCTGAAAAGCTTCCATCAATGGCATACCTCCTGACTTCTGTGCTTCCGGTAATTTTATGGTTTCAGGTTCCTGGGCCTGGCATAATCCCCAGCCCATTAAAAGGACCATAAGAAGTATCCCTGTTTTTCGTTTCATATCTGTTTGTTTTAGTTTATTTTCTTTAATTCATCAATAAAAAACGACGAAATTTGTTCTTTTGTTATCCTCTCTTTAGGATTCAGATGGGCTCCGATCGAATTTTCTGGCAGGTCTCTGGTATAAATGATGGTTTCGGTATACGTAATGGCTGAAATGTTTGGCAGCATTTTTTTACTTCGTTTGATGATCTCTTCAAGGGGCATGACATGTCTGGCTATAAAATACAGATCGTAATAATCCCTGATCGTGTTCCGTTGCGAAAGGGTAGCCATTTTAAGCACCGCAATAATTTCCACCGGTGCGATATTCAGATTTTGATACAATTCAGCATATTTTATTGTTTTGAAGGGTATTAATACCGCACCCGAAGAAAAAAAAGTGGCTTTGACATTTTCTATAACAAAATCAAGTTGATAATCTTTTTCTTCCCTGATAAGCCTGTATCCGGGAAAGTGTTTTGAAATTTCACGCTTTATGGCCAGGGCCGGTAGTTTTTCTCCATCAAAAATAAAATCCAGATCCTCACTCTGGCGGTGTTCAAGTTGTAAGGCCAGGGCAGTTCCGCCTACCAGCGTAAATTTTTTAAAAAAGCTCAACTTTGCAAATTTCCGGAACAATCCTGCTGTTCTTTCTGGCAGATAGTTGATATGGATATTCATTGGGGCAATAAAATTTTCTCAATAAAAAACATTCTTTTCTTCCATCTTTTATCGACCTCCATTTTTTCTTTAATTTCAGCTATTTGTTGAACACTGAATATCCGGGGAACATTAAGAAGGTCATCCAGGTCGCCATAACGTAAAAGGTTTTCAAGGACGACCAGGTCAGGTAAATCCGCATCTGGCTGATATTGCCAGAAAAGGTGTTTTGGCAAAGAAGAAATCTGCATCGCGAAACAAGTTCTTCTGCAAATGTACAAAAAAGCATTCCTTCTACAAAAAATGATGAGGAAGCAGGGCAGGTTCATCGGAATGGTTCCATTGATCTGTGATCTTGTTGTTTTCATCGATTAATGTGTGGCTCATACGATTGAGTAAGGTAAGAATGAAAAGAATCTCATTAATCCCGTTGTTGTTCAGGTCATCATACAAATAATCTATTTCATCAGGCTGTAAGTGTTGTAAAGTATCAGGACTGTAAATGAACAAATGTTCGAATTATATGTTATTTTTATGGGAATAAACTTTCTGTGTGTTCAGAAAGAATTTTGCTGATTTATAAAATAATAAGGATTAAAATCAAAAATCATGACAATATTAAAAACCAATATTCAATGGCTTGATGAGTTTCTCCCAGAAGGCTTACAGGTGCCTTCATCAACCCTTATAAGTGGTCCGGGCGGAACAGGAAAACCGTTGGTGGAATTTGCCTTTGTCGATGCATGGCTCAGGGCAGGAGGAGCTTTAATTGGCATTCCTTTGCAATATCCATCCGGGGAGTTTGTAAGGTCTGTCATGAAGAAGCTTTACAATCTGGAGCTTAATGATTTTCAACGAAAGATTGTTTATATTCAGTTTGATCCCTCTGTGAAGGAGATTGAAAGCGTAAAAGAGGACACCCTGAAAGCAAACATGGTGAAGCCTGAGATTTGGGATAAAACGATTGAAAGAGCGGAAAATATGCTGGAAAAAACCGAACTGGGCACTATGGTTTTTGGCTCTGCATTGAACCTGCTGCTTTTTTCCGGAAACTATAAGAACAGCATATTGAATAAACTAAAAGATCTTCTGCAACACGATAAAAGCCGTACCTATGCTTTTGCGGTAAGTACCAGTGCTTTTGCGGACGAGATTAAGGAGTTGGAAACGGTAGCCGACAATTTAATGTTCACCAGAATGGAAAAACCCATGAAGCTTCTTTTGAAAATTGACAGAATGAAAGGAGTCAGATTCTCCAAAGAGGAAAAAGAAGTTCCCATATCAGGGGAAATGCTTCAGGAAATAAATGAAATTGCAGAGGCAACCC
>CAZNPV010000080.1:0-6703 GCA_964575025.1 uncultured Mariniphaga sp.
TTTTCATCAATTGATCCCGAATGGAATAAAACTGCCTGCTCATATGGCTTTCGGGCATAAATTCCGGGATGGCCTTTCCGTTGACGATTGATTTTACTATGTTCTCTGAAAAATGCAGTTCTCCCAGGAGAGGTATTTTTTCAGTTTTCAGGTACTCTTTTACTTTTTTTGTAATCCGGAGATTCAGGTCGGATTTATTGATAATGGCAGATATTGGTATTTTAAATGTGTTTGTCAGCTCAATCAACCGGCGGGCATCCTGCAGACCGGAAAGGCTGGGTTCAATCACAACGACAACCTGATCGGTTCCGGTTATGGAAGCAATGGCCGGGCAGCCTATGCCGGGAGGTCCATCGCTGATGATAAAGGAAGCTCCATATTTTTCTGCCAACTCCCGGGCTTTTTTTCGAATACGGGTTACCAGTTTTCCTGAATTTTCTTCACCAGGCCCCATCAAGGCATGTACAAGTGGGCCAAACCGCGTGTCTGATACAAACCAGGAATTGTTCCTGTTCTTTTGTGAAGTGATGGCTTTTTCAGGACATACGCGTTCGCATAACCGGCATCCTTCACACGAATATGGATCAACGGTATAGATCCCCTCCTGATTTATATGAATGGCATTAAAGCGGCAAAATTGGACACAAATACCACAACCGGTACACAATTCCGCGTGAATAGAAGCTATATTGCCGCTTTCAAAGAGGTGGCTCTCCCTGATCTCCGGATGAAGGATCAGATGCAGATCTGGAGCATCCACATCGTTATCACAAAATACAGCATCCGGCACAATCGAGGCTAGTGCAGCTGTTACCACTGTTTTGCCGGCACCCCCTTTTCCGCTCATAACCGTTATTTCCTTCATCTGCCTATAATAGGTTTCAGGTTTTCAATTATTCGGTGAAATGCAAGATCTGTTTCTTCCGGAATATTTCTGAGAAGATCTCCATTGGCATACTTCGAAGCGTATTCTCTTGAAAAAGGAATTTGCCCCAGAACAGGAATGTTGTTCTTTTGCAGATAGTTCTCCATGTCATTCTTTCCCGTTCCTGCTTTGTTGATGATCAGACCAAACGGTTTATGTAAATTTCTTAACAGTTCCACCATTATTTTAAGATCGTATAATCCGAAAGGGGTAGGCTCTGTAACCAAAATAACATAATCTGCATCTGAAACGGTTTCCACTACGGGACAACTTGTTCCGGGGGGGGCATCAAACAACAGCATAGCCTCTGTTTCAGTTGCTTCGTTTTTGAGCTGCCTGATCAGAGGGGTTTGCATTGCGGATCCTATTTTAAGTTTGCCTTCCACTAAACCAGCCCCTGTTTCCGGTTCGTAGAACAGGATCGTTCCCAAAAGATCCTCACCTTCAGTTATTGCATCAAAGGAACATGCTGCAGAGCAGGCGCCACACGAATGACACAGGTCCGGATCTATTTCTGCCAGCCGGGCATCCGGAACAAGTACAATGGCATTGAATTCACACCAATCGGCACATTTCCGGCAAAAGGTACATTTCCCCGTATCAATGGATGGAATGAGACGGTATGCATCTTTTTGGCTTACTGGTGTTAATTCGGGAAAAAAAATCGCATCATTGGGCTCTTCCACATCACAATCTATGAGTTTTACCTTGCATGTAAGCAGGGTGCTCAGGTAGTGATACAGGCTAACAGCTACCGTTGTTTTCCCTGTTCCTCCTTTTCCGCTTGCAACAGCGATTTTCATCCGTCTAAATTAATGATCGCAGTAATTTGCTGTAAATTCGATGGTTTGGTGCAGGAATCCTTCAACCAGTTGACGCCCACGTAGCTGAGGCGCACCAACAAAAACATTGACCCCAGCCTGGTTGAAAATCTGAATAGCACGGTGTCCCATTCCACCCGCAAGAACATCCGTAACTCCGTTTTCAGCAAGCCACGTAGGCAAAATACCGGGCTCATGCGGAGGAGGAGTGAACCTCTCTTCAGAAGTGATGGTATTCTTCTCTTCTGTGTACACATCAAAGTATTTGCAGTGTCCGAAATGTCCGTCAAGAATTCCATTTTGATCAACAGGAATAGCAATTTTTCTCGCCATATTTTTTTTTTTGAATGATTACTACAAACTATTTTACTTTCATTATACTCTAAGGTTGAGGGAAGAAGTTCTGTTGTCCTTTTTTTACAGGAAGCATTAGCAGAACGGGATTATTTCAGGTTTTCAAGCAGTTCCTGAATGGTTTTACTGGAATTTTCCTGAACGATCATCTGGATGTTTAACCGTTCAAGAAGTGATTTTGCTTTGGGACCAAAATCACCTGATATGATTGTGTTGATTTTCAGTTCAGCCATGAGTTCAGCCGCTTTGGTTCCGGCTCCGCTGTTCGATTCACAATATTTGTTCTCAATAAATTCTGTCTGACCGGTTGAATGATCATACACACAAAACCATGCAGCCCTTCCAAATCGCAAATCAAAACTTGAAAATACATCATTGCCGGCAGAGGTAATTACTGTTTTCATACGATTCTAATTGTTTATTTTTATATTCTTTTCGTTATGTATTGATTGCTTGATCGATTGGTCCTTTCTGGATCCCGGTTTTTACAGGATAACAGGAAGCAAGCATATAAATAACAAATACGTCATTATTCTACAGCTATCTATATGCGTTGATATATAACGCCTTACGTCATTATCTTTTGTTCGTTATAATCGTCATATGTTCGCAAAAGATGGCCAAAGATAGCAAGAATATCGTTAAAAAAAAATACGGTAAATTAATAGTGACAGGAAAATTTTCTGGCAGCAAAGAAAGCCGGATATCCTAAAAAAAATCCAGGCTTTCAGTTGAAATTATAAAGGAATATTGCCATGCTTTTTGGGCGGATTGGACTTTCTTTTGTTTTGGGTCATTTCCAGGGCAGTTATGATTTTACTTCTCGTATCTTTGGGATCGATTATTTCGTCGATGTATCCCAGGGAAGCAGCTTTGTAAGGATTGGCGAATTTCTCACGATACTCTTTAACGGTGTTTGATTTTTTTGTTTCATCCAGCACATTTTTGTAGATGATATTAACTGCTCCTTCGGGTCCCATGACTGCTATTTCAGCTGTAGGATAGGCCATGTTCACATCCCCTCCGATGTGTTTGCTTGACATCACATCATACGCTCCTCCATAAGCTTTTCGTGTGATCAGGGTAATTTTGGGAACGGTAGCTTCTGAGAAGGCATAGAGCAGCTTAGCTCCCTGTTTGATGATACCACCCAGCTCCTGACTTGTACCGGGAAGGAATCCGGGGACATCCACAAAGGTAACCAGCGGTAAATTGAAGGCGTCGCAAAAACGCACAAACCGGGCTGCTTTGATTGAACAATTGATATCAAGGACACCGGCAAGGTGATCGGGCTGGTTGGCTACAATCCCTACCGGGAAGCCTCCGAAACGTGCAAAACCAATAATGATATTCCGGGCATAATGCGGCTGTACTTCCAGGAAATGATTGTCATCGATAATGGGTTGAATAATGTCCTTCATATCATACGGCTTGTTTGGATCGGCAGGAACAATATTGCGCAACTCTTCCACACTCCGGTCGGATGGATCGGTAGAGCTTTTCAGGGGAGGATCCTCCAGATTATTGGATGGTAAAAAGCTCATCAGTTCCCGGATCATCATAAGCGTTTGTTCTTCATCCTTTCCCGTAAAATGAGCCACTCCGCTTTTTGAAGTATGGGTAACTGCACCTCCCAGTTGCTCTTTGGTGACATCTTCATGCGTCACTGCTTTGATCACATCCGGTCCGGTTACAAACATATGGCTTAATTCAGTCACCATAAAAATATAGTCGGTCAGGGCAGGAGAGTAGACTGCTCCCCCTGCACAGGGGCCCAGAATGGCTGAAATCTGAGGAATAACACCGGATGAGATTACGTTGTTGTAAAAAATATCCGCATACCCTGCCAGGCTTTCCACCCCTTCCTGAATGCGGGCTCCCCCCGAATCATTTAACCCGATCATTGGGGCCCCCATTTTTAAAGCAAGCTCCTGTATTTTTGCAATTTTGTTGGCATTGGCCCGGCTTAATGTCCCTCCGAAAACGGTAAAGTCCTGGGCAAAAACATAGACCAGCCGTCCGTTGATTTTTCCGTAACCTGTAACCACACCGTCACCCAGGAATTTTTTCTTGTCCATGCCAAAATCATAATTCCAATGGGTAACCAGTTTATCAATCTCATGAAAACTTCCGGGATCAAGCAATAAGTCAATCCGTTCACGGGCTGTTTTTTTCCCTGAAAGATGTTGCTTTTTGATTCGCTCAGTACCGCCCCCTTTTTCAGCTAGCCTGTTCTGTTCTTCAAGCTGTTTATACTTTTCCTGTAAATCCATTGTGTTATTTTATTCAAGTTCAATCAGCAACTGGTTTCCTTCAATCGTATCGCCTTCGTTGATGTAGATTTTTTTTATGATCCCGTCTTTGGGAGATTTGTATTCACTTTCCATTTTCATGGCGGAAATAATAATGGCTGGTTCCCCTTTTTTAATTACATCACCCTCAGAAACCAGAATTTTAACCACTTTCCCGGGCATAGGAGAGGAAATGGTATGCTCATCGTTGTCAAAAACACCGGAATGGCGGTTCATTATGTATTGCGATTCAGCATCAATAATTTCCAGTTCATAGGTGTTATATAACGTATAGGCAGTATATTTTTTAGGATGCCCGTTGGAGGTCAGTTCGATATCATACGAATGTCCGTTTTCGAGAATGGAAAAAGTGCCGTCACCCGTATGCATTATATCTATCTTATACAGCTTATCGCCAACTTTGATTTCCAACAAATTGCCTTGCTGGCTCACCAGATCCACGGTGGTTTTCCTTTTGTTTATTTTTATTTCTACTGCCATACTTTCAATTAGAAATGGTTCAGGTAATTGGCTTTTTTCCAACGGCTTTGGACTGGAGTAAACTCTTTTGCATTGTAAATTTTATGGAGTTTATTCAGATAATCAATGTAGGTTGCCATCATTACGATATCTTCCACTTTCCTGTTGATTTTCTCATCAGCCAAAAGTACCGACCGGTTATTCTCAATAAAATGCGTATCGTACGTACCCCTGATAAAGTCCTTACACCGCATTATTTTTTCGAGAAATTTGATGGAGGTTTTAACGCCTATAATTTTATATTCATACAGAGCCCGTTGCATCCTGGCAATCGCTTCCGCGCGTGTTTCTCCCCAAACAATCAGTTTTGAGATCAGGGGATCATAATGGACAGGAATTTCATATCCTTCATACACATATCCATCGGATCTGACTCCCAATCCCATGGGTTGGGTTATTTTACTTACCTTTCCGGGGCTTGGCATGAAATTATTGTCTGAATCTTCTGCATAGATCCTGCATTCAATGGCACTTCCGTTTTGTGTGAGGTCTTCCTGCCGGAGGGTCAGTTTATTTCCTCTGGCGACCCGGATTTGTTGTTTGACAAGGTCTATACCGGTTACGCGTTCGGTAATCGGATGTTCAACCTGCAACCGGGTATTCATTTCCAGGAAGTAAAAATTATGGTTTTCATCTACCAGAAACTCAATGGTTCCGGCCCCTTCATAATTGACTGCCCTGGCAGCCTGTACAGCGCAGGTTCCCATCTTTTCCCGTAACGTGTCCGAAATAAAAGGAGACGGGGTTTCTTCAACCATTTTCTGGTGCCGTCTTTGTATGGAACATTCTCTTTCAAAAAGTTGAATGGTGTTTCCGTATGAATCGGCAAGTATTTGGATCTCTATATGATGGGGTGATGAGATGTATTTTTCAATGTAAACCGAATCATCGCCAAATGCCTCTTTAGCTTCCGAACGGGCGGCACGTAATCCCTGAAGGATTTTATCCCGGGCTGTTACCAGCCGCATTCCTTTACCGCCTCCTCCGGCCGAAGCTTTGATCATCACCGGAAGGCCTACCCGATCTATAACCTCCAGGGCTTCTTCCTCCGTAACAACATATTTTTGGGTACCCGGGACAACCGGAATACCCGCCTTTATCATGGTTTCCCGGGCCGTAATTTTATCGCCCATGGTTTCAATAGCTTCCGGAGAAGCACCAATAAAAATGATCCCTTCTTCCTGGCACCTTCTGGAAAAAGCAGCATTTTCTGAAAGAAATCCATAGCCGGGATGAATGGCATCTGCTTTGCATTGTTTGGCTGTCTGGATCATTTTTTCAATATCCAGGTAACTTTCCGATGCAGGTGCTTTGCCTATATAATAAGCCTCCTGAGCATACCTTACATGAAGTGACATACGGTCGGCATCTGAATAGACTGCTACCGTATGAATACCCATTTCCCTGCATGTACGCATGATCCTGATGGCAATTTCGCCACGGTTGGCAATAAGTATTTTATTTATCTTATTCATTTATAGTAAATTGCGCTTTTTTTGCCTTTCAATGACATCGATAAATTAAATAATTATATTTCGAAAGTTATAAAATGTTTAAATAAAAGATTTTTGTATTAACATATTTTAAAGTTTTGGAATTTTCAGAAAGAGGTTATCTTTGTTCTCTTTGATTGTATATCAAATCAATAAGCAGAGAACACATGAACCAAACCAGGATTCACTAAAAAAGCACAAGTTTAAAGGCGATGAACGAATTCAATTTGACGGGAGAGGGAAGACAGAAGTCCGAAGTCTGAAGTCCGGAGTCCGGAG
>CAZNPV010000081.1:0-6232 GCA_964575025.1 uncultured Mariniphaga sp.
AAACTTTTAACAATCTAATAAAGAGAAATTAAATTTAATGTGCGAAACTTGAGTAAATTAAAATCAGATTTTTGTCTAATTTTGCTCATAAAGAGGGTACAAAAGTATATCTTTTTTAGACTCACCCAAATATAGCAATGTATTATTATTGGTACAATTAAAATCAAACTAAGTACATGACAAAAATTTACAAAATTCATAATATTTATCTATATCATTGCTAAATAAAATATTAGCAATATAATTTTATAATCATTGAAAAATGAAGTTTCAGCAAAGAATAAAAGCATGCAATAATAAAAGAAGCAAGTGTCAACTAATTAAAGCCTTGAGAAGCATGGTATCTATCCTGCATCCTGGTACTCCTTGAAGAAGAAGTATGATTCGATGGGAGAAGAAGGCTTTAATTAGGGTATGATTCTCCAATATTTAAAACGGATCAGAGAACCTGAAAAGGAAAATCTTGCCCTTGCTGTTTTTATTGGCGATTTACAAACCATAATTGTTGAAGTTGTCGCTTTTTATGGGTTTATTTGTACCTGAAGCTAACTGTTAAAAGATTGTTGTTATGAATCTTAAGCCTTTAAAATCAGTGTTGATCGTTGTTTTTGTATCCATTGCACCTATGTTGTTTGCACAACGCACCCAACAAGATACCATGATTGTTTTCCGTACACTTGAGCCTGTTATAATAGATGGTAAAGCAGACGATGCCTGTTGGGTCGATGCTGAATGGTTCCCGATTGATCAGGTGTGGATTCCCTATAATGAAAACATGAAAGAGGGCGATTTTGAAGGTCGTTTCAAATTGGCCTGGGATAGCCTTTATCTTTACTTATTGGCTGAAATTGTTGATGATTCACTTTCTGATTACTATTCTAATCCATTGCAAAACTGGTGGGAAGATGACTGTCTGGAGATTTTTATTGACGAAGACTGTTCAAAAGGCGATCACGAGTGCAACTACAATGCTTTTGCTTATCATGTGAGTATTTTTTACGATGCGTTGGATATGGCTAAAAACTGTGGAGGAATAAATTTGAAAAATAATTTGATTGTAAAAATGGACACCATAGGTGAAAATAAATACGTATGGGAGGTCGCTATTAAGAATTACAGTGCCGCATTTAACCCCGCTAATCCTGAGGCCAGCAGGGTTTATTTGCACCATAACAAGCGAATGGGTTTTTCGTTGGCCTACTGTGATAACGATGGAGGCAGAAATAGGGAAAATTTTATCGGAAGTATTTATCTTCCGCAAGCGCGTGCAAACGATAGCTATAAAACAGCTGATTTGTTTGGAACGCTGTTGTTGGTCGATCCTGTTGTTCAAAATCCGGCCCGGCTTATATCTGAAAAATCAGCTGAGCTCAAATTATTTCCAAACCCGGCAAACGATTGGTTGCGCATTGAATATAAAGGGAATGCGAGTAGCCATGCACGCATCGAAATTGCGGACCTTAGTGGACGAACAATAAGCGATTTCAGTTTGTGCGAAGGCAACGAAATTGATATTTCGGCACTTAACCAGGGTGCTTATGTGTTACGCATTTTTGATGGGATTAGGGTGGTGTCAGGCAATTTTGTGAAGCAATAAGGCGTTTAAAAAAACTCAAAATACCAATTGCCCGAATTGTAATACTTTTAAGCAAATGCGAGGATTTGACCGTATTAAGTCCGTACCAGGTCCAAGCAGAAAAAGTATTGTATAACTTACTCAAGTTTCGCAGTTCTATTGTATTTTGTTAACATATAGATGTTGAATTATTTAAATCTTTATCTTTAGTAATTTTTCATGCATCGGGAGGGTATACTATGAATAAAAAAGTGAAGCCTAACAGCCACGAAGGGTTTATCCCTGTACCAGGGGGGAAAGTATGGTTTAAAATCGTGGGGAAAGAGAAGACAGGGATACCGGTCCTAATCCTGCACGGAGGTCCGGGAGCATCGCATGATTACCTGGAACCGTTGGCGAAGCTGGCTGATGAACGGCCTGTGATTTTTTACGACCAGCTTGACTGCGGTCGTTCCGGGAAACCCGGGGATGAATCGTTATGGACAATTGAGCATTTTACAGAGGAACTCCATCAGGTTATCCAGGCTTTGGGACTAACCCGGGTGCATCTCCTGGGGCAATCATGGGGAACAGCACTGGCCATTGAATATCTGCTCACAAAGAAACAAAATGTAGTGAAAAGCCTTGTTCTTTCAGGACCTTTGTTGAGTTCGTCACGCTGGATTGAAGATCAGAAGGCATGGATCAGAGAACTTCCACAGGAAACAAGGGATGTGATAAACAGCTGTGAAAAAGCTAAAGAATACAGCTCTTCGGAATACATGAATGCCATGACGGAATATTACCGGTTGCATGTTTGTCGCCTCGACCCCTGGCCTGACTGTTTAGACCGATCATTTGACAAGGTAAACCTTGCCATGTATAAAATGATGTGGGGTCCCAGTGAATTCACGGTTACCGGGATTCTTAAGAATTATGAGCGTGTGGAACGTCTTCAGGAGATTCATAAACCGGTGCTTTTTACCTGTGGAAGGTACGATGAAGCAACACCTGAAACCACTCAATACTACCGGGATCATCTTCCCGGGTCGGAACTCTGTATTTTTGAGGATGCTTCGCACGAGCACCATCTCGAAAAACCACAGGAATATCTGGAGACCGTAAGGGCATTTTTCAGAAATAACGACCGTTTGCGTGAATAACCTGTATTTTATATCTTCATATTTAAAACATAAGGAATCAGCATGGTTGAAATACGTTACAAACCAATCGGAATGATTCATACCCCATTTGAGGACACAAAAAATATCCCCATTCAACCGTCTGCTGCAAAAGGCATAACGGGGATTATTGAAATTTATCCGGAATATGCAAAGGGACTGAAAGATCTGGATGGTTTTTCACATATCCTTCTGATTTATCATTTTCACCTGTCAGAAGGTTTCCATCTGGAAGTACGGCCTTTTCTGGACGAAAACAAGCGGGGAGTATTTTCTACCCGGGCCCCCAGAAGACCAAACAACATCGGTATCTCCGTTGTGAAACTTGTCAGAATCGAGAAAAACATCCTTCATTTTGAAAATGCGGATATGGTAAACAATACCCCTTTGCTTGATATCAAACCTTTTATTCCGGATATGAACCCGAATGACACAGTAAAAACAGGATGGCTTACAGAAGTTAAACACAAAATGTCGTATCATAAATCAGACAGACGATTCGACAACGATGCATAGCGCCTCCGGGGAATGAAGCAAAAAAACAAGATCCATGCAATCAACCACAATCTTTGCTTTTAGCAATTAATTTAAATTAATTCTAAATAATTTGCATAATAGAAATAATCTGATTAATTTTAATTTTAATTAAACAAACAGGAGGTATATCATGGCTTTAATTATCAATGAAGAATGTATTTCATGTGGAGTTTGTGTCTCAGAATGCCCGAACGAAGCAATTTCTGAAGGAGCTGATATTTATATTATCGATCCGGACAGATGCACAGAATGTGTCGGTTTTTATGACGAACCGCAATGTGTCAACGTTTGCCCTGTAGACGCAATCGTTCCGGATCCGGCCCATGAAGAAAGCAAGGAAGAATTGCTTGAGAAAAAGAAACGCATTCACGGCGAATAAGAAAAGAGTTAGATGGCAATGGACAATGATTATTTAAACACGATAAAACGAACGGTGACCGCAATACAGCAATCCCTTCCACAGGATGTTATACTGGTTGCGGCTGCAAAAACAAGATCCCCGGATGAAGTAAAAGCAGCCATAGATGCAGGCATTAATGTGATCGGTTATAATTATGTACAGGAAGCAGAAAGGATCCATGAATTTGTTGATAATCCGGTACAATGGCACATGATTGGCCATTTGCAGCGAAATAAAGTCAAAAAAGCAGTTCAATTGTTCGACATGATTGAGACCATTGATTCGGTAAAGCTGGCTAAGGAAGTAAACAAGCGATGTTTACAGGAAGGGAAAACAATGCCCGTATTGATTGAGATCAACAGCGGAAAAGAATCAAACAAAACCGGAGTTCTTCCGGATCATGTGGAAGAGCTGATCCTGCGGATACACCATTTGCCGAACCTGAAAATTCAGGGATTAATGACCATGGGACCACGCTTTGGAAATCCGGAGGATGCAAGGCCTTATTTTAAAGTCACAAAACAGCTCTTTGAACAAATAAAGGAAAAACAGATCCCTGACGTGGAAATGCGTTATCTTTCGATGGGTATGAGCAATACGTATAAAATAGCCATCGAAGAAGGAGCCAATTTGGTACGGATTGGAACCCTTTTATTTGGCGAAAGAAACCTGTAAATAATCCCTTATTATTTTTTCTTATAGTATGAAAACTTATCTGGTAGCCTCTTCAGGCAAAACGCCCGATTCAAAAGTATCGGGAAGGTTTGGGCATGCCAATTATTTCATGTTAATCGATCCGAAGACCTGGGAATATGAAGTTTTATCCGGTATTCAGGCGGATGAATCGGGACTGAAAAGCACACGTTTCATACCCCATCCTATTAAAAAAGTGATTGTTGGCAATATTGGTCCCTCCTCTTTCAACGAACTGATATCCTCTGGCTATACCCTTTATCTGTGCCGGAATATGTCTGTTGAGCAGGCAGTGAACGAAGTTGAAAATGGAAACATAGAACCCCTGGAACATCCAACATTAAAGGACAACATTCATTCAGCCCGTCGAAAAACCGGGGATGCATTCAGAGGAAATGAAACGGGTCGCGGCATGGGCAGAAGAATGGGAGGAGGCGGAAGAGGCGGAAGAGGTGGCAGAGGCAGTTTCAGAGAATAAAACGAGTTCCGGTCCCGATGGACCGGAGCCGTACAGAATGGAATGTAACCTTTTAAAAATTCACTATCGTATGAATATCAACATTCCTTATAAAGAATATACAAGACTAAAGGATTGGGTTGCCGGTTATATAGACTCCTTTTATTCAGATGATCCGGAAATACAGCAAAATATTGTTTTGAAGGAAGAACATACCTACAGGGTATGCAGGGAAATTGTTGCCATTGGCAAGGAACTCGGATTAAAAGAGGATGAATTAAGGTTGGCAGAAGTCATTGCTTTGCTGCATGATATTGGTCGTTTTGAGCAGTTCGCACGCTACCGGACCTTCAAGGACGGAAAGTCGGAAAATCATGCTGAACTTGGAGTGAAGATTCTTGAACGGGAAAACATCCTTGAGCCGTTGGATCAATCCACACAATACATTGTATTGCAAGCGGTCAGATACCACAACCGGCCTTCCCTACCCCGGCAGGAAACTGAACCCTGTTTGTTTTATTCCCGGCTGATCCGCGATGCAGACAAGCTGGATATCTGGAAGGTAGTGACCGATTATTATCACAGAAATAACAAAGAAAAAAACGGGGCTATCGAACTTGATTTACCGGATACTCCCGGATTTTCCAGGAAGATCATTCATGATCTGGTTCACCAAAGAATTGTTCAGTTCAAAGACATGAAAAACCTGAACGATTTTAAGCTGCTTCAGATAGGATGGGTTTTCGACCTCTATTTCCAGCCTACCCTAAAGATTCTTGGTGAAAGGCACTATCTTGAACGGATCCGGGCTGTTCTTCCACCCTCGGAACAGATCGACGCAGTGTTTGATGCTGTTCATGAACACAAGAGAACATTCAGATCTTACACAAAGGGTGAATAATGATTCGGGTTAACCAGTTCACGGTATTTGAAAACGACTTTTTTAAAGTCTTCCCATGTATCGCGTTTTAGAGAGGGATTGCGCAACAATGCGGAAGGATGATACACGGGCATAGCCAGCCTGCCCTGTAGTTTGATCCAGGTTCCCCGGTCCCGGGTAATCCGGTGTTCCTGACCGGCCATATATTTCAGAGCTGTTGATCCCAGAAGGATTAGTATCCGGGGATCAATCAATTCAATCTGACGGTAAAGCCAGGGAATGCATATTTCTGCTTCCTGGGGTGTGGGAACCCGGTTATTGGGAGGCCGGCATTTTATTATATTGCCAATGAAGACATGCTCATCCCGGGTAAATCCACAGGCAGCCAGTATTTTATCCAGCAACTGTCCCGATTTGCCCACAAAAGGTCTTCCCTGGAGGTCTTCATCCCTTCCGGGTGCTTCCCCGATGATTAAAATCTCTGCATAAGGGTTCCCTTCACCAAAAACCACATGACGGCGTGTTTCCG
>CAZNPV010000082.1:0-5764 GCA_964575025.1 uncultured Mariniphaga sp.
TGAAGGTATGGAAAGATGGGGTGAATGCCGATAAACATGCAGCAGATTTCGCCCGGGAACAGTTGGATGTTACTTCTGCATCAAAAATAAAGGTTGCAATGGCACCCGGCGGCGGCTGGGCTGCCATCATCCGAAAGAAGTAGATACGTACTTGCTAACCAACCCCTTTTTGTGGATTGTTGTGTAATTTAATGATCCGAAAAAGATCAGGAGAAAGCAGCCGCTTCACGCATGGCCTTCAGGTTTTCAGGAGGCGTTAGTACCGTGATCTCACATCCGGCAGAAAGCAAATAGCATTCATTTTTGTGCTTGTCAACCAGACCCTTGCAAAGGCGAAACACTTCATCACGAGTTTTATCCTGGATAAGTACAGGATTGATATTCCCACCCAGGATGATTTTTTCACCCAACACTGAACGGGCATGGCCGATATCCACCTGCCAGTCCAGGTCCAGGATGTCCAGGTTTAACTCCTTGTATGAAGGGAGTAAATGGTTCGTGTCACCACAAATATGCAATTTTATTTTTCCACCCAGTGCATGAATGTATTGGATCAACTCTTTATGGCGCTCTTTTACATACAGGTCATAGGAATCCGCATCGATCTGGGAACATACGGCATCGCCCATACCGATAATCTCACAACCGGCTTCGATTTGTGCTTTGGCAAAATCTTTAGCTGTGACCATGCATTTATCCATTAACCGGTTGACAAAATCAGGATCGATCATTAGTTGCATCATTATATTTTCCATGCCCGCCAGGTCGCAGGCTTCTGCCAGGGGTCCTTCGATCCATCCGATAAGCGGAATGGTACCCCCGGTCTTTTTTGTAAGCTCCCGGCCGGCTTTTATGCGGTCGAGGGTGCGTTCCGATTTATAAACATCCGGAGTTTTCAGATTTTTTACATCGTCAATCGTCCGGACTATGGTATTCAGGCATCGTGGAACCCCGTCGGGTATGAATTTAATATCCGCACCAAAGGCACTGGTTTCCCGGTACGGATCGGAAATCAGCCCCAGCATATCCAGTCCGAAGGCATCCATACAACGAAGATTGGCTTCAACAAGAACCCTGTAATCGGAAGCAAACTGCCCGTAGGTTTTGCCTATGAAATGAGCTGCAAAATACATCAGTATGGGACGAAAAAGAACCTTGCCCGGAAGGGATCCGTTCTTTTGAAGGTGATGAAATTGTTCTGTTTGTGTCATTTCTATGGTATTTGAAATCCTTTAAACAATCTGTAAAAGAATAAATCCATATCCCTGCAGGTGGAGTTTTTCATTGTCTGCATTTGTTTTTTCGTGGTAGATCATTTTTTCATACTCAGGTATATCGAGTATTTTGGCATCATCTGAAAGATTGATGATTACGGCAATTTCCTGATGTTGTGACCTTCGTATAAACCACAGGATTTCAGGATCATTTGTTTCCCTGACAACAAAACTTCCCTGGACAAATGCAGGATATGTCTTTCGTATTTTGATCAGGTTATGGTACAGATTCCACAGCGAACCGGGATAATTTTTCTGTTTTGAGAGGGCCATTTTTTTGGCTTCCCCGGTTGGGTATATTGATTCATCCCAACAGGGGCCGGTATTTTTGTAGAAGACAGCCATCCCTTTTTCATCGCTGTCTGCCCCCCAGGGAAAAGCTTCCCTCACCGGAAGATGGTTGGCATCGGAACCCCATTCTTTCGGGGTGCCGGTAAGGCCCAGTTCCTGGCCATAATATATAGAAGGAACTCCCGGCAGAAGGAGGTTTAAAACTGCACCGGTGCGCATAAGTCCTTCCTTGCTGTTTACTGCAGAAGCCCAGCGTTGGGTATCATGGTTCTCGAGGAAATTGATGCTGTAAGTACCCGGAGGGAAACGTCGTTGCATTTCCCTGACTGTTTCAGTGATCCTTGCCGCATTCATCACAGGTCTTTTCTTTTTATCTTCCGTGTACATATCCTGTGTTCCTTCGGCATCGGTCAGGGCAAACCGCAAGGGGAAACTGAAAGCTGCATCTGCCCCGCTTTGCTGTACCATCTGATCCCCGTATTCGTTCCAGTTCGCCTGTTCCCCCAGAATAAACAGTTCCGGATTGATTGCTTTGCAATGCCGGAAGATCGGTTTCCAGAAATCTTCATACATATCAGTGAATAAATTTTTATGGTCCAGATCATCCATCATATGGTCAATGCGGAATCCATCCACGCCGTCTTCAAAATGACCGTCCTGGTCCGGATCGACCCAGAAAGCGTAAAAATCCATCATCCATTTTTTTACCCCGGGATTGTTCAGGTTGAGAAAAACAATAGCGTATTTGTTGCCGGGCCATGCTTCGTATTCATACAAGGGCGAACGGGAAGGCAGGAAAAGCTGCTCCGGGTAGTGATTGGCCGTATCTGCATAACAGATGAAATCGGAGTATTCCGAATCAGGATTCCGGTAGGAATCATCAAACCAGATATGGCCGCTCTGGGCATACTGGGTTTCCATATCCATAAGGAATTTCATTCCCCTTTGATGTACCGCCTGTATAAAGTTCAGGTAATCCTTCATCGTACCATATTCCGGATCGATTTTTTCGTAATCGGTAGGGAAGTAGTTATGATAGAATTCCGATTCATACAACGGGGTGAACAAAAGGGTTGTTACGCCCAGTTCCTGCAGATAATCCAGCTTTTCCACAAAACCGTTCAGGTCGCCGTGCCGGTCGCCATCGGAATCATAAAAACTACGTGGCATGACATGGTAAATTACTTCACCGTACCACCCGGAATTCTTTTCGGATTCTATTTGTTCAACCGGGAAGCAACCTGTGGTGAAAAACAAAACGGCTGCTAAAAACCAGATACATTTATTCTGCATATCCTTGATTATTGTTGTACCCGGAAGGTGACTTTCCGTAAAATGGTTTGTCCCATTGGAACAAGATGTACTTCAACATTTTTTTTGATAACGGGATCAAAAAGTTCAGCTCTTATCCGGCATTTTACATTGTTAATCAGTGAATTATCCTCACATTCCAGCTCAAAGGAATCTATTTTTCCTTCCTCTACCTGCCATTTGGTTTTCTCCGTCCGGGGTGTTGTATAAACCAAGTTCCGGAACCCTTCCACCGGAAATTCCTTCTGCACCTTTTTTATTGATTCCAGGGGGAGAGCATAGACTAGGGGGCCGTAGCTGAAATATCGGTCTCCTTTTCGGTCTGTATGCTGCTGTATGGTGGTTTCAAAACGGACTGTTATGGTATCACCTGTTTGCCACTTTTTGGTTATCCGGTTTTTATCCTGCGGGGTACCGTTTACTGAAAGGTTTATATTCGTGCACCAGCCGGGTTTTCTGAAAACCAGTTCAAAAGAGACCGGTTTTTTGGTTTCTATGCAATACCGGACCTTTAATCCAAAGGGATAGTCTGTACTTTCTTCAATTCGGATTTCCGTATCATTTATTTTTGTATGCACTGTAGAGGGGCCGTAGAGTGTTTTCACCAATCCGTTATCAGAACGCATCCACATATTCCGTACGAAGTAGGATGGGATTCTGCCGGCATTAGGCACACAGCAGACGGCTGCTTCCTGGTGGGTCGGCGAATAGCTGTAGCGTGTGTTGTGTTCATGAGCATCCTTTTGTCCAGGGTGCATGGTGCCGGTCATGGAGTAGGAGTTGTCGGTTTTCAGGTAGGCAATGGAAGGTTCATGGGGATGACGTGATCCCTGGGCTGCATTAAAGAAGAGCCATTCCATTTTATCACCCCAACAGAGATCTCCTTTTTTTTGCAGCAGATGGCTGTAGGAATCGAACAATTCCTGGATCGAGCAATACTCATATCCGGTTTCACTGGCGTCAGCCTGACGTCCGAGGATAAATTCATCCCCCACAGGGCTTCCTGAAGGAGCAAGGTACCCGGGCAACCGGTTCAGGTAATGATCCAGGGCTGTTTCGTACAGCGGATTGCCGGTAGCTTTCCAGGCAATAACCAGTGCGTGCAAATGTTCGTAGGTATGCACTCCGTGTCCCTGAAAACGGTATGATGTGTCGAGGAGATTTTTTATGTGGATGTCTTCCTGCGACAACGAATGGCGGTTATAATCTTCAAACAACCAGGCTGCAAAATCCAGGTATTTCTGTTTTCCGGTCAGCTGATACAAGCGGTCCAGGGCATCCACAAGGGTTAATCCGTGTTCGACACCCCCATAGGGATTTTGCACATTGAAAGGTTCAGAATGGTCCACAGGCCAGGCTTTCATGGTAACATCCACTGCTTTTTCAACCGCAGTAAGCACCTCTTCGTTTCCGGTAGCTTCGTACCAGGCCAGCAATACCCGGAACAAAGTACTCTGGGCCCAGAGCTCCCCGTTTTCCCCTGTGAAATGAAACCGCAGGTCAGGAGCGTAAATTCCCATATACCCATCTTCATCCTGAAACGACAGCATCTTTCGGACATAGGTATCTGCCTCTCTTAAAACAGCCGTGTCTTCCGTAAGGATGGCATTTCTCAGCCAGCCGTCGCGCCAGTTGGACTGTGTTTCGCTGTTCCACCATAAAAACTGAACTGCCCACTCTCCGGAGGCCAGCGTTCCCAGATCCTTGCTTTTTATTTTTTCCGTTAACCGGTCATTGCCATAGATCTCATCTTCAACGATCAGTTCCGGAACCAGTTCATCCAGATGGCCGACATATCCGTTCCGGAGGTCGTTCTTCATTTGCGTCAACAGCCATCCCCGGGGTTTTATCTCCCCGAAAGAGAGCCAACAAAGGTTCTCAATGCGATTGTTCGTTTCGGATTCCCGTACGTTGTGACCGCAACTAATCAGCACTCCGCAAAACAGGGCTATGTATAGGATTTTTGAAATGTTCATCGCACTATATAAATTCTGACGTTATCATTTTGAAATGTATACAAGGACAGGTCCTCTGTTGATCCTGGATTTTTTGACTAAGTTACCTGAAAAAATATTCATACATACAAAGAGAATCAAGATAATAATGCCGGAAAGGGAAATATATCCCTCCTTAATTTGGATAAAGGCGCTATCCGGAGTAGTTTTAATACAGCATAACCTTGAGTTCTTTTGAATTCCGGTGAGCGCATTCCCCGCCAGCTCTGCTGTGGGGTTAGCGAACAAAACACGAAAAAAGTCCTTGACGGAACCGGATTCCTCGTCAGCTTTGCTGCGAGGAGTTTCAATACGAATAAAAAAATAAGTACATTTAAACGAATGAAAAAAACGCTTATAAAATCAATATATTCTGCCGGACAGATCCTCATGTCGTATTTCGGAAAACTTTCGGATTACCAGGTAAAGGAGAACCAGAGCAGCATTGTTACAGCTGCTGATGTTGAATCGGAGCTGGGCGTGATAGAGACGATCGGGGAGAGATTCCCCGGGCACAACACCCTGGGCGAAGAGACGGGTTTTGAAAACCGGGGTTCTGATTATACCTGGGTCGTTGACCCACTCGACGGGACATCCAATTTTGCAGCTGGGCTCCCCTGGTTCGGGATTATAATCTGCGTGCTGAAGCATACTGAGCCTCTAATGGCCGGTTGTTATATTCCTTTTTTCAACGAACTCTATTTTGCAGAAAAAGGAAAAGGAGCTACCCGGAACGGCCAGCCGGTTTCAGTTTCAAAGGAGGAGAGTTTGAAGAATGTTCTTTTCAGCTATGGGATTGATTATTCCGAAGATCCGGGAAAAACAGACCGTGAGGTGAAGATCATCGGGGAACTGGTTCAACGGATCCGAAACCTGAGAGCCACAAACTGCCTG
>CAZNPV010000083.1:0-5511 GCA_964575025.1 uncultured Mariniphaga sp.
GCTGGATATCACAAAAATAATTAACTTTGATGTTTTATAACATATTAAAGGATTTGGGCATGCTGAGTTCCGATGGTGGCGTTAAAGATATTCTCGAGAATCCAAAATCAATCCTGAGCCATTTAACAGAGGAGGAGAAGGAAGAGCTCCTGAATTGTCTTTCTGTTTTGCGTTTTAAGAAGAATGAGTTTGTTTTCAAGGAAAAAGAAGAGCCATCCGGTTTTTTGATCCTGGTTACAGGAAAAGTTAAAATTTTCAAAGAAGGCGTTGGCGGGCGTGAACAGATCATCCGCATGGCGAAGCCCATGGGGATTATCGGATACCGGGCTCTTTTTGCTGATGAACCCCACATTGCCAGTGCAGTTACCCTGGAGGAGTCCCGGATTTGTGTCATTCAGGCTGGATTTATTTTTGAAAAGGCCATCCGGAATGTGGAATTTTCCCTGCGTATGATCCGGAAACTTGCCAAAGAACTGGGTTTTGCCAATTTACGGACCGTCACCCTTACCCAGAAACACATCCGGGGACGGCTGGCCGAATCACTGATCCTCTTAAAGGAAAAATATGGATATGAAAACGACGGGGCTACATTAAAAGTTTTCCTTTCACGTGAAGATATTGCTAACCTGTCGAACATGACAACTTCCAACGCCATCCGCACATTATCCACTTTTGCCGCCGAAAAAGTCATTGCCATTGATGGGAGGAAAATAAAAATCCTGGATGCCAAACGGCTGGAAAAGATAAGCAAACTAGGGTAATACAGGAAAGAACAGGATAAAACCTTCGTGGGACGTAGGGGGTCTGCAAAAATGGTCAGATATCCGTTTATTTTTTGCTGTACATCCGGGTATGTCCCAGGGCAATCAGGTCAGCCGAAGTTCGTATATTCAGTTTTTCCAATATCTTCCTCCGGTGTGTATCGATGGTATGCTTGCTTAGATAGAGGATTTCACCGATTTCTTTGGAGGTTTTTCCTTTGCATATCAGTCGGGCCACTTGTTTTTCCCGGTCACTCAGACTGGAATTTTCGATGTATGGGAGATGGTTTTGTTTGCGGTTGTAACGTTGGAGGCATTCCCGCAGGTCATCAATGTCGATGGGTTTTATCAGGTAGTCGAAAGCTTCGGCTTTCAGGGCTTTTATGGCGTATTGGTTAAAGGCGGTGACAAAGATGAAGGAGGGGAACACAAAATTATCGCGTACTTTCTGCACCAGGTTAAAACCGGTCATGGTGGGCATTTCAATGTCGAGAAATACCACATCGGGTTTGGTTTTAACGATGCTTTCAATGGCCTGTTCCGGATCCGTTTCGCTGGCGATGATCTTCACATGGGGAAAATGCTTCAGGATGTCAGCCATGCGTTTTAAGGCTAATTTTTCATCGTCGATCAGTATGGCTGTGATATTTTCCATAATTCTCAAAAGGGAACATTTATCTTCACTTTGGTGCCGGCTGGTTCACCATTGTTGTTATAAAGGTCGGAAATCTCATATACAATTTTGACTTTTTTCAGTTTAAAGTAGAGATTCAGGGCGTCATTTACTATTTGCAATCCCTTTCCGGTACTCATTGATGAGTATTGTTTTGCTTTTTCCCTTCCGATTCCGTTGTCGGAAAGGATGATTTCAAGCTGTTTTTTTATGGTTTTAAAACGGATGGTTATGTGCCCTTTTTCTTTCAAGTGTTTGATCCCGTGTTTCACTGCATTTTCCACAAATGAATGGATCAGCATTTTGGGGACTTCCATTTCCGGAAGGTTTTCTTCTTCTTTGATTTCATAATCGAATGAAAAATTCATCCGGAGTTTTTCCAGGTCCAGGTAATTCCGTACAAATTCCAACTCTTCTTGAATCGGGACGGCTATTTCTCCTGCAAGCCGGATCGAATTCCGGAGCAGTTTGCTGTATTTCCCGAAATAGTATTGAGCCTTCTCAATATTTCTGGTTTCGTACAATGCCCCAATGGAATTGAGGATGTTTAAATTAAAATGCGGATTTAACTGGTTATCCAGGGCATTGAGCTGCAGGGCGACCATTTCCTTCTCGCGTTGAAATCTCTGCTCTGCCTGTATTTTCTGAATTTTTAAAAGGAGGGTAAACAAAAGGAACAAAAACAGGAAAATCCCGAAATATACTGCATATTGAAGGTAATACATGGGATTTATCTTGTATTCGTACAGGAAAATAGAATCATGAAAACAGAAAAACAGTTCATTTTTCCCCGGACTCCTTTTTACTGAGAATAATGAGAAGATTTCGTATGATTTATATTCCGGGAAATTGATTGCAACCGGATGGGAAAAATCATTCCGGTAGAGAATAAAACTGAGCTGGTTAAAACTTATTCCCAGCCATTCCGGAATGCCATCATTCTCGAGGTCGATCTCGTCGACATTTTCATGAAAAGGAAGAATAATCCGCGACTGAATCAGGTTTAGGTCGAAATCGTATTGTTCGATTTTCCCTGCCGACAAATAATGGAGTAAAATTTTATGGACACCCTTTTGAGGATCAGTCAACAAGTATATATAGTCTGCTTGTAGATCAAGCTGAATCTGTTTGATTCGTTTCCCCTGCAGAGAGTACAGGGAAAGCGTGGAGGAATCCCTGTTGGTCCTATGGTTATACAGGGCAACCAGGAAAATCTGGTTGTTGAATAGCGCCGGTCTGATATCTACATAGGAAGAATAAAATCCTACCGGTATTGGGTCAAATAAAAAAGAAAGGTCGTCATCATAGGCCATTAGCCAGCAGAGGCTGTCGGAATAGATATAGTCAGCCGGACTATTCCTGTACGCTGGAATCCTTCCGAAAAATTCCATGCGTTGGTCGTTGTCAATATCAAACAAATAAGGTACTTCAAAACCGCTTCCGCTTTCCGGAGTGGAAATCAGGTTGTCTGCCTCCATATTGTAAATGAAAAGTTTTCTCGGGCGATACGAATAAGAGGCAAAAACATCAAAAAATAAATCCGCTTTGCCGGGGGAATCACCAGGGATCAAACGAATATCCTGAATATGAACATCCTGTTTGCCATCGTACCGGTGAATGTTGGTTATAAACCGTTTCTCAGTGATCTTTTTGCCAGAGAATACATCGGTAACCCATAAAAACAGGGAATCATTCAAACAGCTGAAAACATACATTTCTTTGTATCCATCGCGGTCGTAATCCCCAAAAAAATGATGATGCTTGTGGGGTTGTTCACCCGGGTAATTCCATTGATCTATAATCTTGTTATTTTCATGGATCAGGGTATGGTTAATAAAGGATGAATGAGTAATCATTGTAATCTTCTCACTCATGCCATCGTTGTTCAGATCGTCATACAAATATTCCTCATGCTGGGGTTTTCCCCTGGTTTCAATTAACTTTGCCTTATATTTGGTGGAGGCGGGGAAAAACGGGATGGTTGCAAGGGTTATCAGAATTGCCAAAACCCAGGGTTTGACCAGAAAATGAAGGGTTTTGTGTATTTTGGGATAACCGAACACGTTGTTACTATTTATGGATCATCAGCCTGCAAGCTGAAAACAAGGGGTAATTTACAAATAATAATTCATTCTGTCAAACAATAGTTTATTATGGATTAATAAAATCTTAAGTGAACAAATGTTCGAATTATGTGTTATTTTTACACAAACCGGTTTATGGGGCATTCAGCATTATTTGCGTCGGATAGAATTACCAGAGAAAGTTCATATAATGAGGAAGATAAGTACAGAACAGTCATTGCATTGAACCAATTACGAACCGTAGTATGAAGGAAGCTTTTTTGTATCGGAAACTTGATAAAGAAAAAATCCGGTGTGATCTTTGTGCGCATCGTTGCGTAATACAACCGGGGAAAATCGGGATATGCCATGTAAGAGAGAATATTGGGGGGGTGTTGTATACGGATGTATATGGCCGGACGATTGCACAGCATATGGATCCGATTGAGAAGAAGCCTCTCTATCATTTTTATCCCGGTTCCAGGGCTTATTCCATTGCCACACCCGGGTGCAATTTTCGTTGTCTTTTTTGCCAGAACTGGGATATTTCGCAAATCACAAGCCGGAATATACTGAAGCTGGGGAAAGAGGCATCCCCGGAACAAATCGTTCGGGAGGTAAAAAGAGCCGGGTGCAAAAGCATTGCCTATACATATACCGAGCCCACCATATTTTTTGAATACAGTTATGACACAGCACGTCTGGCACATGCTGAGGGAATTAAAAATGTGTATGTGTCAAACGGATACATGACCCCCGAGATGCTCGATAGGATCCATCCCTATCTGGATGCGATCAACGTGGATCTGAAAGCATTCAGGGATAAAACTTACCGGCGTATGCTTGGTGCACGGTTGCAACCGGTGCTGGATAACCTTATAAAGATTCGTAAAATGGATATCTGGCTGGAAGTTACCAGTTTGCTGATTCCCGGCATGAATGATGATCCCGAAGAGATCCGGGATATGGTTGGTTTTATTGCCGAGGAACTGGGAAAGGAAGTTCCCTGGCATATCAGCCGGTTCTTTCCCGCCTATAAAATGAAAGAAGTGCCGGTAACTCCCCTGGAGACCCTGCAACGAGCAAAAGAAGCCGGATTAAAAGCAGGACTTCAATACATATATATAGGGAATGTCAGAACGGTAGGGGATTCAGATACCTTTTGTCCTCAATGTGGCGCATTGATACTAGAACGTTCGGGTTTCGGAATCACCCGGAATCGTATTCAGGATGGAAAATGCCCTGAATGCGGGTTTAAAATTGCCGGGGTAGGATTCGGATAGTCTATTTTTTCGGTTTATTTCTAAATAACGGATAGTTAAACAGTAAAATTAAAAATCATGACTTATTTAAAAACCCATATTCAATGGCTTGATGAATTTCTTCCTGAAGGATTACCGGTGCCTTCGTCAACGCTCATAAGCGGTCCCGGTGGAACAGGAAAACCCCTGGTGGAGTTTGCCTTTGTTGATGCATGGCTAAGAGCTGGAGGTACTTTGATTGGCATTCCTCTGCAATATCCATCCGGAGAATTTGTGAAGACCGTTATGAAAAAACTGTACAATCTCCATATCAAGGAGTACCAACAAAAAATTGTTCTTATTCAGTTTGATCCCTCTGTAAAGGAAATTGAAAGACTGAATGAGGACACCCTGAAAGCCAATATGCTGAAACCTGAGATATGGGACAAAGCAATCGCGGAAGCTGAAAAATTGCTGGAAAAAACGGAACTGGGAACCATGATTTTTGGTTCTGCTTTAAACCTGTTGCTCTTTAATGATAAATATAAAAACCGCATAGTGAATAAACTCAGGGATATATTGCAAAACGATAAAAGCCGAACCTATACTTTCGCTGTGAGTACCAGTGCTTTTGCACACGAGATAGAGGATCTGGAAAAGGTGGCCGACAATTTAATGTTCACCCGAATGGAAAAACCCATGAAGCTTCTCCTGAAAATAGACAGAATGAAAGACGTCAAATTCTCAAAAGAGGAAAAGGAGGTTCCCATATC
>CAZNPV010000084.1:0-5045 GCA_964575025.1 uncultured Mariniphaga sp.
ATTGCCAACCGCGCACTTGACATTAACCCTGCTGATATTGAAAGCATCGACATCCTTAAAGGACAGTCAGCAGCAGCTCTTTATGGAATTCGTGCGTCAAACGGGGTCATTATCATTACGACAAAAAGTGGCAGGGGCATGGCTGTCGGGAAACCGGTTGTTACCATAAACCACAACAGCAGTTTCGATGTGGTTTCCCGGACTCCTGATTATCAGACCACCTATGCTCAGGGAAGTTACGGAGCTTATTCTCCAACTACATCCTTTTCGTGGGGGCCTAAAATTACGGACCTTCCCAATGATCCGTTGCGTGGGGGCAATACAGACAATGCCTATACCCAGAGAGATGAAATGCAGCAGGGAAAATTCTATGTGCCTCAACTTGAGCAGGCTGGTTTGAATCCCTGGAAAACTCCGGAGGTTCATAACAGCTGGACCGATTACTTTCAAACAGGCTACACCACCTCGAATAACATCAATGTTTCACAAGCCACTCAGGAAGGGAATTTTGCGCTTGGTTTGAGTGTAACCGATCAGAGCGGGATTGCCCTGGCAACCGGAATGTCCCGTTACAATGCGAAAGCAGCCGGTGAACGGAACCTCAACAAAAATTTTAAGGTTGGGTACAGCGCCAATTATTCGAAAAGCGATATCGATAAATTATCCGGTGCCAACGATGGTTCCCTGACCGGTGTGCTAGCAGCTCCCAGAAGTTATGATCTGAAAGGAACTCCCTATCATTATCCGGGAAATCCTTACCGGCAGATCTATTTCCGGGGAGGTTCGTTTGATAACTCATACTGGATACCTGATAACAATACGTTCAACGAAAAAACAGAACGGTTTTTTGGAAATGGGTATGTCAGTTTCATAACAAACCTGAGCGAAGGCATGAATTTAAGCCTTCGTTATCAGGCGGGTGCTGATACATACACTACTCATCTTCAGGAAATTTTCGGATATGGCAGCCGTGGAAATTCAAAAGGTGTTATTGATAATTTTGGCGTCACCTATGCCCTGTTTAATTCCACTGCAACAGCCAATTTCGATTGGACCATCAACGATGACATGGAATTGAATGCGATGCTCGGAAATGAAATAAACAACAGTACCAGTAAGTCATATTCTGAATCGGGTACGGATTTCAACTTTGGAGGCTGGAATCACATTGGAAATGCCAATATCGTTACGGCCAATGAATCACAAAGTTCTTCACGTGATGTTGGCGTTTTTGGAAGTCTGGCTTTCTCCTGGAGGTCCATGCTGTTTTTAAATGCAACCGGCCGAAATGATATCGTATCCAGTATGCCACGCGGAAACCGTACGTTCTTCTATCCATCGGTTTCTCTTGGTTTTGTTTTAACAGAAATACCGGCAATTCAAAATGCAACCTGGCTTTCATTTGCAAAACTCAGGGCTTCGTATGCTGAAGTTGGACAGGCAGGCCGTTATTATGAAAACTATTATCTAACTCCCGGTTATGGAGGAGGATTCTGGTTATCTGCTCCGGTACAATATCCTGTTGATGGGGTGAATTCATATATCCCCAGTGCAACGCAATACGATCCGAATCTGAAACCTCAGAATACTGTTTCCTATGAGTTTGGTGCGGATTTGAAATTTTTCAATAACCGGTTTGGAGTGGATTATACCTATTCACAACAGAATGTAACCGACCAGATTTTTGCTGTTCCCCTGGCTGGTTCAACCGGTGCTTCATCGCTGGTTATGAACGGAGGTTCGGTGCAAACCGATGTACATGAGATTATGATGTACGTTACTCCAATTAAAACCCGTGACTTCCAGTGGGATATGAATTTTAACTTTGCCGCTATCGAAAACAATGTTTTGGAACTGGCAGAGGGTGTGGAAAGCATTTTCCTGGGTGGTTTTGTTACCCCACAGGTACGTGCAGGTATCGGAAATACCTATCCTGTGATTTACGGAACCTCTTTTGTTAAAGATGACAATGGAAACATTGTGGTTACCGATAGTCCCGGAGCCTGGAATCATGGGATGCCCCAATCGGGTGAGCCCGGAGTAATTGGTGAAGTTTCACCTGACTTTATTTTGGGTGCTACCAATACCTTTACCTACAAAACCATTTCGTTGAGCGCTGTTTTTGAATGGAAAAATGGCGGTGAAATGTATTCTGGTTCCAATGGTTTGCTGGACCTGTACGGTGTATCGAAAGTGACCGAAGACAGAGAATCAACTTTTATTTTCGATGGCGTAAAACCCGATGGTACTCCCAACGACATAGTAAGAGGGGGTCCCAACGATCCGGATGCTATACAGGATTTATACACCAATGTACTTTCCAATATCGATGAATACTACATTCATGATAACTCCTTTGTAAAACTGCGTGAGCTTTCTTTGCGCTATAAGTTCGCAAAACCCATTTACAAAACGCTGAATGTGGGTATTTCGCTGTATACAAGAAATGTTCTTCTATGGACAGCTTTGCGTAACCTTGACCCGGAAACGTCACAGGGGAATAACAACATGGGTGGTTCTTTTGAAAGGTTTTCACTACCGCAAACCACCAGCTATGGATTTGGTTTTGATATAACATTCTAATTTTAAAAACAGGAAATTATGAGAAAGATATTAAATATTCTGTTGGCTGGCCTGCTGGTTATTGCGGCCTGGTCATGTTCAGAAGATATCATGGACGACATCAATAAAAACGTCAATGATCCGACCGATGTAGGGTCCAACCTGATTATTACCGATGCCATGGTGACTTCTGCATTAAGCATTACCGGAAGCGATCTGGCTTTTTACGCTTCGGTTTATATTGAGCACAATGTGGGAATCTGGAACCAGAGTTACAACGCTGAAATTCGTTCCGGAGAGCCTATTAGTGCCACAACCTACAATAATAACTGGAATTCGATTTACAATAATCTGTACAATCTGAAGGTGATTATTGAGAAATGTTCTGAAGGGGGTTCAGAAGAGGGAAATGTACACACGCTTGCCATTGCGCAAACCTTAACGGCCCACAACCTGGCTACACTTACTGACCTGATGGGGGATGTTCCCTGGTCTGAAGCCTTGCAACCAGGATTTATCTATACTCCGGTCCTCGACAAACAGGAAGACATTTATAATGAAGTTTTTCGGTTGCTCGATGCTGCTATTGCCAATTTCGGGAACGAGAGTTCTTTTGTTTCATTGGGTGTGCAGGATTTTATTTTTGGCGGAGATATTGACTCATGGAAAAAGTTTGCATACGGTCTGAAGGCCCGCTATACCATGCGGTTGTCTTTAAAAGAACCAAAATATGCCGATGTGGTTAGTAATGCCAATCAGTCGTTTGCATCAAGTGCAGAGCAGGCTCAGTTTAATTACAACGGAAGCACTACCATAAGTCCGTTCTATAAATTCTTTACCGACCGGGATTATTTCGGTGCCAGCCAGAGTTTTTATAACAAACTGGATGAACGGAATGACCCCAGGATTGATGTGTTCTGGAAACCTTATCCGGGTACAGGTGAGTTTTTACTGGCTCCCAATGGGTTACCGGATCAGGTGCAGGGAACGTATAGTATTTCAGCACTGTCCAATCCAACCGCACCTACTTACCTGATGAGTTACCACGAGGTGGAATTTCTGAAAGCGGAAGCCTATGTGCGTTTGAATCAGCTTGATAATGCAAAGGCAGCACTGAAAAATGCCGTAACAGCAGCCTTCCAGAAAGTGAACATTGGGTTAACGGCTGAAGACGCAGAAACCTATTTTGATGAAAGTGTCTTACCAAGGTTCAACAGTGATCCACTTTCAGAAGTAATGAACCAGAAGTACATTGCTTTCTTCGAAGAAGAAGCAGTGGAAGCATATTGCGATTACCGCCGTTTGGTTGCTATGGGGAACAATGTGATTCAGTTGGAAAATCCGAAAAATGCTGCCAACCAATTTCCGCAGAGGTTTACCTATGGAAACAGCGATGTAACAACAAACGTGAATGTCCGGGAAGCTTACGGTGACGGCAACTATGTATATACTGAAAAAGTATGGTGGGCCGGTGGCACACGATAAGAATGATTTATGATCAAAATTAAATAATTGAGATATGAAAAAATTAAAAATATTTGGTTTGATAGCCTCGCTGATTCTCATCTTTTCTTCATGTGAAACAGAGGTTATAGATCCTGCAGGTGAGCGTGGAGTCGCATCCGTTCCGGGAATTGAGGACATGAATCCTGCAACTTTTGATGTGAACGACCTGGAAAATACCTATGTTCAGTTTAATCTTGTTTTGGAAGATCCCGGGGTGAGTGAGGCAATTGTGCTGGTTTCTTATAAAGAGGAAAAGCGCGTTGAAGTTACCCGGGTAAGTAGCTTTCCGGCAACGGTAAAAATCGCTTTAAAAGATGTTATTGCCAAACTCGGAATGCAGCTTTCATCGGTTGCAGCAGCGGATGAATTCAAGTTTGAAGTTCAAACAGTGCAAGGAGCGAAAACCTACTTCTCAAGCGCGGCCTTTAATGTTGCTGTGGTATGTGGCTATGATCAGTCCATGGTAACCGGTAGTTACCGTGGTGTCTGTGATGCATGGGGAGTGGATGGACCTATAACCATTACTCCTGATCCGGATGATCCGTACACCGTATATGTCGCCGGATTGGCAACTATTGACGGCCTTGATGAAGATCTGGGTCCTCTGAAAATGGTTATCAATCCGTTAAACTTTGAGGTTACAGCGGTGAAAACAGTTGTAGCATCACTCGTCACATGGGGTGCTCCATATCACAATATAGCCTATGAAGGAAGTGGAAAATTAAATACATGTGATGGTACGTATGTAATGGACTTTTATATTACTGTTTCTGAAGGTTCATTTGGCGGGCCATTTGTGTTCACCTTTACCAAAAATTAAGCAATTTTTGAGGGAATATTTTTATTCCATAATTTGATTAAAAAAAAGTGAGTTAATTTTAGTTAACTCACTTTTTTTTATGGTGCGCCCGGATGAACAGGGATCCCCTGAGGAGCCAATCTTTGATGCACCGGCACCGTAACAAAGGGATTTCACA
>CAZNPV010000085.1:0-4859 GCA_964575025.1 uncultured Mariniphaga sp.
TTGATATTCTGGAAATTACCGACCGGTCAACCGGTTACATGCGTACCGCCTGGCATATAAAAGCATTTAGCAACGGCACAATCGTACGTACCCGCGTGATTATCAAACAAGGAAACATCGAACCTTTACGGTACATAGCAAAAATAGTGAGTGAGATCTCCATAGCCAGGAATGTCAGTGCCCAGGAAGATGAAAATTTCAGGGAATGGGACCGTCTCCTTAAGACTTACAAGGATGTGATCAGTGAATTACAGGCAAGGTTGCAATGATCCTTAATCCTTCAAGCGTCAGCATATGATCCACCTTCTTAATGTGTTTCGTGAGGGGTACTATTTTCTGACTGAGACCTCCGGTTGCTACAATATGCAAGGTGTGGTCCATCTCCTGTTCTGTTTTTTCAATAATAAAATCGACTAATCCGGAATAGCCATACAGGATTCCCGATTGTATGGCATGGATTGTCGTATCGCCAAGTACTGAGGGGGGAGGTTCCAGATGAACGGAAGGCAGTTGTGCTGTTTTTCCGGCCAGTGAACTCACGGCAGTGGATAATCCGGGAGCAATGACAACGCCGGCAATTTCCGCATCCCCGCCTACCGTAGTAAACGTAAGAGCCGTACCAAAATCAATAACCATGGTATACGGGCCATATTGGGTATAGGCTGCTACAGAATTGGCAACCAGATCAGCACCTATCTCATTGGGATTTGAGATCCTGACAGGAAGCCTGGAATATATATCCCGACCAACCCATAGTATTTTCCCTGTCAGCAATTCTGATACCATCTCGCTGAAGGGTGTAACCAACGTGGGCACAACACTGCAAAGCACAATATCTGTTATTTCCTTCTTGTTCACCTTCCCGGAATCAAGCAAAGCATGAAAGATAACAGCATATTCATCGGCCGTTTTTAATGCATCGGTCTGAATACGCCAGTACTTCATCCACCTTCCGGAATGGTATATTCCAAACACAATGTTTGTATTTCCAATATCAACAGCCAGCAACATAACTTATTCAGCAAATAGGTTTAACTGATGTCCGTCATCCTTTTTCCATTGTGATTGATTCGTTCTTTCTTCAAGCCACTCTTTTTCAATCTTACGGATCAATTCGCTTCGTTGTAACGATACGATCCGGTTTCTGAACTTCCTGCTCCGGGCATAGCTAAGATATAAAAACTTTTCAGAACGTGTCATGCCCACATACAGGAGTCTTGCTTCTTCGTCCCTATCTGTCTTCATATTATACAATGTAAAAGGTATCAAACCCTGCTCACACCCTGCAATAAAAACCGTTTCAAACTCCAGTCCTTTTGATGCATGAAGGGTCATCAACGTAACGGCTTCCACCTTTTCGTTGTAGGTATCACCTGCACTGCCCAATTTCAGGGAGGTGATAAAATCCATGGGAGACATCCCTTCTGCCATTTGTTGTAAACGCCGGAGATCCTGTTCGTCAAATTTCCTGTTTTCAAAAAATTCCTCCCTTACCACCTTCAGTCCTTCCGGAACAACCAGCTTTCCAATTTTGCTGCAGATGGCTTTTTCCTTTTCCTGAAAAGGTACATTCTGTTTATCAAAGAGCCAGCTGGCATACCTGTTTGTTCGGGGTAACAGGCAGGCATGATAGATTGCAAGCAAATCAGACAAAGGAAGAGCCTGAAAGAAAGGTTTATCTCCAACCACCTGATAAGGAACAGAATGGTCGTTAAAGGCCTTTTCAATGGATTGAAACTGATGGCGGGTACGGCATAAAACGGCAACCTCAGAAAGACTTTGTATCTTATCTTCGCGGTCTCCCCGGTACACCTCACTATCGATTGAAAAAAAACTCAATCCTCCACAAAGATTGACAATCTCACGGGCAATAAATTCAGCTTCACTTTTATCGGTTGCCTGTTCCGAGATCCTGATTTTTATCCCTTTTTTTAATCCTTTGAGCCATCCTGAGCCGGCGAGGATATCCGATGAAGCCGACAGAATATGTTGTGTACAACGATACGATGTCTTCAGTTTAAACTGTGCAGCGCGGGGATACTCTGTCATAAAACGGTCAATCATCCGGGATCCTCCTCCGCGAAAGCTGTAAATGGCCTGATTCGGATCGCCTACCACACAAAGGGTTGACTTTTCATGCCCTGCCAGCAACCGGATCAGTTCAAATTGTTCCGGATTGGTATCCTGAAATTCATCCACAAAAATAAAAGGAAACCGTTCCCGGTATTTTTTCAGGACCTCCTTGTCGTTTCTGAACAATTCAAGGGGTTTCCCGATAAGATCATCGAAATCAAATGCGTTGTATTCCTCCAGGATCTTTTCATAACGGATACGCCCTTCTTCATCTTTCCTGGTGGCATGGCGGCTCTCCCCCTTTTTTTCTCCTGAAATTTCCGTGCTGGTTTTTTCTATCTGTGCCGGGTTTCTTCCGGTTAAAGATTTCAGAATTTCACTTTTTTCATTCTCATCAATAACGATAAAATCCGGTTTTCTGTTCAGGCGGGCAGCATTCTCCTTAAGGACCATTCTTCCGAAACCATGAAAGGTTACAACAACAGGCAGCGCTGTTTTTTCATCAGCTTCAGCACGAATCCGTGTTTTCATTTCGGCAGCAGCTTTGTTTGTAAACGTAATGGCCAGCACCTGCCGGGGGTCAGTCTGTGTGTTATTCAGTAAAAAAGATATTTTTGCTGTTAATGTTTTGGTTTTTCCGGTACCTGGTCCTGCAAGAATGATGGAAACTCTCCCGGTATATTCCACAGCAGCCTGTTGCTCTGCACTCAATACAGTCTTCCGGCTTTTTATATACGGTTCCTTTTTTTCTGCCACTTCCGGCATGTCCTGCTCCCGGGCAATAAGTTGTTGTATTCCGTTCATGTCAAAATCAATCAGCTTACGCGGCGAAGGAGGTACCGGTTTTTCAAAAATGAACAATCCGTTTTCTGCCGTTAAATTTTCTATTTCCCCGGGATTAAAAACCCTGATCTGCCCGTATTCTCCGTCATACCCTTCTCTGACGACCACTTCCCTGTTGCGCATTCTCCGGATCGCTTCCGCAAGAAGAAAGGAGGATTTTCTCTCAATTTCTTCCAGGGGTGTATTCAGCAAAAGATTTAGTTCATTGCCCAGTTTACGTATTGTTTTCTCATACTCTCTCTGTACGGATTTGGATTTTTCCCCGGCACCTTTTATTTCGGCAAGGATTTCCTTTAGCGGGACTATTGAATAAAAAGGCAACCGGTTTTTGCGGTTGGTGACATCTTCCCGGTCCGACAAATGGATGATCCGGTTCATGACGCCTACGGTGACAGGTTTTCCGCAGACCGGGCATATGTTGTGGTTTTTTATGGTTGTTCCCGGATCCCAGCAGACGGAGCATTTACGGTGTCCGTCATAATGGTATTTTCCTTCCTGTGGGAAAAGGTCAATGGTCCCCTTAAAGACATCCGGGGTTCCCGCTTTTAATGCCCCGGCTATGTCTGAAAAGCTGAGTCCGGTATCAAAAATATTGGCATTCCGTCCCAGTCTGTCAGGAGAATGGGCATCGGAATTTGAGACCAGGGTTACTCTGTCGAGGAATGAACAAAGCCAGTTCATTGGGGCATCGGTTGAGAGGCCGGTTTCAATCGAGTGAATAAAAGGCCACAGATCACCAAAACACTCCTGAGGAGTATCAAACCCGGATTTTGATCCCAGCATCGAAAACCAGGGAGTCCAGATATGAGCTGGTATAAAAACATTTCTTTCGTTGCACTCAAGCACCAAAGCCAGCAGGTCGTAAGAATCAAGCCCAAGGATCGGTCGTCCGTCGGAGGTGAGGTTACCACCCAGATCAAGTATCCTGCGGTTGATTTTTTCAACATCATCAAATCCGGGGGCCATAATAACATTATGTACTTTCCTCACCTTGTCACCCCGTTTATAAATGCTGCTTATCTCCGCGGTTAATATAAAACGGGTTTCGTTTTCTCCTGCCAATGGATCCCTACGGAACGCTTTCTTTAACCTGAAAAGTCCGTTTCCTTCAGGTTCCAGCTTCTCTTTCAGTTCAGCAAGCCATCCGGGGTGGGTAAAATCACCGGTAGCGACAACCTTGATGCCCTTGATACCTGCCTGGTAATCCAGATACTCAGGAACCAGAAGCTTACTTGTTGCCCTTGAATAATGAGAATGTATATGCAGGTCGGCTATAAAACGCATGACTAAATATACTTTTTTTCTTTCTTTTGACCATGCCGGAGTTTGCTGTTTTCTGCCCTGTCAGTTTCCGCTTTATTTCTTTTATTACCTTTAGGGCTTCTGAAATCTTTTGTTGTATGGGATTCATAAAAACGATCAGGAAATACCCTGCAAACTTCTGGACATCGAATACCATTGAGCTTTTCGAACGCTGGGCCTGGTATGGTTTTTACATTGCCTTTCCCCTGTTCCTTGTAAACTCTCAGGATATCGGGGCTCTGGGATTCAGTCAGGCACAGAAAGGAATTATCATGGGAACGGGTTCCATGTTACTCTATTTTTTACCGGTACTTACCGGGGCCATCGCTGATAAGGTAGGGTATAAAAAAATCCTTCTTCTCGCTTTTGCCACCTACATAAGCGGGTTTGCTATGCTGAACACGTTTCACTCATTTGAACTCACTTTCATTGCTTTCCTCAGGGAAGCAGCCCAACGGTTGGATATGTCACAGGTTGAACTGACAAACTTCCTTTGGGAAAACCACCATCCTTACAATATCTGGATGCTCTACGCGGGAGTAGCTGTGTCAGCTACAATCTTTTTATGGATTTACGACCGTTTTATAATCAGGAAATAAATACTTTTGTGTATGCCCCGGCTGTTGATCATAGGAATTATT
>CAZNPV010000086.1:0-1137 GCA_964575025.1 uncultured Mariniphaga sp.
AATTCAGTCCTTCAGTCCTTGATTCCAGCATATGCCCGAGCACTGAATGACACTGGTTGAACTCCTGTCTGCCGACAAAAATGCATAGAATGCCTTATAAATTTAATACTTTAATCATATGAAATACTTGCTCCTTGTTTGGTTGACGCTGTATGCTTCCTTTGCATGCATTAAAAATGAAGTTCCGGAACCCATGGATAGGCCTATGGAAGGGAAAGACCATCCGGTGGAATGGGAACTGCTCTGGGAAGATCTTTTTGATGTGGACGGAATCCCTGATGAAACGATCTGGGATTACGAAGAGGGCTATATCCGGAACGATGAAGCCCAGTATTATACCCGAAAACGGAAGGAGAATGCCCGTGTTGAAAACGGGAACCTGATCATTGAAGCCCGCAAAGATAACTGGAAAGGAAAAGAAATTACCTCCGCCAGTCTGCATACCTACGGAAAAAAGCACATGACCTGCGGAAGAATTGAAGTACGTGCCAAATTACCTTCAGGGCGGGGTACCTGGCCGGCAATATGGATGCTGGGGACCAGCATTCGTGAGGGCACCGGCTGGCCCGGTTGCGGGGAGATCGATATTATGGAGAATGTGGGCTTCGACCCGGATGTAATTCATGGAAATGTACATACAGAAAAATATAACCATGTGCTGGGGACCAACAAAGGAAACAGCATAACCGTGGAAAACCCCAGCGAAAAATACCATATTTACCGGATTGAATGGTTTGAAGACCGGATTGATTTTTATGTGGATGACACCCGGTACTTCACCTTTGCCAATGAAAATACCGGCCATGCCACCTGGCCTTTTGATGAACCGCATTACCTGATCATCAACCTTGCCATTGGCGGTGGTTGGGGCGGCCAGCAAGGGATCGACGACTCTATTTTCCCGCAGAAATATTTGATTGACTATGTAAAGGTTTATAAACAGAAATAGAAATGCGGCGTAAGGAGCAGATGTTGAAGGAAATGAAAAGTGAAAAATAGGGGAAAGGTGAAACGGTTGTCGGTTATCAGTTGTCAGTTGCTGCAAAGCATGTCATCCTGAGACCCTATGTCGAAGGATATCCCGAATTTTCGCAGGCCCTTGTTTCGCGCAAAGGACGCAGAGCGAAAAACGCAAAG
>CAZNPV010000086.1:1237-4750 GCA_964575025.1 uncultured Mariniphaga sp.
AGCGAAAAACGCAAAGAAAGCAGAGTGTGGAGACTAAAGACGGAAGACTCCTGGTTCCTGCTACTTGCTACTTGATTCTATTGATCTTCAACCACCCCGTCCCGAACAAGTTCGGTCCACCCCTCCTTGAAAGAAAAGGAGGGGAATTTTTTAATGCCGCCAGCACAGGGAAAATCTGTTATTGGCAGGAAGTGAGGTACGAACTTCTGAAGCTGTCTCACGAATTTGAGCAAATAACAAAAATATGGGGCTAAAGCCCCTGCTAACTTACTATCATCCTATCCGTTGGCTAAAGCCAACGGCAATAAATAACCCTTGCTGGCGCGGATTTATAATCCGTGTCAGCCGACAGGCTAATATTATAGGATAGCAATAGCATTCAATAAAAGATCCATTGATCCATTGATCTTACTGTATCTACTCCCTGTGGCAAATAATTTTAAAAGGGCAATTCACACAATGTTCGGTAATTTCAGTCTGCGTAAAGGTGTTATCCGTCGAAAAAAGTTCATTCAACAGGATGTTCAGGTTTTTTTCGAAGGGGCCAATCACTTCATTAAACAAAACCTCTTTTTTATTCATTTTAAAGTAGGGATCATAGGAATCGCCGAATAATTTCCGTAGGATGTAAAGACCTGGCCGTATGGATTCATTGGGAAAATATTTCCGGATGATCATTCCGTAGAGGAATGCCTGAAAGGCTTCTTTTTTCTGATCTTTCAGATTGCCGTCAAACAGCTCATCCACATTGTTGAATGCCAGGGATTTCACAAATCCTGTTTTATAGTCCATCACGCGAAGCACTCCTCCGACCCGGTCCATTCGGTCAATAATGCCTCCCACAGGGATTTTTATGGGTATTCCGTTTGCATTGACCTCCTGCATCCGGAAATATTTTTTCTCCAGCGAAACCAGATCAAAAGGGGCCAGGTTTCGGTCAACATTCAGGAGTTGTTGCAGATAGGAACGGATAAATTCATACGAAAGGCTGGTACTTCCGTCAAAACGGATAGCTGCGGGATTGTCTGTTTTAAAGAAGGTTTTTGCAAATGCTTTTCGTACGGCCTGGTCAAGCGACTGTTTGTCGTTCAGTATTTTATTGATCCACTCCCCTTTGACCGGATTTTCGGCCATGCCGTACACATATTCCACGGCTTTATGGAATATATTTCCGAACAACCGGCTGTCCACTTCCTCTGCTATTTTTTCCCGTTCCGGAAGTCCGGCAATGTACTGAAGGTAAAAACGGTATTTACAGCCGATGTAGGTATTCAACGCACTTGGGGAGAGGGGTCTTTCAGGGGTAAACCGTTTTACAAGCAATTCAATTATTTCCGCTGAAGATTTTACTTTCAGCGCTTTTATTTCTTTGCTCCGGAACCTGAATTCCAGGTTTTTCTGGTGAACGGTATGCCCTGAATCGTAGATCAGTTGATATCCGTACCGGCTCATTTCGCCGCTTCGCATTCCTTCTTTCACGGTGTTGAATGTAACCGTAAGTTTTTTTGCCCGCTGGACCAGCCTGTAGAAATAGTACGCGTACATTGCCTCCTGGTTGTCAACGGTAGGAACTCCAAATACAAGCTTCAGGTTATACGGAATAAAAGAGGGAGCCAGGGAGGAGCGGGGCCAGAAATCTTCATTGAATCCCAGGATAAGCACATTCGAAAAATCAAGGCAGCGGGTTTCAAGCACTCCCATAACCTGCAACCCTTTCAGAGGTTCTCCTTCAAAAGATACGGAAACCTGACTCAGGTACTGATTCAGCAACCGGAAAAAAACCGGTTTGCTGACCCGGAAGCCCCCGGAAGCTTCCACCTCCGAGAGGGTAATCTCCAGTTTTTCAAAGGCCTGATACATACAAACGATCAGTTCAGGAAGAACCTTGTTGCCGGGTTGCTGTGTTTTCCCATGAAAATACAACTTTTTTAAAACGGCTCTGAAATAGGCTCCGTACTCCGAAACTTCCCGGGGAACGGTAAAGATCAGTTGATGCAGATCCGAGAAGTTCAGATCCCCTGATTCAAGGTAAATCCGGTTTTTTTTCCTGGCTGTTTCCTGAAATTCCCGAACTTTTTGCGGTTCAATATCCCCCAGCAACTGATGGTTGAGAATATCAAACACGAACTGGTAGTAAAAATCGACTTCCCCTTTTTTTCCCCAGCGTGCATTGTGTATCAGGTTGCCCAGAAGGGAGACAAAACCGTAAACCGAAGCGTTTTTTACCGGATATCCCATGGTCACATTGACCGATGAAATCGATCCGGGGATTGCCCCAAGCACAGGAAAAAGCAGGGATTCATCTGCTAATACAAGGGCGGTATGATCAAACGCCTGGTCTGTAGTTTCCAAAATCTGTGGAATAATCTGAGCCTGTCCGTGTGTGGAAGCCACGGAAAAAAACTGAATTTCCTTTTCCGCATTGAATCCATCCTTCCAGGGGGGAAAATCTTCCGGTGGCTGATAAGCCGCTATGTTTTTACGGATAAAATACCCAGCTTCATTTTTGGGATCCTTCAGGTACGCTTCGTCATAATCCCAGAGGAAGACTCCTTTTCCTGCATCTTTTATATAGGTCAGCACCTCTTCTTCGCACGTGTTCAGGGCATTCATTCCAATAATATAATACCGGTCAGAAGCAAGCGGGATCCCTTTTCCGGAGCGTATTTTTTCTGCCACCTGACGAAAGATCATGCCTTCATAGGCGATTTGCTCCTGTTCCAGTTTTTTTCTGAATTCTTTGTATACAGGTCCGAGAATCCGCCACACCCGGAGAAATTTCTCCTGATTTTTATAGGTTTCCCACTTTCCTAAGCTTCCCCAGAACTGCAATAAAACCTCTTTTTGTGATTCTTCCAGAAAATCAAACTGCAAGCCGGCCTCTTTCAGGTCTGCGATATTCTGAAACAGGGAACCGGCATCCACCAGGTATTTATCGACATCCTCAAAATCGGACAACAACACTTCTCCCCAGAAATAGAAAGAATCAAAATCCTCTTTCGCGCCGGAATGTTTTGTGAAAATCTCATAGAGAACCGATATCAGCTTTAATCTTTCTGCCCGTTGTATCTTCGAAAAGCTGGTTATGAATTCATGGATGGTGGTAAGGTGGGGGCCTATCACCGGTTTCACCAAAAGCCTCTGAAGATATGCGGTAAAAAACACGGAAGAACGCCGGTTGGGAAATATCAGGCATACATCTTCCAGACCGGAAGGATGATGGGAATAAATATAGCGGGCAACGGTTTCCAAAAATTTTTCCATACCATGCAAATTTACTTCCGAAGATAACAAAACAGGAAGGATTTTACCGGTTCGGGAGAAGAAAGATTTTTTTGTAATTTTAAAGATCTAACTTAACAAATTGATTGAGCAAAATGTATACATTATAAAACGAGCCCCGATGAGGACACTCCTCTCCCCTCAAAAGGGGAGAACAGAAGAAAAGGAACGGGCGGGTTATCCCGATCCCGATATTTATCGGGACGGGAATACCTTATAAATTTAACACTT
>CAZNPV010000087.1:0-4528 GCA_964575025.1 uncultured Mariniphaga sp.
AACTGATAACCGGGAACTGATAACCATCCAGTATCCATGATTGTCAACTAATTTTGCACGCGTTGTTAAAACAAATAATTCAGGCCAATGTACATTCCGGAATTCCCATCCTGTTCTTTGGCTGCCATTCCGTAATCCAGGGCAATAATAAAGTTTTCATTCATGACGATCCGGAATCCTGCGCCATAGGAAACATGGAAATTTTCCGCATCGGTTTTAAAATAATTCCCATCAACCGTTGAATCTCCGCCATCCAAAACCGGCATCGTAAAATCAATTTCTTTGGTAACCCGTCCGAAATCCATAAATCCGTTCAGGCCGAGGTAGAAATTATTATTAATAAACCGGAACCGGACAAATTTCCAGCGTACTTCCGCATTTCCGTAGAAGAATCCGTCTCCAAGGACCCGGTTGCGGTAAATTCCCCGCAAGGTTTTTTTCCCCCCCAGGCCTTCTCCGAATGCATCCGTCATAACGGATGCAATCACCTGGGTCTGATAGTAAAAGGGCGTATGCCCGGCAAGGGTTGTCTGGTACCCCAGGCGGTAAACAAAAGAGAGATCCTCCGGGATGATCGTAAAGTATTGCCGGTGTGTAAGGCTTAGTTTTGCGAAGGAACTCTCACCGCCCAGGAACTCCGGAGACCCCAGGATCACCGCTTCGGTCCAGATTCCTTTCATGGGATTGGGACGGTTGTCCCGGGTGTCGTAAACCAGCCCGGCTTTAAAGGTGGGAACAAATCCTCCGTCGGCTTCTTCCTGCGGAAGTATACCTTCTGTACGGTAAAATTCAAAAAGCCCGTCCTGTGGAGGAAGCTTTTTTTCTTCATCCTTTCCCTTGTTCAGTTTGTCCACATCCACAGAAGAAATTTTAAAATTCAGGAGATTCATTCCGGCAGCCCATTTAAATTTATTCCCGGAGAGTTTTCCCTGCAGGTCAACCTTAAAGCGGAACAGTTTGCGGTCGTACTTATAATAGGTACGCGATCTGTACGCCTGGCTTTCATCATCCATCCAATCGGTATTCACCACAGCATTGTAGCCGTTAAACCCATAAAAATCATAGGCCTGATCCGATAAATAGCTCACATCCACCGATGTCTGCAGCCCTTTGATCAACCGGTCTGAATCATAATAAAACCGGTTAATGCCGCTTCCTTTGGTATACCTCGAAACTTCCAGATAGAGCGAATGGTTATAGGCCGGATACCTTGAACCATCGCCGTAATGATACAGATTAACCAATGCTCCATACTGAAACCCCAGGTCGGTATCAAAGGAAACCGCAGGAAGCGCTCCAAAATTCCAGCCTGTCTTTATCTCCTCTTCCTGGGAAAAACCAAAAAAGGCAAACAGACATAAAAGCAAAAACAGCGTAATTTTTTTCATTTTGTTTGATTCTTAGTGATACAACCCATGAGAGGGTAAATAAAGGAACGAAATATTTTTATACGTTGCCATTTTAACCAGACTAAGATAAAAAAATTCTTCATAAACAGAGCCAATTGCAAAACCCTACGACGTCATTCGCATAGCCTTTGTTCCCTGCTCTTTGATTCTTCTCTGAGCATGGTATGAAAGCATTCCGGTGTGCCTGTATTTAAAATCTGGTAATTATGATCTCCATTTCTACATAATTTTTTGTGAATTTTTGTGAATTCGTGTTTTCGTGGCATTAAAATTTTTGCCACGAAGGCACAAAAACACGAAAAACCACAAAAGACAAAAGTATAAATAATTCGAATTCTATATTTTATCAGAATACAATTTCACTGCGAAACTTCAGTCAATTCGAATGAATCATTATTTTTTTGAGATGTGATGAATTCCCCAGGGTTCCCCGTATCAAATAGATCCCACCTGGCAGGCCTTTAAAAAACAGAGGAATTGTATGGTTCCCCTTCCCGATCTTGTTTGAATAAAGATGGATCAACCGGGTTCCGGTCAGATCGTATAATTCAAGATTTACCTCTGTGTTTTGATCCACAGTTAACCGGCACCAGGCAACAGAACCTGCCGGATTCGGAAAAACTGACCAGTGGTTGCTATTCTTTGCAGGGTCTGTAAGAGCAGTGGAAAGATCTACCATTTTACATTGCCTGACTTTCACCCCATAACCGGAGGTTGCCGTATAGCACACTTCATACGTACCCATGGTAGCATAGGTATGGTCCGGTCTCACGTCTGAGGAACTGGTTTCATCGCCGAATTCCCACAAAACATCGGTAAAATCAAATGCTGATGTTTCACTGCAGTTGATGGTTTTTTCATTCTTTTCAATATTCAGCACAGGCTTTGAGATCATTCCGACGGCGACCATTTCCGTTGCGAACGGCTCATAATCAACCGGTCCGATTACCAGGTCCCCCGTACCCTCCGGATGGTAGGTATAATGTTTGGGGCCGGTGGCTGATCCCCAGTAATTGTTCTCGGCAATGGTTGTTTCCGGATTCAGGGATTGAACCTTGACTCCTCCACCCGTCCCTATTTCGGGGTTGTTCAACATGATATCGTTGTGATGGATCACAGGACTTCCGGTAAACCCCACATCAAAGCCCAACAGATTGTGGCTGATGGTTGAGCCGGTAATTTCGGGGGAAGCCCCGTTAATCTGAAAAGCATACGATCCACATTCGGCAACCACACACTCTTTGAACAAAACATGGCTGTTGGTGATCTGAATGGCCGGATCCCACTGACCGGCGTATTTAATGATCACATTTTCCAGCCGGCTCGAGTCGGTGGTTCCGAAAAAATTCACAGAACCCCACACTCCGGGTTCAGGAGCGGTTGCGTTTTCATCTCCGTTGGTATCGCCCCCGAAAGAATCGTCATAGATCGAGGTGAAAACAATGGGTTTCTCCTTCGTACCCAGGGCCCATAGCGATCCCCTGAATTGCATGCTTTCATTTTCTATTATTTTCACAATAGTCCCCGGAGGTAAAGTTAACGAGGATCCTTCCTGAAGAAGCAGGGAGCTGAAAACAAACGGAATATCAGGCTGGGAGGTAAAAAAGTTTTCCCCGGTAAAGCTCCCGAATACGTAACATGCATTTGCCTTATAGGTATTGGAGGAGCGAACGACATTGTTTCCTTCCAGGAAGATTGTCAGCGAATCGCCGTAACCCGCCGCCACCATTTTGTTTTCAACCTTAAAATCATTGTGGAGTAAAATCAGTTCGTTGGGAAACCCGGTATCATCTGGACTTGCCAGGAACTCAATCCCGTTTCCGGTAAGAAAGGAAGACCTGGAAACATGCAGGGAGCCACCGGTTGCCCGAATGGCCAAACTGTGAGAATCGTTAAAACGGCAACTCCGGATCGTATCGATAGGGGCCCGGATATCCAGCATGGGATTGCCCCAATACCCTCCGTACAAAAACTCACAGGACCGGAAAAAGGCGGAAGCAGTATCCGCAATGATGATACTGGTCCAGTCGCCCGAAGCAGGTGCATCGGCAGCGCCGTTGTCGTTGGTATCGCCTCCGTGCTGATCATCTTTGTAGGATGTAAAGATAACCGGATCCGGGATGTACAGGTAGGAAGGATTGCCATCCGCCTCCAAATGCCCGTGAATAGTAAAAATACTACTAAAACTGAAAAATTTAACCACCACTCCGGGATCAATGGTCAAGGTGACGCCATGAGCAACACTGGGACTTCCAACTAATACATACGGACTCCCGGACTTTGTCCAGGTGGTATTTTCTGTAATATCACTCCTCACTTCAGTCTGTGCGAAAACAGGCAGGGCTAAAAAGGAGAGACAAAACAGGATTAAAAAAGAACAGATCGTACCTTTCATAGAAACAGGTTTTACAGGTTAGAAAAAATTTAAACGTACATTCCTGAGAAAAGATACGAAACATCTTTGTAAGAATAAAAAAAAACAGTGGTTTCCTTTTAAATCGTTCTCCGGTGGTGCAGCCAACATAAAAAAAGCGTATCTTTAGCTTGTAATAAACCACTCATTTCAATTGGATTCAAAAAAGGTAAACCATTAACAATAAAGACTATGAAGAACATCTACACAGTAATGCTCATTTTTTTAACGGTTGGGATCGCACAGGCGCAATCGCCGTTTCAAAAGGGAAAAACACCAGGAACGGAGAGCCACCGGGGTATCGGCATCCATGATCGCTTTTTCCGGGTTACCCCAACCCATCCGGCAATAAATATCCTCCCGGGATCCTTCCCGACAGCTCCTGCCGTTGCAGCAGGAAGGCAGACCATGCTGAAAAGTGCAGAGAACGGGTATAGACTCGACAGCATGACCTTTCAGTCGTATGACACCCTTTATAATGCGTGGAAATATAGCGTAACGATGGTGTATACCTATGACGCGGAAGGCAGAACCACCTCTTATGCACTTTACGGGGAAAACCGGGAAATCCCTTCGTTTATTTATGAATATGCCTACAACGCTGAAGGGCTGCTAAAGGAACAAACAACCTGGTATGGAGATGAGGAAAGCGGATCCCTGGAAGCGTATGCAAAAACCGTATCTTCTTACGACAACCAGGGAAACA
>CAZNPV010000088.1:0-4479 GCA_964575025.1 uncultured Mariniphaga sp.
TTTTGCATCGCGGATAATGGTTCCGGTGTATGGCTTCGGATGTTCATAAACTTCCTGCAATATTTTTAATTCTTCGCCCTGCACGTATTCCAGGTTACTTTGGTTACCGGTAACAAAAGTACGCACCTGGTCGAAAATGTGTTTCTGTCCACCGTGCCAGAATTTTTTCACCGGTGCAAACACATCTTCTTTTCCGTCCAGAAGCTTGTTCTCAAAATCACCGATATGTTCCAGAAAATAGCGGTACTCTTTTTCAGAAAGCCTTCCGAGCAACCCATGAAAAGTTTCCAGTGCTTTCAAAAACGGATAGTTGTCCCTGTAAGCGAGCAGTGTTTCAACTTCAGCTTTCATTTGGGCTGTTTTCTTTTTAAAAGCCAGAGCCACATCGCGGGCTTCATTCACCGGACAACTTTCGTCGAAGATTTCCTGGTAAATCTCTTTCAGGTGCTTCACCGTAATGGGGTTTACCCCTTCAAGCGGCGTAAGCAAAACATTGGAATACCTCCGGTTATTGAACAATGCGGCAAGTAACTCTTCGTCGGTTAAAATATTTGAATCTTCCTGTGCTTCCAGTTTTCCGCGCTTAAATACCAGGGCTGTGATGGTCCAAATGGCATTGGGGTACCAGCCGTAAGGTTTTTTCATAAAATGGTCGCGCAGGTCGGTCAATGAAGTGCGTTCCATTTGCTTTTTCCGTCGGCTTACCAGAGTGAAAATTTCACTTTCAGCCTGAGACAGGTTGGCTTCGGTGCCAGCCCACAATTCGGCATCGCTGCCCCGCATGGCATCGCGAATGGTATCTTCAGTAAAATAAACGCCTCCCAGCATTTTCAGATTGGGATATGCCAGTCTTACCAGGTCCTGAAAAACGTTAAACACCTTGTTCCTGCCATCGGAAGCTGAACCGGCATCGTACCTTACACCGTTCAGGAAAACCATTGCAGCACCCAGTTGCTGCCTAAGCTGCAACTCAATATTTTTTCCCCGTTCAATATTTTGTTGCGACTTATCGAACAGTATTCGCCGGTAATTTTCATTTCCGCCGGCATTGGCCTGTTTTATGTATTTCTCTGTTTTCAGGTAGAGCCGTAAATCCTGCATCAATCTGTCACCGGGAGGCAATACAAACAATACGAGAGTGCTGTATCCCATAGTGCGGGCTTTGTATTTGTCTTCTTTGCCGTAATCGTCAGAGTTGGGAGTGAGTATTTCAATAGTAAGCTCTTTTTCTCTGCCAAAAATAATCCCGTCCACTTTGCTGGTAAACTCATAATCGGCTTTATTTTCCAGGTATCGAATGCGGTTGTCACTAATTATCTTTTCAAAAATGTTTTCTTTTATCAATTGGATCACCGCCTGGCTGTCAATTTCTGTATTGATAATTTCCTTCTCAATGTCTTTCTCTTCATCGGTCAGGAATTCGAAGATATCGCCGTTCCGGTTAATATATACCTGCTGCTCCAGCAATGCCAGTGCCTCTTTTACAGCCTTTTCGTGCTTTTGCAGGTCAATATTGATGTGGTCAATCATTAACACCGAAATATTGCGTGCAGTCGTTTTAAAGGGCTGGTAGTATTTCACCAGGAAGAGCGCTTTCAGTACCTTGATGGCAAATTGGTTGTCCAACTGTCTCTCAGCCAAACTAATGGCATTTTGTATCCCGCTGCGGATGGTAGAGCGCAACCCGTCAAAAAGCATGTCGAAGCTTACCAGTTGTCCGGTTTCTTTTTCGCCCAAAGCTTTCAGTACTTCCTGAAACACGCCCAGCATGGAGCGTTCTCCTACTGAGGCATGTCGTCCCTGAAAAGCATTATGATCGGAAAGCGCCCGGATGCATTGTTGAAACAGGTCGAACTGGTAGGGAATGAAAGGATATTTCCATGAAAAATCAGCTTCGTCGCGGAATCCCCGGAACTGGATGCCCAACTGGGTAAAACTGAGCAACGTTTCCATATTTGCCTGCTCCTTTTTCCATACCGAATAAAGCAACTCTTTGTTTTCAGGTTTTTTACTCAACAAGCGTTTTTCTATCACCTCGTCCACGTTGGCAGAAGTAAGTGGAATTTTTATTTTGAACCGGGCCTGAATGCGTGAAAAGTCGTTTTGTTGCCGGTTGTTCATGTCGCCAATCACACTTTGCATGTCTTCCTGTGAGGTTACCAATATCCAGGAAGCTCCTTTGGTGCGGGTAGCCAGTGTTTCGGCAATGGTTTGCAGGTTCAGCATCAGTTTGGAATTTTCGCTGATGTATTGCCCTACTTCATCCACAAAGAAATTCAGACGGAAACTGGCTGGTTTGGTTTTAAGGTAGGTTGCCACCTTGCCTGCAAAATCATCTACCGAGGTAACGATGTCTTTTCGCAGGGAGTCAATAATACCTGTATATTCTGAAGCTGGTCCGTTAAAAATTCCTGAAAGCACTTCGGCAATGGTATTTTTTACTTTCGGGGCAAAATATTTCAGGCGGGCGCTCAGCCAGGGTTCCCCTGCGGCGCTTTCATAATGCTCCCTGAACCGGCGGTACACATTTTCATTGTCGAGCCACCGTTCAAACTCTGCCACATGCCGTTGTGCGCCAAAATAACCCATGTGATCGTAAAACACCCGGTAAAACACACTCAGCACGGCATCTTCCTCGCCTTTGCTGGTAATTTGAGCTTGCTGGTCAATATTAAACAGGATGGATTCCGATGGTATCCTGGTAGCAGAGAGCATATCTCCACGCAGCATCTCGTCGTCGGTAATTTTCTCCGCAAACATTTCTCCCAGCTTAAAGCCATTATACTCTTTGTTTTCCAGTACATAGGAAAGTATTTTCAGCAAGTGGGACTTACCGGAACCGAAAAACCCGGAAATCCATACTCCGTTAGCTCCGTAATAATTGTTATAGGCTTCGAAAAAATCGGCAATCTTCCGGGTCACCTCTTTGGTCACCACGTATTCATTTACTTCTTGCAGAATGTGCTCCTGGTCGTCTGCTTTAATAACCGTTTCAATGGGGCGGTTAATATCCTGGCTAAATAGTTCTTTTAATCTCATGTCGCAAGTTGATTTTGGCTGATTTTTCCGGGTTATAATTTATAACTGTCGATATTGAATGCACGATAATAGTTGTCATCTCTAAGTTTCCCGAACAACTCCAGCGAACGTCCGCTGTATGTGCCCGGAAAAAACATCACGGTGGGGGCCTCTTTCGCTATGTTTTGTAGGTTGTTCAAAATATTGTGCGACCGGATAAATGGGAATACCTGGGCGACACCGGTAATAAAGTACACCCTGGCTCCGTGTTTGTCAATTCTGCTTTTTATTTCGGGCATAAGCACCTCCCTAATGTCGAGAACAGACTGCACAGCTCCTTTAAACTCTTCCTTTTCCATCTCCTTTTCAATGGTAAAAATTTCTCCTCCGCCCAGTTCGCGATTTAAAATTTCCATCGAAAGGTCGTACAGGTTCAATTCCAGTACCGCAATGCCGTTTGTTTCCAATTTGTTTTTTAATCCTTTTACAGCCTTTTCAATCTCTGTCAGGTCTTCAATTTTGAAGGTGGAAATCCAGAATGGTATTTCGCCTCCCAGCGATTTCTTCAGCAGGAAGTCTTCGGAAGAAATGACCTTAAAAAGGTGTTTGAATTTGTTGTTAATGTTTTCCATAGGTCTGTTTTAATTTCAGAATATCTCCATCGTTGTACAGAAAAATTTTTAACCACTGAGGATTTTCATTCATAATGGCATCTGTTACGGATTGTCCGAGTATCTGTATTTGGATTCGCTGGCTTTTCACATTGTCAATTAATCCGGCCTGTTCCAAAATTTTTAATAATACCTGCTTTACTTTCCTTTTTGTAGAATCTGCCAGCCCTTCAAGTTCACCTTTTCTTCGCTCAAAACTAAAGTAATCGGCGTCCGTAAGTTGAAAGTCATAAACGAGCATTTTTTCCCGCAGTACCTCAACAGCAAATTCACGAATAAACCGGTAGTGCTTACATACTCCCAAAAAGGCAATTTGCTTTTGAGTCGTCAGGTTCCCGTTTAACAAAACATTCTTCTGTTCCTGAGTAAGTTTTTGCAAACGATTTATGAGCTCCCGAAATTCACGGATACTTGTTCTCTTATTTCCCTTTCCGATTATTTCTTCCCGGTTACCAATTTCGCTGTAATCTGCATACCCACCTTCCCGGAAAACCCGTTCAATTTTCACTGTTTCATTCAGGCGCAAAGAGGCGGCAGTGAAACCAAAGCTGTATTTTTTTGAATGATCTTTGCTTACTAACTTTTTCATCAAGAAGGGTTTATAATTTCATTCTGTTTGAAAAATATAAAATAGAATGTTAAAGGTAAGAAATTACTCAAAACAACTTGCTTTATATTTTTTTATCCCAATTTTATGGAAAACAAGGTTTCTATATCTGTCTGTTGGTTGTTTTTTTGTCTATTGTAGTTCTGTATCAATTTGATGACTAAGAATGTGCAATAAATCTGC
>CAZNPV010000089.1:0-4462 GCA_964575025.1 uncultured Mariniphaga sp.
CTCCGGACTCCGGTCTTTTTATACAACAACCATTAAATCAACTAAATCATGACCAACAGAAGAACTTTTCTCAAAAACTCGGCACTGGCAACAGCCGGTGTTGGAATTGCAGCATCCATGCCGCTGGCTATGGATTCCTGCGCAGGAGCCAACGACAAACTGGTATGCGGACTGATCGGTGCCAATGGCATGGGTTTTTCCGACCTCCAGGCTTTTCTTAAAATAAAAAATACCGAATGTGCCGCCATCTGCGATGTGGATGCCCGTGTGCTGGAGAAGCGCCTCGCCGACACCGAAAAAATCCAGGGCACGCGGCCTGAAGGATTCAGCGATTACCGGGAACTGCTCGAAAAACCGGGCATCGATGTGATCCTCATCGGAACGCCGGACCACTGGCACTGTATTCCGTTTGTTGAAGCGGCCCAAACAGGAAAGCATATCTATTGTGAAAAACCCCTGGCCAACTCCATTGAGGAGATCAACATCATGGAAAAAGCGGCTGCCCGTTACAACAGCATTGTCCAGGTAGGCATGTGGCAACGCAGCGACATACACTGGCAGAATGCCGTGGATTTTGTCCGCACAGGCAAACTGGGCAAAATACGAACGGTACGCACCTGGGCCTATCAGGGGTGGATGAAATCGATCCCCGTAAAACCCGACGGTCCGGTGCCTGAAGGCGTGGATTACAACTTCTGGCTGGGCCCCGCCCCGGAACGGCCTTTTAATCCGAACCGCTTTCACTTCAACTTCCGCTGGTTCTGGGATTATGCAGGCGGACTGATGACCGACTGGGGAGTCCACATCATCGATTACGGATTGTTCGGGATGAATGCCCAGGCTCCGAAATCGGTGATGTCCATGGGCGGCAAATTTGCCTATCCCGACGATGCCTGTGAGACGCCTGACACCATGCAGGCCCTCTACGAATTCGACGGGTATACCATGTTGTGGGACCATGGGATAGGTATCGACGGAGGCTACTACGGACGCAACCACGGCGTGGGATTCGTAGGCAACAACGGCACCCTGGTGGTTGACCGCAACGGCTGGGAGGTGATCCCCGAAGGAGGCCGCCAACCCAAAATGGAAGCCGTACCCCTGACCAGAGGCGACGGCCGGGGACTCGAGAATCACATGAAAAACTTTACCGATTGCATCCGGGGAGAGGTGAAAACCACCAACGCCAACACATCCATCGCCGCCAATACAGCCCGGGTGGCCCACCTCGGAAACATCGCACTCAAAACCGGACACCGCCTCTACTGGGATGCCAAAAACAGCAGGTTTATCGATGACGATGAAGCCAACCAACTGCTGACACCTACTTACCGCAGCCCATGGAAGCTGCCGGAAGTGTGATGAGGAAGCTGCTCCACAGAGTTCCACGGAAAGCCGGACAGCCTCAGAGAGGAAAAGATCAGTGTAGATTAATGTAGATCAATAAAGATCAGTAAAAGATCACTGGATTATCAGATTATCAGATTATCAGATTATCAGAATAAATAGGCCTTATTTATAAAAAACAAAAACACAGTACTTTAGTCCATGCTTTTCAGGTATTTGTAAAGTTCGCTGTCGGTTGAAAGGATAACGGTGGTGGTGGAATCGAACGTATTTTCGAAGGTTTCCATACTTTTTATAAAGCTGTACAGTTCTCTTGAGCTGCTCGATTTATTGTAGGCGCTGGCGTAAATGCTGGCAGCTTCAGCGTCTGCTTTCCCTTTTATTGTTTCAGCTTCTTTATATGCTTCCGATTGTATCTGGTTCAATTCGCGTTCTTTCTCTCCGTTAATCCTTGAAGCTTCGCCCTCACCTTCCGATCTGAATTTATCGGCAATACGGATTCGCTCGCTCTTCATGCGGTCGTAAACCCGTTCCCTGACATCCTCGACATAATTGATCCGTTTAAACCTGAAATCAAGTATTTCGATACCCAAATCTTTTGTTTCTTCATTCGCAGTTTCCTGAATAATATTCTGGATTCTTTTTCTGCCTACCTCGATTCTCGCAAGGGAATCTTCGATTATTTCACTTATTTTAGCCGTTGTGTCGGCCTGCCGGTTGGTGTTCCTTACAACTTCCTCCAGACTGTGACTGGCCACCTGGTCGCGGGTTTCGCCGTCAATTATATCGTCGAGCCTGCTTTGTGCTCCCCGTTCGTTGGTGAGTCGTATATAAAACTGCAAAGGATCAGTAATATGCCAGCGGGCATAGCTGTCAACAAAGATGAATTTCTTTTCCTTGGTGGGAATCTGATTGGGATCGCCATCCCACTCCATATAACGTTTTTCAAAAAAATTCGCTTTCTGAATAAAAGGAGTTTTAATCTTCATCCCGGGTTCAGTCACGGCATCACCAATCGGTCTGCCGAATTGGGTTACCACCACCTGCTGGGTTTCATTTACAACGTAAATACTTTGAGATAAAACAATAATACCTGCAATTATAATTGCAATAATAAGTAATATTTTATTTTGTTTATTCATTGTTATTCGTTTTAACAAATTGATATTATGCTGTTTAATTTAATTCCTTTTTAAGTAAAGGAATCATGTTGTTGCCATTCTCTGAAGTGATGATCTTATCTCCCAGTTTAGGCAGAACTTCCTGTAGGGTTTCAAGGTAAATTCTTCTTTTGGTTACCTCGGGCGCTCTGACGTATTCATCGTAAAGAGCGTTAAACCTGGCCACTTCTCCCAGTGCATTGTTTACACGTTTGGTGGCGTATCCCTCGGCTTTTTGAATGGTTTCTTCCGCCTCTCCCCTGGCCCGGGGAATTACCTTGTTGTATTCCGACTTGGCCTCGTTTATCAGGGTTTCCCTTTCCTGCTGTGCTTCATTTACTGCATTGAAGGCCTGTTTTACCGACTCCGGCGGATTGATATCCTGAAGCACAACCTGGGCGATTTCAATACCCAGTGAATATTCCCTGGTCATCTCCTGCAACAGGACTTTTACTTCGCTGGCAATTTCGGCCCTTCCAACGGTTAACACTTCGTTTACCGTCCGGTCGCCGACAATTTGCCGTGTAACAGCTTCGGAGAGATCGCGAAGAGTGTTGTCGGGGTTGCGCACTTTAAACAAATAATTGTAAGGGTTGCTTACACGGTATTGTACTACCCACTGAACATTGGCAAGGTTCAAATCGCCGGTTAACATTACAGCTTCATCTTTCGTAACAGAACCGGTACGGCTGTATGCCGATCTGACTCCGGCCTGCTGGGTGCGAAAACCGAATTCCTGCTTTTTTTGCCTTTCCACAGGTACTTTGTAAACCTTTTCCATAAAAGGTATTTTCAATTTCAACCCGGGGGTAACCGTCCTGACATGTTTGCCGAAGCGTGTTACCACACCCGCTTCTTCGGTGCCTACCTGAAAAAATGAGTCAATTCCAACAACTAAAAGCACAATTACAGTTATAACCGTCTTATAATGCTTTTTGATAAATTGTTCTATATCGGGCGCATTGGATTCCTGATAATTCATACTTATTTTTTTAATTTTAATAATGTTGTAATTTACAATTTATTGCAGGCTTTAGCAATTAATCTATGTTAACTTTATAATATTTCTTTACTATTTTGCATCGCCAAATCAACTTCACGATCATTTTTCTTCAAAGATGATTTTTGATGTTGATTTTTAGTCTCACTCTTAAATATAATTTAAAGAGGTTAAAAGACAAAGAAAGTTTGTTTCAATCCATCATAACGAATGGTCAATTCGTATCGATTCCCAAATAGTGCCGCATCAGTTTCAGAATTATCTTCTGACTTGATTATCTGCGAGCCGGTTTTGAGGAGGTGAAAGAACAGGGTGGTTCATTCCGAAAAGTCTGTAAAAAGTTTTTAACACAATTATGACAAAACTTTTACAAGAACTTTACATTTCCACAACAATAAAAATTTGTAAATATTGTAAATTTAAATATTAGGTATCTTCCTGGAGAGCAAGGTATTCAAGTTAAAAATCATAAAGGTTTTTTTTATGCGTTTTCTGGCCGGACAACCTGGCTTCCGGGATTTACCTGCTGACCATTCAGGGCGAAGAGGTATTTCCGGTGAAAAGGGTGATGATTGAGAAGTGAATCAGCGATGAAATTTAACAGAATTTTTAATAAAAAATTGCACTAGTGTTTCGGACATTAAAAATCAAGTATAAAATTACCAACCGGGTGTTGGCGCCTGAATTTATATCCGCCAACCTGACTTTTCTGTAAAATTTTCCAAAGGGTAGCTCCGGCTGAAGTAGAATGATTGCGAAGTAATTTTCTGAATGGTTTTAAATAATTACAGTTGTGAGGATTACGCATTTTTAATTTAAAGGTATGGGGTTTCTTGTAAAAAAACAACCCTCCCAGCTCGCGCCGATTTGTAGCCGGGGTGTCATTCCAAAAGAATGGAGCGTATTATTCATCCAAAAACCATGGCATGAATTAACGTCGAATGCGTTGGGGTTG
>CAZNPV010000090.1:0-4418 GCA_964575025.1 uncultured Mariniphaga sp.
CGGGCGAAATCTGCTGCATGTTTATCGGCATTCACCCCATCTTTCCATACCTTCATGGAATAGGTTCCGTTGCTGAGGAACCCGAGGTCCAGTTCCAGGGTACGGGCATCCCAGTCGGTCATGGCCCCTATATACCAAGTATCCCCCGAACGGCGGGCCACCGCAATGTAATCGCTGACATTGGCAGCCAGCACCCGGGTATCGTCCCACACCACCGGTATCGGAGCAAGAAACTCCATGCATTCCGGTTCACGGTAATAATTTGAAGGATTATCAGCCAGCATCTGAAGGGGACTTTCAAAAACCACATACATAGCCAGTTGATGGCACCGTGTTCCCGGACTCATGGGTTCCGAGAAAACCGGGTGGAAGTTTGTCCGGTTGGCGTTCAGCATGGCCCCCGGGGTATAATCCATCGGTCCCGCAACCATGCGGATAAACGGAAGGGTAACGTTATGCTCCGGATCCGGAAGATTCGCCCATTTGGCATTCTCAAGACCTTTTACGCCTTCGTATGTTAGAACATTCGGATACATGCGGCGCAGGCCTGCCGGCTTATATGCCCCGTGATAATCAACCAGCAATTTCCTGTTGGCACACTCCCGGGCCACCTTTTCGTAAAAATTAACCATCCATTGATCATCGCGCTGCATAAAGTCTATTTTGATCCCTTTGATTCCCCATTGTTCAAACCGGTCAAGGGCTTCCTTCAGTTTGTCGTCCAGTGCTTTCCAAACCACCCAGAGTATGATGCCCACATTTTTCTGTTCTCCGTAAGCAACCAGTTCTTCCACATTGATTTCATCCACCACATGCATAATGTCATCCAGGTGATACCAGCCCTCATCAAGAATAATATACTCCAGGCCATACTGCGATGCAAAATCGATGTAATATTTATACGTTTGGGTATTAATGCCTGATTTAAAATCCACTCCGTATATATTGTTGGCATTCCACCAGTCCCAGGCTACTTTTCCGGGTTTTATCCAGTCTGTATCTTCCAGTTTACAGGGGGTTGCCAGTTTGTAAATCATCTCGGAGCGAACCAGGTCTGCATCGTTTTCCACAATAATCAGAGCCCGCCAGGGAAAGGTGCGTGATCCGGAACATTCGGCAATGTAATCCGCATATTTCACCGGGACAACATCCCGGTCTCCCCGCTGCTTTGTCTCCAGGACGACCCCCGGATACATACCGGCCAATCCGTAGGGTATGTTTTTCATCCCCTTCAGATACATTCCCGGATAATCCGTTAAATCCGATTCTGAGATATAGACCTTTCCCTTTTCTCCGCAATCGACCAGCATTCCTGTGGAGCCGAAACGGGATTCATCAATTTCCGACAGCTTCAGCCGCAGGTATTCCCGCTCCTGGTGGGTGTACATGCTCTCCTCTTCGGGAAACCAGGTTTTGTAATCCGCAGGAAAAACAAACGTTGCTTCTTCGCTTACGATCTGAAAAGGCCCCTCTTTGCCGATTATCCAACGGAATGCCACTCCATCGTCGTAGGCCCTGAATTGCAGGGAATAACCCCTGAAGGTAAGCGTCAACTGATTGTAAACATCTTCGATAACCGCTTTCTTTCGTGACACAACCGGCTCAATTTTTTCATCCACTGAAACGGTTTTTGCCCGCTTTACTTCTGCATCCCTCCCCAGCACACTGCCATCGTTGAGGGTTATCGAAACAGCCGAAGGGGAAATGAATTCCTGGCCATGAAAAAAAACAGCATAGGTAATTTGCCCATCCACTGAAACAAGTACCTCCAGATTGTTCGATGGCGATGCAACCGAATAATCTTTTGCCTGCAAACCGGTAGTTATCAACACAGTTAACGTTATAAAAAATAATTTCTTCATTTGTATAAATTTAATCTTGCTATAATTTCGGCATTTCCACAAAGCAATGGTTTTTTCAATTCCTAAAAATAATGTTTATTTGTGAAACTTTATGAAACATTCCGGATTCAGAAGGATGAAAAATTTATACATCATTGCGGGCTGCAACGGAGCGGGAAAAACCACCGCTTCGTTTACGATTCTTCCGGAGATGCTGGAATGCCAGGAATTTATTAATGCCGACGAGATTGCCCGTGAACTGGACCCGCTCTATCCTGAAAAGGTATCGATCAAAGCAGGAAGGGTGATGCTGACAAAAATCAAAGAGATCATCCGCCTGGACATTGATTTTGCTTTTGAAACAACCCTGTCGCCCAAAAGCCATGTCCGGTTAGTGGAAACAGCTAAAAATTCAGGATATGTCATAACCCTGATTTTTTTCTGGCTCGACTCGGTTGACCTGGCAATTGAACGTGTGAAAAACAGGGTTCAGGAAGGAGGACACGATATCCCCAACGATGTCATTCTCAGAAGGTATCATGCAGGGCTGACCAACCTTTTCAAACTGTATATCCCTGTATCCGACTACTGGATGGTGTTCAATAATTCATCCCTGCCTGCAGAATTAATAGCAGAAGGATATAAAAATAATGTCTTTGATATTAAAAATAGTACTACCTTTGCTACCATTAAAAAGTTAGGTAAATATGAAGATTAAATATAATCCGGTCCGGGAAAAGGTCCTTAAAGGCATGGATCTGACCCGTAAAAATTTACTTAAGAACAAGAAAGAAAAAAATATGCAACTCATTATTTCTTATAATGGGAAAATCATCCGTATAAGACCTGAAGATCTTAGCTGACACGGGTGTACCGATTCTGCCCCTACGACCCACAGAAAAACCGGAAGCACCAGCTCCCGGTTTAAATTCCAAACTAAACTTGCTCCTATCGGATTAGCAACTTGTGCGTTAACACCTCATCTTTTAACTCCATATGCATCATATACACTCCCGGAGGATACGTTCCTACTTCAAGCGATGCGCTGTTTTGCCTGTCATAGGTGGCTGAGAAGATCTTTTCTCCTGAGACAGACCAGATGGTGATGCGGTAAAAAGGGGTTCCGGAGACGATATAGAGTTTTTCATGTGCCGGATTCGGATACACCGAAACCCATTCCTCAGGTGATTGGTCCGCTTTGCGGTCGATACCGACTGAGGGATCTTCAAATGAACGGGTTGAGTAAAGCCTGAATTCCCCGGGAGAAAGCGTTAAGGTTTGGGGAGGAACAGCAACTTGCAGGGTTGTTTTGGAAAAATATTCATGCCACTCACCCATGACAGAAAAAGAAAAAGTGGATGCAATCTCCTGCGTTCCGAAATTTCCAACCACAAAAACATGGTTGTTCCCGGTATTCAGTTTATACCACTTTACGGCTTCATCCAGGTCATAAGATAAAACCTGGGGAGTAAATTCCTCATATTTTTGCTTCAAAAAATTAAGTTTAGCCACGGTGGTGAACAGATCGAGGCGGTTTGGATCTTCCATATAATTCCAGTATGGAGGCTTTTCGTTGAGTCTGCCGCCAAAGCTATTGATCGACTGATCATACCCTCTTTCGCCAAACTGCCAGATCATTTTGGGCCCTGGCAGGGGAATCAGGAACACAAAAGCCAGGGCCTGCCGGTCAAGCGCTACGGGGAGTTGTTTAATGGAATAATCGTCATCCGTCTTTCCGTATTGAAGACATTTATAGGTTATTCTCTCCTCATCGTGGCTTTCCATATAGGCAATCAGATTGGGCTGAGTCCAGTTGCGTTCTTTGTACAGGCCCCAACTCAGATCCGATTGGGTATTTTGGTGATACCCCATGGCTGCTTCACCATATGGATAGGCCATATTTCCCCACAGCAGGATTCCATGGTCGGCCAGTACTTTTTCTTCGGAATTGTCGGCCAGGTGTTCAAAAATTACGATGGCATTCTCGTTGCGTTCCCAAACCTCGTTCACCATCCGTTTCAGGTTGTTTATTCGTTGCAGATCATAACTGCTCCCCCAGCTGGTAGGTCCATAGGGTGTATTGGAAAAACCCTTGGTGAAATCAAACCGGAATCCGTCTATGTGGTACTCTTTCATCCAGAATGAACATACACTGTCAACCAGGCTTCGGGTGGCTTCGCTCTCATGGTTAAAATCGTACCCCCATTGGGCATCCGGATTTTGAAAGTTGTGATTCGTGTTAACCCAGGGATTATCCGGAGTGATGACCCAATTGTCCATGTACATCTGCACAAACGGACTCTGTCCGTTGCTATGGTTCAACACCATATCAATCACAACGGCAATTCCGCGTTTATGGCATTCATCCACCAGTTTTTTCAAATCATCCCCGGGACCGTAGTATTTATCAGGAGCAAAATAGAAGATGGGATTATACCCCCAGCTCGAATTCCCCTCAAACTCGTTTACCGGCATAAGTTCCAAAACATTGACGTGAAGGTCCTCCAGGTAATCCAGTTTTTCCCTCACCGCCTGAAAAGTATGTTCTTCGGTAAAATCACGGATCAGCATTTCATA
>CAZNPV010000091.1:0-4217 GCA_964575025.1 uncultured Mariniphaga sp.
ACAATGGACCCATCGGGCATTTCCTTGAATTCAACCTCATCACGGTGGGTAGTAAGGTTGATGTATTGCGGATTATAATCCAGCAGGCTTTCAATCGTACGGTAAATTTTCCCTGCATCGTTCCCTTTTAACGGGGGAAGCAGTTCAAAGGAAAAAACCGTTTTTTTGCTTTTGGTAATGATATCTATAACCTTCATGGATACGTTGCTTGATTCAAAAATACCCTAAAATTTTAACGTTTGATCTTAGATTTTCAAAGAAAACTATTTATAATTAAGGTTAGCCGGAAGAAATTTCTCAACAAATTCAACGCTGACCCCTTTCCTCAGGGCATATTCTGCTACCTGTTCTTTGGATACTTTTCCCAATCCGAAATAGCGGGAATCGGGATGGGCAAAATAGGTTCCGCACACCGAGGCATTCGGATACATGGCAAAATGTTCCGTTAACGAAATACCCACTTCTCCGGCTCGCAGCAACGTGAAAAGGTTCTCCTTTTCCGAATGCTCGGGGCATGCGGGGTACCCCAGGGCAGGACGGATCCCCTGGTACTTGGCTTTTAACAGCTCCTCTTTGGTGAGGTTTTCATCCGGTACATATCCCCAGTACGTTTTCCGCACTTTTTCGTGGAGCCGTTCGGCAAAAGCTTCGCTCAGCCGGTCAGCCAGGGCCTCAAGCATGATCACCTTGTAATCGTTGTGTTCGGCGTGAAATCTCTCTTTCCATTTTTCTATCCCAAGACCGGCTGTCGTAGCAAAAGCTCCGCAATAATCGAGGATCCCTGTTTCGGCCGGAGCCACAAAATCAGCAAGACACAAATTTGAACCCTCTTTTTTCTTTTCCTGCTGACGCAAATGATAGAACCTCCCAATTTCCTTTGTTTTCTGTTCGTCATCAAACAACACAATATCGTCGCCTTCGGAATGAGCCGGCCAGATACCAACAACCCCGTTAGCCTGAAGCATTCTCTTCTCAATGATCTCATCCAGCATCTCATTTGCTTCAACATACAGCTTCCGGGCTTCTTTCCCTTTCTCCGGGTCATCCAGAATCTGCGGGTAGGACCCTTTCATATCCCAGGCAATAAAAAAGAAGGTCCAGTCGATATAATCCCGTAATTCTTCCAATGAAAAACCGATCAATTTTTTCACGCCTGTAAACCTGGGTTTATAAATGGAAGCTTTTGTCCAGTTGATCCGATATTTATTTCTTCTGGCCTCTTCCAGAGAGATATACTCCTTTGGTTTCCGCTTCTCATGGAATATCCGTATTTCCTCGTATTCATTTTTTATGGAATCCCTGTATTCTGTTTTTCCGGAAAGAAGATTCGCAACCACATTAACTGCCTGTGATGCATCTTTTACATGAATTACAGGCTGGTTGTATTCAGGATCAATTTTTACTGCAGTATGAATTCTGGAAGTGGTAGCCCCTCCTATCAGGAGGGGTATGTCGAGTCTGCGCTGTTTCATTTCCCTTGCTACGTCAACCATCATTTCCAGTGAGGGGGTAATCAGACCGCTTAACCCGATCACATCCACCTTCTCATTCACTGCTGTGTTAAGAATTTTATCCATGGGGACCATCACTCCCAGGTCGATTATTTCGTAATTGTTACACCCCAGCACCACGCCTACAATATTCTTCCCTATATCGTGAACATCGCCTTTTACGGTCGCCAGGAGGACTTTTTTCTGCTTAAGCGCAACTTTCTGTTTTTCCTTATCGGCTTCCATGTATGGCAACAGGTACGCTACGGATTTTTTCATCACCCGGGCTGATTTGATCACCTGTGGCAGAAACATCTTCCCTGATCCGAACAGATCACCGACCCTGTTCATCCCGTTCATCAAGGGACCTTCAATGATATCCAGGGCCGGGATATAGATCTTCACTGCCTCGGCCATATCCTCATCCACAAAATCGGGAATCCCCCTGACCAATGAATGGATGATACGCTCTGCCAGGGGCTGTTCTCTCCAGGCATCTTTTTTCATCGCTTTGGGACCTTCCGGCTCCATGTTCTGTGCAAAATGAAGCAGTCTTTCCGTAGCATCCGGCCGCCGGTTCAGGATCAGGTCTTCAACCTTCTCCAGCAGATCCTTCGGAATTTCATCATAGATTTGCAACATCCCCGGATTTACAATCCCCATATCGAGCCCCGCACGAATCGCATGATAAAGAAATACAGAATGCATGGCTTCGCGTACAGTGTTATTGCCCCGGAAAGAAAACGATACATTGCTGATGCCGCCGCTGGTTTTTGCATGCGGAAGATGCTCCTTAATCCACCTGACCGATTCAATAAAATCAACCGCATAATTGTTGTGTGCTTCCATGCCGGTTCCAATAGCCAGAACGTTGGTATCAAAAATGATATCCTGAGCTGGAAAGCCCACTTTCTCTGTCAGCAGGTTATACGCCCTTTCTGCTATTTCTATCCTTCGCTTCAAACAGTCTGCCTGCCCGGTTTCGTCAAAAGCCATAACAATCACAGCCGCTCCATAGCGTTTAATCTGGCTGGCCCGATGCAGGAAAATCTCCTCTCCCTCTTTGAGGCTGATGGAATTAACAATGGCTTTCCCCTGAGAACATTTCAGTCCGGCTTCAATGACTTCCCATTTTGAGGAGTCGATCATAAGAGGCAACCGGGCAATATCAGGTTCAGCCATCAACAGCTGAAGAAACCGTATCATTTCCTTTTGGGCGTCGAGCATGGCATCATCCATGCTCACATCAATCACCTGGGCTCCGTTCTCCACCTGGTTGCGGGCAATGGCGAGCGCTTCCCCGTATTTTTCCTCCCGGATAAGCCGGGCAAATTTTCGCGAACCCGCTACATTACACCGTTCTCCGATATTTACAAAATTCGAATCCGAAGAAATTGTAACCGGTTCCAACCCGCTCAACCGGGTTACACGATCAGGGGCATTTCTCTGATGAGGAGTAGCTTTCTCCGCCAGTTTGACAAACTCCCGGATATGGTCAGGGGTCGTTCCGCAACACCCCCCAATAATATTGACATACTGATTCTCAAGATACTCCCTGATATAGGCACTCATTATTTCCGGCGTTTCATCGTAGCCTCCGAAGTGGTTGGGCAATCCGGCGTTGGGGTGGCAACTGATATAAAAAGGTGCTTTACCGGCAAGTTCTTTCACGTAGGGCAACAAATCCGCTGCCCCCAATGAACAGTTCAGGCCAATGCTCAGCAGGTCCGTATGCGACACCGAGATCAGAAAAGCTTCCAGGGTTTGCCCCGAGAGGGTACGACCGCTGGCATCCGTGAGGGTTCCTGAAACCATCAGAGGAATACGGATTCCCCGTTTTTCCAGTGCTTCTTCAACCGCCAGGATAGCAGCCTTGCCGTTCAGGGTATCAAAAACCGTTTCAATCAGTATCAGGTCAATGCCTCCATCCAGCAATCCTTCCAGTTGGGTACGATACGAATCCTTCACTTCATCAAAAGTAACTGCACGGTACCCCGGATCATTCACATCGGGCGATAAAGAAAGGGTTTTGTTGGTTGGCCCCAGTGAGCCGGCCACAAACCGGGGCTTGTTTGGATTCCGGCGTGTATAGTCATTGGCAATCCGGCAGGCTATGGAGGCCGCAGCCACATTCATCTCATAAACCAGTTCCTGGGTATGATAATCAGCCTGGGAAATGGAAGTGGCATTAAAGGTATTTGTGAGTATAATGTCCGCACCAACATCCAGGTAACGCCGGTGAATCTCCTCAACCACACCGGATTTGGTTAACGAAAGGATGTCATTGTTCCCTTTCTGGTCAAAGGAAAAACTTTTCAGCCGCTCCCCCCGGTAGTCCTCCTCCGAAAGGTTGAACTCCTGAATCAGGGAACCGGTAGCTCCATCCTTTACCAAAACCCGCTTTTCCAGTTCCTTATAGATATTTTTTTCCAACATTCCTTTCCTGATTTGTTCTTTTACATCCCCCTTCACATCTTCTTCTTCCGTCCTGTTTTACTAATATCCCGTTTACGGAATTATAGGGGTGAGGTTCTATCTGGCATCTCACATCCCCCTAACCCCTTTCAAAGGGGGAATTTGAAAAAACCTTTAACTTAAATTCTCCATTATTGTTTTTCAAACTTCCTTTAAAACCTTCATCTCAAAGGTACCACGAATTCCGATTTTCCCCTCACAAATAATCACGACAGACAGAATTTCAGGGTATTCTTCCGACATTTTCAGCAC
>CAZNPV010000092.1:0-4076 GCA_964575025.1 uncultured Mariniphaga sp.
CTCCGGTCTCCGGTCTCCGGTCTCCGGACTTTCTTCCCATCCTCACAAAACTTCTTTTTTATTTCGGAAATTTTGTCCTTCTGCTTCTTTCATCTATATTTGGCATTGGTAACACTTTTTATTAAATAAGTAACACAATGTCCATCACTCGATTTGGGGTATCGCTGGAAAAGGAATTGCTTGATGCGCTGGATGAATACGTCAGGGACAACCGGTTTTCCAACCGTTCACAAGCCATTCGCCAATTAATTGAAAAAAACCTGACCGAGGAAAAATGGAAATGCGATAACATCGTTGCTGGCGCAGTTACCCTGGTATATGCATCTCAAAAAGGAGAAATTAAACCCAAAATAACAGAGATCCATTCCAACAACCGGAAAGAAATATTATCCATTCAAAGTTTTCAACTGAACAACATGAACAGCATGGATATAATAGCAGTAAAAGGACCTTCCTATAAACTGACCCGGATCTCTGAGGAACTGATCAGCATTAAAGGGATTCAGCATGGAAAATTAATCATGAGCAAAGTATAATTTTTTTTATCGTATTGTAACACGAATTTACTAAATAGTAACACGAATATGAAAAAATGGTTCATCGTACTGCTGATGGCAGGGTTTGGTTTCACAGCCACAGCGCAGGAGGTAAAGGGTACGGTTACAGACCGTGAAACCGGGGAACCGCTGGTTGACGCGTTGATTGTTATCAAAGGAACCAACAAAGGCGGAGTTACGGATGAAAACGGAACCTTTCTCCTGTCAGGAATACCGGAAGGACGTCACACCATAGAAGCACGGTATATGGGATATGAACCGGGCCGGGAAGAAGCAGACTTCGTAAAAGGCAAAACGGTTGAACTGATGTTCAGGCTTATTCCGGAAGTTTATTTCCAGGAACAGATTGTAGTTACGGCAAATAAGCTGGGTATCGACAGGGATAACGCCCCGCTGAACATAACGGTGATCAACCAGCAGGAAATTGAACAGAGTATCGAATCCAATATTTTACCGGTGATCAGTTCCAAAGTTCCGGGGTTGTTTGTCACAGAACGGGGGGTAACCGGATTCAGTGTTGCTTCCGGATCAGCTGGTAAAATCAGCATTCGCGGTGTCGGAGGGGGAGACAATTCCTTTCCCGTGCTGTTATTGATCGACGGACAGCCTCAGTTTATGGGCATCTTCGGGCATGCAATACCGGATTCCTATGTTTCTTCTGACATTGAGAAGGTAGAGGTACTAAAAGGGCCTGCTTCGGTTCTGTATGGAACCAATGCAATGGGTGGAGTGATCAACCTGATCACACGGAGACAAAAAAAACCAGGCTTTTCGCTAAAAGGCAGATTAATGTATGGTTCGTTTAACACGCAAAAATATTCTGCTTCAACCGGGTTCCGTGCCAATGGCTTCAGCATTACCGGATCCTTCAATCACGATCAGACCGACGGGCACCGGCTCAATTCCAATTTTCATATCAACAACGGATACCTGAAAATCCATTATGAGATAAACAATCATGTAACAATTTATGCCGATGTAAACCACAGCCTCTTTAAAGCCAGTGACCCGGGATCCATTTATTATGAAAATCCGGAGGAATACGATAACCAAAGCCACTGGGTGGATATAGCCCGCACCAACAGTTACTTTACCTTGTCCAATAAATTTGAAAAACTGGAAGGCGGCCTCAAGGCCTATTATACCAGGGGAGACCATGACCTGTACGATGGATGGAAATCCGTTGATGAAAACATGGGGTTGAGTATTTACCAGGGGCTCAAACTGTTTGCAAACAACCTGATCAGTGTGGGTTTTGAATTAAAAAAATACGGAGGCAAAGGGGCAGCTGTCAGCCTCGGGGAATTAAAGGACACCTGGGTTGATGTGAATGAAACAGGGATATACCTGATTGCCCAACACCGTTTTTTTGAAAAACTGGCTCTGAATGCCGGCCTGCGAATGGAACACAATTCCTTGTTTGGGACCCAATGGGTTCCGCAATTCGGAACAGCCTTTGACGTTTCTGACGGCACAAAAATAAAAGCGTCCGTTTCAAAAGGCTTCCGCAGTCCGACCATCAGAGAACTCTTTTTATTTCCCGTAGCCAACCCGGACCTGCAGCCGGAAACCATGTGGAACTATGAAGCTACGCTCATCCGGCATTTTAACGGAGAAAAAGGAAAAGCTGAACTGACGGCTTTTCTGGCTGAAGGAGCCAACCTGATCCTGCTGGTTCCCAATCCTTCACCGCCCCCTCCGAACAAAAATCAGAACAGCGGCAGTTTCTCGCACAAAGGAATCGAAGCCGAACTGGGTTACAGGATCAACAAAAATCTGAACCTCTCGGCAAGTTACAGCTTCCTGCACATGGATTTCCCCAAAGTTTCAGCACCAAAGCACCAGTTTTTTTTAAGCACCGGTTATTCAAAAGGAAAATTTGATTTCTACGGGTATCTGCACCATATCGGAGGATTGTACACCAGCACCAATCCGGTTGCGGTTCAGGATTATACCCTGGTGAACGGAAAAATTAATTTCAGGATGACGAAAAATGTGGAGTTGTTCCTGTCAGCGGAAAACCTGCTTGACCAGGAGTATCAGGTGCAGTATGGCTACCCGATGCCGGGAATTACCCTCTTCGTCGGGCTGAATCTGAATATTTAGACACTTTGGTCCCCGATTTGTTCGGCTCCCGGTACTTTTTTTTTAGTTTTAGCCTCTCAAACTGAAAATAACCCATATGGCTAAAATTAACTGGAAACCGGGAACCATGATCTACCCTTTGCCGGCTGTAATGGTAAGTTGCGGGGAATCTCCGGAAGAGTACAACATTATTACCATTGCCTGGACCGGTACCATCAACAGCAATCCCCCCATGTGTTCGATCTCTGTTCGTCCCTCCCGGCATTCATACCCCATCATTAAACGTACCGGAGAATTTGTGATTAACCTGACCACCGAAAACCTTGCCAGAGTCACCGACTGGTGCGGGTGCCGGTCGGGAAAAAAATACAATAAATGGGAAAAAACCGGGCTTACCCCTCAGCAGTCAAAAAAGGTTAACGCCCCTGGAATCACAGAATCACCGGTCAATATTGAATGCAAAGTGAAGGAAATAATCGATTTGGGAAGCCATCATATGTTTCTGGCCGAAGTGGTTCATGTCACGGTAGATGATACCTATATCGACGAAGAGGGAGCCTTTCGTCTTGCCCGGTCGTACCCCCTGGTGTATAACCATGGCCATTATTTCGGACTGGGAAAGAAAATTGGAAAGTTCGGCTGGTCGGTAGAAAAAAAGAAAAAATGACAAAGCAGGGGAACTTCCGACGTACAATCCACTTTCTGACATACAGTGCACGATTCATGGCACATAATGATTCCCTCTGATTCCTGATTAATTCATAAATTTGTGCTTTAAACTGAACGATTCATGATTATTTAGTAGATGAACACACTATTATCTTACGGCAACAACTTACTTACCCTTTCTTTTTTTTTAACGATAACTTTTCTAATAATTAGTGTAAGTTTTAATTTAACGAATAGAGAGAAGTATTCTATATTATTTCTTTTGCTTACCGGTTTTTGTTTTTATTGTTTCGCCGCCTTGTTAGACCCCTACCTTAATATTTGGGATGAAAGGTTTCATGCTTTAGTTGCTAAAAATTTCATGAAGCATCCATTGTTGCCAACTTTATATGATGATCCAATTGTTACTATGGATTACGACAGGTGGGACCGCTCTCATATCTGGCTACATAAACAGCCCTTGTTTCTTTGGCAAATTGCTTTGTGTTTCAAGTTATTTGGCGTATCAGAGTTTAGTCTGAGAATACCAAATATTATTTCCGGTGTGATTCTAATATATATAGGATATCGAACAGGCAAATTGTTAGTCAATAGCAGGGTTGGATATTTAACAGGGATTTTTATTATTTCAACCTATTATATTTTTGAATTAATTACAGGAAGGCAGGCTGTTGACCACAACGATTTATCATTTTTATTTTATATCTCTTTAAGTATATGGTCATTTATCGAATATTACTATTCCGGGAAAAAATATTGGATCTT
>CAZNPV010000093.1:0-2133 GCA_964575025.1 uncultured Mariniphaga sp.
TATTTCCTATTACCAGGCAAAAGAGTTTAAAGAGACCTTTGATTTTCCGGCTATTGTATCCGTATCCGTGATGGCTACCAGTACGGCTACCTTAAAATACGGTTCCGAAAAGACCAATCCCAACGTTACGGTTAGGGGCACCGATGAGAATTATTTGCAGACAGCAGGTTTTGAGATTGGTACCGGAAGGAACTTCAGCAGGGATGAGATCAGTTCAGGAAGAAGTGTGGTCATCCTCGGAAAAGAACTGGCTGAAGATCTCTTTCCCGGAGGGGAGAATCCCCTTCAAAAGATCATCAGCATAGGCAGTGGAAAGTATAAAGTGATCGGGATACTCGAAGAGAAAGGAAGCGGATTTGGCGGAATGAACGGATTGCTCTGTTTATTGCCTTACACCAATGTGCGGAGTTATTTTTCGCGGCCTCATATGAATTATAACCTGCAGGTGAAAGTCCGGAGTGCCGAATACCTTGATTCCGGCATCGGACAGGCGGAAGCACAGTTCCGGATTGTGAGGGGATTAAGCCCACTGGATGAAACCGATTTTAATGTGGAAAAAAGCGATAATATTGTAAATATCCTACTGGATAACATTAAAAACATAACCCTTGTAGCCACGATTATCGGATTAATCACTCTCTTTGGAGCGGCTGTAGGCCTGATGAACATTATGCTGGTGTCGGTAGCTGAGCGTACCCGGGAGATTGGTGTCCGGAAGGCAGTAGGAGCGAAAAGCGGTACGGTGAAACAGCAATTCCTGATCGAAGCCATTGTGATCGGCCAGATCGGAGGAGCTTTCGGGATCCTGATCGGCATTCTGATTGGCAACCTGGTTTCCATAGGCATAGGAAGTACCTTTATCATCCCCTGGAAATGGATTCTGAGCGGAGTGTTCTCCTGTTTTGTGGTCGGAATGGTTTCAGGGTTTTATCCGGCGCAGAAAGCTTCCCGGTTGGATCCCATTGAATCCTTGAGGTTTGAATAATACAAAAGCTGTCTGAAAAATTATTGAATACGGTAACCGCTAAGTTCGCTATGAATGCGCAAAGCTCGCAGAGCATTTCGTAATTAATAAAAGGAATACTTTGTTCCCTTTGCGAAACCGTTGCGCTCTTTGCGGTTTATTTTTTTTTCAGACAGTCTTTGTACCTTATATAAAGGGAACCATTATTTTACGGAATCCATGTATTCGATCAGTTCAACCACTTTGCAGGAGTATCCCCATTCGTTGTCGTACCAGGAAACCACTTTTACGAAATGATCGTTTAATCCGATTCCGGCGCCGGCATCAAAATTGGATGCATGGGAATCGCCTAGGAAGTCGTTGGAGACAACTGCCTCCTCGGTATAGGAAAGGATTCCTTTTAATTCCCCTTCCGAAGCTTCTTTCATGGTTGCACAGATTTGATCGTAGGAAGCTCCTTTTTCGAGTCGTACGGTCAGGTCAACCACCGATACATTGGGTGTGGGAATGCGGAACGCCATGCCGGTGAGTTTCCCGTTCAGCGAAGGGATCACTTTTCCTACTGCTTTGGCTGCTCCTGTGGAGGAAGGGATGATATTTTGTCCGGCGCCCCGTCCGCCCCGCCAGTCCTTCATGGAGGGACCATCAACGGTTTTCTGGGTTGCCGTGGTGGCATGGATGGTGGTCATCAATCCTTCAATGATCCCGAACTTGTCGTGCAAGACCTTGGCTACCGGTGCCAGGCAGTTGGTGGTACACGATGCATTCGACACAAAGTCCATATCGCTGCGGTACGATGTGTGATTCACTCCCATAACAAACATTGGCGTATCATCTTTTGACGGAGCCGACATAACCACTTTCTTTGCTCCTGCCTGCAGGTGACCCTGTGCTTTTTCCTTCGTCAGGAATAGCCCGGTTGATTCCACCACATATTCCGCTCCGACTTCATTCCATTTCAGGTCGGCCGGATTTTTTTCCGACGTAACACGAATGACATGACCGTTCACGACCAGCTTGCCGTCTGCTACGGAAATATCCCCTTTAAATCTGCCGTGGGTAGAGTCGTATTTCAGCATGTATGCGATGTAGTCCACGTCAATCAGGTCGTTGATGCCAACTATTTCAATATTTTCCTTGTCGATCGCTGCACGGAATACAAGACGCCC
>CAZNPV010000093.1:2233-3845 GCA_964575025.1 uncultured Mariniphaga sp.
TGCCAACTATTTCAATATTTTCCTTGTCGATCGCTGCACGGAATACAAGACGCCCTATGCGACCGAAACCATTAATACCTATTTTAATTTTACCCATAATTGAATAATTTTAATATAAATTTTAATATAGTTAATTTTTGCTTATCCAGCCTTCTTCTAGCCATGCAAAAGTAAGGATTATATTTTAAATAGAAGAGAATTTTTATAGATGGAGGAGTACAAATTAATATGGGTTAATATTCAGTACATGTTGTTTCTTATTAACTACGGTCCGGTGATAAAGTGAAACAGTGGAAAGGTTGTAAGGTGGAACGATCAATGAAGATCAATGAAGATCACTCAAGATCAATCAATTCCGGTTTATCAGTAACTTTTCAACAGATTGCTTCGCCTCTCCCGAAAGTCTTCGGGATCGGCTCGCAATGACGATCCCACATGATGATATTAGAGTATGTTTGGCGGCGCAGCCGCCAAACATACTCCCTCCCGATACAACACGCCGTCATTGCGAGGAACCGAAGCAAAGCGAAGGTGACGAAGCAACCTCATGAATTTAAGCACGTAGTAAATGAGAAACCGTCCGGAAGGACACCCGGGACATGGTGCACGCCCCAACTGAAATCTGACACGAAGCGAAGCGGAGTCCCGATTTAATATCGGGAACTGATAATCTTTCCACCTAATCACCTTATCACTTATCCAGGATACTGATCCTGGTTGTCCGTTTCGTGTTCTCTTGGTTCTCATGGTTCGGCTTAGCATTAACAACGACAACAATAACAACAACGACAACACTTTTTCTCTCTTCTTCTTTTCCCCCTTTCCCCATTTTTCATTTTTCATTTTTTCACTTTTCATTTTTTCACCTTACCGCTGTTTGCATGTCCCTGCCATTGCATCACAGAAGCTACGAAAACAGTTTTCCCGTCGGAAGACAATTGCCTGAGGCTGTCAGCCTGGCTGTATGCGGGGCAATCACAGGTTTTGCAGGAAAAAAGAAAGCACACCGCCCCTATATATATAATAATGTATAGCCATTTTTTCCGGATCCGCATTTTATTATGTTTTATGATACACATTAAATAATTATGCTAAAAAAACGGTTTCCCTTCTGTATTCTGCTAAAAAAACGTATTTTTATAGCCATTATTTGAAATAATAACATTAAAATTGTAAAATTTTTATTTGAGAAGTTTTCAACAGATGACTCTTAATAAAATTTTATCCCTGTTGGTAAATAGTCGGGATATTATTGATAAAATTGTATGAAAAATGTAATAATTGTGCGGCAATTAGTTTGTACATTGTGGAGAAATTTTATACGTTTGTATATTGAGATAAAATGAAAGTGTCCTTTTTATGTAAAAAAGTGATAATGAAATTAAATAATTCAAAATCAATCAATCAATTAAGTTCAATTAAATTTTTTAAGCTATGAGAAAGTTTTATACACGACTTTTTTCTGTTATCGTGCTTAGCATGGTAAGCCTTATGGCCACAGCACAGCTCAATCCGCCGACATTGGATCCGGCAGACGGAGCCTGCGATATTGGCGTAAGGCAACAATTTACGCTTACTTTTGATGAGGCTGTAATGCCAATCAAAGGTGGGA
>CAZNPV010000094.1:0-3670 GCA_964575025.1 uncultured Mariniphaga sp.
AACCGTCAACCGACAACCTAATCACCTTTCCACCTTTCCACCTTTCCACTATTTTTCATTTTTCACTTTTAACTTTTCATTATTCATTTTTCCCGGTTTCGGTTTATATTTGTATTTTCCGGGATTCCGGAATAAATTGGGGTAATTCAGGGCTGGAAATGGTATAATCGAACATAAATCAGGATCTGTAGAGATCATCTTTTCTCAGGTATGGCAATCAAAACAACCAGGGGCAATTCAATCCTTCTTTTTTTTCTGATTCTTTTCACAGGAATCAGTGGCAGGCTATTGGCCCAGGAATACACCATCAGCGGAACGGTTACCGACGACCGAACCGGTGAAAGGAAAGCAGGGGCTACTCTCATGATCCACCAACAGGAGGCTGAATATTTCACGGACACAACCGGATTTTACAGCCTGAAGGTTTCCGGGGGGCCGGTCTGGATGTCTGCCGGCTATGAAGGATACATCACAGCGTATTTTCAGTTCAGGATCCGGAAGGATACAACCATTAACATTCGGTTGCAGAAGGAGATTTTCCTGGATGAGATCGAAGTGACGGCCAACAGCATTGAATCGAACATGGCAAGGACGCAGATGAGTACCTTTGCCATACCCACAGGCAATGTGCTGACCCTTCCGTCGTTTCTGGGGGAAACCGACATCATCCGGTCCACCCAACTGGCAACAGGCGTACAAAGCGGAAATGAAGGCAGCATGGGTTTTTTTGTCCGTGGGGGGAGTGCCGGCCAGAACCTGATCCTGATGGACGGGATTCCCCTCTACACCATAAACCATATGCTGGGGATCTATTCGGTATTCAATACCGATGCCATCCGTTCGGCCAATTTATACAAAGGCGGATTCCCTGCCCGCTACGGAGGTCGCCTGTCATCCGTACTGGATATTGGTCTGAAAGAAGGGAACATGACCCAATACCACGGCAACGTCTCCCTGGGGCTTATTTTTTCAAAAATTAACCTTGAAGGACCCATCCTGAAAGATAAGATAAGCTTTCACATATCTGCCCGGAGAACCTATGCCGACCTGATTTACAAAGCGATTCAAAAACCAGCTAACCTTCCTGCAAACAACGGAGATCTGTTTTTTTACGACTACAATGCCAAACTGACCGTGAAAATGTCGGAAAACAGCAGACTGACCCTCGGGGCCTTCAAGGGAGTCGATGAAACAGCCATGCGGCTGTCCGACCGGTTTGTTCATAAAAATGTACTCTACACGGAAATAAACAATTTGAGCATGAACTGGAACAATTTCACGGCGTACCTGAAATGGAACAAAACCTATAGCAACAGACTCATAGGCAACATGATGCTGGCCTACAACAACTATCTTTTTGACCTGAATTATGACTATTACCTGGAAAAAGAAAATTCCGGGAAAGCCAATACGTTTGAGTTTGCCTATGGATCGGGCATAAAAGACCTCCTGTTTAACCTCAATTACAGTTATGTTCCTTCGGAAAATCACTACGTGACATTCGGAATGAATCTTACCAATCAGTGCTACAACCCCGATACTGACCTTCCTGAATCAGCAGAGGAAGAAAATCGGGGAGGGAACAGTGTTTTTAAACTGGAAGGACGCATCCAGAAAGGCTATCTCTACCTTGAGGATGACATCCGGATATCTGAAAAACTGAATACCAGTGTGGGAGCTCATCTTTCGGGTTTGGTTGTTGATGGTCGGTTTTATTCCGGTCTGGAACCCCGCTTGTCCCTGCGATACCTGTTTTCAGACCGTATCTCCTTCAAGTCGTCCTATACCCGGATGAACCAGTATCTCCATTTGCTGTCGACAGCCACCATCAGCAGTCCGGTGGATCTGTGGGTGCCCGTGACAAAAAAAGTGAAACCCGAAAAATCATCCCAGGTGGCATTGGGCCTGACCTACGGATTGTCGGAAACGTATGAAGTGAACCTGGAAACCTATTATAAAAAACTGAAAGGAGTAATCGCTTACAAAGACGGGGAGACATTTACCGGTTCTACGCTGGGCTGGGAAGATAAAATTGAAGCAGGTGAAGGAACTTCCTACGGTGCAGAACTGTTGTTCCGTAAAACCAAAGGGAAAACATACGGATGGATCGGCTATACCCTGTCGTGGTCAAACCGGCAGTTTGAAAATATCAACTACGGAAAGGTTTTTCCTTACCGTTACGACCGGAGGCACGACCTCAATGTGGTTGTCATGCATGATTTCAGCGATCGCATCCAGGCCGGGTTTACCTGGATCTTCGGCACCGGAAATGCTGCTTCCCTGAGTGCGCATCAGTTCATGGCTAAAAGTTTTCCGCATACGCCGGATGACGAAGGAATTGTGAAGTATTTCCACGAAAGAAACAGCTACCGGATGCCGGCCTACCACCGTCTTGATCTAAGCGTTAATTTTTATAAAAAGAAAAAATACGGCACCCGGACCTGGAAAATAGGATTGTACAATGCGTATAACCACCAGAATCCGTTTTTCCTCTTTTTCGGATACGACGATTCCCGGGAGGTAGCCTCCACAGGACCGGACGGTGAGGTTGTATACAGCTCCCCGAAGGTTCTGAAACAGTTCAGCCTACTGCCCGTATTACCGGCAGTATCGTATAGTTACCGTTTTTAAAGAAAAACCTATGGACCGGAAAACAAACAGCAGATATCTATGGTTGGGGCTACTGGCTCTACTGGCCGTTTCGTGTGAAAAGGTCCTGGATTATGACATAGGGGACTACGAACCGGAAGTCGTTGTAAACAGCGTGATTAATCCGGACAGCCTGCTAACGGTGCACCTTTCGCAAACCATCTCCATCCTCGATACTTCTGAAATTCAGCCTATCACCGACCGGCAGATCGAAGTGTATGAGGATGACCAACCGGTGGAAATCTTAACGCACAGTCACGACGGGTATTATCTTTCTTCCCATATATATCCTGAGGAGGGAAGGACCTACCAACTGAAACTTTCTGCAGGCGGCGGTGAGGTGTCAGCCTCAACCACCGTTCCGGTACCTGTAGAGATCCTGGGTGCCGATACCCGGTTTATTGATGATACCCATTGGTTTGTTGTAAAAGCAACATTTGCCGATCCCCCCGGGGAACCCAACTTTTATCAGATCTCCCTGATGCCCCGGGCGGAAGTGTATGTTTATCTGGATGGATCCCATGTTTATACAGCCTCTCTCACACGGAAAACCGTGATTGACACGAAGTACAGTTCCTTTTTGCATAGCATGGGGATCCTCCCGGAAGGAAGCCCCATCGAAGAGATTCTCATCAATAAGTATGGTATTTTCACAGACCAGCTGATCGACGGGGAAACCTGTACCCTGAACGCGAAAACACCCTACTATTTCCCGGGAAAAATTGAACAACTCATCGATATCAATCCTGATACCATCCCGCAGGGTGTTACCTATTATATCGACTGGTATATGGATGTGTACCTTCTGTCACTCAGCCGATCCTACTTCGATTACCTGAAATCCAGGAACCTGCATGACGTAGTGGCCGACAATGTATTCTTTGAACCCATGGGGATCATCAGCAATATCCACAACGGGATCGGTATCTTCGGATCCTATGCCGGCTCCCGGAAAACCCTGCCGATCATTGTCCATCCCAAAAAACCTGCTGAGCGCTGAGGAGGAGCAACCAGCAACCAG
>CAZNPV010000095.1:0-3636 GCA_964575025.1 uncultured Mariniphaga sp.
CTGGATACTGGATACTGGATACTGGATACTGGATACTGGATACTGGATACTGGATACTGGATACTGGATGCTGGATACTGGATACTGGATACTGGATACTGGATACTTGATACTTGATACTGGTTGCTGGTTGCTGGATTCTGTATACTGGGGAGTCTTGGTTCTTGGCTCTTGGCTCTTGGTTCTTGAGTTTGTCAGATCTTCAGTTTATTCAGTCCTTCAATCCTTCAGTAATTCAGTAATTCAGTCCTTCAGTCCTTCAGTAATTCAGTCCTTCAGTCCTTCAGGATTTCCCCAGTCTTCGCAAAACCCCTTCTCTGTAACTTCGGCTGATAGGGATCTGGTGATTTCCGGTTTCTATGTATTCGTTGGTAAATGAATCGATGTAAGCCATTGAAACGATAAAAGAGCGATGAACCCGCATAAAATCTTGCTGAGGGAGTTTTGCCTCAATGTTTGAAAGAGTCTCACGGGTGATAATCGTCCGGTCTGCCATATGGATTTTCAGATAGTCACTCAGGCTTTCGATATAAGATATTTCGGAGCAATTAATTTTAATCATTTTTCTATCGGAACGAACAAAAAAATGATCGTTTTTTTCAGGTACAAATTCTTCTCTGGTAGGAATATTGGTCATGCTATTTTCATTCCGGTATTTTTTAATAGCCTGATGAAGCCGCTCAAATGAGATAGGTTTCAGCAGATAATCAACTGCCTGCAGGTCAAATCCGTCAACGGCATATTCGCGGTATGCGGTAGTAAAGATCACTTTGATCTCTTTGTTGATCGAACGGGCAAAAGACAATCCAGAGATTTCAGGCATTGCAATATCCAGGAAAATCAAATTTACTTCTTCAGCGTTGATAGCATGAAATGCCTCGACTGCATTTTTACAGCTCGAGACAACGCTGACAGAATCAATCCTTTCAAGCAGGCCTTCCAGAATTTCTCTGGCAACCGGCTCATCATCAACAATTATGCACCGAATTATTTCAGCCATTCTGAATTTTGTTTACATCAAAGATAGTTAGGTTCACAGAATACCAATTGTTCTTAATTTTTGTTTCCATCCGGTAATTTTTGCTGTAAAGCATGTCAAGCCTCTTCCGGATATTGTCCAGCCCGATTCCATGGTGCAGGGTCAAGGGTTCTTGTTCGACAATGGTATTCCTGATGGAAAAATCAAGCCGGAGATCTTTAAGTTTGGCTTTTATTTCAATTTTTAAAAATCCATCGGTTATGTTTCCGTGTTTAAAAGCGTTTTCAACAAAAGGGATCAGCAGCATGGGTGCTACTTTTATATCTTCATTTATTTCATCCGAAGTGAAAATAATTTTTAAAGTATCCTGAAACCTGATTTTTTCCAGCTCAATATATTCTTTTATGTGCATTACCTCTTCCCTGAGACTGACTTCCGGTTTGTTCACCTGGTACAATATATAATCGAGCAGGTTCGATAGTTTCAGGATGATTCCGGGTGTTTGTTTTGATTGCTTCAAAGCAAATCCATAAATCGTGTTGAGGGTGTTGAACAAAAAGTGGGGATGAATCTGTTTCTTCAGGTAGTACAGCTCCTGCTCTTTCAATTGCAATTGAGCAGCTAATATTTTATTCTGAAGTTCCTTGTTTTCAGAAGCCGTTCTAAAATTGTGGTTTAGTATATAGATAAAACTGACCAATGCAACAACCAGAAAAACAAGAATCAGCACAAATACAAAATTTTTGGCCATTGGTGGCATGTTCGATATATCGAATTTCAGAATGAAATAGAGGCATCCGTACAACATCAGTACGATTATGTAGGAGGTAAATACCAGTACATAAAAGGTGTAAAGCCCAAACAGAAGGTATTTTTTTGTGAGCAGGTATTTTGGGATCAGGAAAAAGACAAAAAAATAGGTAACAGCCATGGTAAGGGGAAGGAGCAGGCTCGAAAACCACGCAATATACGTTGTGTCAGTTGAGTTGTAACTGAAAAAATAAGCAAAGAAAAACCAGACTGCCACCCACCACAGAAAATGAAAAATCAGGTACCTTGATTGTATTTTTTTCAGCCTGTTCATTGAAACAATATTACATAAATTCTTTTAACCGGCATTTTTTATAGACGGTTAACCAGATTAGCAGGGGATTTGACAAATCCTGATCTGAAAACTGTTTTGTACCTTTAAACCGGGTATCCGGGGAGAAAAATGATTGATCCGTCGCAAATAATATTTTTAAATACCAAAACTTGTTATGTTTGAGAGGTAATCACTAAAAAACAAGAATTATGGTACTTTTTATTCGGTTCTTCAATGACGGTGGTACATATATCATGTACCCGATCCTTATTTTGTTGATCATTATAGTAGGTTTGTTTGTAAAAGCGCTAACTGAAAAAGGCGATTATTCAAAACTGAAGTTGTTGATCGCCTCAATCGGTTGGTTTGTCATAGCGTGGGGTTACCTGGGGCGCACCATCGGACTGATCAAAGCGTTTGATAACATTGCAGCGTCGGGTCAGATTACCCCGGAGATGTTATCAGGCGGATTAAAAATGGCCCTGCTTGGACCGTTGGCAGGAATTGTGGCGTTTCTTATGGCAAGGTTGTTTATCATTATTCTGATCTGGAAACAAAAAAATCCGGATAATTGATTCCTGGTGAGGGAAAGATCAATGGGTAAAAAATTGCATGGGAATAATGACGCTGTAAAAATAAAAAATTCAGAAAGATCCTTTTTTGATAAATCATAATAATGAGGTTCAGGAAAATAATTCTCCTTATTGGGATGATGCTACCCCTCGGATGCGTAACAAAAGAACCGGAAGTTGAGAAAATGGGTTGGATGGAAAAGCCGGTTTCTGAGTGGCCTGACCTTGTAATGGTAAATACCGTGGAATTTACCGATACTGCCTTCCGTAATATCGCCAATGCTTTTCTTGTGGATACAGGCTTCGATACCCTTGCTGTAACCTGCAAGCATCTCTTTATGGTGTTCAGAGAACAAACCAACAATGTCATTCATCCGGGTGATCACTTCAGGAAATGGGAGATTTACCCGAAAGGAGAACCCGGAAGATCCATTCTTCTGGGAGCGTTGATCAACCAGAACAGAAACGAAGCTACCGGAGAATTTAACACCTTGAAAAGCAGGGATTGGATTGTTTTCAGGTCAGGCGACGGTTATTCCGGTTTTTATCCGTTAAAAATCCGGAAAAAGCCGCTATCCAAAGGAGAGATCGTGTACGCCGTTGGCTGGGCATACAGGCAGAAAACCATAGATCCTTCGGTAATAAAGATGCAGGTTTTCAGAAATGAAGGGTATTATTTTTATACACAGACCCTGACCCGGAATGTTGATCCTGCCGGACGCAGTGGGTCTCCTGTGATTGATGAAAACGGCTATCTGGTGGGCATTGTCTCCGGGGCTGAAGGCAACCTGGGTGTCAGCGGGGCCGTTGCTTATTTGATGGAAATATTCGATGCCCAGAATATTGAATATCAATAGAGATCAAAAAAGATTACGGGATTCTCAGAATAAATAGAACCAAGAACCAAGAACCAAGAACCAAGAACCAAGACTCCCCAGTATACAGAATCCAGCAACCAGCAACCAGCAACCAGCAACCAGCAACCAGCAACCAGCAACCAG
>CAZNPV010000096.1:0-3338 GCA_964575025.1 uncultured Mariniphaga sp.
AATCGGGAGGGTCACTGGGAATAATCTTCAATGGGAGCTTAGCTCAGCTGGTTCAGAGCATCTGCCTTACAAGCAGAGGGTCACTGGTTCGAATCCAGTAGTTCCCACCAAGAGAAAAGATTGGAGGATCTGATAACTTCGGGTTCAGAGCATCCCGATTTACAATCGGAAGGGTCACTGGTTCGAATCCAGTAGTTCCCACCAAATAGAGAGGTGTCATTTGTGACAACTCTTTTTTTGTTAAAGCGAGGTTTGGGTACTGAGGTAAAATCCTCACTGGGATATTCTGTTTCAGGCACTCTGTTTTATTGGCCTAATCTCTCACGCAACGTACACTGAAGCCATAGTCTTTGGAGTAGTTGTTTTTTCTGAAGTCTGGACTGCTGTAGTGCAGATACCGGTACCAGGCATTGTGGCTGTTGTACTGGGTGGCACTCCACCAGTAACCGGTATCTCCGATATGGAAAAAACTTCCATAATAGTAGCGGTATCCTCCGGGGAGAGCTGCAAAGCCAAAATCATCGGTTCCGTTGCCATTGTCATTCCACCCACCGGAAGCCTTCAGGTGTTTTCCTACTGTTAACCAATCATCACCCGATTGATTGTAGGGACCTTCACAGTTGTGGACGGTTTGTGCCAGTTGCTCCCATTCACCATCGCTGGGCAAATGCCAGCCATTGGGGCATATTCCCTGAACACCGCTTGGATTCGAGGTGCTGCCGGTTGCGTCTCCTATGGCGGCAGTCCAGTTATACAAAACACCGTGAGTCGTATACGGATGGGTCATTTTTGCTTCCGAAGCGTCTGTTCCGTTATACCCATATACGTAATAATAGGGATCGTTCATGGATCCATACGCAGGGGGACTTACTTCCGGCAAGTAAGCCAGGTTCTCTGCCATCCAATACTGGGTTCCGATTTTAACCCATAAATAAATATACCCATCCCTTTCATCCGTGAAATATCCTGAATGCTCCTGTTCTTCCAGGGTTATTGTTATAGGTTGATCCCCTCCGTTGCTGTAGATCAGCATAGAGTCACGGTAATTCCCCGGTTCCAGGTCGTCGCGGTTCACGTTCAGGGTAACCTGATCCGTCTCTTCGGTGGTATTTCCGGATTTTGGATTTACGGTTAACCATGGAATATTTTCGGCTATGGACCAGATTAATGTACTATTTCCGGTGTTTTTTATTTCCAGGATTTTTTGATTTTCTTCTTGCCCAAAGTTCAGCCCGATGGGTATAACTGATAGCATGGGTTCATCCAGAACTTCCATGGTGGCACTAATATCCTGGTTGCCTCCGTTGCTGGAAACCGAAACGGTTCCGCTGTATATCCCCGGTTCCAGACCGTCCCTGCTCACAGAAAAGGCGATGGTGTTTGTTTCCGTTGTCACTTCATCCGAAATTTTGTCTGTAGTGAGCCATTTCAGATTCTCCGAGAGTACCCATAGTAAGGTGCCTGTTCCGTCGTTCTTTATTTCTATTGTCTTTTCGGTTTCTTTTATCCCGAAATTCAAAGCAGTAGGAGCAACAGATAAATGAGGATTTACCTCAACCATTACATTGATCGTGCCAAGGGCACTGAAATGCCCGTCATTAACAATCACAGACAGGGTATAGGTTGCTGCATTATCCGGAGCTTCCCATACTACGGAATCACGGTTAGCACCTTGGGGAAAGGTACCTGCTGATGAAGACCAGAGAAAGGTGAGGTTGTCGTTATCCGGGTCCGTGGCAACGCAGGTCAGGTGAGTCGTTTCTCCGGTTTTGATGGTTTCTGGGTCCGCTGTAGTACTTTGTATCTGAGGGGGCTCGTTCTCTTTGTAACAGGAAGAACAGAGCAAAACAGGCAAAATGAAAATCAGACAGGTTGTATGGATTGGTCCTTGCATCGTTCGTAATAATAAATCCCGGGTTCATTGCTCGTTAGCTTACCTCAGGTAACGGTTTATTTGGACAGCAAATTACAAAATATTTGGCAGAGTTAATTTAAAGTTGCCTTAAATCGTTCATCCTTTTCACGAATCCATTTGTTGCGGTTGGAACAAAAAAAAGACTGTTCAAAAAGATGAACAGTCTGAAAAAAGGTTAAAAGACCGACAAGGAATTCCCGGGGAATCTTAGATTGGGTCCATCTCCCCGAAAATCTCTGTATAGTCTTCAAGGACTCCAAAATCCTGGAATACTTCGTCTTCCTGCCGGGCGGTTGATTCCTGTACATTAACATCCTCCTCGAGCATTTGTACAGGAGTTTGCCCTTCAAGGTCGGTCAGTGGTTCTTGTAGATTTTTTTCCATATCTATTCCAGTTAGTTCCAATATAAAAGATCGGTCGTTGAACAGGTCAAAGGTGTATAAAACAGGGTTGTTTTTCAGGGATACCAGTTCCGATATTTTTGTCCGTAACATCGAATAATTCGGATATCCGTTCAGGCCGGCATCCAGCATGGATACCTCAATCGTTTTTTTACCATTCCCATTCCGAATAAAAAAAGAGGCCATCTGATGTGTCTTATAATCAACACATTGCCGTATCGTTTCGTGAAGGGTATGAAAGGTCTCACTCCCGTCAATCTGAAGCTGCAATAAGAAATTCTTAGCTTCCGGTGATACGATTTTGAACCTGTAAATCATAAATTTCACGATTGAAAACGAATGTAAATGTATAAACGAATTTGATTAAAAACCAACAATCAGAACATCCGGTTCCGGGATGAAAAACACATTCAACAGGCCATTATGTTAATCCGCCCTGCGTTTAAAAAGTTGATATGGTGTTTTTTGAACAGTTCAAAAAACATGATCAATGTCAGAAAAAATGCCTCCATTAAAAAATGTTAAAAAACCCTAACAATATCGTTTTATCGAACCGTTTCGTCTTCTGTTCGGGTTTTCCGTAAATTAAAAAATGATTTAAGTTCTTCGATATGTAATAAACAGCGGTACCTGTAAACTAATGGATAAAAACAGACAAGGATAAGGTGTTTTTTCCTACCTTGCTTTTTATAACCAGGGAACTATGCGCAACAGTACACTTTTTTTTGAGAATATCCGGATTGCCTTGCTATCGATTCGCTCCAATCTGCTCAGGACGATTCTTACGATCCTGATCATAGCCATAGGGATAACAGCCCTTGTAGGGATTCTGACGGCTATCGATTCGATCAAATCATCGATCACCCAGGAATTCAATTTTATGGGAGCCAATACGTTTACCCTCACAAGCAGGGGTTTACGGGTGCAGGTAGGCAATAAACGTTACCGGACACGGAACTATTCCTTTATTTCCTATTACCAGGCAAAAGAGTTTAAAGAGACCTTTGATTTTCCGGCTATT
>CAZNPV010000097.1:0-3284 GCA_964575025.1 uncultured Mariniphaga sp.
GATCAGTATAGATCAGTATAGATCAGTATAGATCAGTATAGATCAGTATAGATCAATAAAGATAGATCAAAGTATAAGAAGTTGTAAGCGTTGTCGTAGTTGTCATTGTTATTATTGTTTTTTTGCTCAGCATTATCAATAATCTCATTGATCAATGATGATTTACTCCAGCGCCAGAGGCTCGATAGTCTGGTAGCCATTAAAACGATAACAAAAATAAGGGCCGTAGGCCTGACACTATTCTTTTCCCCAGTGCTGGCCCGGCTGCGTCTGATTTAACAATCTTACTCAATGCTATTTAGGCATGGACATCAGTAGAAAAACGACCGGTCGTTTATTCAGGTCAGGCAAACTGTTTTTCCAGTTTTTAATGGTTCGTGTGGAAATAAATTCGTTTTTCGATGTCAGGTCACAGGCAATGCATAACAAGGTGGAGGGGGCACATGCTTTGATCAGGTCGTTCACCATCTGATTGTTTCGGTAAGGGGTTTCAATAAAGATTTGCGTTTGATTTTGTTCCCTGGCTTTTATTTCCAGTTGTTTGATCTTTCTTACCCGTTCATTGGATTTACGGGGCAGATAGCCGGTGAAAGCAAAATTCTGGCCATTCAACCCTGAAGCCATCAACGCAAGAAGAATGGAAGAGGGGCCGACCAGAGGAACGACCTGAATTCCCTTCTGATGGGCCAGTTTGACAATTTCTGCACCCGGATCAGCAACACCCGGACATCCCGCTTCGGAAAGTATCCCCATGTCCTTTCCCTCCAGAAGAGGAACAAGAAATTCGTGAAACGTTGCTTCCGGAGTTTGTTTGTTCAGCTCAAAGAATGTAATTCTGTCAACCGAGATATTTTTATCCAGTTTCTTCAGGAACCTGCGGGCTGTCCGGATATTTTCCACAATTAAGTAATCGGTTTGCAGGCAAATTTCTTTTACTTCTGAAGGCAAAACATTTTGCCAAAGATTTGTGCTTAGCAGGCTGGGTATCAGGTAAAGTTTTGCCATATAGGATATTTTTTTCAAAAATAACAATAAGAAAGGGTTATTCCTTAACGGAATGTTATTTTTGTATAGATAAGACAAGTCCGGATCCCGGTTCGATGGTACGGGACGAATTCCCCGGACCCAGCGCAGTATCTCAACACACTGCTGCTTGTACTAACGTAAAAAACAATGATTTAAATTAATAACCTACAAGTGAATTCCGGGAAAGCGAACCATATGGAAGTAACCTTCCTGGGAACAGGAACTTCGCAGGGAGTCCCCCTGATTGCCTGTACATGTCCGGTATGCTGTTCCGTTGATCCCAGGGATAAACGGCTGAGATCTTCGGTTCTTGTGAAAACAGCCGGAAAAAACCTGGTTATTGATGCAGGCCCTGATTTCAGACAACAGATGCTTGCACATAAGGTGCTGAGTTTACGTGCCATTTTGGTTACCCATGAACATGTGGACCATATTTTCGGACTCGATGACATCCGGTCCTATAACTGGATTCAGAAAAAACCCATGGAGATATTCGGGGAAAAAAGGGTTGAAAAGGCCATCAGACGAATATTCCATTATGTTTTTGCTAACTATCAATACCCGGGTATTCCGCAGATGCAACTGACCCGGATTGACTCTAACGCTTTCGATGTGGATGAAATCCGGGTGATTCCCGTCAGGGGATTTCATCACAAACTTCCCGTCTATGGTTTCAGAATCGGAGATTTTGCATATCTCACAGATATGAGTTTTGTGGAACCTGGAGAAAAAGAAAAGCTCCGTGGACTGAAGGTGTTGATCGTCAATGCCCTGCGCAAAAAAGAACACGTATCGCATTTTAACCTCAGTCAGGCTTTGCAACTAATCAATGAAGTAAAACCGGAGAAAGCCTATCTTACACACATTTCGCATAAAATGGGACCACACAGAGACGTATCAAAAGAACTGCCTGAAAATGTTTTCCTTGCATACGATGGATTGAGAATCATCGTATAATACATCTCCTTTCCTGCTTTTTGGCGCAATCCGGAACGCTTACCCGATGGGTCAACTTTCTATCGTAAAAATCAATGTATTTTATTGTCAGGAAAACAAATATAAATATTTCAAAGTGTTAACAAATAGTTAACATTTTAGAAAAATGATAAAATACATGCAAAAATATATCATTATTGTAATAGAGTGTTTATTTTTGATATACAAAGGTAAGATGCAAGTACCGCAATCCATGAGTTGTTTTAAATAATAATAAAACTATAAACGAATGAAACTATTAATTCCTGAGGATTATTTTTCCATCCTGGATGTCAACCAGACGGAAAAAGCAATCAAACTGGTGAAAGATTATTTTCAGCAGGATTTGTCATCCCAGTTAAGGTTACGGAGGGTTACCGCTCCTTTGTTTGTTAAGAAGGGGACTGGTATTAATGACGACCTGAATGGGGTGGAGCGTCCTGTATCTTTTCCTATCAGGGAACTGGATGATAGGGAAGCAGAGATTGTCCAGTCTCTTGCCAAGTGGAAAAGGATGGCACTGGCTGATCTGGGTATTGAAAAAGGCTACGGGATTTATACCGACATGAATGCGATCAGGCCCGACGAGGAATTGACGAACATCCATTCCCTGTATGTTGACCAGTGGGACTGGGAACGGGTCATCAGCAGGGAAGAGCGCAACCTGAATTTTTTAAAATATGTAGTGAGAAAAATATATTCTGTACTTAAACGTACTGAGTACCAGATTTATGAGCATTCTCCGGAAATCCAGCCTCTTCTGCCGGATGAAATTACATTTATTCATTCCGAAGAGCTGGTAGCCCGTTATCCGGGACTTCCCGTACATGCACGCGAGACAGAAGCGGCTAAGGAATTTGGTGCCCTGTTTATCATTGGCATTGGAGGAGAGCTTCCGAATGGCGAAATACACGATGGCCGTGCTCCCGATTACGACGATTGGACCACACCCACAGGGGCCGGTTATAAAGGACTGAACGGCGACATTGTAATCTGGAACCCGGTGCTGAAAAGTGCCATCGAGATCTCTTCCATGGGAATTCGCGTGGATAAAGAGACCCTGATGAAACAATTGAAAATAAGCGGTTTGGAAGAACGCAAGGAATTGGAATGGCATAAAAAGCTGCTCAGAGATGAACTTCCACTCACCATAGGCGGGGGAATCGGCCAATCTAGGTTATGTATGTATTTTCTGCGAAAAGCCCATATCGGGGAAATACAGTCCAGCATATGGCCCGATGAGATGATCCGTGAATGCAAAAATAACAACATCCATCTGCTCT
>CAZNPV010000098.1:0-3229 GCA_964575025.1 uncultured Mariniphaga sp.
TTTAATTAATACCAACAAATTCAATGTTATTTATTCTATTGTAATTGTTCATTTTTAAAATTATCCCTTTCAATTTTTAAAAACAAATTTTTTCGTGTTAACTATATAACTGTTACACTTATATAATAATTCTACGATTTTCGGGTTGAAACAGGTATCTGGTATAATCTTTGTTGGATTGCCTGCTTTTCCTATCTGTTTTTTCTTCTTCGTTGATATTCACTTAGTAAGGCTTGTGGTATCTAAGAAAAATATCTTAATTCAACTATTTCTCTATCCTTTATTCAACAAAATTGGTAAATACCTGATTTCCTCCTTCATAATAAAACGGGAGTTCTTCCTTCCCCCTTCCGGTGTTGCGTAACCAATAGAGCGTATTTAACGGGACACTGTCGAACGGAACGAAGTTGTATATGGCTTTTGTTGCACCAACGGTTTCCCATCCGTCATCCCAGTATAACAACTGGTAATTATCGCCGGGGATTATACCGTTATCCGCATTCCTGGGAGCAATCCGTATGCGGTTGATAACCCGCGGCACCCCTAAATCGACCCCTACCCACTTTTTTTCGGTATAAGTAAGCATATCGCTGTCGAATGCTTTGTAGTCCATTTCATAAACATCATCGCCGATATAATGGCTGGTATCTTTGAAATACTTTTTTTGTTTAACATTCTTTAAATCGAATACCGGCAGTGGCGAGGCAGGCGATGTACCTGGCAATTCGCTATTTATCAGGAATTCTACCTCTGCTACATAAAGATGGTAACCCGGTGATACAATCCTGTAATACCTGTAAGGTTTGGTATTGTTGAAAACATGGTCCTGGAAATAGGGTTTCAGCGTATCATCCAGAATGGAAAGTATTTTTGCGTCGGAAAAATCCTTATTGTTTGCCCCTTCGATGGTTGTGCCCAATATCATGCGGGTAAAATATTTCATGGCATCCTTATGCGGAAATTTTCTTGTCAACGTTAACATGCCGGTATCTTCTGATGGGACGGCGGGTTGCAACGAATCGCCGGCAATTTTAACCATCTTTCCGGCAGGGACCATCCTGTTGCCGGTATAGAAGCATGGCATCCCTGTCAAATCCAAAGGCATGTTCTTAAAATGGGCTGTTTTGTTTTTTTCATTTACTTCGCCCCAGCCCACCGGTACCCAATGGCTGTTTACAAAAGTGCAAAAGTAGCAGAGGTTATTTGCCTCATAAATCTCTTTAAGCTCCAAATCAAAGTTTCTGGTTGCAACCAGGGCGGATGTAATATCACGGATTAGCGGTGAAGCAAACGAAGCCGGCAGTTTTTCGGTTTCCGATTTTAAAAACCAGGGCGTGTTTTTTTGGGGCGCAAATGTTCTTTCATAGTACTTGGTACCCCGATTTAGTTCCCATAAATCAACTATTGTATCAGGAGGATCCTGGTAAATGGCAACAAATACTACATAATTCCCATCGCTATCATAATATGCCAGGGAGCTGTGCCCAATATCGGTGTCCCTGAAAGCTGGTACAAATACTTCAACAGCCGGGATCCCCACCGACCGTAATATTTGACCCTGTATGGGCACCTGTTCCACGCAACGCAAATTGCTGTTGTTCCAGTTAAAAATATTAAAGAACCCGTAATCCTTTGTTTCTTCACCTATCTCATCCCAGTCCCAGTAGAAGTTTGTGATGTATTTATTCACCAGTGAAACTGCTTCGGTAGGATTCGTTGCGCAAGTGTCGGGCCTAACAAAGTCTAGGAAGTTTCTGTACAGCTTTCCCCGGATGTTAAAAACCGGCTCGGCGCTTATCCGGTAAGGCAGAATATATTCGCAGAATTTTTCGAACCCAAGTGATTTGTTCCAGTCCAGTCCTTTTACCTTAAATGCATATTCAATGTTTTCGATCAGGAACGCAGCATCGATGGATAGTATATCGGGTATGTTATTTTTTATGACAATCTGGTTCTCTAATTTCCTGAAAAATATTTTCTTGGCAAGATATTTATACCCGTTGAGGGCATCTTGATATTTCCAGTAAGCACCATTCCGCATCCGGTTCTTTATTAACGAATCTTCGAGGTAAAAAAACTCCCAGGCGCTTTCCGGCACTTCCACCTGCGTGCTTGTATGCCACGGCATATTCATTATCAGGAATTCCGTGGCGCGGTATTTAAGCGAATCCTCCGGGTTACAACTGTAATGATTTAATACTTTTTGCAGCTCCCCTTTGTTGCGCCCGGCCATTTGCAGTGCATCAGAAACACCATCAGGATAGGGAGTACATGAGGGAAAAGATATAACCATGGCTGCCAGGCAAACCAGGTTCACAGTAACAAATTTTATGGATGGCTGCATGTATAAATGTTTTATTATGCTTTACCTGATTAATGTAAGCGCCCTTTTAAAGTCTTTTGAAAAAAGGACCAGTATGGCTTTCCCCACTACCCCCTCTTCGGGCACGAAGCCAAACCCTCGCGAATCATAGGAGTTATAGCGGTTGTCGCCCATCATAAAATAGTAATCCTGATGGAAAGTGTAAGCATTTACCGGTTTCCCGCCCTGATATGCCTGGCCGTCCCTGAACTCCATATACTCACCCTCGTAATTGCCAAAAATTTTCTGGTATAAAAAAAAGTTCTCAGGTGTGAGATTTATTTGCATCCCTTTTTGGGGGATCACCACCGGCCCGAAATCCTGGAAAGTCCATAAAAAAAGTCCGTTATAGGGGTATGCCCATGGGATGCTGTCGGTTTTATTTACCACCCGTTCAATTGAATCGGCCACTCCCGACTTTCGGATGGTATGAAGTTGCCCACGGGTAATATTCATTAACCGTGATAACGTATCGCCTTTAAAATAATCATGGTAAAAACTGACACCGAGGCTATCCGAAAGTTTATTAAACCGGGCCTGGTTGCCCGCCCACATGCAGTAGTTTAATTTTGCCCCGACCGGGGGTGTTTCTTTTTCGCCGTTATAAAAGACCTCTCCGTTATTTATGGTAAGTGTATCGCCGGGGAGCCCGATACACCTTTTTATATAATACACATTTTTATCATAGGGAAAATTAAACACTACCACATCGTTGCGTTTTATGCCCGAAAAGCCGCTTAACCGTTTGTAGCCATACCAGGTGGAATCGATGGATGCCCGGGCTTGTTTGTTCAGGTAAAATATAAGATTAACCCACGGCACTTCGAAAGGGGAACCGGGCATCCGGGGGCCATAGTTGAGTTTGCT
>CAZNPV010000099.1:0-3194 GCA_964575025.1 uncultured Mariniphaga sp.
CACAAATAATCACGACAGACAGAATTTCAGGGTATTCTTCCGACATTTTCAGCACGGAATCAATATCCCGGGCTGATTTTACTTTATTTCCCAGAGCTGTTGCGAGGGCGTCTGCAAGCGTAGTACTTTCACAGGCCACCATCACGGCATCGGCATTTCCGTAACTCAGAGATGGTCCAACGGTACCCGCAGAAGTACACACGCCAAGGGGGGTAAGCCGGGCAGGGATAACCAGGCCGATTTTTCCGGATAACGGAGAACTACCGGCAATCACAGAAAGCAACAGATCGTCCCTTAGGCGAACAAACAGGTCGCCCCCGTTTTCGACCACTATCTCCTCAACCTGAAAATTCCGGATTAGTTCTTCCCCCACTTCCCGGGCAAACAGTCCGGCTACCGTTGCCATGGGCCCGATCCCTGCTTTTGCTGCCATGGCGGCCATTTCCAGTACTTCAGGAATCGCATCCGGCTTCGGTATATACGGATTCAGTGATTCTTTAAATTCCGGAAACCTGCCTATATAATCATCCAGTTTGTGCCGCAATTCCACTGTTTTTTTACAGGCACGTTTTTTCATTTCAGGCACAAATGACTTCCGGTCCACTCCCACCCACAAATCGGTTTCACGAAAAGAGGTACCTATCGGATAAAACCTTTTCAGGTTAAATTGTTTACGATATGTTCGTGGCTCATACATCGTTACCGGAAATCGATCTCAAACAGGTGCAACGGGCAGGCCGTGATACAAAGTTCACAAACCACACATTTGCTTTTATCAAAATTCAGTTTCCACGTTTCCGGGTCCATGGTCAGGGCTCCGGCAAAACAAACAGCCGAACAGTTCCCACAGTCGATGCATTTATCCTCCTGAAAGTGGATCCGTTTATCCAGTGGTTCACACACCACGTTGTGGGCCGTGAGGTAATCCACCCCTCTTTGAATGTTCTCCTCTTTCCCCTGAAGCTCCAGCAACAGGCTGCCTCTTTTTCCCGGATATACTTCCGCTTTCAGAATATTAATCCGTATATCGTACTCTTTAACCAGGTGATAACTCAAGGGTTTATCTCCACTCTGGGGCGGAAAATTCAGTATAAAGCGTTTTTTAATCATGGTCGGCCTCCTTTTCTTCCAGGCTGTTTAACGTAGTATTTTGCGGGAACATTTGTACCGGGCAGGTGATTTCAAAATGTCCCTCCTGAAGAGCTTTCTTCAGTTCATCGGCTATTTTACGCGCTTTGGCCAGGCTTGACACCGGTGCGGTGCGTATCTTTTTCCCTTTTACTTTTATGAATCCCGAACGAAGTTCCTCATAGGTCACCTGACCGAGTTTTGGGGTTCCTACCATGCCATAATCAAGTACCGATGTTTCGATCTGGCTGTTATTGATTGAAACGCGCCGGGCTATATCGGCATCCAGCACAGGAACAGGAATCCCAATACCCACAAACATGCTGACGCCATATTTTTCAAAGGATGCAGCCTGTATATATTCAGGACTCATCTCTTTCATGTTTCCCATCACAGCTATGGTTCCGGCATTGCTCACCGGAACACCGTATTTATTTTTCGGCTTTGAGGTATGAAACTGGGTTCCGTGCCAGACCACAAATCCCTGGGCACCGCCCAAAAAAATCCGTGTGCCAATTCCGATGGTACGAAATTCCGGATCGTTGAGCAAAGGACTTAATTCGCCCGATGTAGAGTAAGTGGCATTTCTCATTTTCGGTAAAAGCGTGCCCATATAGGTATGGATCATGTTGCCTGTGCTGTTAACCGCTACATTATAATTTTGATATGCATTTCGTGGATTGAACATGATCAGTTCATTCACAGTATGAATATTAATAACCGTTTTAATGTGCTTCCGCGGGTAGCAGTCGGTACCCTTCCCCCAGGCTTCAAGGACCACATCTTTACCTTCAAGGAGATCCTGGATGACATGAGCACCGCCATAATCCGGATTATCCGGACCACATGCCGTTGCCCCGATGTAAGAATCAACAGCTGCCAGCCCTTCACAGCAGGGTACGCCGTTAAGCCGGATCTTTTCCATACGAATGGGCGGACTGGCATGACCGAAATTAATGATCGCTCCTGAAGAACACATCGCCCCAAAGGTTGCTGTACTCACTACATCCACCTTTTCGGCAATCTCCTCCGGAGAAGCTGTCTTTGCCATGGCCGATACCTCTTCAGCCGTTAAAACTACCGCTTCCCCCTTTTTTAATTTTGTATTGATTTCCTGATATGTTTTTATCTGTCCCATATTATTGGAATGATTAATCGTTGGGATAATTGTTTTTACTTACTCTCGGTGAGAAAAAGAAATTATGCGCCTATCAGCGCCAGCGCATGCACATATTGGAGAAGTGCATATAACTTAAGGAGAATAGATTCCTTCGGGAAATAACCGGTTTTTTCATGATTCCTGTGTTTATTATAATTCCGTTTCCGGCCGGGTATTGGCACCTTTCCTGTTTGTTGCTTTTCAGAACAAGAGGTTGCCAGAGTTTCTCAGAGCCCGATCTCTCCACTCTTCTGTATAATCAAACACCCCGTGAAGGATAATTTGACAACGTTACAAAGGTAGTATGATATTTTTAATTTACAAGAACTGAAAAAAAGAATAAAAAAGGCTGAAAAGATAAACCTGACATCCCCCTAACCCCCTTCAAAGGGGAATTATTCTCTATCAGCTGTTTAATAAATCTCAGCCTCATCTCCCTTCATCCGTCCTGTCTTACCAATATCCCGTTTACGGGATTACAGGGGTGTCCTGACCGCTAAAAACAGAGAACAATATTCCTATTCATTCCGTACAAACACTTTGCAATGATTTTAGTAAATTTGTTTGTGTAATTAGGTGCAAAGTTGTAAACTTGCACACCGAATTTTGAAATTTGATTTTCGATATTGGATATTAGATTTTTGATGTTTGATACTCGAAACTCACAACTCAAAACTCGCGACTCATTTCGGGCCTATAGCTCAGTTGGTCAGAGCACCTGACTCTTCCGATAGCTATCGGAACAGAGGGTCCTGGTTCTGGCACAAGCGTTCTTTGTGGAACAGAAAGTATTGGTTTTTTAGAAGACTATAAGTATATGTAATATGGGCCTATAGCTCAGTTGGTTAGAGCACCTGACTCTTCCGATAGCTATCGGAACAGAGGGTCCTGGTTCTGGCAAGGCGTT
>CAZNPV010000100.1:0-3161 GCA_964575025.1 uncultured Mariniphaga sp.
CCATGGAACTGGAATATAAATCAGTGAAAGCCAAAAACCTGAAAGCGTCTGTTGATCTGTAATTTTATTGAAAGAGGCGGTCTGAAAAAGGCATACAATCGCAATGGACCCAACGTATTTTCCTGTTGTAGTAAATACTCTGCGGACTTAGCGCATTCTTTGCGAACATTGCGGTTAATAAATTCCATAAATTTTCAGACAGCCTCTTTTTCATCTTTCAGGCAGAGAGAAAATCGTTGAGGTAAGCAAACCGCGGGGTCAGTTTTCCTTTTTCCAGAATGGTAGCCCGCTCAACTACTTTTCCGGTATCTTCACCCTGAAGCGAAGGAAAGATCATTCTATACAGATCAGCAGCGAACGATTCAGAGGCATTCCGTGGCAGAGCCGCCGGAAGGTTATCCACAGCCATTACCGTAATATGATCCCTGCCGGAAAATGGAGGCAACTCTTTCAGGGTACTCCTGTCCACATCATAATAGGGACGATCGTGTTCAGAAGTACGGATGGTTGCAGGCACCGGACCGGGAATATCGCAGCTGATATCGGCAATCAGCCGGATCTTGAAATCACCGGAAGCCATATCCTCAGGACTGAAGAAAACCGGTGAATCGGGATGCCAGAAATGGCATGGAATATACACATCGGCAGCCCGGGTAAAAGGCAGAAAGGTGGATTCAAAGTCAGCAGGCGAAGAAAAAAAATCGTCATAGGTTTTTGAGCTACCGGGTTTGGGCTTTACATATTCCTGGAAAGGAAGGATACAAAACATCGGTTTGCTAAAGGACTTTGCAAGGAAAGCACCGGGAGAAACTTCAGTGATTCCTGCTTTGCGCAGAACCATCGCAGCCCCCTGACCTACCCGCCCGTCGCCGGTGATCACTGTTTTCACCGGAGGAATGCTGATGTGCTTCAATGCATCATACAGTTGAGCGGCATCGTAGAAATCAGCCGGTCCCGGCATGTTGTCGCCCTGAAACCGTTTTTTCATGCCTTTGATGGCATAACAGGCGCCGGCTACTCCGGCCCAATGACCAAAGGCAACCAGCCTGAGGCCGTCAGGTCCGGTAAAATATTCGTAATCGATCAGGGTGATCTTTTTTTCCGCCATAGTTCGGAAAAACGACCGGTTGTGCTGTTGTTTTTTTGCCACGTGAGCAAATAGCAGGTATGTTTTGCCTTCAATGAGTGCCTCTTCAGCCACCTCTTTGACCCCCATCAGAAGATCACACGCCGAAAGATCTTCTTTCACAACTGCACCGGCCTCTTCATACTCCTGTTCTGTGAAGGCCCTTGTTTCAGATGGTTGTACATACACATCAGTGCCCGGCCACTGTTTTTTCACTTTTACAGCCAGCTTTGGAGTAAGTGCTACCCTTTTATCTTTATAACGGCGGGTTTCGCGTAAAATGCCTATTTTCATCTGTTTGTAATTTATTATTTTTTATGGTAACCCATAGTACTCTTCCCAACAAATCAGGACTCGTTTCATCTTATGATTCATTTTCTGTTAAATTAATAAAATATGTCCTACTTTTATTCTCTTCACCATAAATAAAGGAACTTACATGTTACTTGTGGAAAAAAAGAATTATTATTCGCATTTAAACCAATATGGAATTTTATACCTGGTACTTATTATTTTCGTAATTTTCAAGTTCCAGCATTTAGGGTACCCGTATATTTGGGACGAAAGTTCTTCATACATGCCGGCAATCACAAAAATGATTGAAAATGGCCCCGGGCTTTTACCCGGCGTAATCCCCATGACATATTCAAAAGGGCATCCGCTTTTATTCTATTTTATTTTTTCTTCTTGGATAACCGTATTTTCAAACAAAATTTTTGCTGTCAGGATACTGGCTCTGTTGATTTCGTGTTGCACATTGGTTTGTTTTCATAAAATGACAAGAAGATATACAAACAATATTATTGCAAACATATCGCTGGTATTATTGTCTATGCAATCGTTATTCCTGGCCCAGGCTTCACTTATACTTCCCGAAATGCTTTTAACACTCCTGGTAATTATTACCTTCGAAAAATTTATTTCAAAAAAATATATCCTGTTTGCCATTTTCGGTTCTTTGATGGTATTGACAAAAGAAACTGCTGTTGTTTTTATTGCCTGTTTTTTGCTTTTCTATTTTTTCGAAAACCTGAAAACAATTCATGCTGTAAATTTTTGGAAGGAAATTTCATTAATATCAGTTCCGTTAGCAGTATATATTTTGTTCCTGGTTTTTCACTATGCCGAATTTGACACATTCTTTTATGAAGGGCATATTAATTTTATTGATTATAACTTAGAAAATATTTTTCGAAAATTCAATTCGGCCGCTGCCAATATTTTCACAAGGTATGGGCGGAATATAATTTTAGCAGCAAGCATCCTGTCCGTTGCAATTCTGCTTTTCAGGAAAAAGAAATTCCGGTTTACAAAAGTCTTGCTATTATCATTTTTGCTGGCAATAACTTACCTGATATTTTCGTCATTTAACTTTTACACCCACCGCTATTTACTTGCAATCCTGCCTTTTTTTATTTTTGCCGCCTCGGTTATTATTTATCAGGCACGATTTAAAAACAAATTCTTAAATATTTTCCTGATGATATTAGTAGTTGTCCCATCGTTGTATAAATCGTTAAATGAAACCGATGGAGGAGGTGATTACGACCTTGGGTACACCCAATATATTCACGTCCATAAAGAGGCCGTGGCATTTTGCGAAGAAAACGATTGGTATGACAAACAAATATGCTGCGGAACCAACCTGGTAATGGCATTGAATAATAAAATCCCGGGATATTTAAGTACAGAGCATACTTTCGGTGCTACGAGATTTCCAGTAACTGACAGTACAGAAATTGTTATTATTGATTCCACCGGGCCTAATAAGGAATTAAGTAAAAATTCTAAACGTGAATTTGTTTTCTCAAAACACTTCGAATACAAAAAACATTGGAGTAACATTTACATTAGGAAAAAGAGTAACGCACTTTGCAGGATTATGCATTTGGCAAATCATCCTGGTATTCAGGCAAACGAATAAAATGAAGCCTGTTTCAAACAACGTAAAAAATTTAATGTTATCTTTGCATTCCCTCTCCGGGGCTGACTGGTTTTGACAGCGGGTTGAGGAGGTATGTAAGCATGCAGGGTT
>CAZNPV010000101.1:0-3077 GCA_964575025.1 uncultured Mariniphaga sp.
ATTGATCTTCATTGATCTTCATTGATCTTTTCTGATCCATTGATCTTTCTGATCTTTTGAATCATTTTTCATTTTTCATTTTCTATCTTTACCCTCATTGATTGCAAAGATCGCTAATGATACCTGTTTTCATACTTTACATTGTTGTCATCATTGGCATTGTAGCCTATTCAGCGCGTCGTTCAAAGACAAACGCGGATTTTGTTCTGGGGGGCAGGAAGATTTCCGGTTTTTCACTGGCTTTATCTGAGCGGGCCACCGGCGAATCGGCCTGGTTGTTGCTGGGGCTTACGGGACATGCCTATGCCGAAGGAATGGCTGCTATCTGGGTCGCTTTGGGTTGTGTTTCGGGAATTCTTTTTTTATGGGTTTTCCTGGCCGGGCCCCTCCAAAAAATCACGACCAAAACACAGGCTCTCACGGTAACGGGGCTTTTTTCAGGAACCTTTAAGGGGAATACCCGCAGTTTCAGCATCCTGTCGGCGCTGATCATTATCTTCTTTTTTATCCTTTATATTGCTGCCCAGTTCAGCGGAGCCGGAAAAATCTTTAATGACACATTCCATATAGATCCCTTCTGGGGAATGGTGATCGGCTCGGCTCTGGTAACCCTGTATACCATGCTGGGAGGTTTCATAACGGTAGTTGCCACGGATGCTTTTCAGGCCGTACTGATGGTTTTCACCTGTGTGGTCCTGCCAATCATTGCCCTGGGTATAGCTGCATCTTACAACATTAACATAGCGGAAACAATTGTCCATGCAAGCTATACGGTGCCACTCAATACCGAAACGGTTCATCAGGCAACCGGAGGGTTGCTGATCCTGAACGGATTAAGCTGGGCTTTTGGCTATACCGGGCAACCTCAATTGCTCACCCGGATGATGGCTATGCGGGATAAAAAATCGGTTCAACAATCCAGGTGGCTGGCTATCCTCTGGACCCTTCTGGCCTATGGAGGTGCTTTCTTAATCGGAGTGATTGGGTATAAACTGGTGGAGGCCGGAGCACTCGGTGAAGCCGCTTCCTCCGTAGCCAGAGACGCTGAAAAGATCATGCCGGTGATGGTTATGACCCTGTTAAATCCAATTCTTGCCGGCATCCTTCTTTCGGGTGCTGTATCTGCAATGATGTCTACTGCCTCCTCGCAACTGATGGTTGTTTCATCCTCCATGACCGAAGACCTCTATCTGAAGGTCACCCGAAAGAAAATCAGAGAAAAACGGCTCCTGTTTCTCAACCGGATTTTAACCCTGGCTGTGGGAATGGCAGGTTTCCTCCTGGCAGTTTTTATGGAAGATACCGTATACGGACTGGTATCCTATGCATGGAGTGGCATCGGAGCTTCCTTCGGACCCGCAATTGTATTGCTCATCTTCTGGAAAAAATTTTCGCGGGCCGGCGTCTTTGCCAGCCTTGTGACCGGTACCCTATCAGCGGTCATCTGGAAAACCTGGCTGGCTGAACCGACCGGTATTTCAGAACGACTCGCAAGCTACCTGATGGCTTTTGCTATGGCCGTGCTGTTCAGTCTGATGTTTCCTGAAAAACGGGCACTGAGGATCAGAGGGAATAGGTAGGTTATGACTGTACGCTATCACCCTTCCCCCCCTGTCTGCCGGGACTTCACCGAGAATTTATAAACGGTTGTCGATTGGAACACATCGCCTGGTTCCAGGAGGGTTGACGGGAATTGCGGTTTATTTGGGCTGTCAGGAAAATGCTGCGTTTCAAGGCAGAATCCTGTACGCCTTCCATACGGCTTTCCGCTGTTGCCGATCTCCTGTCCTGAAAGGAAATTCCCGCTATAAAACTGCACTCCCGGTTCTGTAGTGAATACTTCCATAGTACGACCGCTTTCCGGGTCCCAGGCACTGGCAGCAAATCCCGGTTCTTCGCCTTCCCTATTGATCACATAATTGAAATCGTACCCGTTTCCAAACCTCAGCTGCTGGTTATCGGAATTAATCCTTTCCCCTATGATTTGCGGGGTAGTGAAGTCAAGATCGGTCCCCAGGACAGAGACAATTTCTCCCGTAGGGATCATGGTAAAATCCACCGGTGTGGAAGAATCTGCATTGATCACAAGGATGTGATCGAGAATATCGCCGTTGCCTTCGCCTTTCAGATTAAAATAGCTGTGGTTGGTCAGGTTGATATGGCAGGCTTTGTCGGTCGTAACCTCATATTCTATTTTTAATTCATTATCATCGGTGAGGGTATAAACCACTTTTGCCTCTTTATTTCCGGGGAATCCATATTCTCCGTCGGAGCTTTTCAATTTCAGGATTACGCGGTTCCCCTGCTGCGTGGCATCCCACACCTTCCGGTACCAGCTGTCGGATCCTGAATGCAAACAGGCTGTACCGTTATTGGCCGGTAAAGTATAGACTTCTCCGTCGATTTCAAAACGGGCTCCGCCAATCCGGTTGGCAAAAGGACCAACAACGGCTCCGTGACTCGCTCCGTATTTCTGATAATCCGCAATGGAATTAAATCCCAGAACCACATCGGCAAAATCCCCGTTTTTATCCGGGGCATACACCGAAACGATCTTAGCCCCGTAGTTTGTAACAGTTACCAGCATGCCATTGGCGTTCTGCAGGGTAAACAACGCGGTTTCTTTTCCGTCAATGACAGTGGCAAAATCGCCGGCCGAATAAGGCAACCCGATTTGGTTCGTTTGGGATGGTGTACACGACATAAGCAATAAAATTAATACAAGCCAGTTTCGTTTTTTCATTTCAGTAGCAAGTTGGTTTCAAATCATGCCTTAAAGGTATAAAAAAATGCCGCTACTTTATCAGGCCCTGATTAACAATCTATGTGTAACCGGAATGTATGTTTTTGGTTAATCCGTTGTTAAAGTTTTATTCAGGAAATGCGAATTTTAATATAAATGCTATCTTTTAAGCCTGTTTTTTTTTGCTTTGATTAAACAATATTCAAAAAATGAAGTCATATATATATGAAACTATTTAGTAATAAATAATCCACCATCAAAGAAGGTGGGTTTCTATTTAATCCATAGGATCATGAAACGAGCATGTAAAATATTGAAATGTTCTTTACTCCGG
>CAZNPV010000102.1:0-3021 GCA_964575025.1 uncultured Mariniphaga sp.
CGGAAAATCGCAAACATGAATGTGTATGATGATACGATTCTCCAAAAAGGAAATGAACTTAAAAGCCCTGCTGTAAAAGGGGTAATTTCATTCGAAGGAACCCCTGAAGAGGTTATACTGAAAGTTGGAATTTCACCGGTAAGTTGCAAAAACGCATTGGGAAACATCGAGGCAGAAATGCCGGGATGGAACTTTGATAAGGTTGCTTCTTCCGCAGAAAATAAATGGAAAAAAGAACTGTCGAAAATAGCGGTTGAAACATCCGACCCGGAAATCCGGAAAATATTTTATACCTCTTTGTACCACACCTTTTTTGCCCCGGTTCTTTTTAACGATGCCAAGGGTGATTACAGGGGTACCGATAAAAAAATATATTCCGAACCGGGATTTCAGAATTATTCCATTTTTTCACTTTGGGATACTTACCGGACACAGAACCCACTTCTTACGCTCACACAACCGGAAAGAGTCAACGACTTTATTCATTCGATGTTGAATATTTATAAACAGCAGGGTAAACTTCCGGTGTGGCACCTGCTCGGAAATGAAACCAACACCATGCCGGGTTACAGCGCTGTACCGGTGGTGGTGGATGCCTGGAATAAAGGGTTCAACGGGTTTGACGAAAACCTGGCTTTCGAAGCAGTAACAAGCTCGGCAACGCTACCTGCCCAAAAGGGTGTCCCTTACGTCATTGATCGCGGATATATCCCCTGCGACAGTGTCCGGGAAGCGACCTCCATTGCCATGGAATATGCTGTTGATGATGCCTGCATTGCACTGATGGCAAAAAAAATGGGGAAACAGGATGCTTACAATACTTTCTCAGAAAGAGCCGGATATTACAAAACATATTTTGATGAGGATATCCATTTCATCCGGCCAAAAATGGCTGATGGTTCATGGAGAATCCCTTACAGCCCGTTTACTTCTGTACACATGGTAGGTGATTTTACCGAAGGGAATGGCTGGCAGTACTCCTTCTTTGCCCCGCATGACCCGGAAGGGCTGATAGATTTGTTTGGTGGCGATGAAGCATTCATTGCAAAACTGGATTCCTTTTTTGTGGTTGAAGGCGATATGGGCGATCAGGCATCGGCTGACATTACCGGTTTGATCGGAATGTATGCCCACGGAAATGAACCCAGCCACCACATTGCCTATTTATATGCTTTTGCCGGACAGCAATGGAAAACCGCAGAAAAGGTGCGCTATATTCTGGATGAATTCTATACAACCGGGGTAGATGGATTGATTGGCAATGAAGACTGTGGTCAGATGTCGGCCTGGTACGTGATGTCATCGCTGGGATTTTACCCGGTCCACCCGGCAAACGGAGTGTATGTTTTCGGAAGCCCGTTAATGAACAAAGCAACCATCCATTTACCGGAAGGAAAAACATTTACCATAGAATCTGTAAACAACAGCGATAAAAATATGTATATTCAATCGGCTGAATTGAACGGGGAAAAATATCAGAAATCGTTTATTACGCATTCCGATATTGTCAAAGGCGGAAGCCTGATATTTCATATGGGCTCTGAGCCAAATGTTGAATTTGGTAACAATCCGGCAAATCGTCCTCATTCAGAATAATAACCATGTAATAAACCAGGAGGCATGAAAAAACAACTTTCCATTCTATTGCTCATTCTTTTATCCGGGAGCAACTTTTTATTTTCACAGGAAACCATAATTCATTATTTATCAGCAACCGGAGCAAACAAAACGGAAAACTGGAAATTCTTCTGTTCAGAAGGAATGAACAGCGGAGCGTGGACAACCATCGAAGTGCCTTCCTGTTGGGAACAACAGGGATTCGGAAGCTATAACTACGGGCATGCCCCGTTTGAGCAGCGCCTGAACGAAACCGGCTTGTACCGGCATGATTTTGAAGTCACGGCTTCCTGGAAAGGCAAACAGGTAGAAATTGTTTTTGAAGGGGTCATGACCGATGCCCTCGTAAAGATCAACGGCAAACAGGCCGGCCCGGTACACCAGGGAGCTTTTTATCCGTTCAGGTACGATATTTCCAACCTTCTTATATACGGCACATCAAACCAACTGGAGGTACTGGTGAAAAAGCATTCAGACAACGAATCGGTCAACCATGCCGAGCGGCAAGCCGACTACTGGATCTTCGGGGGTATTTTCCGCCCGGTTTACCTGGAAATCAAGCCCGAAGAAAACATCTGGCGTGTGGCCATCGATGCCAAAGCTGACGGGAGCTTCCGGGCTGATGTTTTTACTTCTGAAATAAAAAATACCGTTTGGGTAAAAACAGAAATACAAACCCTGGAGGATGAATGGATTGCCGAGTTCACAACAGAAACCTCCCGTGAAAGAACCCGGGTCACAGGGAAAGCCGAAAATCCAGCAACCTGGTCTCCTGAATTTCCTCACCGCTATAAAGCGGTTTTTTCCCTTCTCGATAAAAACGAAAAAACGATCCACCGGCATTCTGAACGGTTTGGATTTCGCACCGTTGAGGTCCGTGAAGCGGACGGCATATATGTGAACGGTACCAAAATTAAAATGAAGGGGGTCAACCGCCATACTTTTCATCCGAAATACGGCCGGACTTCTTCCAAAGCCATCAGCATCGAGGTGGTGAACCTCATCAAGGATATGAATATGAATGCCGTACGGATGTCGCATTACCCGCCCGACCGGCATTTTCTGGATGTTTGCGATTCACTGGGACTGTTTGTCCTCGATGAACTGGCGGGATGGCAAAAACCCTCTTACGACGATGTGGTCGGAAGAAAATTGCTGGAAGAGATGATTGCCCGCGATGTTAACCACCCATCCGTAATATTGTGGGATAATGCCAACGAGGGGGGAGAAAACATCACCCTCGACGATGACTTTTTTGAACTGGATATCCAGAAAAGGGAAGTATTACACCCATGGGGGGATTTCCGGAAAACCAACACCCGGCATTATATTCCTTACAACTATTTATCGCACGATGGATTCAGCCGGCGGAAGATCTTTCTCCCAACGGAATTCCTCCACGGC
>CAZNPV010000103.1:0-2990 GCA_964575025.1 uncultured Mariniphaga sp.
CGAAGTCGGAAGACGGAAGACGGAAGACCGAAGACGGAAGACGGAAGACCGAAGTCGGAAGACGGAAGACGGAAGACCGAAGTCGGAAGACGGAAGACGGAAGATCGAAGTCGGAAGACGGAAGACGGAAGTCGGAAGACCGAAGACCGAAGACCGAAGACCGAAGACCGAAGACGGGAGTCAGGAGTAGAGAACACTTCGGACTTCGGACTTCGGACTCCGGACGAAAAGGCTTATGCGTTATTGTAGGTTTCATAATCCTATGGATTAAATTTAATACCACCTTCTTTGATGGTTGATTCTTTATTAACCTTTTACATGCAATTATTGTTTTTCTTTTTGTTTCGCTTCGTAGAACCGGTTGTATGCATCCACAATGTCGCGGACCAGTTTGTGGCGGACAATATCGTTTTTATTAAATTCAATAATGGAGATTCCATCTACCCGGTTCAGTATTTTCATGGCCTGAATCAATCCTGACATATTCCGGTTAGGCAGATCGATCTGGGTTATGTCGCCGGTGACTATGAATTTGGCATTGGATCCCATTCTTGTCAGAAACATTTTTATTTGATTCAGGGTTGTGTTTTGAGCTTCATCAAGGATTACGAAAGCATCGCTCAGCGTACGTCCCCTCATAAATGCCAGCGGGGCGATCTGAATGATGCCTTCTTTCAGAAATTCTTCCAGCTTTTTGGACGGAATCATATCCATCAGGGCGTCGTAAAGAGGCTGGAGGTAGGGGTCAATTTTTTCTTTCAGGTCGCCCGGCAGGAATCCCAGTCTTTCACCGGCTTCCACCGCCGGACGGCTCAGTATGATCCGTCTGATGACCCTGTTTTTCAAGGCTTTTACGGCCAAAGCAATGGCGGTGTAGGTTTTCCCTGTTCCGGCCGGACCAATGGCAAACAAAAGGTCGTTTTTCCGGCACTCGTCAACCAAAACACGCTGATTGGGTGTGCGCGCCCTGATGGGTTTCCCGTTGTTGCCGTATACCAGAATGCCGTTGTCTTCAGGATATTCGTTTTCCAAGGCATCTATATCGTTGACCATGATCTGACTGATGATCCCCGTTGTGATCATATTAAACTGATAATAGTGGTCGAGAATTAAACTGAGTTTCTTTTCGAATTGCTCTATTTCATTTATCTCTCCCTGTATAAAAAGACTGTTTCCCCTGGCTACAATATTAATTTTCGGGAAAAATGATTTTATCAGGTCGATTTTGGTGTTGTTCACACCATAAAACTCCAGAGGATCAATCCCTTCCAGTGCTATCTGTTTTTCCAAATCCGCTCCTTTCAACTCTGTTTTTTTATTCTGGTTCAAAAGTACGAAATAAATCCAAAATGCAACAAAAGCAGAAAAATCACTGTAGGGTAGGATGAAATAAAAAGGTGAATGCCAGACTGATTTCTGTTCTGTTCTGCACAGGAAAAAGAATTGATCGGGCTTCGTTCCGTTAAAAAGCAGGGAAAGCAGGTAACTCGTATGAATTATAATCCATATTTTTGGCGGATAATTGTTCCCTTACCCGGTTTTTTTAGGTTTAATGAATGGGGACACAATAAAAAAGAAAAATGGATAAGAAACTGGATGCTTTCAGACGGTTGCTGGAGATCATGGACCAATTGCGTGAGAAATGCCCGTGGGATAAAAAACAAACTTTTGAATCGTTACGGAGACTCACCATTGAGGAGACCTACGAACTGGGGGATGCCATTCTTCAGGGTGATCTCACCGGGATAAAGAAGGAGCTTGGTGACCTGATGCTCCACATTGTTTTTTATGCAAAGATCGCTTCAGAGCAAGGCGGATTTGATATGGGCGATGTACTGGAAGGGATCAGTGAAAAATTAATCTACCGGCATCCCCATATATTCAGCGATGTGAAAGTTGCCAATGACCGGGAAGTTATTGAAAACTGGGAGGCCCTGAAGTTAAAGGAAAAAGGGGGAAACCGGAAGGTGCTGGAAGGAGTTCCCGTATCCTTGCCAGCGTTGGTAAAAGCCAACAGGATCCAGGAAAAAACCAGCGGAATAGGCTTCGATTGGGAATACCGTGAGCAGGTGTGGGACAAGGTTAAAGAGGAGATCAGTGAACTCGAAAAGGAAATTGGAAAAAAAGACACGGATCGGATAGAAGCTGAATTCGGAGACCTCTTTTTCGCACTGGTCAATGCAGCACGGCTGTATGACGTGGATCCGGAAGCTGCCCTGGAACGGACCAATCTGAAATTTACAGAACGCTTTAATTACCTCGAGAGAAAAACCCTCCTGAAAGGAAAAAACCTTAAAAATATGTCGCTCGCCGAAATGGACCGGATCTGGGAAGAGGCTAAAAAAGAAGAAGGATCGGCGAAGAATGAAAAATGAGGGAAGAGTGGAACGGTTGTCAGTTGTCAGTTGTCAGTTGTCAGTTGTCGGTTGTCGGTTGTCCCGATACGCTCCGCTATCGGGATTAATTCCACCAACGTCATTTCTTTCGCTACGCTCAGAAATGCCGGGTGTCATTGAATCAGTTTATTCAGTAATTCAGTAATTCAGCCCTTCAGTCCTTCAGTTTATTCAGTTCTATCTGTGGCATTGCTGAAAGCAATATTGTTTTATTATTAATGTTTTTAATTTCAGTATTTAAGGCTGAGGCGTCGGAATTTTGGTTGGTTTTATATTAAGTTTCAAGTTTTTATTTTTATTATATGTGTTAAGGCCTGAAAGGCCTAATTAATTCAGGTATGAATGCGTAAGTATTCACAGCCGGCGCAAATAACCTGCTCTTCAAGGTTGGGACGCTGTATGCGCCGGAATAATAGGATGATCCATTTTGTTATTTGCTCAAATTCGTGAGACGGCGTCGGAAGTTCGTGCCTCACTTCCTCGCTGAATCTTGCTTCTAAGGAAGTTTTGTGCACGGATATCAGTATTACATAGTATGTTAGAAGCACGATTCCGCGAGGCGACGCTGTCCGTCCGGCGGCGCAGCCGGACAGG
>CAZNPV010000104.1:0-2978 GCA_964575025.1 uncultured Mariniphaga sp.
AGTTCCACTATCGCCATTCAGTTCTCCGGCATTTGCCGGATCCTGAATGTCGGGTGTCACTAACATTTTTAATTTTTAATTTTCTTTCCCACCTTTCCACCTTTCCACCTTATCACCTTTCCACCTTTCCCACCTTTTCACTTTCTTTACTACCCCCCCACCATACTCATCAATGAGTACGAAAAAGGGATCTCTGATGGTAAGAATGCCACGGAAATCTTTTCTTCCTTAAAAAAATATTTCATATACAAAAAATAATTCCGATATTTAACAAGACGACAAATGGAACAAACCGGCAAATAATTCAAATCAACCATTCTCCTTCACAGGGGATAAATAAGGGAAAAGGCCTGTTTGAACCAAAGATAAGGGTACGTTAATTGAAATATTAAATAATGATTGTCAGGTAATTACCCTGTAAAACAGGATGAAAAGAAAGAAGCATTGGCATAAATTTGAACGAAAATAACCGGAATATAGAAATAGTTTATTTATTTTGCAGTAACTTTATAAACGACCATTACAAATTATGCCATAAACGAAAACGATTGTAATTGTGAGTTTGGTGTCTGCGTGGCTTTCGCATAGCTCCTTACTGTGCCGTAGCATCTGCGCGAAGGCGCAGTCGGCGGAGCAAAGCCGAACAGGCAGGCATCTGATCCCTTAAATAAGCAGTTACTTTTTATCTGATTAAAAGTGAATAGTTATAAACACAAAGTGAATCGGTGAAGGAAGAGATGAAATCTAACTAACTACGTATGAATAAATTTGTTAAGTACTTTACCAGGCGATATCTACCAAGGTGGACGGTGTTGGTGATCGATTTGTTTATCGTACTTGCGTCCTGGATATTTGCCTATTTTCTTCGTTTTAATCTGAATATTCCAGATACAAAGGCTGCCGTGGATACCCTGGAGTTACTGGTCATTATTCCTGTTTTTCTCATCAGCTTCCTTGCTACAAAATCCTTTTCCGGCGTATTGCGGCATAGTACCACAAAAGACATAATGAACATTATCTCTTCCATGATCATTGCCGCTATTCTGCTGATTCTGATCTCGCCCATTGCCAGAATGGTCCATCCCTCTTCCTTTCTTTTTATTCCTTTATCGGTTATAATCATTATGATTGTGGTGTGCACATCCATCCTGATCATATCCCGCCTGACTGCCAAACTGATCTTTATAGAGATTTCCGGAAGGAAAAAAGAGAAAAAGAAAATTATGATCTATGGAGCAGGACATCTGGGGAATGCGACCCGCAGCGCCTTGCTTTTTGACTCTTCATCGGACATTAATCTGGTGGGCTTCATCGATGACAACTATGCATTGCAGAAAAAGTACCTGGCAGGTGTCCCGATCTATTCACTCAACAAAGCGTTAAACAAAATTATTCCGGAACAAAAGGTAGCAGAGATCATTCTGGCCATCAACCAGGCAAAAATCACCCACAAACGCAAACGGGAGATAACCGATCAGTTTTTAAACAAACAACTGATCGTCAGGGAGGTACCACCCGTTGAACGATGGATAAACGGTGAATTAAAACCCCAGGTGATCCGGAAGATCAACATTGAAGACCTGCTGGGAAGAGATGCCATTAAGCTGGACCGTGAAAAAATCAGGCTCGGACTGCAAAATTCTGTTGTGCTGGTAACCGGAGCCGCCGGATCCATCGGTTCCGAGATTGTCCGGCAGTTGATTTCTTTTGATGTCAAGGAAGTAATCCTGATTGATATAGCCGAATCACCTCTTTATGACCTGCAGAACGAAATTCTGACCTATAGAACCAATACCCATTTTAATGTCATTGTGGGGGATATTACCAATGAAACCAAACTCCGGAGGATTTTCCGGGAGTATTCCCCGTCCATCGTTTTTAATGCAGCAGCATACAAACATGTCCCTTTGATGGAGGAATTCCCCTGTGAGGCTGTGCGGGTTAATGTGGGAGGCACCAAGATACTGGCTGATCTTTCCCTGGAATTTGGCGTAGAGAAATTTGTCTTTATATCCTCCGATAAAGCGGTCAACCCAACCAATGTGATGGGCGCTACCAAACGGATCAGTGAAATTTACATCCAGGCATTGGCTCAGTCAAAAAAATACTCCACCCGGTTTGTCACCACCCGGTTTGGAAATGTGCTGGGCTCCAATGGCTCGGTGGTACCTCTGTTCAAAAAGCAAATTGAACGGGGCGGACCAGTAACCGTAACCCATAAAGACATTACCCGTTACTTCATGACTATTCCTGAAGCGTGTCAGCTGGTACTGGAAGCAGGTTTCATGGGCAACGGCAGTGAAATTTTTGTGTTCGATATGGGCGAACCGGTGAGGATATACGACCTCGCAAAAAGAATGATCCTCCTCTCAGGATATGTGCCGGATAAAGACATCGCTATAAACATTACAAACCTTAGGCGCGGGGAGAAACTGTACGAAGAGTTGCTGGACCAGAAAGAAGAACTGTTGCCTACCCATAACGACAAAATACTGATCGCCAAAGTACGTGAACACGACTACCAGACAATAAACAAGCAAATCCTTCAATTGCTTGAAAATGTGGATACCAAATCCCGTTTTGAACTGGTGGAAGAAATGCAGAAAATCGCAACCGATTATGTGTCTATGAATTCTTACTATCCCAATGGAAACGGAAAAGACAAAAAAACCGGCAGCGACCAGAAGCAGAAAGATTCCGCTGGCGTTACGGGGAAAAGCACTCCTGCAGAATAATTTAAGTCGTTAAAGATTCTTGGATATTCGGATTAATAGAGCCAGGAGCCAGGGAAAGTGAAAAGGTGGAAGAATGAAAAAGTGGAAAGGTGAAAAAGTGAAAAAGTGAAGAACCAGGAACCAAGATCATCAACTCCGCCTAAGAAAAATACGGGCCAGTGTGTAGGCTTGAGACCGCCACGCCGTCCAAAGCCGGCTCGCGGAATCGTGCTTCTAATATACTTTAGAATAAGATATCCGTCA
>CAZNPV010000105.1:0-2902 GCA_964575025.1 uncultured Mariniphaga sp.
GTTTGGCCCTCAGGGCATCGATCACTGCTTCGGTATCGATGAGTTTGCCCCGGCTGGTATTGATCAGCATCGCCCCTGTTTTGATGTATTTCAGGCTTTCGGCATTGATCATCCGGTAGGTATCGTGGGTTAAGGGGCAATGCAACGAAACAATGTCGGACACAGCCAACAGTTCATTGAAGGAAACATACTCCACACCCTCTTCCTGAAGCGTTTTGTTAGGGAACAGGTCATAGGCCTTGACCTTCCCATTAAAACCTTTCAGCAACCGGATAAAAGCCCGGCCGATAGCACCCGTTCCTACAACACCAACCGTTTTCCCGCTGATATTAAAACCGGCGAGCCGTTCAAGAGAGAAATTTCCCTCACGGATGCGGTTGTAGGCTTTATGGGTTTTACGGTTTAACGTAAGAATCAATGCCAGGGCATGTTCAGCCACTGCCTCCGGCGAATAAGCCGGTACCCGAAACACCCTAATACCAAACTTTTCAGCTGCATTCAGATCTACATTGTTAAAGCCTGCACACCGGAGCGCCAGCAAACCGATACCATACTTCTTCATCTTTCTGAGTGTTCCGGCATCCACTTTGTCGTTCACAAAAACACATACAACATCGTCTCCTTTTGCCAGTTTGATGGTGTGGCTGTCAAGGCTTGTCTCAAAATAGGTAAGCCGGTGTCCCTCCTCTTTATTCGCCCTGTCGAAATATTCGCGATCGTACGATTTTGAACTGAAAAAAGAAACTTTCATGGCCTTCATTTTTTTAACAGATTTACATTGAAAACAAAGAACCGGCCGGATAAGTTCAGGATGGTTCCCTGTATCCCTGAAAATTATTCCTTTTAAGCTCTACCTAATGCACACTGTAATTTCATACCTTGAATAGATACAAATAAACCATGAAACGAGCATGAAATGTAAGCATCTGTTTTACATTGAAGGGTGTTAAATTTTATGGGAGTTCCCTGTCTGCCGGACAGGCAGGCACGATACTTTTAAAAATTATTATCAGATGAAAAAAATCATCATTGTCGGGGCAGGCATTTCGGGGTTATCGGCCGGTTGTTATGCAAGAATGAACAGCTATGACACCACTCTATTTGAAATGCACAGCCTTCCGGGAGGATTATGTACCGCCTGGAAGAAAAAAGGATACACATTCGATATCAGCATGCACATGCTCACCGGTTCGGTTTCCGGCCCTTTCCATACCATGTGGGAGGAATTGGGTATTACCGACAACTTCAAATTTCATTATCACACTCACATCGGTCAGATTGAGGGAATAGGGAAGAAACTACGTTTAACTACCGACCGGGAAACCCTTATGCAGGATATGCTTGCACGCTCACCTGGCGATGAAAAGCTGATCAGGGAATTTATCCGGATCATTTTTGGTCCCGGCATGATGAATGCTGCTTCCTTAAAACCGGCAAAACTTCAGAATTTTTCCGATAAAATCAGAATTATACCCGCTATACTGCCGTTGATGGGAATCTTCAGGAAATACAACCGGATAACGATTCAGCAGTTTGCCGCACAGTTTAAGGATCCTTTCCTTCGCGAAGCCGTTCGTTTCTTTATCGATTCTCCCGGGTGGCCTATGCTCGATTTTCCGATGGTTGCCATGGCCGGTATAATAAATAATAGCGTTACGGAAGCCGGAACTCCTCTGGGTGGATCAATGAAGGTGATGCTTCATATGGCTGAATTGTATAAAAAACTGGGAGGCGAGATCCATTATAACAGCCCTGTCAGCGACCTGATCCTGGAGAATAACCAGGTGAGGGGAATCCGGCTCGAAGACGGACAGGAACATCGTGCCGACCATGTAATATGGGCCGGAGACGGACATACCCTGATTTTTGATATCCTTAAAGGGAAATACATGGATGATAAGATCAAAACAATGTACGAAACCTGGATCCCCGTAAAACCCATTGTCCATGTGATGATGGGTGTAAACCGTGATTTTTCCGGGGAACCTCACAGTATAATTCTCGAAACAAAGCAACCCATTACTATTGCCGGAAAAGAATACCCCTGGATTGCTTTTTTACACCATTGTTTTGATCCATCGATGGCGCCCAAAGGCAAATCAGCCGTGGAGGTATGGTACGCTACCGAATATGAATACTGGGAAGAACTGGCAAAAGACAAAGAAAAATATGAAGCGGAGAAAAACCGGATTGCTGAGTATACGGTCAGACAGCTTGACCAGCGGTTTCCCGGCTTTGCCTCTCAGGTGGAAGTGATCGATGTACCTACACCGGTAACCTACAAACGGTATACAGGCAACTGGCAGGGCTCACCCGACGGGTGGTATATTACTCCGGATAATATGAATAAGATGAGTGCAATACATACACTCCCCGGACTGGAAGGGCTATACATGTCCGGACAATGGACGGTCCCGTTTGCAGGAACCGTCACTTCAGCCCTTACCGGCCGCCAGGCAATCCACCTGATTTGCCACAGGGAAGGAAAGAAATTTAATTCAAAACCGCATTGAATCCCATCGATCATAATTGTTGTCGGGTGCTTTGTCCTCACGTAGCCGTGGCGAAGGAGGGTTGATGGTTACCGGTTATCGGTTGTCAGTTGTCAGTTGACGGTTGTCCCGATACGCTCCGCTATCGGGATTAATTCCACCAACGTCATTTCTTTCGCTACGCTCAGAAATGCCGGGTGTCATTGAATCGGTTGACGGTTGCTTGCCCCGTGAAATTCGACGAAGGAGAATATTTCAACGGGGTCAGTTGCTGGTTGCTGGTTGCTGGTTGCTGGTTGCTGGATACTGGATACTGGATACTGGATACTGGATACTGGATACTTGATACTGGTTACTGGTTACTGGTTGCTGGTTGCTGGTTGCTGGTTGCTGGTTGCTGGTTGCTGGTT
>CAZNPV010000106.1:0-2816 GCA_964575025.1 uncultured Mariniphaga sp.
ATCGCTTCCTTCCCTTTTACATCCGTAACAATAATACAAAAACATCTTCAGAAAATACCCTTCACGAAATCTTCGTTTTCCCGATCCCGAAGGGATTCTTTCCGGGATAGACAGGTCATTAATCTTCCGGGGTAACGAAAAGTTATGAACAATCCCCCATTTTATCAACACAAAGGCAAAATTGCACCCTGGCCCTTCGTTCATCCCTTGCAAAGTTTATATCTTTAAAAGCCAATTATTTAACTGTTTTATTGAATATTCGGATGGGTAGAATAATGATCTTTTGTTTTCTGTTGTTGGGTTGTTACAGCTTCTCACACGGGGATGATCCTGAGCTCGAAAAGAATACAAAAAAGAAATACACAGGAATTGCATTGGCGGGACATGCCTCTACCAACGGATTTGGCGGATCGCTTGTTTACATCGTAAACAAAAAATTTATGGTGCGGGGAGAATATGAAAAGCTGAAATTCATCTATGATTTAGATTTTACTGAAAACAATATTTGCTACGATGCCAGTTTGCATTACCGAACAGGAAGTATATCGATACTGGGGGATTATTATCTGTTTAAAAAAGTATACCTTACCGGAGGTTTCGGATATCATTTGATGAACTCCGTATTTAGCGGAAAGGCAACCAGCAACCTGAATTATGGGGATATTCAGATTCCTCCGGATAAAATTGGCGATTTTACTTTCCAGGTTAAACCCGGTTTTCCTTTATCTCCCTATACAGGAATCGGGTTCGGGCGCCATGCTGGTTGGAATAACCGAGTTGCTGTGAATCTTGAGTTGGGAGCTTATTATATGGGTAAACAGGAAGTATTCCTGGATGCGTCGGGGTTGCTTGCTCCTACTGCGGATCCGGATCATGGCCAGAAAGAATTATTTGAAAATCAATTGAAACGATACCGGATCTACCCTGTTTTACGATGTGGAATATCTTTTATACTTTTAAAACGGGATTAAAAAGAACTCTGGAATGCAAAAAATCCGGAAAATCCCGGATTTTATTTGGAGAACACTATAAAAGAAGGACATGAACTTTTACATGAAAAAGCAAGCACTATTTTTTTCCTCAGGGCTTTTGGCACTCATTCTTCTGTATGGATGCAATGGGTTTTTTGATCCCTCCAGAGACCCGGAAACCGGTGAAGAGATCCCCCTGTTGATTATGGACATGAACTTTTTCACTACCCGCATAACCTTTAAATTGATCGATGCAAAAGAGGGATGTCTGGTAACTTCACCGGCAACCGTCACTTTTTCAGGAAGAAATGCCGATGATATTGTCACTTTTGGCGGGAAGAAAAAATCCGGATACACCACCGATGTCGGGGAACTGGAACTAACCCTCGATCCGAATGTTGAATTTTCTGAATATCAGCCATTTGAATTTGTTGTACATGCCGATATTGAGGGATTTTCTCCCATGTCCAAAGGGGTTCATTTCGTTTCAACTGGATACAAAACCGTTGACCTTTATTTATCAAAACAAAGCGACCAGGAAGAAAAAAATGTGGAGGGAGAGCTGGATATCAACAACGGAGATACAACCTTTGTGTTTATTTTCTCCGTTGGAGATGCACTCAAAGCAGCCCCCCTCTCAGATCCCCTATACGAAATTCAGTATTCCATATCCCTGAACAGCATTTTGAAATATAAAAATCAATATGGGCAGTTATTATTTGAATCAAGTACGGAAGCAATGGATGCCTATTATGCTGATCCTGAGAATTTCATTGTTCTCACGTTTCAATCCTTTTCGGATTATCCCCCCTGGGTTGACCTGCTGGATATCGGTGGCATTTCTCAAAGCGTACTTTTTCAGTTGCTGGAAACAGGAACTCTCACTGGTCTGAGCGTTGGGAGCATTCCTGTCGGAGACCTGAACGGAGGGGTGATCGCTTCGTCAGCAAGCTACACCGGCACTCCTGTTCCAGCCTACTTTGGTTTCGCAAAACAAACAGATTACGGTTATCATATCACCGGCACGGATACCGTCTATACATCCCTGGGATTTTCCTACCACCTGATCAGCGCTTCCGACGAAGTTTTATGTCCGTTGGGAACAAGAATCTTCTTTCAATCACCGATCATTTCCAGTTTCTCTGTTACAGCAGATGTTTATGACCGTCAGGAGCCTCCGGAATTCATAAGCACCCTTTCTTTCACCGGCAATTTTCCCGATACGTTTGTTGTTGAAAATACCCCTCCCATACCGGTAACCCTTGTTTTCAGGAATAATAATCCCTCCCTGCAACCCATTCCGGACCTGAGGATCGATAATTTCTGTGAAGGAAGTGCAACAGTATCCGTAGAACCACAAGCCGGTTATCAGGAATATCAGATTGTCCTGAAAGGATATTGCCCCGATAATAAATCGGTTGCCATAGCTCCTACTTATAGCGGGGAATACCGTTTGGCCCATACCACAGACCCATGGCAGGGTACAAGTATGGTGGGGGGAGTTGTGGATTTGTTGGGATTGCCCGACCAGGAATATATATACCGCCTCTTATGGGAAAATGAATGGGAATACACCACGATCTGGACTGAATTTGACCGGTATGGAAATTATTTACACGAAACAGACTCACGAAGTATACACTCCGTAGAATTACCCGACGGAAGAATACAAATTTCCATTGAACACGATTTTACCCATTCGGTATGCGATAAAATGAATTGGTAAACAGATATAAATCCTTCGTGAGAAAACGCACCGGAAAACTGCTTTTGTTTTACCTTTGCTATATACCGTAAAACAGAACCATGAAAACACAAACCCGCCCACCTTTTTTGAGAGCCCTT
>CAZNPV010000107.1:0-2596 GCA_964575025.1 uncultured Mariniphaga sp.
CCAACGTCATTTCTTTCGCTACGCTCAGAAATGCCGGGTGTCATTGAATCGGTTGACGGTTATCAGTTGTCGGTTGTCGGTTTGCCCCCGCTTTTAGCGGGGCAGGCTGTTGGATTTACAGGCTGTGTGAAAACTGGATTATTAATTGCCGTTGGATTTATCCAACGGATCAATGCACAAATCAGAACGCTGGGCTTCAGCCCTTAATATCAATAGATTGGACTAAAGTCCTTGCTTTTTTAATTGCCCAATATCCGTCCGATAAATCGGATTGCCTGCCCCGCTAGAAGCGGGGGCAAAGGATATTGGGGCCATTTTCACACAGCTTCTTTAGCCAACGGATTAAAGGCAGTAAATAAACCCGGGGCTTCAGCCCCATTTTTTTGTTAATGTGCTTAAATTCGTGAGACAGTTCGCTGAATCTTGCTTCCAGGGAAGTTATGTGCAAGGATATCGTTATTAGATTGTATGTTAGAAGCACGATTCCGCGAGGCGACTTTAGGAGCCGTGGCGGTCTCATGCTTTGCAGCTATTGTTTTGTAAAGATCAGGGAGTTCAGTGTCAATATCCACTGATCCCTTTATCTTATTGGGGCTTCGCCTTCTGGCGCAGATTTGTAATCTGTGCCATTGCTGAAAGCAATACGATTTTTATTATGAATGTTATTTTTTTTAGCCTTTAAGGCTGAGGCACGGATTGCAAATCCGCGCCAGCACAGGGATTGTCCCAGGATTTTATAAACGGGAAGGAGAACATTATTTTCATCCGGGTTAAATGGATTGAATTTCGAGTTGTTTGCAAATGATTTTGCACATCAGGTTTGATAGTTCAGAATGTCGACCAACAGTAGCTTTTTTCCCGTTTTGTGTGTTCATGTATAAACTGTGATTTGCTCCTTCACGTACCAGAACACACTTATTTTCATTAAGGTATTTCAAAAAAACATCCCGTTTCATTAGGCAAGGTTGAGTTTACGCTTAATAATTTTGCGTCCCTGGTAGCGGTTTATCGTTTGCTCCCTATGGAAATCCATTACCAGTTCGAGGGCATTCAACAGGTTTTCTTTTAATTCATTGATCGTTTTACCCTGTGCTATGGCTTCCGGAATTTCCTGTACCTGGCCTACATACCACCCATCTTTGCTTTTTTCTATGATTGCTGTATAATATATCTTCTTCTTCATTTGATTGTTCTTTATGATTCCTTCAAAGATAGCAAAGTTGATTTGAAAACGGAAAATCCCTTACGCTGAATGTATGATAATTTGCCGGAAACTAATTCTGTAAAGCATAAGAATCAGGAAATAATAAAGAGATCAATGTAGTAAAAGATTACTGGATTCTCAGATTCTCAGACTAAAAAGAGTCAGGAATCAAGAATCAAGAGCCAGGATTCAGGAGCTAAGTGCTTAATATCCAGTATCCATCAACCAGTAACCAGCAAACTGACACGAAGCGAAGCGGAGTCCCGATTTCCTATCGGGAACCGTCAACTGACAACATGATCAATATAGATCCTGTTGTCAGTTGACATCGTACTCGCCCCCTTGCTTCTGAAAGGTTATTCTTCTTTGCGCTCTTTGCGTGATACAGGGTTCATGCAAGGGATGGTTAAAAAATCGTTACTTTTACGGAAATTTTCAGACAATGAAGGACAAGGTTGTAGTGATAACCGGTGCTTCCTCGGGCATTGGCAGGGCACTGGCGCTGGAGTTTGCATCAAAAGGTTCGAAACTGGTTCTGGGGGCACGAAGAACAGAGAAACTGAAGGAGATTGAAAAGGAGTTGCCGGGAAGTGAAATCGAAACGGTCCATACGGATGTGAGCCGGGAAGAGGATTGTAAAAACCTCATTGAGAAAGCAATAAGCCGTTTTGGGCGCATTGATGTATTGATAAACAATGCCGGAATCTCCATGCGGGCCTTGTTTGAAGATGTCGATCTGGAGGTCCTCAGGAAACTGATGGATGTGAATTTCTGGGGAGCTGTTTACTGCATCCGGTATGCACTGCCCCACCTTCTGAAGACAAAGGGTTCCCTGGTAGGGGTGATCTCTGTGGCCGGACATGTGGGACTTCCCGGACGTACGGGCTATTCAGCTTCCAAATTTGCCTTGCGGGGATTCCTGGATACCCTGCGGATCGAGAACCTGAAAAAAGGATTGCATGTGCTGGTGGTCGCCCCCGGATTTACAACATCCGAGATACGAAAAGTGGCACTTACAGCAGATGGATTGGAACAGGGGGAATCACCCCGCAATGAGGGGAAAATGATGCCGGCCGAAGCGTGTGCTTCCCATATTTATAAGGCTGTGATTAAACGGAAAAGACAGCTGGTGCTGACATTTACCGAAGGGAAACTAACCGTATTCCTGGGGAAATTCATGCCAAAACTCCTGGATAAGCTTACCTATAAGCATATGGCTATGGAGCCTGATTCGCCGGTGAAATGAAAAAAGAGTGCAGTGGAATGGTTGACGGTTGTCCCGATACGCTACGCTCCCGACGGGTCGGGACAGGTTATTCCCGAAATCGGGACAGGCAGGGATTAGTTCGCCCAGCGACATTGGGTTCGCTACGCTCCCCAATGTCGGGGCTC
>CAZNPV010000108.1:0-2335 GCA_964575025.1 uncultured Mariniphaga sp.
AATCGCACTGGCGGTATGTAAAAACCTTTGACCTTGACAGGAATATTTCCAACCGCTATGCGCGTTTATGCTTTGACGGGATCAATTACAGTGCTGATATTTTTCTGAACGGAGAGAAAATAGGCGCTGCCGACACCATCAAAGGAGCTTTCCGCCGTTTTGCATTTGATGTTACCGGAATCCTCAAACAAAAAAACAACACACTTGATGTAAGGGTATATCCACCTGAGCCGGGTGATTTTACTGTGGGTTTTGTGGATTGGACCCCAAGGCCCCCGGATCGCAATATGGGCCTCTTCCGCGGTGTATCCCTTCGTTTTTACGGGCCGGTATCCATTGATCAACCGGTTGTAAAATCAAAAATCAATCCGGATAACCTCAATGAAGCAGAGTTGTCAATTGAAAATATGATAGTTAATCATTCGGATAAAGAGGTGACTACGGTTGTACAGGCAGTGGTTGAAGACCTAACTCTGAAACAGGAGGTGGAATTGCAGCCCTTTGAAAAGAAATGGCTTGTCTGGACAGCTGACCAATTTCCTGCTTTGAAATTAACTGATGCCAGGCTGTGGTGGCCCCATACCATGGGGAACCCTGAATTGTACCCGCTTCAGATGGAATGTGAGGTGAATGATGAAGTGTCAGATCACCTCATTCAAACCTTCGGAATCAGGGAGGTTTCTGATTATATCAATGAAAACGGATCCCGTATGTATACGATCAACGGACGGGATGTCCAGATTCGTTCCGGGGGATGGACCGATGACCTCCTGCTCAGGGAAAAGGCAGAAAATGTGGAAGCACAGGTTTTGTATACCAAAATGATGAATCTGAACTGCATACGGCTGGAAGGAGTGTGGGGAGCCAGCCAGACCCTCTATGACCTTTGTGATAAACATGGAATATTGCTGATGGTGGGCTGGAGCTGCCAGTGGGAATGGGACGATTATCTCGGAAAGGAATGTGATCAATTCGGGGGGATAAAAACTCCGGAAGATATGAAACTGGTGAATCACTATCTTGAAGACCAGGTATTGTGGTTGCGTCATCATCCCAGCATCTTCGTGTGGGTCATGGGAAGCGATATGTTACCCCGGCCTGCCCTCGAGAAGATGTATCTGAAAAATCTTGAGGTAAATGACCCGACCCGACCGGTTCTGATGGCATGCTCAACGTGCGACAGCGAAGTTACCGGCCCTACAGGCGTTAAAATGAATGGTCCGTACGACTATGTCTCCCCCAATTACTGGTATCTTGATACGCAGTACGGTGGAGCCTGGGGATTTAATACGGAAACCGGTCCGGGACCACAGATACCCCCTCTGGAATCGCTTCAGAAAATGTTCCCTGAAGACAAACTATGGCCGGTCAATGAAATCTGGGATTACCACAGCGGACGAAACCAGTTCAACACCATAGCAAATTACCATCAGGCACTTGATAAACGCTATGGTCCGTCGGAAAACATAGAGGAATTCGTGCAAAAAGCTCAACTGGCCAACTACGAGGCTAACCGGGCTATGTTTGAAGCCTTCACCGTGAACAAGGCAAAGGCAGGAGGGATCGTCCAATGGATGCTCAATGCCGCATGGCCTAAACTCTACTGGCAGCTGTATGACTACTACCTGATGCCGAATGGCGCTTTTTTCGGAACACAAAGTGCACTTAAACCCCTGAATATTATCTATAATTATGGCAATCAGGATATCTACGTTTCAAATGACCACTATACGCCCTTTGATAACCTTGTGGCTGAAATCCGTTTTCTGGATAGTAACTCCAACGTGATCTTTGAAGAAAAAGTCCCTTTTTCAATGGGTCCGTATACCTCACAGAAAATACTTGAAATGCCCGCTATCAAAGGCCTTACCCCTGTGTATTTTGCAGACCTGCGTATCCGGTCCACAGAGGGAAAGGAACGATGCAACAACTTTTACTGGCTGTCAATAAAGAAAGACAGCCCTGATTTTGAAAATTCACAGTGGTATGTCACCCCCTTAAAACAATTTGCCGATTTTACCAGTCTCTCAACCATGCCGTTGGCAGATGTTGAATCGGATTTTGTGGTTGAAAAACAGGGAAACCAGACAGTTTGCAAGGTTAACCTGAAGAATATTTCTGAAAAACTGGCTTTTTTTATTGAACTGAAAGTAAAAGGCAGGGAATCAAATGAACTGATACTTCCTGCCTTCTGGAGCGAAAATTATGTTTCCATCCTTCCGGGGGAGGAAAAAGAACTTACCGTCCGGATCAATAATGCAGACCTGAAGGGCGAAGAACCGGTCCTTGAGATTAAAGGGATCAATATGGATCAATGAGATCAATGAGATCAATG
>CAZNPV010000109.1:0-2335 GCA_964575025.1 uncultured Mariniphaga sp.
CGGTACCCCGGATCCGGAAATTGGTATACCCGATGCCGGTTCCTGCATCTGAAGTGACTACAAAAGAAGGGGTCCGAGAGAGCAGGTAGGGAATATCCTGCCCCAGGTTCCGCTCTGCAATCCTTTCCTCTGAAAGATTGGTATACGCCATGGGCGTCTTGTCTTTGGCACGGGTTCCCGAAACCAGTATCTCATCGGTATAGATAACAGAAGGCGTTAAAAAGACTTCCAGTTCCCGGTTCCGGTCCAGGTTAACCTGGACGGTTGTCTTCTCGTAGCCGATAAAGGAAATACTGACGGCATACTTTCCCGGGGAGAGGTTCGTAAACCGGAATTTCCCATGCGGATCGGTCGATTGTCCATAATAGGTGTTTTGAATGACTACATTGGCTCCTGCCAGAGGCTCTCCTTTGCCATAAACAAGCCCCTTTAATTCATACTGGCCCCAGGCCAGCATGGCTGTCAACTGCATAAGCAGTAAACACAAACCCTTTTTCATGATCGAGAATTTTGGTTATCAGCTAACCAATGGAGTGGGATGATTCCCTGTTGCCCTCCCTTCGCCGGCATTATCCGGATCAGGTTCTGTGGGTATGATCTCAGCCCGATTTTGATGAGGCACCCCCATTGCATAAATATCAGATCAAAGGTAAAGAGGATTTTTGAAAAAAACAAGAAATTTTTCCCGGATTGCATCCGCGGATGATCTGTCCCGGACGGGTATTTTTTTATTTCGTTTTTTCGTCCATTAATTTTTCGAAGGCCTCGCTGTACTCTGCTGTCAACCGTGCCGGCCGTTGGGTCCTGCGGTCGATGAACAATCCTTTTTGCTGAGCGGTTGCACACAATTCTTCCTTATCGTTACAGATCCTGAATTCTATAATGGCTGATGCATTATTCAACCGGGAAATCCACAGTTCAATCTTTACCTCATTGTCCAGGAACAAGGGGCGTTTGTATTGGATCCGGGTTTCCGTAAGAACAGGAACAACTCCCTTGTTGTGTGCCAGTTGCCCGATCGGATAGCCTATCTCTTCCATCATTCGCAACCTTCCGTGTTCGAGCCATTGAATGTAAACAATGTTGCTGACATGCCCGACAAAGTCGATCTGATAGGTATAGATTTTTTCCTTGTAAATTAATTTACTCATGGCTACAGGGTATAATTCAGTTCACTGAATTTTCTCTTTTTCTGAATAAAAAAGCGAAACATGATGCTGTTTTTATAGATTTCCTTATGGGATGAATGGGTTATCAACGGCAATAATGCTTTTCTTTTTTTGTAGAATGTTGCAAAATGGCAGTAGAAAAAAGCGTGTGCCTTCAACACCGACAGAAAGGAGTGTCCGTTTAACCCTGCCAGAAATTTCAGGGCAGCTACCCCATCCAGGATGATCCGTAAAGGCATATAGAAGAGGAAGTCCCTTCGGGACAGGTTTTTCAGGAGCATTAAGAGGTTGTTCCTGAAATTCAGGTATACCTTTTGGGGGTTGTCATAATTGAGGGTTCCGCCTCCGAGGTGATAAACCACACTTTGGGGTTCATACCAGATGGTGTAGCCTCTGTTTTTCAGTCTCCAGCAAAAGTCGATTTCTTCCATGTGAGCCCAGAAGTCAGGATCAAATCCCTCGTTTTTTATGAAGATCTCTGTTTTCACAAACATGCAGGCCCCGGAGGCCCAAAACACCGGTGACGGATGGTTGTACTGACCTTCATCCTTTTCCGTACGATTCAGGATACGCCCCCTGCAAAACGGATATCCGTATTTATCGATAAATCCCCCTGCAGCTCCGGCATATTCAAAATGATCTCTTTTGCGGAAGTCTAAAATTTTTGGTTGCACCACGGCGATCCTGTGATCGCTTTCCATGCGCCGGAGGGGTGCATCGAGCCATTTTTCCGTCACTTCCACATCGGAGTTCAGGAGGACAAAATAATCGGCTTCCACCTCTTTGAGGGCTTCATTGTATCCCTCTGCAAAACCATAATTTTTAGCCAGTTCAATTACACGGACTTCAGGATAATCTTTCCGGAGGGTTGCCACCGAGTCATCGGTGGAACCGTTATCAGCGACCACGATTTCAACCCCGGGACCGGCACTGTAACGAATGACCGTAGGCAGATACTTCTCCAGAAGCAGGGCACCGTTCCAGTTCAGAATGACAACAGCCACCTTCCTGTGATTTATCATGAATCTCGTTTATGAGGCCAGTAACCTGGCAATGATCAACGTTAGGTTTTCTTTTTCGAGCTTATCGAGGATGCCCTGAATTTTTTCGATTTTCCCGGGTGAATCCGAATGCAGGATCTTTTCAATTTCTTTTAATTGTTTGCC
>CAZNPV010000110.1:0-2124 GCA_964575025.1 uncultured Mariniphaga sp.
TAATTCACAATCCATTTCTCAAAGGCACATAAGATGGGATAAGCCAGCCTACTTCGAAGTTCTGCCCGTTGCTGGTAATCCAGTTCTTGTTCATCGGCCATGGTCTCAACCCGGTACAGCATGCCAATTTGTTTCAGGGCATATTCTGCACCGGCTTTATCTTCAGCTAAGGCATCAAAATATTTACGCCTCACATGCGACCAGCAGCCAAGAAGTAAAACTCCTTTCTTGTTTTCGTAGATCGAGTAGGCCCCATACCCATCTGTCTGGACAGCCCCCTTGTAATCATGAAGCAATTCAATTATTACTTTTTGTGCACGTGACCCTTTATCATAGTGAAAAAACATCAGGTTTTCCATTACCGATCGTACCACCCAAAGGTAAGCTTTTACTGCACGGTGTTTTTTATTGTCGATCACCGGGACTGTACTTTCATCCACCTGGATATAGTCTGTAGAAAGCACTATCTCCTTTAACCGATAATACAACCCGCGAAGCAGATCACAGCTCCCCATGAACCACCCGTTTACTGTTGATGCCGGGATGGATATACCAGACAGTTTGAAGATGGCTAACTGACGATGAAAGGGCAGGTGATACATATACTTTCCCATCAGAAGCCCGGCCAGTAAACCTGGACCTGCATTGCTGCGAGGTAATGGCAATAATGGAAGTTTTGCTATTTTGACATTTTGCCCTGGCTCTTCATTGATACCATCTGTTTTTTGTAAATCCTTACGTAAAACATATTTTGGACGGATAATACGACGTACATAAAGTTCTCCGGGTTTTTCTTCCAATACTTCGGTTATCTCTTCCCCGATACGAATCCAGTTTTCATCTATACCTTCCGGCTCAATGATCTCATCCTCCCGGCGGATATCCTCCGGGATAGGCAAACGGGTTGGTTGTTTTTTTTGTTTGTCCGGTTTCTTTCTCTCATAAGAGATGATCTCTTTTTCTGCCTGCTCTATTACCGTTTTTTCCTGTGGAAGTATATCCAGGCCTTCAAAATCAATCTTACGCTGCTGTGGATCCTGTGGAATATACTTTTCCGAACCCGGTTTCCAGAACTTGCGTCGGTACCAGGCTAATTGATCGGTCAGCTGTTTAATCTTATCATCCTTTTTTTGTATGATCTCTTCATAGTGGCGGTTTTTCTTTTCCGCTTTCTCCAGGGCACCTTTGTCAATTTCCCGCAGTGCAGACAGCTCCTGGTAGAGTTCATCACGCTCCTGTAGAAGAGCCTCTATAAATGTATCTCTGTCTGTTATATTATCCACTGCAATTCGGTTGGTTTAACTGGTATGAAGATAATAAAAACTATCGTAAATACCAACAAAATAACAGAGATAATTAGTTAATTTATTGCAATTTAATATACTTTTTTTTGAGCCTTCCGGGTCTGGTTTTTACGCTCTCGACCATCATGATCAGATCTTGCCAGCTAATGGTAATGGAAGTGGTGTTATCATCAAATCCAGGAAGTTTAAACCTACCCGAATCCAGCCTTTTATGGTAGATGACCATACCGGCGTATTCCATATGCAGGATTTTCATGATGTTTTGGTTGCGGTTGATAAAAATAAATACTCCACCCTGGCGAACATCCTGATTCATCAAAGAAGATACAATCCCACTCAGGGTAAAAAAACTTTTTCTCATATCTACCGCCAGGGGATAAAGGTAATAATTCAGTGATCGACTTAAATGAAACATGACACTATGGATACAGACAAATGAGCGATTTCAGAAGAGAAAGATCCATGTTATTTTTAATCCGAAGTTTTGTCCCGTTGGGGAAGACGATTTCCATGCATAGATTTTCCTCAAACGGCTGTCCGGAGATTTGTGCCGGTTGAGTACCTTTTACGTATTGCCTGTTGACAGAATGTGAAGAATCTATAACAAGGGGAATAAAATTCTTTGGATATTTCTGTTTCGTCAACTTCCTCCGCCAGTAATAGAAGTTTGACTTGGAAATGCCTTCATTACAGCAAAAGTCTTTCACACTTAATCCGGATGCCTGCTGGCAATCCAACAGCTCTTTAAATCTTGATTCGTTTAACATTTTTTTGCTGCGAAAATTACGTCACTTCAAATTGTAATGCAATACGTAGTAGG
>CAZNPV010000111.1:0-2113 GCA_964575025.1 uncultured Mariniphaga sp.
CGGTTGGAAATATTCCTGTCAAGGTCAAAGGTTTTTACATACCGCCAGTGCGATTTAAACCATTCAACAGGAATCCGTTTCAGGTTATCCGAAAAGAAGAGATCCGGATATTTGCCACTCTCGACCAAAGCACCTAAAACTGTATTCGGCACATTGCAGGTTACACTGTTTTCGTCGGCATATCCTTCAGAATCGATCTGTTCTCCATCATCGCTCCAGTGTCCATGCGGCTGAAGCTGCCAGTCCTGATCAAGGGGGATGACGTCCGGCTGCATTTTTTCTGTACAGCCTGTATTTACAAGAAAACTCATCATTAAATAGATTAATACAAAAAATCCAGGATTGCATTTTGTTTTCATATGATTGTTATTACAGATTAATCGCTACAAGCTGCAAATCAATATTTTCAGATCTGAATACACAGGCCTCTTTTCCTTATATAGATTCTGAGCATTAAATATACAAAGGAATTCTCTGTATTTCTGTTTACAGGAAAGAAAGTTAATGGACTGGTTGCTGGTTGCTGGTTACTGGTTGCTGGTTACTGGGGAATCTTGGCTCCTGGTTCTTGATTCTTGGTTCTTGATTCCTGATTCCTGACTCTTTTTAGTCTGAAAATCTGATAGTCTGATAGTCTGAAAATCTAATATTCCTGGTTCTTGATTCTTGATTCAGGGATTCATAAAAAACAAATATCTTTGTTAAAAAATTTCAGCAATGCTTGACCAGTCGACCATATGTGCTCTGACCACTTCACCGGGAGCGGGAGCTATTGCGGTGATCCGTCTTTCGGGAGAAAAGTCTGTTGACATGGCGGAACAGGTATTTAAAAGTCCGGCCAAAAATAAAAAGCTGAAAACCCAGAAAGCCAACACCCTTCATTTCGGGCAACTGGTGGATGGAAATGAAGTGATTGATGAAGTGGTGGTTTCGTTATTTAAAGCACCCCATTCGTATACCGGCGAAGATATGGTTGAGATTTCGTGTCACGGGTCGGTCTACATCCGGCAGCGCATTTTGGAGGTCCTGATTGAGCATGGAGCGCGGATGGCAAAGCCGGGGGAGTTTACCCAGCGGGCTTTTCTGAATGGAAAGATGGATCTGCTGCAGGCGGAAGCGGTTGCGGATGTCATTGCCTCCTCCAATGCGGCATCTCACCGGCTGGCCATGAACCAGATGCGGGGTGGTTTTTCAAACGAAATAGAAAACCTCCGGGGACGACTGTTGCACTTTACGGCCATGGTGGAACTGGAACTGGACTTCAGCGAAGAGGATGTGGAATTTGCCGACCGCCTGGAATTGCGAAAACTCACGGAACGTATCGAACAACTCCTGCGCAGGCTTAAAAACTCCTTCCAACTGGGCAATGTGATTAAAAACGGGATTCCTGTGGCGATCGTAGGGGAAACGAATGTAGGGAAATCGACTCTTCTGAATGCATTACTTAATGAAGACAAAGCCATCGTATCGGAATTTCACGGCACTACACGCGATGTGATTGAAGATGTGGTTACAATCCATGGAACGGCATTTCGTTTTTTCGATACGGCAGGCATCCGTGAAACCGAGGATCATCTGGAAAACCTGGGCATTGAACGTTCCTTCAGCAAACTGGACCAGGCTGCTGTTGTGCTCCTGGTTGTGGATACTCAAAACCCCTACCCCGTGGTTTTTGAAAGAATACAGAAAATCCGGGAGCGGATCAACACACAAAAAATGATTCTTGTAGCCAACAAAACCGACATCGGGAGCAGGGAAACGATGCAGAAGCTGAACGATCTGCAGCTGAACAAAAATGAAAAACGGGTTTTTGTGGCTGCCAAAACAAAGCAAAATCTCGGTGAACTGATTGGCCACATGACCCATGCCGTGAACCTGGATGCAGCTTTTCAGGAGGATAGTATCGTAACCAATGCCCGTCACTACGAAATACTCAGGAAAGCCCATGAAGCGATTGTTCGCGTGTTGGAAGGCCTTGATTCCGGGATTACCGGCGATTTCCTGGCCCAGGATATCCGCGAGTGCCTGCACTACATGGGCGAAATCACCGGGGAAATCACAACCGATGAAGTGCTGGGGCATATATTCAATCGCTTCTGTATCGGAAAGTAAT
>CAZNPV010000112.1:0-2108 GCA_964575025.1 uncultured Mariniphaga sp.
AATAATTCCTATGATCAACAGCCGGGGCATACACAAAAGTATTTATTTCCTGATTGTTTTTACGAATCCCATTTGTTTCAGATTTCCGAGGTCCTAAAGGTAATAAAAGAAATGAACGGGAAAACTACGAGGTAGAAAAGAGCGAAGTCCGGCATGGCCAAAAGATAGAAAAAAAGTATATTTAGTCATGCGTTTTAGAGCCGATTTGCATATACATTCTCATTTTTCAAGGGCAACAAGCAAGTTTCTGGTACCGGAGTATCTGGATTACTGGGCGGGGATCAAGGGCATCCAGGTTGTCGGAACCGGTGATTTTACCCATCCCGGATGGCTTGCGGAACTGAAAGAGAGCCTGGAATCTCCCCCCTCCGTACTTGGCGATACAACAATTCATGCCATACAATCGGGAATCTTCTATGGCTATTCCGGATTAGTCGACTGTATCATTGAAAAAACAGAACAGGAGGTGGATCACAAATTGCCTATTGTAGCAACCGGAGGACTCAGTCAGAAATTAGCCCCCTGACGAAACACATTAAAAAGGTTGATCCTATGCTGACGCTTGAAGGATTAAGGATTATTGCAACCTTGCCTGTAATTCACTGATCACATCCTTGTATGTTTTAAGAAGGCGGTCCCATTGCCTGAAATTTTCATCATCCTGGGCACTGACATTTTTCGCAATGGAGATTTCACTCACTATTTTTGCTATGTATCGCAAAGGTTCGATATTTCCTTGTTTAATAATAACACGGGTCCGCACAATGGTGCTGTTGCCAAATGCTTTTATGTGCCAGGCGGTACGCATGTAACCGGTTGACCGGTCGGTAATTTCCAGAATATCAAACTTGCTGAGGATGATCTGGCTCAGTGTTTTCCATGCGGTTTCCTCATCCATTGCGGGATTGATGGAAATAGAAAAATTCACATTGGCCTGGTCGCTTTGGATCGAGGAAGTCCAGGCTTCGTCTTCTACAAGGTTGATATGATCGGTGATCGGGAGGTTTCCCATATTGACCGTGTTGCAGTAGTTTTTACGCTGGGTATCATAGGCTTCTTTGGAGACCTCTACTTCAACGCATTGGTTTTCGAGAACCAACAGCTTGAATCCATTGTTGCTGACCACTTTTCCGTCCACTTTAATCTGGGCATTTTCGGGTGTCGTGTTGATCTGAACCATCCGGTTTTTCAAAACAAAAACATCGTTGATCGGGGGGAGGGGTACGTTGTCTTTATTGCAATACGATGTTTCGATATCTGCATAGCCCTCTTTGGAGATTGTTACGGTAACACATGTTCCTCCGGGAATGGTTACTATGGATGCATCTTCTCCGGTTTTTACTCCGTCAGCAAGGATGGATGTTCCTGCCGGGTGGGCCGTAATATTGATTACCCGGTCTTCCAGGAGAAGAACATCGGTGAGGGGGGGTTCCGGCCGGCTGGGGGAATTATAATAAACCACAGTTTTTGTAAGAAAACCCGGAGCTTTTGCCGATAAGGTGACATTGGAATTCTCCCGTATCAATACTTCATACTGATTGGCTCCTTTGCCAAGCAGAACCCCATCTTTGAAAATCTCAGCATCATAAATATTGGAGGTTACCTTTACGATACGGTTTCTCAGGGCAATCTGTTCGGTTGCTTCACCCCCTCCGCTGCGTATGAATGTTTTGGTAACCGGTTCGTACCCCTCTTTTTCCACAACGACCGTAACAGGATCTTTGCTCAGTTTAAGCTCAATCGATCCGGTACCCAGTTCCGACCGTTCGGCTGAGGGACTTTCCATATATATTTTTGCGTCGCCGGGGATTGTCTGAAGGATTATTTTTCTTTGGGCATAAGTAGGGAAAGAAAATGCCAGCAAAAGAATTCCAAAACAAATTTTTTTCATGGTTCGATGTATTAATTCATGGGGGATCAAAATACAGAATAATATCTAATTTACAAAACCTTACTGAATCATACGGAAATTTTTTCCGATGTGATTTTTTGAGCGCATGGTTTCTTTCAGGGGGTATGAATTGGATCAGTTCATTTCGATAATTTGTAACAGTTCATCCAGTTTAGGCGTAAGGATTATTTCCGTGCGTCTGTTTTTTTGTCTGTTT
>CAZNPV010000113.1:0-1785 GCA_964575025.1 uncultured Mariniphaga sp.
AGAATTTCCGACTTCGTCGGATTTGATGATCCTGGTTCCTGGCTCCTGATTCTTCACCTTTCCACCCTTACATTCTTCCACTCTTCCCCATTTTTCATTTTTCATTTTTTCCCGCTTCATTGCATTCAGCCCCGATGGATCGGGACTGGCAGGGATTCTTCCCCCTCACTTTCAATACCTTATTTTGTATATTAGCGATAAACAAATTTGCATATTAACAATAAACAACCTATCTTTGACTGGATTATGGAAACATCATGATAAAAAGATCTGACCTGGCTGCAGTCATTGACCATCAAAAAGAACGCCTGCTCTTAGCTGACAGCGGACTGGAAAGGGATCTGCTGAAAAAACTGCCTGAGCAACAGGGAAACCATGCGCTGATAATCTCCGGAATACGCCGCTGTGGCAAAAGCACCCTCCTCGGCCAAATAATAAAAAAAGCACCTGACAATGTTTTCTTTATCAATTTCGATACCCCCAAACTATACAACTTTGAACCGGCCGACTTTGAACTGCTCGACAGCATCATCAGAGAGCGTGGGGTTACACGGCTTTTTTTCGATGAAATACAGGTTATAAAAGGATGGGAACTGTATGCACGTCAAAAACTGGACGAAGGCTGTAAAGTGATCATCACAGGTTCCAATGCTTCTTTATTGAGTCGTGAACTGGGTACAAAATTAACCGGAAGACATATTACCAAAGAGCTTTTTCCTTTTTCGTACAGCGAATTTATCCGGTTTCTGCAAAAGGAATCTCATGCATCTTCTTTTCAGCAATATCTTGAATCCGGAGGTTTTCCTGAATTCATAAAATTCAACAACCTGGAAATACTGACCTCATTGTTCGATGATATCCTGTTCCGGGATATTGCCGTCAGGTACGGAATCAGGGATGTGAATTCACTGAAACGACTTCTCCTGTACCTGGTGGGAAATATAGCAAACCTGGTAACAGCAACACGCCTCATTCAGCCTCTCGGGATTAAAAGCTCAGCTACCATATTGGATTACTTTTCGTATTTCGAACAAACCTACCTGCTGGGGTTAATGCCGAAATTCGCGCATTCCTACCGGGCACAACTGATAAATCCCAGAAAGATCTACATCATCGACAATGGATTGATCCATGCTGTATCACCCTCCCCGAACAGAGACAATGGAAGAAAACTGGAAAACAGCATGTACTGGCATTTACGCCAACAGGGGAAAGAATTATTCTATTTCAATGAATCAGGCGTGGAATGTGACTTTGTGGTAACCGGGAAAAACAAACCCGAGGCATTGATTCAGGTTTGTTTTGAATTAAATCCGGAGAATTCCCGCCGTGAGATAAACGGCCTGACAGAAGCCATGGACTATTTCAATAAGAAGGAAGGGCTGATCATAACCATGAACCAAAAGGATGAAATCCGGTATAAAAACAAACGGATCCGGATCATCCCGGCATATGAATACCTCTTGCAGGACCAATCCGAAAAAGCCGCAAGCCCGACAGCATAGTCTGTTGTCCACTCACTGCGTTCGCGTTATTGGATTTCTTATGTTGTCATATAAGCATGAATAATGAAAATAAAAAGATCCATTAGTCAAAATGAATCAATGGAATAGGTCCAGGAACCAGGAATCAGGGAAAGTGATAAGGTGGCCAGTTGACGGTTCTTCAGACTCGTAACTCAGCTTATGATTGATTGTTTTGGGGCGTTGCCCCACCCCGAAGCGTCGGGGCCATTTGTCCTGATGGACGGGTTTGCCTGACCGGCGGGCAGGTAATTAAAATTAT
>CAZNPV010000114.1:0-1728 GCA_964575025.1 uncultured Mariniphaga sp.
GGGGTACTGATTTCCATTATGTGGATTCATGCAGCGTTTGCCACCCTCTATCAGGAAGTGCTGAATCAGGAAATAAAAAACAATACCATCCCGATCATCGAGGTTCACGAAGCATAAAACATGAGCCTTCTTTTTTATTTTTATATCTTGGTTACGCAATAGGAACATTTGATCAAACAAACAAAAAAATTATGCCATTAAAAAAACAACTGGCCTTAGTCTTTACCGCATGTTTGTTAATCTCTGTTATTCATGCGCAGGAATCTTGCTCACCCAACGTATTATTTATAGCTATCGATGACCTTCGTCCGGAGTTGGGTATCTTTGGTGCTTCCCACATTGTTTCGCCCAGCATAGATAAACTGGCGGAATCAGGATTGGTTTTTACCCGTGCTTATTGCAATATTCCTGTTTGCGGTGCATCACGGGCAAGCCTCATGTCTGGCATCCGGCCCAACCGGCAAAGGTTTTTGAATTACGATTGCTGGCAGGACAAAGACGTACCGGGCATCGTAAGCCTTCCCATGCACTTTAAAAACAACGGGTACCGGACGATTTCCCTCGGAAAGGTATATCATCATATTCAGGACGGGAAAGGAAGCTGGGATTACAGATGGCATCCGGCCGCTGAGAATGTCAGCGGATGGCGCGATTACAGAAAAAAGAAAAACCTGAGCCATGAAGAGAACGGAACAACCCGTGGATTTCCCTACGAGTGTGCAGACTTTCCGGATGATGCATATTTTGACGGGAAAATTGCCAATGAAGCAATCGCTCAGTTAAAACAACTCAGGGAGAACGATCAGCCCTTTTTTCTTGCTGTCGGATTTTTAAAACCCCATTTACCTTTCAATGCTCCTGAAAAATACTGGGATCTGTATGATCCCGGGAAAATCGAATTGCCTGGATTTATGCGTAAACCCGATAATGCTCCGGATGAGGCGATGCATACCTTTGGCGAGTTGCGGGCTTATTATTCCATTCCTCCTGAAGGTCCGGTGCCGGATACAACAGCCATTAAATTAATTCATGGTTATTATGCCTGCGTAAGTTATACCGATGCTCAGGTTGGGAAGGTCCTGGAAGCCCTGGATGAACTGGGGCTTGCAAAAAACACCATTGTCATTGTATGGGGAGACCATGGCTGGCATCTGGGGGAACACGGGCTTTGGTGCAAACACTGCAATTTCGAGAAGGTATTGCATACGCCTCTGATATTGAAGGCTCCCGGCAAAAAACCGGGCCAGAGAACCCATGCACTTGTGGAATATATCGATATATACCCTACACTGTGCGAACTGTCCGGGCTGCCTTTGCCTTTCCATTTACAGGGAAAAAGCATGGTCCCCTTGCTTGATGATCCTTCACAACCATGGAAGAAGGCTGTATTTGCCCGCTGGATAAGGGGCGAAACCCTTATTACTCCAACGTATACCTATACCGAATGGATGAATGATAAAAACGGGGAATTACAGGCACGAATGCTTTATAATATTTCGGAGGATCCGGAGGAAACCGTTAATATTTCAGAAATTCCGGCCAATACCAGTCTCGTTCAACAACTGCATAAAATGCTGGCAGATCATTTACAGAAACGAGACTGGATTCACCTGGAATAAATGCACTTCGAATTACTCTTTCCTGTTCATTATCTGTCGTATCGGATCATTCGCTTTTCATCAATTGATCCCGAATGGAATAAAACTGCCTGCTCATATGGCTTTCGGG
>CAZNPV010000115.1:0-1696 GCA_964575025.1 uncultured Mariniphaga sp.
GGGGTACTGATTTCCATTATGTGGATTCATGCAGCGTTTGCCACCCTCTATCAGGCAGTGCTGAATCAGGAAATGAAAAACAATACCATCCCGATCATCGAGGTTCACGAAGAATAAAACCTGTGCTTTCATTTCAGGCGGCCGGTGTTGCCGACGGAATTCTACCGACGGCAACTACCGGACGCATGTTTGCAGAATCAATTCACCTGGAATATATGCACTTCGAATTACTTGTTTCTGTTCATTATCTGGGCAATGGCAGCTTCTGCAGCCTTTACCATTACCGGTTTTGTCGGAGCGGCTGTTAATAAAGGATGGGTACCTATCTGATAGGAAATTAATTCATAAACGGTAACTTCTTTCTGGATAGCCATACCGATAATATTAATCAGTGTACCGGCAATTTTCCCTCCCCAGGCTTCGCCTCCAAGAATGCTTCCGTTCGAAGGAGAAACATACAGCTTGCAGGTAATGGATTGAGTCTCTGAAAAATTGACAGGATGGGTATCAAAATCACTAAATTTGGCCTCAATAAAATCGATGTTTGCCTGTTTTCCACTTCGGTCATTCAATCCTGCTGCAGCCATAGCCAATCCATTAATCCGGGTAGAAAAGATCCCCAGCGTACCTACGAAATTTTTCCGTATTTTGATACCAAAAAGGTTATACCCTAAAACCCGTGCTTCGGCAGTTGCCGTGGATGCCAGCATGATATTGTCAAGATTCCCTGTTAAAAATCCAATGGTCTGAGAGCAATCCCCTATGGCACAAACATCCGGTATGGAAGTACGCTCGTAATGATCTACAACGATGGCCCCGGTTTTGTTTAACGGGATTCCGGCTTTTTTAGCTATTTCTGTATTGGGTTTGTATCCTATGGAGAAGATTACTGCGTCAGTTTCCAACATTTCCCCGTTATCCAGTTTAACTGCCGTGACCTTGCCATTTTTCCCCATTACTTCTTTCACCAGGGTTGCGGTACGGACTGTGACCCCGGCCTTTTTTAACTGTTCTGTGGCAATCGTACTGAGTTCATCCGAAAATGCCATGCACAGGCAATTCTTTTCTCCTTCAACGATGGTTACTTGTTTATCTTCCTGAGCCAGTTGTTCCGCAATTTCGGAACCAATGAATCCTCCTCCGACAACGACCACTTTTTTCTTATTTGCAAGTTTCCCGTACAGGTCGGAAATATAGCTATAGCTTTTTTTGACATAAAAAACTTCCGGCAGATCGTACCCGGGAATGAATTTTGGAATGACGGGAAGGGACCCTGTAGCAATAATCAGTTTATCGTAGGTAAACAATTGTCCCGATTGTACGGTTACGGTTTTTGAAGAAGTATCGACATCAACTGCCGGGTCTACCAGCACTTCCCCTCCGGCATCAACAAATGGTTTGGGTCCCATCTGGTTGTTCTCCGCACCTTTGAGTTCGTGAAATACATAGGGAATCCCGCAAGGGACAAGTCCTTTGTGCTCTTCCTGCAACATTAAAACTGTTTTATCCGGATAGTTTTTTTTAGTAGTCACGCCGGAAATAATAGCTGCCGGCCCTCCACCAATGATAATCACATCATACTGTTTCATAATTTAATTTTTAAGTTATCGCATCTTTTCATTCAACGGATCTAATTATTTATTTTCATCAATTGATCCCGAATGGAATAAAACTGCCTGCTCATATGGCTTTCGGG
>CAZNPV010000116.1:0-1586 GCA_964575025.1 uncultured Mariniphaga sp.
ACAACCTGACCTATACGGTTTATCCAATTCCGGATGTGGTGTATATCGTAGGAGGAGCAACCACCATCGGATGGGATGCTGCCAGTGCCCTTGCCTTTACCAAAGACGGTGTAGGCCTCTATTCCTTAACGACCGACCTGGCCCCAGGAAACGGCGGAATGAAGATTCTGGCCAACCAGGGTGCCTGGGCTCCCCAGTGGGGCGCTGCAGAAAATGCCGGTCCTACCTATGGAAAACTGGCTTACAGAGCGACAGAAGCAGATTCCGATCCGGCAGAAATACCGGAACCTGCAACAGCCGGAACCTATAAGATCGAAATAGATTTCACGGAGAATATCTATAAGATTACCAAGCAATAGTCCGGAAAAAAAACAAATAGCGTAGTTTTCTACGCTATTTGTTTTTATGTTATACGCCTATGTTTTCAAGAGTTGTTCCTTACGTAGGGTTTCTTTTGTTTTCTCTGAATCTTTATTCACAGATCACAACAGAACCTCCTTTGCCGGTAGCTTCCGGCAGCGTCACCCTTTCCTTTGTTTCCGCTCAGGAAACACGGCTCGGTTATTTCACGGGGGATCTATATGCGCATACAGGGGTTATTACGGAAGGCAATCCGAACTGGAAATACGTAATTGGCACCTGGGGGGATAATGCAATTCAACCCAAACTGACCCATAAAGGAGATGGGATCTATGAACTGGAGATATCCCCTGATATAATAACCTACTATTCCGTGCCGGAGGATGAAAAGGTGGTTCAGTTGGCTTTTGTTTTTCGTTCTTCCGATGGATCGTGGCAAACCCACGATTTGTTTGTGGATGTATATGAGGAAGGATTAGCGGTCAGGCTGGAACAACCCGCCGGGAATTCTGTGGTTGAAAAAGGGCAGCCGGTACTCTTATTCGTGAACGCCTCGGTCTCTTCAACCCTGAAAATATGGCTTGACGGTTCAGTTTTGGATCAGGCTTCGGGGAGCTCCCTCACGACCAGCTATACCTTCAACGAAGCAGGGAATCACTGGATAATTGCCGAAGCATCTGCAGCAGGAGAAACCGTGCGGGATTCATCCTGGATATGTGTCCGCGAAGAAGTACGTAACGAAGCAAAGCCTGCAGCCTATCGTAAAGGCATCCATTATCCTACGGATACATCCGCCGCTTTGGTTTTGTGGGCTCCCGGAAAAACATATGTTTTTGTGGTGGGCGATTTCAACCACTGGCACCCCGCCAATGAGTTTCAGATGAAAAAAGACGGAGATTTTTTCTGGCTTGAGATCGAAGGGCTCAAAAAAATGAAAGAATATGGATTTCAATACGTTATCGACAATACTATCCGGATTGCCGATCCCTATACAGAAAAAATTGTTGATCCCTGGCATGATGCATGGATCTCTTCTGAAACCTATCCGGGTTTGATGAAATACCCGGAAGGAAAAACAGAAGGCATTGTTTCGGTACTGCAACCCGGACAGGAACCCTACCCGTGGGAGGTGACGAATTTTGAACCTGTGGGAAAAGAGAAAATGATCATCTATGAAATGCTGATCCGTGATTTTACCGAAGAACATACTTTTCAGGCGGTGAGGG
>CAZNPV010000117.1:0-1586 GCA_964575025.1 uncultured Mariniphaga sp.
CCCTCACCGCCTGAAAAGTATGTTCTTCGGTAAAATCACGGATCAGCATTTCATAAATGATCATTTTCTCCTTTTCCACGGGTTCAAAATCCGGAACCTCCCAGAGGTATTCTTCCTGTCCGGGTTGAAGTACCGAGGCTATGCCTTCTGTTTTTCCTTCGGGATAGTCAATTAATCCGGGGTACGTCTCAGGAGATATCCCGGAATCGTTCCAGGGATCGGATATTTTTTCCGCATAGGGGTCGGCAATCCGAATCGTATTGTCGATAAAATACTGAAATACATATTCCTTCTTTTTCTCAAGCCTTTCGATTTCGAGCCAGAAGGTATCCCCGTCTTTTTTCATTTGATATTCATTCCGGGGGTGCCAGTCGTTAAAATCGCCCACCACAAAAACATACTCCTTGCCGGGAGCCCATAAAACCAGGGCTGCTGAAGTATCTGTAGGATAATTGATGCCTTTCAGGTAGGCTGCAGGTTTAGCTTCGGTACGCACTTCTTCGCGAACACATATCCAGGATGAATCCCGCACGGTTTCCCCTGTTGCTGATGCTTCGGCAACCACCCAGTGGTTTCCTGCTTCGTTAAAAGTATGACTGGCAGTGAGGGTGGTCCCGGAAATCTGATCCAAAAGCGAACCATCAAGCCATATTTTCAGGGATGCAGAAACCGAAGCATGGGCTGAAAAGAATACAGGTTGCCCTCTCTCAACAATCGAATTTCCGGCAGGTTGCTCCAGCCTGACGAACAATCCTTCCTCATAGACATCCACAAACAGATCGTTGGTTTGCCGCGATGCGTCGGATGAGCGAAAAACAAAAGCCAGTTGAAGCACTTTTTCATCGTCAGGCACGGAATAAAAGGTTTTTATATCGGGTGAAATTTCCAGTTCATAGATTCCATCTCCCTTATGGGTCAATTTGGGTTGGATTGAATTATCCCCCCATTCGCCGATTACCTGTTTCCAGTTGGAATCACCCTCCGTAATCACCCCGGTATGGGCATACAAATCCCCGGTAAAATACCCGAGCCGTGTTTCCTGAGCGGAAACAAAAGCAATGGTTACATTGCCGGAAGCTACCGGCAAAGAGGGATCTGTTGTGATCTGTGAATAAAGATTCAGTGAGCACAAAAGAAACCCCACGAAAGGAATAATTCTTAAAAACATATACAATTACATAACAAAACAAATAGCGTAGTTCCCTACGCTATTTGTTTTTTTCCGGTTTATTGTTTGGTAATCTTATAGATATTCTCTGTAAAATCTATTTCGATCTTAAAGGTTCCTGCTGTTGCAGGTTCCGGAATTTCAGGCGGATCAGAATCGGCTTCTGTGGCCCGGTAAGCTAATTTTCCATAGGTGGGGCCGGCATTTTCAGCAGTCCCCCATTGGGGAGCCCAGGCGCCCTGGTTTGCGAGGATCTTCATTCCGCCGTTCCCCGGGGCCAGGTCAGTCGTTAATGAATAGAGGCCCACGCCATCTTTGGTGAACGCAATGGCATTGGCAGCATCCCATCCGGCCGTGGTTGCCCCTCCTACGATATACACCACATCCGGAATTGGATAAACCGTATAGGTCAGGTTGT
>CAZNPV010000118.1:0-1581 GCA_964575025.1 uncultured Mariniphaga sp.
TGTTAAGTTTATACGAGCCAATTAAGGAATATGCAGGATGCGCTTTTACGATAGGCAAAGAAGCAATTTGGTGGTTACTTTCAAATTCAGATCAAAGGACAACGAAAAAATATGTAACAAGTACAGGAGGAATAATTCTTGATTGTCTTTCTAAAGCAACTCAAGAATCTATTGAAAAATTTATTAAAACACAATTTGATCAAAATCACGGGATGCTTGCCATTAAAGCAATATTCAATGCTCTTAGTTGTCTTTGGGATAAACAACCAGCAAAAGGGACAATGTTCGATAGTAAACATTTTGTGGTTTTTTCATTAGATCCCAATGAAAAAGTAGGGCCATCCGGATATGGCGAACAGAATTATATTAATAGCACAGAATTTCTCGATTATACCATTTACTTCGAAAATAAAAGCAGTGCCTCTGCTCCTGCCCATACCATCATTGTTTCCGACACCCTCGATCCTGAAATATTTGACCTGAACAAAACAGAAATTAAATCGGTAACCATAGGAGACACCACTATTTATGCCCTTCCGGGCTCTGAAACCCTGGTTAAGAATGCAACCCTGGAACATCTGGGTGTGGATGCCCGGTTTGTGGTCGATACCGATGAAGAATCCGGGTCGCTGAACTGTGTGATCCGTTCGTTTGACCCGGCTACCGGGGAAGAAATCGAAGACCCCTTTGTGGGGGTTCTGCCTCCCAATGTGACTTCGCCCGAAGGGGAAGGTTCAGTCAGTTTCCGGTTATACCTGAAAGAAGAACCACAAAATAACCAGGAAATAAAAAACAAGGCCATTATTTACTTCGATGCCAATGAGCCGATCGTAACCAATGAATATGTCAATACCTTCGATCTACTGCCGCCTGTTACTGAGATAACCGATTACACCGAAGACGGGACTATAACCCTGAACATTTCAGGGGCAGACCCTGAATCAGGCATCGATTATTATGAGGTTTGGATGGCTAAAGGCGACGAAGGATTTGACCTGTGGAAAACAACAAAGGAAATATCCGTTGAATTCCGCTCGGAGGAAAGTGCCCATTACAGGTTTTATTCGGTCGGTGTAGATCATATTGGAAATAAAGAAGCAGCTCCGGAAAATCCCGATATCGGGTTTTTTGCTGTCTCCGCACAGGCCAAACAAATGGAAGACAACATCCGTTTTTACCCCAATCCCACCGGTGGCCTGGTTACCATTCAGATTGACCTGGAATCGGCACAAACGGTAGATATATACCTCACAGACCTGAAAGGACAAACCGTAAAATGCCTGTCTAACAGATTTTTACCTCAGGGGCTTTCCACACTGAACGAAGATCTGACTGGAATACCCAACGGAATGTATTTGATTAATGTACAAACTGAAAATCAATTTTACTGTGACCAGGTAATTATTGGAAATTGATAAAGGGCGAAAAATAATTGTTCTTTATAAAAAAATAGGTGCCCTGCAGAAAGTATGGACGTATCAATAAATTAGAAAAATCCTTTTAAAAAAACTATTGGTTCTGGAAAATTGTCCCATTGTATAGATAGGTACGAGATATTTATATATTTCATGGCAATTCCTT